>NZ_JBIBVF010000007.1:187448-203167 GCF_043080045.1 Streptomyces sp. NPDC015125
GGGGTTCGCGGGGGCCCGGCCAGGGGCCACACCCGCACCACCCCGTCAACCCCCAACCCCCCCGGGGGTCCCCCCCCCGCCCCGGCGCGGGGCCCCCCCCGGCCCGGGCGCGCCCGCCCCGCCCGTCCCCGGACCGACAGGAGCCCCATTGCCAACGCTCGAACTCCACGAACTCGTCGACTGCGCCACCGATGAACAGGAAGCGGTCATCCGCAACGTCGCCTATAAGGCCGGCGTGCTATGGCCATGCCTCAACGCCGACTGCCGGCGCGACCAACCACGCAGCGCACCGCGCTGCACATCCTGCGGCTGCGACCGCAAGGGCCGGCCCATCGGCGACAGCTGGCCCATCACCTACGGACCGATATCCGGTCACCTCCTTGCCGATCTGCGTGAAGCGCTAGTCGAGTGGTTCACCGAGCGCGGCCGGCCCCTGCCCGACGCCGTGAGCTTCGAGTACACCGACCAGTACGAGTCACATGAGTGGAGCGACTGGGGCTCCCTCCACTTCGGCGGCCGCACCGATCCCTACTGCGACTTCCACACCAGCATCGTCGCCGAGATCCTCACCGAGATCAGCGACGACGAGGCCCCACAACACAACGACGTGCTGACCATCGCCCTGCCCCGCTGAGCGATCCGCCAGGCGTACCCCCTTGGTTCCGCACTGCCCCTCCCCTCCGCCCCGAAGGAGCACTTCCGCATGACCGACCCGTCTGACCAGTTCATGATTCCGCCGAGCCTGCTCGAGGACCTGCGCACCGCCCTTGTCCGCCACTTCGCCACCGCCGACAGGTTGCCGGACGCAGTGGACTTCCGCATCACTGAGGAGCACCCCCACCTTGAGAGCCTGGCCTGGGCCGGCGATGGCGCCCTGCTCATATATGGCTCCGCAAAGGAGCCGACCGATGACCTCGCCGAAGCTGTCGGCGACGAACTCGACGCCCTCTCCGAGTTCCGGGCCTCCCGCTTCGGGGACACTCTCCTCGTCGGCCTTTCCGCCGCCTACATGCCCTCACCGCCCGACGCTGCCGATGATGCTCCCTCCCGGACGTTCGATCCGCAGAGCCCGTACGCCTTCCTCGACGCTCGCGACGACACCGTTTTGGACCGCATCGAAACGGCTCTGTACGCCGTGCGGCGGGAGCGCACACAGCGGCGGTTCGAGGAGACGGTCGTGGCTGCACTGCCCCAACTCGCTCAGGAAGAGTGGCTCGACAGCGCGTCTCCGGTGGCACGGGTGGTCTTCCGCGCCCTGCCCGGCGAGTGGGAAGAGGGCCCTCGCTGGCCCTTTCTGGCAAGTGCACACCACGCTGACGGGAGCGTGACCATCGATCTGGACTTCGACGAGTACATCGGCGACCTCCTCGCACCGATGGATGAGTGGGTACCAGCGAGCGAGGGAGAGCACATGGTCGTCGTTGTGCCCGGAGTAGCGCTGCACGTAGAGCCGTGCGTCGTCTGCGATGACACTGCCTGCGGGGACAAAAGCGGTCATGCGTTCACTACCTGCGCCGTGTGTCCGGAGCCGTATCGCCTCATGCACCAGGCACACCCCCAGCCGGGGTGCCCCGGCTTCTCTGCGCTTCCTGTTCGCCCCGGGGCCTGACCTGCCGAGCACCGTGCACGGGCGGGTCGGCCGCCGCTGGTTCAACGGTTGTCGATGCTCTGCGCGTGCACGGTGCGGCAGGTGGGCGGCAACATCTGAGCTGTGTGTTGTACCTGGCGTCAGCGGAGCCTGCCGACGCTGCGCTGGCAGCAACGTGGCCGGCCGTGACGGGCGTGGTTCCCGCCGGGGCGAATAGGCCCGCAAGGTGCGAAGGCCAGCCGCACCCGCTCGCCCAGGTACGTGGACGGCACCTGTTGCGGAGCGTCCGGCCCAGGAGTGCCTCGATGGCCCAGCGGGAAAGGGCCGTCGGGTGAGCGGCGGGTGCTCTCGCTGGCTCCCTTCAGGCCGGTAAGGGCACGCGGTGGAGAGACGTACGAAGGCGGCCAACCCCTGGGGTCGGCCGCCTTCGTTAAGGGCGCATCGCCGGGATTCCGGCGGTTGCTCGGGTGTCGTTACAGCGGTCGCAGGGACCGGACACTCTTACGCGACGGACTCATGGCCTTCACCTCCTTGCTGCCGGTGGTGTTCCGAACACTGTCGAACCTAGGAGCTGGCGCGACCGCTGGTGTGCGGCTCCGTCTGCCGGGGCAACGCTTTAGGTTCGAAATGATTCCATGGAGGAATCAGTTGCCCGGGCCCGGTGCGTGGATGAGCTCACCAACGGCCCGCAGCCCGGGGACTTCACGGGGTTCCTGGCCGCAGTAGCCGCTCTGGGCGTGAGGGGCACGGGCGGCGCCGCGGCGGGCCCGCCCAGCCGGTGTGCCGCGCGGCGCAGCAGGACGGCGTATTCGTGGACCCGGAGGGGGTCGGCGAAGGCTGGGGTGGGGCCGAGGGCGGTCAGGACTGCCACCACGGTGGTGGCCCGGCGGACGCAGGTGGCGAGGGCATGAGTGCTGGGTGTGCGGGAGACGGCGATGCGGCTGGTGGACACGCTCTCGCGGATGTGGGCGGGGATTTGCAGGCGCTGGTCGTCGGGTCCGGTCGTTACGGCCTCGGGCAGGCCGGCGATCGCGGCGCGGCCTGCGGCGCTGTGGCGCAGGTTCTCGTGCTGCTGGTCGATGGCGTGCTGCAGCTCGGGACGGGGGCAGAGCGCGTCGACGAGTTCGAGGCGCAGGCCGGTGCCGGGGCGCCATCCTGGCTGGTGGTAGGCGACGGCGAGGCCGGTTTCGGTGTGCAGGGTAGTCAGGGCTTGGCGGATCCGGGGGTCGGCGGGGCCGGCAGGGCGGGCATCGAGCAGGGCTCGGCCGGCACGGGTGAGCCGGTAGGAACCGTGCCGGGCCCCGCGTTCGGCGACGCGTTCGTCGACGGCTGCGCCCAGGAGGCGGGAGACGTGCGGGCTGCGCAGGCCGGCTACGGCGGCGATCTCGGATACCTGGTGGTCCTCGTGGGGGCCGAGGTCGTGCAGGCAGCGCAGGACGCGCAGTCCGCAGCGCACACTCCGGTTGGGCCGGCGCTCCTCAGAGGCAGTGATGGAGGGGGTCGCGGGCGGCGCAGAGGGAAGGTGGGTCGGCCGGCGGTCGAGGGCAGTGGTGGACATGCGGCTCCCATCTCACGTGGTGCGGTCCTGGTGCCGGAGGCGGACGGTGCGCGCCAGCGGTCGGTCAGCGGCGAAAGGAGCTGCGTGGCGGCACGTCGGTGGCTTCTTCGTCGACCTGGCGCTGGATCTCGGGGTCGGTGTAGCGGGGTGCTTGGAAGAGGTTCTGCCACGTCGGCTTCGGCGTCAGTGGGGCGCGGCGCGGGGGCGGCGTCCGCGGGGGCTGGCGGCGGCGGGGGATGGGCTGGTTCGGTGTCATGGGGCCTTCTAGGGGTTCAGGGTGACGCCGTCGGAGACGTCGGTGGGCAGGGTCTGGCGCGGACAAGTGGTCAGCACGCGCTGCATCGCCTTCTTTTCGGCCGGGTCGACCCAGAGGTGGTACTTCCTCTTGACAGCGATCTGGCGGGCCACGTAGGTGCAGCGGAAGTCCTTGTTCGCCGGCAGCCAGGTGCTGGCATTGCCGTCGGACTTCTGCCGGTTGGCCGTCCCTGAGGCCGCAAGCAGATTCAAGGGGTCGTTGGCCAGGGCCTCACGTCGGTCCTGGGGAAGCAGCGCAGCACCAGTCTGCCAGCTGTCGCTCAGTGCCACGATGTGATCGATCTGCACCTGCGACGACCGCGGGCCCCGCACGAAGTCGATGTCGGCGGCGGTGTACGGGTCCGTGAGCCGTCCTGACGCGATCACACAGGCCGAAGTTCCTTTGTAAGCAATGGCCTTGAGGTCTCGGCGCAGGATGTCGTTGCGACTGTCGCAGCCGTTGTGCGCGCCGGGGGCGGAGCTGGTGTCCGACCACGCGGAGCCGAACTGTGCGGTGCGGTCGTAGCCAGTCTTAGGGGAACGGTCTTTGACGGGCAGTGTTTCCAGCGCGTGCACGGCGCCACCGACCGCGGCATCCCTTGCGCCGGGTTCGAGCCGGCCGCTGGGCGCGCTCGCACCTGTGGAGCAGCCGGTGACTGCTGCGACCAGCAGCAGGCCGGCGGGAAGAAGGCGTAAGCGCAACGGGGTTCCTCGATTCAGTGATGCGGGAGCGAGTGAGCTGCGTGCCCATGATCGCGCAGCGGACGGGCGACGGCCGTCGTGGCGTGCAGAGCTTCGGCGAACGCGCGCACACATCCGATGGACCGTGTGCGGCCGGCGGCGCCGGGGGTCTCCAGGAGCGGGCGGACGGCGGGTGTGCCCATGACGATGCCGCTCACGTAGGGAGCAACCGCTCGTGCACGCAACGGTGTCGAGATCCCGATACCTGCGACGACGGGTTGCGCGGTCGCGGCTCGCAGGCGGGTGGTGAAGCGGTTCAGTGCTTCGAGGTCCAGTTCGCCGCGGTAGCCCGTGGCGGCAGTGACGGCGGGAGCGTAGATCCATCCTGAAGCGGCCGCGGAGATGCGGGTCAGGAGGTTTTCGTCTGCGTCGCGCGGAGCGAACTGCGGAGTGTGGATGCCTGCCGTGCGCGCGGCGGCAAGCCAGGGGCCGGCCTGGTCCAGGGGGAGATCCGGGATCATGGCCCCGGCGGCTCCTGCCTCGGCCAGGCCCTGGGCAAAGGGCTCGACTCCGTATTCGGCCACCGGCGACCAGTAGCTCATGACCACCACCGGCGCTCCGCTGTCTGCGGCGTGGCGGACGGTGTCCATCACGTCAGCCATACGGGCGCCGTGCCGCAGCGCGTGCTCGTATGCCGCGGAGATGACCGGTCCGTCCAAGGGAGCGGACCCGGTCGGCACTCCGACCTCGAGGACGGCTGCGCCTTGCTGGACAAAGGCGTGGAGGAGGTCGACGCCCTTGCTCGGGGTGGGGTATCCAGCGGGAAGGAACACCCCAAGGGCCGGGTCGGCGTTCTGGTGCAGCAGGTGGGTGAGCTGGACGGCCGCGGGGGTCTGCGTGTTCACGGTGCGCCTTTCACGGCGGGTGCCGGTGCCGGCGGTCGACGCTGGGGCGTGGTCCGCCGGCACCGGGACCCGGAGGGCTGGGAGCGCCGCCCCTCGGGAGGGTGGAAATGGGCGTCGGGTGGAGGCCGCAGAGCATGACGAGTGGCAGCTCAGGCGGCCCCACAGGCATGTCGCCCCGGTGCTCGTTGGTGGGTTGATGGAAAGGCGGTGCTGCCGCCGGCAGGACTATTCGAAGCCGAAGGGCTGGCGTTGTGGCTGGCCCTTGTTGGTCACCAGGCGCTGAGCGACTCCACTGTGGTCACCGGACAGCGCTGGTGCCGTGCAGCTGCCAGGTGCGGGTGCCCTTTCCGTCATGCGCGTCGAAAACCGCGACTCCATCGGCTGTCCAGTTCGTCTTCTTCGTCTTCACGTAGGTGACGCCGTAGCCGCTGGCGCCGGACGAGAAGGTCTTGGAGCCGCTGGCCTCGTTGTTGACTTCCGTGCGGAGGCTGTTGACCTCTCCACTGCTCCGGTGGTCGTGGCCGTGCTCGGCGCGAGTATCGAAGTACAGCTCGTTGAACCGGGTACCAGGGTTCCACCACGAGCCGTCCCAGGAGACCCTGTGGAGCCACGTCTTGTAATAGCGGTAGCCGCCCGACTGGCCGGTGTACTTCGCACAGAGGGTGGCGCGCATCGTGAGGTCAGGCTTGGACGGCAGATCGAACGTCTTGGTGGTGGTGTGGCACTTGGTGGTCGAGCTCGCTGCCTGTGCCGGGCTGGCCATCGCCACTCCGCTGAGGAGGATCGAGGCGCCGATGGCGGAGGCGGCGAGGGTACGTGCGGTCTTCATCGTTCTTCTCCGTGGGGTGGTGTGGTGAAACTGGTGAAGGGCGCGGGGTACCCGCTGGCGGGTGCCGGCGCGTCCAGGGCATGCGGTCCGGACGAGTGGCGGACCCGTGCGGTGCAGGTTCGTGCAGCCGGGCGCAGGTGAGGTCCCGCGGATCAGCGCCATTCAGAGGGCACTTGGTTTCTTGCGGGCAGCGCGCTGGCCGACAACGGCCGGCCAGCGCGCCGAGGTTTCCGTCGAACGCGGCTTAGTAGGCGAAGAGGTCGGTGTACTTGTTGCTCACCCAGCCCCATTCGCCCTTGTGCGCACCGGTCGCGACCTTGCCGTAGAGCCAGCGGTCACCGGAGGAGGTGCAGGTGATGTGCATGCCGGTGTACTGGCTGAGCGAGCCCTTTGCGGAGTAGCCGGTGCCCGGGCCGGTGCGCAGACGGACTCCGTCGGTGTTCGGGATACCGACCGCAGCGGAGTGCCGCTTGTTGTCGACGTTGTCGTTGGGCACGGTCGAGTGGACGCAACCGCTCTTGCCGACGGCGGAGGCGGGGCTGGCCAGTGCGACGCCTCCGGCGGCCAGGAGGCTGGCGGTGAGGGCTGTGGCAGCTGTGCGGCGGATGAGGGTGCGTGCAGGCATGGGTGATCTCCAGGCGGGGTGAAGGTGGGCTTTGCTGTGGACGGAGCTGCCGGGACAGCCCGGGCGTGCTGCCTGACTGGGCAGCAAGATGGGGTGAGACCGGAACGGCCGCGACCGGCGGTGAAGCCGGTCAGATGCCGTCGGGCTTCTTACGGGCAGCGCGGTGTCGGCCGTAGCCGGCCAGGCCCAGTGCGGTCATTCCCGCGGCGATCAGGCCACCCGCGGCGAGCCCCAGCTGGGCGTTGCCTTCGGCGCCGGTGTGCGCGAGGGTTCCCGAGGTGGTCGGCGGCGCCGGGTTGATCGGTGCATCGGCAGTGTCCGAGCTGCCGGCGCGGGCGTTCTTCGGCGGGGAGTCAGGCTTGTGGCTGCCACCGCTGTGTGAACCACCGTGCCCCGGGGCCGGGGTGGTGGGTTCCGAGGAAGGGTCAGTCCCCGGGTCGGTCGGGTCGGGGGTCGGGGTTCCCGGGTCCGTGGGGTCGGGGGTCGGAGTCCCCGGGTCGGTCGGGTCGGGGGTCGGGGTTCCCGGGTCCGTGGGGTCGGGGGTCGGAGTCCCCGGGTCGGGGGTCGGGGTTCCCGGGTCCGTGGGGTCGGGGGTCGGAGTCCCCGGGTCCGTGGGGTCCGTACCGTCTCCGGGGTCCGTGGGGTCGCCCGGCTGAGGACCCGGACCTCCCGGATCGGTGCCGGGACCGCCAGGATCTGAGCCGTCATCGGGTCCGGGGTCCGTGCTGGGGTCCGGCGGGTTTGGACCCGGCTCCGTACCCGGAGGCTTGTCGCCAGCGCGGCCAGGCCCCGGCACCAGATCCTTTACGAGGTCCTTCACCGAATCCGTGGCTCCGCTGGCGACATGAATGTCCGGGGCACTCGCAGATGGCGCCCTGTTGTCGGCCTCGCGGTCGGCGGCCACGGCGTTCGGGGCGGCGATCGTCCCCGTGGCCGCCACCACGGCGGTCAGTGCTGCGGCACGCCGCAGCACACGGAGTCGGGTTCTGCGCATGAGAGTTCAGCCTCCAAGGGTGCAAAGCGCATCGACGCCCTGGGACGAGCCGCCCGGGCGCTCACCCATGGTTGAGGCGTGGGCCTGTGGATAACGTCCACGGATTCTCGACGCTCACCACTACCCCCAAAACTTAATAGACCAGGGCAAATTGCCTTGAGGTTCATGCCCCGGATCGTTCCCGCCGCGGACGCCCGGCGGCCATTGCCGCAGGGCGTCCGGCCGGCTGACCGGCGAACTGGGCCCGCTTTTTGCCGCACGGCCGCTGGTGGAGCTTGTGGCTGTCAGTCGTCGGTGAGCGGCGGGGTGTAGACCCAGGGGTGTACGTCGAACTGTGGCGAAGGCTTGCGACCACGGGTGCCTTCGGGGCGTTGCGGGTCTGGCAGGTAGGCCAGCCAGCCGAGGTCCTCCAGGGCCTGGATGGCCTGGTTCATGTCGTCCATACTCTCGACCCATTTGCGGCCTTTGAGTGCTTGGTACGCTTCGCGGGCTCGGAAGGGCTGGTCACACGCCGACTGGTACTTCTTGGCGTCGGCTTGGCCGGGGGCGGGCCGGGAGCGGACCCAGTCCAGCAGTTCGCGTGCTGGTTTGAGGCGTCCGTCGCCGTCGGGTCCCATCAGGTCGTACACGGATTTGGCGTGGGCGACGAGGTAGGGCACGAGGGCGATGGCGGCGCGGACGCGTTCCTCGCCGATGAGCAGGGTGTCCGGGTCCTCGAAAAGGGCCAGGCAGGCGGCAAGGCGGATGACCTGTCCGCGCAGTTTGCCCGCCCACTCGGCGATCTCATGCAGGTCGCCGCCCGGCTGGCGGCGCTTGCCGAAGGTGTCGTAGAAGTCGGCGAAGACGGCGCGGGCCGGTTCGGTCAGGTGCATGACGCCCACCTCGTCGGTGTCCCAGACCCGGCGGACGAGGTTCTTGATCCGCGTCGCGTAGCCTTCGCGGACCGCGGGCGGGACTTCGGGTGAGTCGAAGGTGTCCTCGGCGGTGGGCTCGGGCCGTGCGTACAGGAAGCGGCCGAGCAGGCCGTTCTCCCGGAACTCGGGGTTCTTCTTTGCCAGTCCGAGCAGCACGCCGGACTGGATGAGCAGCGCCAGGGCGAGGAAAGTGCCACGCATCCGGATCGCCGTGCGGCCGGCGCGGTCCACGCTGTAGGGGCTGCCGGTGTACGCCTCCAGGAGCAGGTCGCTGTTGGCCTGGCCGTTCTGGCTGTACATGCCACCGGCGATCTTCAGCAGGTTCGCCTCCGAGGCGAGCAATCCGATCCGCCCGCCCTGCTCGTGCATCCGCTTGACCAGGGCCTCCATGGTGGCGTCCCTGATCAGCAGCCGCGGCAGCTCGGCCGACGACCCCAGCTGCAGCAGTTTGTGGCGGGCGGCTTCGGCGTTCGCGGCGGCTTCGGCACGCTTGGTGGGGTCGTCGACAGCAGCCGCCTGTTCGGCCCGGGCCATCCGCGCGGTCCAGATGCGGATCTCCTGCGCCTTGGCCTCGATAGCGCTCCGTTTGGCGTCGATGACCTCGTCCTCCATCTCCCGCAGCGGTGCGGCAGCTGCGTCGAGCGCGGGGGTCTTCTTCTCCGAGGAGTCGGCGAGCGCGGCCATGTACAGCGCGATCGCCTCGGTCCAGTCGGCCTTGACCCGCACCCGGCGCCGGCCGCCGGTGGCCGTGGAGATGGTCGCGAGGGCAGCGAACGCCACGAGATCCGGCGCCACTTGCAGGGACTCGGCTGTCGCGGACACGAAGGGAGCGAGCGCGCCGAGGTGCTCCACCGGGAGGGGCGGCAGTCGGCGGACGTCGATGTCCGCCGGGGCCTCCCAGCCCTGGTCGACGGAATGCGTCCCAGAAATCCCAGAATCCACTTGGTGTACCGGCATACGGACCTCGTCGTTGTTTTTGGGATTTGTGGGACGTGCTGCCGCAGGGGTGCGGTCACTGGCGCGACGGATCTCGGCGAGCACGTCCGCCGGCAGGGCAAGGGCCCCTGCGGTGGCGAGAGGCCGGCCGTGGGCGGCCCGCAGAACGTCGACCGCCGCAGCGGACTGGTCACCACGGTGGTGGAGTTCAGCGAACAGCTGGCCGGCACTCATCACCTCGCCCGTCGGCAGCCCCGGCGTCTCGGACCAGACCGTCAGACACGCGCCGGACTTGTGCACCGCCGCGCCTGTGCCGGAGACCCCCCGCTGCCAGCCCGGGTAGGACCACAGGGCGCATCCGGCCCGGCCGCACCCGATCGGGCAGCTGCTGCTGGACTGCTCGCGGTATGACCAGCCGGCGGCCGCGAGGATCTGCGGGATCGCGCACGCCTGCCCAAGGATCTCCAGCGGCCCCGGCCCGCGCGACGCGTCGGATGCGGACTGTTCGGGAATCATCCGCCGTGCTTTCGGGGCGGGCGAGAGGTCGGCGACGATGGCGCGGATCTCATCGAGGGTGTAGGTAACGCCGTGTGCACCTTCGCCTGCCTCGGACGGCTCGTCGATCCGGCACAGGCTCGGCCGGTCGGGAACCTTGCGGTTGACGGTGCCGGGGATCCGCAGCACGCGCGGCAGGTCACCGACGCCGGCGCCGTACGCCACCCCCAGCCGGTCGGCCGACGCCTTGAGGATCTGCTGCCAGCCGCGGGCCAGATGCTGCGCTTCCTCCAGGTCCAGGTCCTCGCCGATGACCGCTGTACGGGCGAGGCGGGCCCGGACGTACAGCCCGCCTCCCGAATGGATCACCTGCGACCAGGCGGGCAGCCCGGACTCCCGCCAGATCCTCAGCGCGGCCGCGGCATCGGCCGGCAGGTTCTGCGCTTTGTGCCCGGCGCCCCTGATGTCGATGTCGGACCACATGTCCACCAGGGCGCATGAGTCCTCGGCCCTCCCCCGCATGTCCGGGGGCAGCGGCGCACGGACGGTGGTGACGCGCGCGTAGATGCCCCGGGCTCCCCGTTCGTCGAGCTGAGCAGCGAATGCGGCTGCCTGGTCGGCGTCGGCGAACTGCTGACCGGACCAGTCCAGGGTGGAGGCCACGGCAATCAGCCCCGGTGCCGGCCCGTACTGGGCACGCAGCCAGGCGCGTGCCTGCGGAAGGTCAAACGTCACGTCCACTCGATGTGCTCCGGGTTCGTGCGAGCCGCGCCAACGGCGGCTTGATCAACGGTCATTCCCCGCGGCCGACGGCTCGAGAGGGAAAAGGTCAGCTCTGGCGATGGCGCGGGCAGTATTCGCCCCGGCCTCACCGGGCACATGCCGGGCACCGCCGGCCGGCCCGCGGCCTTGTCGCCTGGCAGCGGCCGCGGCCACTCCCCCGCCGGCTCCCCGCACCGGCCGAAGGCATCGTCGGCCGCCTTGGTTCTCACGACGCGCACACCTCCCGGGCACCGGTGGCAGCCCCGGCGACCGCGGCATCGCCGGCCAGCGGCCGCCCGGCGAGCTCGGCACACCGACTGCGCCAGTCGCCACGCTCCGCCTCCTTCCTCCCGGCGCCGCGGGCCTGGGCCAGCCGGCCGAGCAGCCCCTGCAACAGCTCCCGTGCCGCGGCCTCGCGGGCCTTCTCCGCGGCCCGTTCAGCGGCATCGACGGCCATCTGAGGAGTCGGGTAGCGGTGCCGGCGGAGCATCGTCAGCTCATAGACCCGGTCCGCCTCGTCCTCCACCGCCTCCGAACACGCCAGCCGCCGCAGCGCCGAACTCCGGCGCCCGTCCACGATCCGCTGCGCCACCTCACTCTCGGCGAACGCCAGCACCACCGCCGGCGACTGCTCCCAGCGCGCGCACTGCACGGAGATCAGCGCCCAGGTATCGACCTCGACCTGATGCGTGAACTCGGCTACCACGGCCGCATCGTCGAGCTCGGCACGCACCGCGACGGTGAGGTCGACCGCCTCGCGCACCAGGTCCTCGACCCGGCGCCTCGTAGCGCACTCCGGACACCGCCCGGCAGCCTCGGGGACCCCGCAGTCGACGCACGCGGCCGCGGCCCGGGCCCGCGCCTCCTCGGCCAGTTCCTCGCGCTGACGCGTAACAGCCTCCTGCCGCGCCTCCTGCTCTGCACGCTCCCGCTCCCGCCGGGCAACGGCCGCGGCAGCCTGCTGCCGCACCTGGTCGTACAGGCGCCGCTCGACCTCACCACGCCGCTCATCCGCCGACAGCTGCGGCAGCTCAGCTGCGACCGCGGCCGCGACTGACCAGCGCAGCGCCCGCCGGTCGCCCCACTGGCTGTCGCAGCTGTCGCAGCCGCCGCCGGTGTCCATCCGCACCCCGTCATCGCACTTGTGCGACCAGCAGCCGGCCTTCTGGGGCAGACCGCGCCTGATCAGCCAGCCCCGCAGGTCGCCGATGGGGCGGGTGCCCTGCATCAGCAGCCGGCGCTCCAGCCGCTCGGCCAGGACCCGCTCGGCCAGCTCCTCCCCCACCAGCCCGCGCACACGACCCAGCTCCCGACGAACCACACCGGCCAGCCACCGGCTGGTTGAGGTGCGCCCGAGCTTGGACCAATGCCAGGCCACCGGAGCCAACGCCACCGCCAGATCCGCAGGTACCTGCGTGGTCCCCGCGAACACCGTTCGTCCGGCAGGCTGCGGCCTCTTCCGGTTGAACTCCTCATCCTCCGTGGTCTTTCGCTGTTCCCCGCGCAGCGGGCTCTCCGCCCCCGACGTGCGGCTGGATTCCGTGACGGGGGCCGGTGCCGGCTGATCGTCGTCCGCGCACGCGCGTTCCGGCAGCGGACCCGAGCCCGAGACGGCAGAGCCGGAACAACCAACCACATCACCAGCAGAATCCGTAGAGTCCTCAGCCAACTGCGGGTGGGTGGTGTGAAGCCCTTCAGCATCGGGGCGCTCCACGAAACCGCGGTCACCGCCCGCCTCCACACCGTCGATCCCAGCAACCCCAAGCCCTTCGGAGCTGCCGCCAGCAGCAAGATCACCGGGTGCAGCATCGGGGCGCCCAGCCTCCAGCCCCTCCACCACGTCGTCGAAGGACTCCTGCGCCCAGCCATCGCCCCACAGCACCGGAGCCACCGGCCCGGCACAGTCGCACGGCGCCGGCTGACGGTCAGCCACGGTCTCCCCGCCGTCGGGGCACGCTTCGGCGCCATCAAGAGGGTAGGGCCGGTTGTGGGCGGCTGCCACGGCCGGCACGCGCAGCCGGCTCCGGCCGAAGCACGCCGCCGCCGACTCTTCCCGCGCGACCTCCACCAGGCCGCGCTTCTTGAGACGACCGAGCACCTTGGCGCCGCCCGAGACCGAACACCCCAGGAGCCGCGCCACGGTCGCCGCGGCCCGGCCCCGACCCGCAGCGACACTGCCGCCCACCATCCGCACCCGACCGTCCGGCCGGCTCTGCAGCACCAGCAGCAGCAGCGCCAGCCGGTCTGTCGCAGCTCCCTTCTCCTGCCGGCCGGCCAGCAGACCTTCCGGCGTGACCGGCCCGTTCTTCGGAGCCCAGCCCGGGCCCAAGACGGCCTCGGACAGCCGCAGGAGCGTCGCCAGGTCCTTCTTGGACAACGCCAACGGGTGATCGCCCCGCCCGCCGCGGGCCTCGCGCAACGGCGTCAGGTCGACGTCGAGACCGATCACCTGTCCGGCCTCGTCGATGACGATGTCCCAGGTCGCGATCCCCGCCCGCTTCAGCTTCGGAAGCACCGAACTGCGGACGTGCGAGGCCGAACACCCCAGCCAGCGGGCGAGGTCGGTGGTACGGGTACGCACAGGCTCTGCCCCGGCCGGCGCCTTCGCGAGCAGCACGACGGCGGCCATGCGAACGGCATCCTGCTGCCCGACAACGCGCGGATCCGACAACAGGGCGCGCACCGCGGTGAACAACCGCGTGCGCATCGCTTCGCCCAACTGCAGAGGACGGCCAGGGCCTGTCTCCGGTACCGGACCGGCAGGCCCGAAGCCGCCGCGCGACCGCGGAGTCCGACCGGGAGGACGAGAAGAGCGGGGCCGAGAACCAGCCCCGAAGGTCTGAGAACGAGCCGACTTACGTACGGGACCTGAACCAGATTCAGGCATGACTAGGCCGACCCTCGGACGGGTAGCTATGATCTGCTCCTGTCGAGGAGGAAGAGGGAAACCGGTATCGCCGTCCGGCTCGCTTGGGGAAGCGCAGATAGCCGGACGCGGTGTGTTCAGTTTTTGCGGGCTCTCACCTCCTCCTCGACTACACCGCTGGCCGGGGGCGTGGCAGCCGAGCTGTTCCTGACGGGCGCTTCGGGTGGCTTGCAGATGAGCGCTTCACGCCAAGGCAGAGCGGCGCCTCGCATCTGCTGTGAAGCGGGCATTCAATGAGGAACCGGAGACGTGCTACCGGCCCTGGTGGCCCATGAGTCCCACGGACAAATGTGGTCATCACCTGCGCTCTCGCCGACGTGGAGTACCTTCCTGCGGGCGGCCGAACTGCCGGATTTGCGGGCCGAATTCGTCCAGCAGGGACTTGAACGCAAGGGGCCGCTTGACGAGCCCCTTCTTGGGCAGCTCGTACACCTCGCACCACTGCGTTGTAACGCTGGTGCCATCAGCAGGCTGACGCTCGATGATCCGGATGCTGGTCCCTGGTTGCTGGGTGAGGATGTGTTTCTTGACGGCTGCATGTGCAGCGTCCTGGATGACGGAGTCGGAGGCTACAAAGACCGTTACCTGCATAGGAATGGTGCTGAACGCGACGAGCGAGACCTCGCTGTTGCCATCGACAGTGAGCTTTGAGGCGGTCAGTTGACGGGGCCAGTGAAAGACAGTCTCAAGGTTGGGCGGGAGCTCGGCGATCCACTCACCAATCGGAAGCGAAACGAAGATGGAGCCCTGGTGATCGAGTACGAAGTTTGAGTGGGCCCCCGGAGAGTGGGTCAGCTCTACGCCTTCTGGAGTGATCCAGAGAATCGAGTCAAGAGTGGTTGCAGGGTCTCTTGCTGCATCCCGGGCTGCGTTGACGGCGAGGGACTGCCACGGCTCCATGCCACGAGAGACGCTTCTCGAGCGGCGCTCCCCTGGCCACACGAGTTGGTCGACGAAGGCAAAGACGCGCAGCACGATCAGATCCTCGCCATCAAGAGTGCTGATGTTGACAAGGCCAAGCTGTGAAGCCTTGGTAACCCAAGTGCGATTCAGGTTGGCGGCGTTCGCGAGAACCGCCGGCAGGACGTAGGCAGACAAGGCGTCTCCAGCTGATGAGCAGATCTTTGACTGCTGATCACCGTAGTGCATCGTAACCGATTTTGGTGTTACGACGCGACACGGAAACCTCGGCAGGGGTGGCCGAAATGCCCGAATTCTGCCCATCTAGGCCCTTGGTCGGCGTCACGTCGCGTCAAAGGCGCAAGGAGTACCGAAGGGGGGTGAAGCGTACCTACGTACATGCGTGAGCGCCTACAGAGATCCCTACAGAGATCCCTACAGAGATCCCTACAGAGATCCCTACAGACCTACAGGGAGGCGACTTGGATACCGAAATGCTTGGAGGAGCGGTCTACGCTCGTGATACTGCGAAGCGCCAACCACTGGAGTGGTTGGCGCTTCGTCAGCTATGGCTAGCGGGGCCTAGGGTTTGCTCGGGGACTTCGCAGCGAGAGGCCCATCTTCCGCGAGTGCCTTAAGGAAGCGGTCGAGTGCCCCAGAGTAGACGTGGACCGCAGTCCGAGCATGTCCTGCGCGTCGAAGTTCGTTGGGGAGCTGGGAGGCAATCTCGTACACCTCAGGACTCACCCGATGGCTACCCTGTTTCCCGGTGCCAGGTTCGGAGTCACGCGACAACAGAAACTCCTCTGCCAGATCCAACTGCTCCTCCATGGTTGCTGGAAGACAGAGAGCCATCGCGGCGTCGATGTACTGCGCGGCCGTGAGGGACTTCCCAGACGTTGCGCAATCTTCAGCAACCCGTGAGGACAACGTATCGACGAGGTCCGCGGCGAAGCGAAAGGGCTGCGTCTTCCAGCGCTGCTTGCGTAGTTTGAGGTCCATCCGGCTGTCACGCCATGACTTGAGCAGTGCGGCGTGTGCAGGTCCAACCTGCTCAGCCTTCTCTTTCTTTCGCCGGCCGCGTTGGCCAGCACCTTGATCCTGGGCGGGGGGTGCTGGTGGTGTCTCAGGCTCGGGATCGGGTGGCTCGGGGGTCGTGGTGTGGTCCGAGGAGGGGGCGGAAGCGGTTTCCGTCGCCGGCGCGGCTTCCGACCGTCCAGCACCTTGATCCTGGGCGGGGGGTGCTGGTGGTGTCTCAGGCTCGGGATCGGGTGGCTCGGGGGTCGTGGTGTGGTCCGAGGAGGGGGCGGAG
>NZ_JBIBVF010000007.1:203266-313896 GCF_043080045.1 Streptomyces sp. NPDC015125
AGCGGTTTCCGTCGCCGGCGCGGCTTCCGACCGTCCAGCACCTTGATCTGAGGATTTTGCAGGTGCCTGGGAGTGCGCAGTGGAATCGGCTGGAGCGCTTGGAGCGGGAACCGTAGGCGAAGGGTTTGATGCGCCGGTCAACTCCCCCGCGGCTCCATCATCGGAACCCGACTCTTCTTGATGAGCAGGGATCGATGTCGGCGCCGTGTTTTCGGCAGTGGCACCTTGGCCCATCACGGAACGAGCGACGACCGTAGTAGCCCCGGACAGGGCGGGGTTGTTGAGAAGGGCGGAACCCGTCCTGGGGCGTAGGCCCGCAACCTTTTTCGCCGCCCTCTTCCTCGGGGCCTTCTTGTCGTCATCTTTACCTGCCGCCGAGGGCTCCTCAGCCATTCTCCTCCTCCTCCACAAGCACGGGCTCCGCGATGGTCCACTTCTCACGAGGCAGCTCGATCCGATCCAGGATCTCTTCGACCACACTCGTGTACTGCTTGCCGCAGGACTGGTTTGGGAACCGAACCACTGCGGGTTGGCCGTAGATGTACGACTCGGAGATCCGGACGTCCTTGCGCACATCTGTGACGAACGGGAAGAGCCCCCGGCCCGGCTTCGCGTCGATGCCGTCGCCAACCATGCCGTTTCGGATGTCGACGTCTTGATTGGTCCAAGCGGACTGAGGGTTGGAACGGTTGAGTAGTGCACCCAGCAGCTTCGGTTTGCACAAGCCGTCGGTGTTCGTTTCCACCGCGTGCGTGGCAGCGCTCAGGACGAGTGCACCCTTGATGGACTGATATTCCGGGATGCAGATGGTGACCACGTAGTCGGCTGCCGCGAGGGCGACGGCGTTCAAGTGCGACACTGCCGGCGGAGTATCAATGAGGACAAAGTGGAAACCTCGCGCCTCCGCCATCAGGAGCTCACGGAGCATTGCGGTCTTCTTGTACGGCTTCGTGACGAAAGCGTTCTGAGCGGCAGACATCGACGCCTCTTCTGAGGCCAGGACACACAGACGCCCGTGCCCCTCGAAGCCGTCCAGGACATCCGAGGTTCGGTCGAACATGGCCTCTTGGAGCCGGGGCCGCGGGAACTTCTGAAGTGCCATCTGGAGGATGAAACCGAGCGATCGCTGAAGTTCCTTTTCGTTCTGCTCGTCGTCCTCGGAGCTGCCGAGAGTCACCCCCAGGGCTGTGCCGGCCTGAGCCTGCGGCTCGAGATCCACGACCAGGACGTCGTAGCCCGCCATCGCGAGCCGAGCGCCCAGGTTGACTGTCGTTGTTGTCTTCCCCACGCCGCCCTTCTGCGTCGCGATGGCAATGACGATCGGCACGTTAGACGTTGCTTCAGCAGCGACGTCGATCGCGCTGGCAAGTGCAGTGTCAGTCATCGGGCAAGCCTCCAGGTCTGACCAATGAGGACGAAATGGTGCGAAGCGTGAGTGGTTGTGTCGCGTCGCGTCGCAGCTCTGAGAGTTATCAGGTGCGCAGTCGGGCCATGTGAGTGCATAGAGCGGCAGCTTTGCTGGAGATATCGGACATCTTTTGCGCGCATAGCGATCTTGGAGTCGACCGGGCGTGCTACGACGCGGCACCCGGGACGATAGCAGCAAGGGGAAGCTTGGTGTTGCCTATGAGGGGACATTTCTGCGTGTCGGCCCACAGTGTCCACGGGCGACCTGCACAGGCAACGGTTCAGGCAAGTGCACCTGAAATGCGAGATGCGGGCATGCCGAGAGGCATCGCAATTGAGTGCTTGAGGGGAAAGCGCAGTGGAGTCAATGAGTAGTGGCGTACCAAGAGGAGACGAAATGCCAGAACGTTGGCCAGGAGGAATTGAGACGCGTATGGAAGGAGGCGTCAAGCAGCCAAGCTGAAAACGGGAGAAGGCAGCTAGTGATGTGCATGAGGCAATTGGTGCAGCAGTAAACAGGCAGTGCTGCGAAAGCGCACATCCTTAGCGATGCAGCATGGCGTGTGTGCAGGAAGTTGGCAATGAGTGCAAGTAGATGAACAGAAAGGGGAGGGTGGGTGACGCACGGTGGGAAGATGCAGAGCGCGGGAGGAGGGGAAGCGCGGGTGAGGTGGCGTGCGTAGGTACGAAGATGCATACAGGCATGCCTACATGCCTACGTAGATGCATACAGGACTACCGAGATGCCTACATGTGAAGCTACTGGGCTACCTACAGAGATAGCTACACGCATACCTACAAGGGCAGGTGGTTGCGTGATGAGTAGCTTCGGGAGTGATGTGCCTGTTCTTTAAGCGGCAACGGTGCGCGTCAAGATCAGTGTGCATCACTTAACTGCTGAACGCAGGGGCAGGTGGTCATTGAAAGTTGATTAGAGTGATGCAATCGCAGAGCATTGACATTGGATGAAGGTGCACCAGCAAGTCGGCAGGCAGAAACGCGCAGATGTCATAGCGTCAGAGGGCACGCAAGAGTAACCGAGCAAGCTCTGGTTGGCAGTTGAGTGCGCAGTCTGCAACAGATGCAGACGAGTGAATGACCTTAAGCAGGTGCAGCTCGCACAGTGCTAGAAAGAGGGAGCGCAACGGTGTAGCTGTGGCAGGATCATTACAGATATTCCTTGGTGCGCCTGTCAGTGCGAAATGACAAGAGTCTCTGGGTGTCAATGTCGCAGCAAAGGTCAGTGGTCAAGCGAGTGAGCCTGTGGTAAGGGCAAGGGCGCTAGATGAACTTGATTATGAAGGCACCGACGATGATCGAGTGGATGCCAGTACGCGCCATCGGCATCTTCATACGAAGATCAACCGCCGCATTGCATGAAGCTTCCTTCCAGGCGACAGCCCGTGATCAAAGAGAGCTGTACCGCGACGAAACTCGACTGCGTCGCGAAGGACCCTGCCAACGCACGGGGTACGGCAGTGAGGGGCTGATCCGTCATTGAGCATGCTGCCTTCGGCGAAATCCATATAGCAGCAAGGGCTCTGGGCGTGGATGTCGCGAACGGCGACAGTGTGAAACCAACTGGTAGCGGGCTTCGTGGTACCGGCGTCAGCTCGTCTCGCCGAAGGTCAGCTCGACGAGTCCCAGGCCGGTGTTGGGTCTGTGGTCCCGTAATGCAGGACATTCGGCCCGGAAGCGGAGGCGGGCCGAGATGAGTTCCGGTGGTTCGCCGGCATGTGCGGTGACCAGCGTTGAGGCCGACCTGCCCGCCCCGTTCTTGGGCTGGGGCGCTCGGGACGGGGGGCTCCGGTGAGTGCGGGGGACAGGTCGGCCCGTGTGAGTGGGTTGGGTGGCGAATCGGAGCGCGGTGGACTACTGGGGCGGTTCTGCTGGGCCTAGGCGGTACACGTGGCGAAACCCTTCCAGGCGGAGTTGCTGCACGTCGGGAAGTTGCTGGTGCATGGAGCGCAGAACCTCCGTGCGGACCTTGCGAGTGCGGGAAGAGTTCTGTGCTTCCGCGACTGCGAGCGGCACGTCGAAGAGGACGGCCGCGCTGGGAGCGGCCCACCGCTCGGCGATGGCTAGCAGGTCTTGCCGGTGGCTTGGGACCACGTTCGTGCTGTCGACGATGGTGGTCTTGCCGTCGGCCAGGCGGGCGTTAAGGAAAAGGTTCTGTGCCTGTACGGCTACCGGTGTGGCGGCTTGGTTTTCCGCCGAGTCACTGGCCATCTCACGGAACGTATCGAGGCTGACCTGCCACGTGTGCGGGTACTGGCTTGCGAAAGTCGACTTGCCGGCACCTGGGATGCCGACCAGTACGACGAGTGTCCCTGGAGGGAAGGAGAGACCAGCGCGACTCGACGCAGGATCAGGTGTCGTCTCCAGTGTCGTCATTCGGGATCTCCTTCGCTGACTGGGGTACCTGCAGGCCGATGGCCTCGTGCTGAAGTGCGTGGCGCCGGCTATACGTGCAGGAGGTCGCGGGCGCTGTCGGGCAGGGCCGCGGTCTTCTCGGGGTGGTCGAGGAAGTAGTCGCGGATGAGCTGGACCAGGGGCCGGTCGATTGTGACCGGGACGGGTACGGCCGGCAGCCCGAGCGCGGTGCGCACCTCGTCGTCGAGGTGCGCGGAGAGGGGGCTGTAGTCGGCGTTGTCGGCCTGGGCGGTCAGCTCCTCGAAGGTCGGGCGGTCGGTCTGGGCCGGCTGGTCGTGGACGGGGCGGGGGGCGGGCTGCCCTGCCATGCGGGAGGAGGGCTGCTGGTTCGGCTGCTGGTTCTGGCTCACGGGCGGTGCTCCTGTTTCTCGGGTGGTGTGGCGCGGATCTGGTAGATCCGCTTGGGGGTCAGAGAGGCTGAGTGGGCGATGCTTTCGATGGGCCATCGGCTGGTGGCGCTGCGGATGGCGGTGTCGCGCTTCGCCTCGGCTTCTTTGATCGCGGCCGCGAGTTGTTCGAGTTCTGTCAGTTCGTTGGGGTCGGGTGCGCCCTGCGGACCGCGCAGGTGGCGGGCGACGACCCGCCACTGACTGTCGAGCGGTGCGCCGTCCTCGCCGGTGGTGATGCGGAAGGCGCGGATGTAGCGGACGAGCTGGTCGCGGGTGAAGCGTGTGCCGTCAGCGAGGGTGAGGTGGTCGATCCGCTCGCGGTAGAGATCCTCGAACTGCCGGGGGGTGAGGTGGGGCAATTCCCCTCCTTTGAAATTTCTAGGCAATTAGAAGTATACGGCCTGTATCGTTAAAAGTCAAATTAAGTAGAAAGATCTGCCGTCAGTGCCGAGGGATGTCCTTGGTGTCGACCATCTGCACGACCATGGAGGGGTGCCCATCGACCTTCGCGTCCTCTTGGATCCCCACCACCCGATACGACATGCCCCGCGGCATCAACCGCTCCCGCTCTGAATGCCCATGGATGCCGACAGCTCCGACCACAGCCCCGCGGCTGGAGACGATCTCGAAGACCACGCGGTACCGGGCGTTCCCGTACTTACCGGTCTCGGGGTTGTCCCAGAAGCGCGACGCGAAACCGGCCGCGACCGAGGGACAGTGGGACACCGACATGTAGGAGTCATCCCGGTAGTCCTGGCCCACCACGAAATTGTCACGAACCCAGGAGTCGACTGTGTCGGCCCGACGTACCTCCATCGGCGGCGTGAACCCCCGGTAGGTGGTGTGCAACTTCCCAGGCGCTGCCTTGAACAGCGCAGAGTCGATCTCCCCGGCCACCGTGCGCATCGACACGACCTGGTCGTTGATGTAGAGATCCTCATCCATCGAACGGCCTTTGTAGAGATGCTCGTTGATCTGTCCGAAGCTCTCCCCCGTATACGTCCCTATCCAGGTCCTCTCCGCTTCGCTGAGGCCCTCGGCCCAACGGCTCGACTCAGGCTCAAGCTTGGCTGCTCCCTCGTTCGACAGCTCCACACGGTCATCCCGCTCACCCAGCCCATGGCGCTCCCACGGCTTGCCCGGCCGCCCTGTGCGGGCGGTGTGAAGGATCTGCTCGGCCTGGTCGACCGGCACCCGGTCGTAGACGACTGCCCCGTCCTCCTCCATCCGGTAGGGCCAGGGCGAGTGGGCGAGAGCCCCATATCGGTCCCGGTCCAGCGTGCTGAAGGCCAGGCGGGCATAGGGATGTTCATCCTCATCGCCTGCATACACAGTGGCCACGCCGCAGTAGCCGGGCTGACCCCACGCCACGCTCTGCCCGCCGTCCTCGCGCGGGACGAAAGTCGCTCCTCCGCCGGCGCCGCTGGCCTGAGCGAGGGCCGAGGCGGCGCGCACGTGTTCGGGAAACTCAGGCAGAGCATCCCGGCCGACGTCTTTGCCGGGCTCCTTCTCAGCGATCGTGGGAGTGCTCAATGCGAAGGCGCGGCGTGGATCCTCCGGCTCGGGCCGCTCAGACGCGGTGCCGGAAACGGCGAGCAGGCCGCGGCTGGTCTGGGCACACTGACGGGCTTGGGCCGCATACTGCCGAGCCGTCTCCTCATCGCCCGCCGCGACGGCCTGCCTTGTCCTGTCAGCCCAGGTTTGCGCCTGCTCGTAGGCGGCCACCGCCGGATGACCGGGACCTGCCGCAGAGACATGCCGACCCAGCTGAGGTGAGGCGGCTCGAGTGGCTGACCGGACGGCCGGATGGGACGAAGCGCACCGCCGGCCGCCGGCGGCGAGAGATCGGCACACGGGCGTACTCGCTTTCCGCAGCTCCCGGAGGATGCCGCGTCGGACCTTGTGGTCCGATGAGGCTGCGCGCGTGGCCCTGTGGACAGAGTCTCAGATTGCGTTTCACCCCGTGGTCGACCGCCGTAGCAGTCCCAGGGACTGCGTTCCCGGGATGGTCTCCATTCGGGCCTCGGAGTCGCCAACTACCGTGAGCGGCCGCAGGAAAGCGGGACTAATCGCCATTGTCGGCGGATGGCGGCACCAGGGCGCCTGGTGGACAAGGTCCGAGAGCCGTACCGCGCCTACTACCGCCTACCTCTGCAGCTCTGTGACGGAGCCGACGTGCCGGTTGCCCAAGGGTGGGCAACACCCAGAGGTCGGCTTCGAGATGCTGCCAACGACCGCATCGAGCCGCTGGAGAAGTGATGCCCGGAACCACAAGAGTGATGTGGCACCACGGCTACGTACTGTCCGACGGGACGCCGTATCCGCTACGCCACCGGCTCTCTACCCACGCCAGGAGCGCGCCGGTACTCAACGACCACGTCCTCGGCCTCAGTGAGCAGGAGAGCCGATCCAGCTGCGCCGCTCACGAACTCGGGCATGCCGTGCTGTGGCTCACCCGCGGAGTCCACGTCGTCGGCTTGGGAATCGGAGTGGGCCGCGGAGGACGCGCCGAATGCGGCCCACCAGCCCCCCAACAGCGACTGGACTGGGCGATCGCCGTTGCCGCGGGGGAGAGGGCCCAAGACCGCTGGCTACGCGAAACCGGGCTGTGGACTGAAGACCGTGCCGCTTTCGCGGAGCTCGGCGCCACCAGCGACCGTGCCCAGATCTTCGCCGCAGACCCCACCCCCCGCCCTGCCTTCGGCGACGGCGGCCCCGACTACGCCGAGCTGCACACTCTTGCCGACCACGCACTCGATGAACACTGGGACGCCATCCTCATTGCCATGCCCGCCCTCCTTCGCGAGGGCTGGATGACCGGTGACCGACTTGGAGCCTGGGTCAGGACCCGCAACCCGGCACCGAGGCACTGCCTGTGAATGAGAGCCTGCTGGGGATCGGCGGCTGCGCCGGCGAGCGGCGCCCGTGCGAGGCCGCCTGCTGGAACACGACAAGCCTGGGGCATGGTCATACCGCGGGAGGTGGCAGCTGGGCGCATGCGCCTCGAGACCAGAGCCGATCGCCTGTCTGGTGCCGCGAGTCCGCCAGCCACAGGACGACGGTCGGCGGCCGACGGCCGCCGGGGATGGTGTGGGATGGCCGCTCCTGGACTACATGACTCCGAGGGAGAGGCTGCCACTTCGCAGCCCGGGAGTCTGCCACCGGCCCTCACTTCCTGTCGGATGCGAGGAAAGAGTTCAGTGGCCGAGCCTCTGACCTGCACACTGAACTCTTTTGTGCGCAGGTGCTGGGGCCCGTTCTGCGCACCGAACTGTTCAGTGCGGCGACCGCCCGGACGAGCTGCGCGCTCTCCGCAGGGCTGTGACCTGCGGGTTGAACGGTTGGCTGCGCTGACTGAACCGTCGACTGAACTGTTTCGTGCGCTACTGAACTATTCACTGCTGCTCAACACTTCCGTTGAGGACAAAGGTCAGGTTGAAATTCCAGCGTGGACCGTACTGATCCTTGTAGCCGATCTGGGCCGGTGAATCCACCGTGCGTCCAAGGTCAAGTGCGGTGAAGCCGTTGCTGGCAGCATCCGCAGCGAGCCGCCGCAGCAAGATGTGCCCGGGGGAGAGGCCGGACAGGCCCGGGTGCCTGGCCGGCCGGACTGAGTAGCAGCGAGAGTCACGGTAGAGGCACAACTGCGCAGCCATCGGCGTCGTGCCGTCGAGTGTCGTGGAAGCGATGAAGGCCACACTGCTGCCGCACTGTTGCAAGACCGCGGCCCACGAGCCCGACGAGGCCCCGCGGGACATATCGGAGCCGGACCGACGAGCGACGTGCAAGAACTCCAGCTCCTGGAAGGCGCAGAGGAGTTGGTCGGTCGTCTGTGATCTGCGGTACGACACGTGGTGACCCCTGGCCGACACTCGCTGCTCACGTCGGATGTGCTGACGCCGAGCCGACTTGGGGAGCGACGCCAGGTTGAGGGGCAAGGGGACAACGGCGCAGCGTGCCCTGGTATGCCGCCAGGCCGGCTCCCCCGACATGGCTATGGCCAGAGCCGAACCAGCGGGGATGTCGGAAACCTCCACAGTTGCCCCGTCCCGGGCCACTACGGTCAGCGCACGGACCAATGCCTCCGCGACGGGCGTCTCCTGCGCCCGCGGACCTACCGCATCGACATATTCGCAGTGCGGAGCCGACAAGGGGCGTATCAGTACACGCCCATCGTCCAAAGGCTCCCGAGCCAGAGCCAACGCGGCGCAAACGCTCTCACCGGCTGTCGCGACGAGTATCAACGGAGCCGCCGCCGGCAGTTGCGCCTCCCATCCCAAGAGCCAGCCAGGTGATTGGAATGGCGTGGCCTCAGGGTCGGCGTCATATAGCGCAGCCCAGTGCTCAGCAAGCCAGGCCGATGCTGCGGGACCCGTCACCTCGTGTACCTCGATCACCGTGCCACCTCTCTGAATGCAGCCGACGGGACGACGGCACGACGGTGGGTTCCAGCCATCCGCGACTCCCTCGAAGCGGCCGAACCCAGGGCGGACATCGTGGAAGCCGTCGACTGTGGACAGAGGGGAAAGCTGAGGGGCATTCGTGTCAGATTGCGTGCACCAAGGTCTCCGAGCGATTTGGTGCGATGACCAGGGTGATTGACGTCGCCATGGGGGACACAAGCATCGACTGAGGCCGGCGGCCTGCCAGAACGCCGGCCCGATGAGCTCTTCGTCGACGGTGCCGCGCAGAACCGAGCCACGAGCGTGTGCTTCGGGTGCGCCATCCGCCCGGATGCCTGGCCGACGCCTCGACCGGCCGGGCGAGTTCGGCATCTGGAGTTGCATCACCGAGCGGGAACGACGCGTCCTGCTCAAGCGCCGACCGACGGTGATCTCGCGGCGGCGCCTGCTGGAGACCGCGCGGCCGCCTACGAGCGGCAAGGCGGTGCGGCAAAGGCCGACGGTGTGGGCACCTGTCGCTGGCTGGCTGAGCTTCTCCGCCCGAGCGCCGTCCGCTCGGACGGGCAGCTGCTGCGGCAGACCGACGGGGATCGAATGAAGGCATCCTTCGAAACGGTGTGTACGGAACTGGCCTCGATCGTTCTCTTTCGGGGATGGCCTTGCGTCGCCCCGCGGGAACCCGCCAGGATGGATTCCTGACCGCGCCCAAGGTGCGCGTTCCCGCCGGTCATCCCCACCGTTGACCGTGCAGGGAGAACTGAGCACACGCTCGAACCGGCACGACGAGCATGATCGACATGATGACGGCGTCCTGACCTGATGGCTTGGCGTCGCACCGAGGTGGGGCGGTGCGCTACGCGAAGTCCGGTTCAAGGAGGCCCTCATGTCCACTACCAATCCTTCCGCCGAGCGCCGGCGGCGCGTCCAGCGCACTCAGCCGACCCGGCTCGCACGCCTCTTGGACGCCGAGATGCAGATCGGCTACCAGAACGCCCTCCAGGAGGTGACCCGCGCCGGCGAGGCCGGCCGGCTTCCTGACCGCCTCGATCACCACGGCCTCGACCGGGCCCTGCGCATCCTGATGCAGCAGGACTATGTGATGTGGAGCCCTCTCGCGGCCGGTCACCTGTGGCCCGACGTCTACCAGCCGCTGACGCAGGCTCTGCCCGGTGCCCGGAGTAAGCGGGCCCGGGACGCTCTGGAGAAGGCTCACCGCGCCGGCGTCCGCGAAGCGGCCGAGGATGGCGACTTCCACCCCGACGAAGTCCTCCACGCCTACGACGAGGCGAACGACGGTGACGGTGAGGACTACGACGAGGACGAGGAGGGCTTCGAGGGCACGGGGCCAGAGACCACAGAGGTCGGTGGGGACCCGGCGGAGCCGGACGACGAGGACCTCGACATTGCCCCGGGGCCGCAGAAGGACGCCGAGATCGCCGCGCGCTGGTGGCTGGAGCAACTGGCCGAGGACGGCGTCCTGCCCCGGTACCGGATGCCGGACCTCTACCCCGGCCGTGCCGAAGTGCCCCTCGACGCCGCACTGGACACCATGCGGGCCACCGCGGACGTGGACGGCTATGAGGACGAACTGCGCCGCATCGTCGCTGCCGAGCCCCGCGACGTCGACGCCTACGCCCACCTCGGCAGCCTGGCCCTGCAACGCCACGACGGAGAGTTCGGCGCTCTCATCTCCTATGTCGGCCCCACCGCTGCCGAGCGCCGCCGCTACCTGAAGGAAGCACTGGCCTGGTACGAGGCCGCCGTCGCTGTCGGCGAGGCGTCCCTCCCGATGACCTTCCACGGCCGGCTGCCCTGGTACGAGCTGGACAACCGCCCCTTCCTGCGCGCCTTCCACGGCCTGGCCCTGACACTGTGGCGCCTGGGCCGCTTCAACTCCGCCGAGCGCGTCCTGGTGACCCTGCTCTACCTCAACCCGACCGACAACCAGGGCGCCCGCGAGGTCCTGGCCGACGTCCGCGCGCACCGCCGCTGGCACCCGGGCATCACCGAGACCGACGACCAGCGCATCCGCAACGACGTCCTGATCGTCGCCCGCCGCCCGGTCCACACCCGCCCCGGCAGCCTGCGCACCCTGCTCACCGGCGCCGTGCAACCCACGCCCGAGACAGTCGCCGACGTCGTCCGCCGCGCGGCCGCCGAGGCCCTCGGCGCCGCCTGGGACGGCCGGTCGTCCCACATCGTCGTCGGCCACCCGCGCACCGGCATCAAGGTGACGATCGTTGCCCGGCACCAGCGCGGCCACACCTTGACTCCGGACGAGTACTGGTGGGACGCACACAATGCCGACGGCGAGATGGACGGCCCGGTCCTGTTCACCCTGGTCGCCGACCGCGGGCACATCGCGGTCGCCCAGCTGCTGCGCGCCGACCAGCTGGCCGCCTACCGCGCCGCCGACCTCCCGCGGCGTGAGCGCACCGCCTTCACCACGACCTTCATCCACGGCGACACCCAGTACGGCACCGACGTGTCCTCACTCATCGACCACGCACTCGACGCCCTCCCGGCACAGCCCGGCTCCTGGCCGTGACCGCCCGGCCCCGGCCCGGCACACTCCCGGGCCGGGGCCCGGCGCGCCCGCGCGGGGCACGACGAACCGCTGAGCGGGCCGCTGTCACCTGCCGATGCTCCGGCATGGACTGGCCGGAGCATCGGCAGGTCGTGCCTGCTCCCGGGCGCTGATTCCCACACCTGGGGTGTCAGCGACAGGCTCGTCTATCAAGCCGAGGTAGGCGACCAACCGTAGCGGGAGAAGGTGGGGCCTCCGTTCCTCCACGCGGTCAAGGCTCGCGTGGAGGTCGGGAACGCGGGCGCGGGGAGGCGGCTCGCGAAAACCCAACCGGCCTCCAAGTGCTTGTGCGGTTCACGGTTGGCCAGGTCGCCGGTCCAGGTGTCGGTGGCGAAGACGAAAAGGACGAACGGGCCGGCCCGGTCGAGGCCCTGCTCGACGTGGATGACGTGGACGAGAGCGAGATCGGCCGGGGCGACGAGCAGGCCGGTCTCCTCTGCGAGTTCGCGGGCGGCGGCCTCGTCGAGGGCTTCGCCAGCCTCGGCCTTGCCGCCGGGAAGGGTCCAGGCCGGCCGTGTGGTCCAGTTGCGGGCGGCGTAGAGCACAGCGGCGATCGTGTCGGTGGCCTTGTCGTGAACGATCACGCTGACCATGTTCCGGCTGTTCATCGCTTGGTGGTTCGGCATGGTGCCCTCCTCATCCGGATGGTGTCGGTGCTGCTCAGCGCCCGAGCGCGAGACGGCTGGCGTCGGTGCGGGAGAAGACCAGGTCGGTCATTTCCTTCGGGGTCTCGGTGCATCGGACGGGCGGCTGTGGCCGGCGCATGGCCCGGGGGTAGGTGGCCGGGTCGTAGTCGTTGGTGAGCGTGTACGGGTGGAAGCCACCATGCTCACGCAGGGCGTCGATGATGCCGGCGACGTTCTCGCCCTGCTTGGCCAGGAGGCGGGGGGTGACCTCGACGACCAGCTCGGCGTCGGCGCGCAGGTACGGCAGCGCGGGCATGAGCCCTCGGATCGCTGCCGCTTCGGCGCCTTCGACGTCGACCTTGATGACGCGCGCGGTGGCGAGTTCGGCCCGGCTGATCAGGTCGGCCAGGGGAGCGGTGGGCACCTCGACAGTCGCGTGGACGCGGCGGGGCCGAACGGCGGTGGTGTGACCGAGGTTGGCGGGGTCCTCCAGGTACAGCGTCAGGGTGCCGGTGACGTCGGAGGCGGCGGAGCGGACGCCCCGGATGTTGGTGCGGCGGTTGGCGCTGGCCGCGGAGGTCAGGTCGTCGTGGAAGCGCGGGTGGGGCTCGATGGCGACGACTCGGCCGTGGGCGCCGACGGCGTGGGATGCCAGGAGGCTGAAGGCCCCGCGGTGGGCGCCGACGTCGATGAAGGTGTCCCCGGGCCGGAGCCGACTACGAAGGAAGGCGCTCAAGTTCGGCTCCCACTCGCCGAACAGGTATTGGAAGCGCTGAATGACGTCACCGGTGGTGACGGCGACTGTGTCGCCGGACCGCAGCCGGACGACGGCGTGGACGGGGCGGGTGCGCAGGTGCCCGTCGAGGAAGCGGTCGATGAGCCGGGCCTTGCCGAGGCTGCCGGGGGCGTGGCGGACGTAGGCGCGCAGCGCGCGGGCGAGTGCGGAGGCGGGCACGGGCGGCTCCTTCGGGTGGCGGCGGCCTGGAACGGGAGTTCCAGGCCGGCCGGTGGTGACAGACTGCCGGGAAACGCTGAGAGTGGTGAGAGGAGCTGGCGGTGGCCGAGTGCGACGCTCCGGTGGTGTTCTTGCTGGTGGGGCTCACCGGCTCGGGGAAGACGACCTACGCCCAGCGGGTGCTGGAGCCCCGGGGGGCTGTGCGGCTGTCGGTGGACGAGGTGGTCTTCGAGCGGCACGGCCGCTACGGCGTCGACTACCCGGAGAACACCTACTTCGAGAAAGAGGCTCCGGTCGTCGCCGAGCTGCACCGGCGGCTTGCAGAGCTGGTCGCGGAGGGCCGGGACGTGGTGTGGGACCACGGGCTGTGGCCGCGTAAGGATCGCGAGGCGATGAAGGAGCTCGTGGAGTCGGCCGGCGGGCGGTGGCGGCTGCTGTACTTCCCGGTGAAGCGCGACGAGCTGCTCCGCCGGCTGGTGGAGCGCAACGAACGAGAGGACGCGAACGCGCTCGTCGTGACGCCGGAGGCACTGGATGACTTCTTCGCCCGGTTCGAGAAGCCTCACGGTGAGGGCGAGGAGACCGTGGAACCGGACTGGCTCTGAGGCGACGGCGGGCGCCAGGCGGTGGTGATCGTGGCCGCTTCGGCGGCCCAGCCCTCCGGGAGGCGGTCGAGGGCGACGCGGCGGAAGGCAAGGCGGGGGTCGGAGACGTCGATCCGGCCGGAGTGACGGTCAGTGTGCTCCAGTAGACGGGACGCCTCGCTGCGGACGGCCGGGGTGCGCTCGGCCCACTCGCCGCAGGAGAAGCGCTCGACCCGCCGGCGCAGGTCGTCCAGGACGCCGGCACGCCACTTGAAGTGGTGCACGCACGCGAGCGTGTCCGGGTCGGGCCGGCGCCCGGGCGCCCGGTGATTGCCGGAGGCCACGGTCACCGAGGAGTGAGCGAGGACGATCTTGCGCGGGTCGCCCTGGAGGAGCCTGTGGGTGAGGTGCCCGCCGAGCGAGAAGGCCAGCTCCAGCCCGGGGCCCGGGTGCCACGGAGCCAGGCTTCCGTCGGCCGCGACGCGGTCGAGCATCAGCCCGCCGACCACCTTCCGCCCAGCCTCCTCGGCCTGGGCGACCACGTCGGTGAGCGAGGCCGGGTAGGTCTGGAACTCGTCGGCGTCGGCGATCAGATGCCAGCCGGCCCCGGCCTTCTCGCGCAGGGCGTCGCGCAGCTCGGTGTTGGTGTGCTCGTGCCACGGCCCGGTGCTGACCTGGGCGGGGACGATGCCGAGGTCGTGGACGGCCGCGAGGAGCTGGTGCCGCTGGGCGTCGGGGACATGGTCAGGGAAGTGGAAGGCGAGGAGGAACCGCTCGATGCCGAGCCGCCGGTAGTGGGCGGTCCAGACGGCCAGCAGCGCAGGCTCGACCGGGCCGACGACCGCGACCAGGGCGGGAGGAATGAACGTCATCGGCACTCCTTGATCAGGCGGGCGTAGGTGTCCGTGAGAAAGGCGGCCTGTTCAGCCGCCGGATACAGGTCCAGCACCGCGGGCGCCGACGGCCCCGGCCGGGCGGGCGCCTCGGTCGAGAGCTTGTCCAGCGCCTCGGCGAGCGCGCAGGCATCGCCGGCCGGGAAGGACCGGACCCACGGCTGGCCGGCCAACCGGGCGGTCAGCGTGGGGTCGTGCTGGGATACGAGCAGCGGGACGCCCAGGCGGGCGGCGTCCATGACAAGCCCCGACTCCTTGCCTACGCCAGGGTGCCGGGCGACGAGGGCCGCGTCAGCGGCGCCGTAGACGAGCCGCAGGACCTGGTCGGTGACCGCGCCGGGCACAGTGTGGAGGCGGACGTGAGGCAGCCGGTGCCAGCGGGCGAGGACGGCGTCGTCCAGCGGCGTGCCGCACACCAGGACGTGCAGCGGGGCGGTGAGGCGGGCGAGGGCGGCGTCGACGGTGGCGATGTCCTTGTAAGGCCACCAGCCGCCGACCACGCACACCGCCGTCGCGTCGGAGGGGATGGTGAAGGCGGTCCGGCCGCTGTCGCGCTCCACGTCGGTCAGCCGTCGCCCGTCGTCGACCGCGAACGCCCGCACCTCGCTGGGAAGGCGGAGGAAGGCCGCCGTGATCCGGTCCCGAACGGCAGCGGTCGGGCAAAGCGCGACCACCTGCTTCTCCCCCCGGCCCGCGAGGCGACCCAGCCACCGGACGGGACGGTCCTCAGTGGTGACCAGCTCGTGGACGAACCGCAGGTGCGGGACGCCGCCGAGGACAGCCGCCATGCCGTGCAGGGCATCGCTCGCGCTGAGGATCACCACCGCCGCCGCCCGCGGGGCGAGGCGGCGCGCGGTCCGCAGGCAGGCGGCCTCGGTCAGGCACCGGGCGAGGAGGGTGATCTGGTGCGGGAGCCGGCGGACCGGCCTTGGCCAGCGCCGAGAGGCGAAGGCTCGACGGCCGGTGGCCGAGACGCGCTCCGCCGCCCGCGCAGCGGCCAGCAGGAACCTAGCCGCCGCCCCGTCCGGGGTGGCCGCGACCCGGGCGCCGGACCGGGCCAGCGGGCCCAGCGCCTCGCTCAGGCCGGCCGGGGCGACGACCAGGCTCGCCCCGGTGGCGGCGAGCGAGGCCAGCGCGTGCTGATGGTGCCCGCCGCCCCGGTGCGCATACGGCTCGATCAGCACCAGCGGCCCCGGCACGGTGCTCATCCGGCGACCGCCTGTCCGCCGCGCAGCACGGCGAAGTGCTGCAGCAGCCAGGCCGGGTCATTGAGCGCCTCGAACCGCTCCGGGGCGCGGCCGACGGCCTGGGCGAAGTCGAGCCCGTCGCGGGCTCCGGCCGCCGCGTAGGAGGCGAAGGCGCCGTCACCGCTGGCCGTCCAGGCGGCGATCCTCTTTTGGGCGGAGGCATCGGTCATGCCGTACTCGCTGCCGCGCGCGAGCATCGCACACTCCCGGAAGCCTGCCTTCCACGCGTGAAACGCGCTCTGGTTGACCTGCGTGACGCCGGCGGTCTGCCGACAGAACTCCACCCTTCCGGGCAGCGCGGCCAGCACGTCGACGGCCTGGCCCATCTCGCGCAGGGCCGTCCGGCGGATCAACTTGAGTCCGCCGTAGCCGTAGATCAGGCCGTTGACCGGGTTGGCCGCCTGCCAGACCCGCATGGCCACCCCGTCGGCCAGCGGCTCCACGTCGCCGGCGGAGAACTCCTCGTCGATGGCGAAGTCGCCGTCGGCGAGGAAGAACTGCTCGGTGTCAACGAGTTCGGCGGTGAGCCGGTAGGCACGCCGCATCCCGCGCACGCCGTGCAGGCGCTTGACCGGGCCGCCCAGCACGTGGGCGAGACGAGTGTGCAGACAGTCGGCCTGCGGCTCGTCGTAGGAGAGCAGGACCGCGTCGAAGCCGGTCATCGGATCGCCTCCAGATAGCGGGCGGCCACCGCGGCGGGCGTGAGTTCGGCGGTGGAGGCATAGGCACGCTTGGCGTGCAGGAGGTAGAACTCCGGGTCCGTGGCGAGGCGGGTGGTGATCTGGACGGCCTGCTGGTCGGTGTCGAAGAGCAGCTCGTCGTCGATGTGCTCGGCCAGCCAGCCGGTGCGCGGGGCGATCACAGGCAGGCCCATGGCCTGACAGTCGATGACCGACATTGACCAGGGGCAGCCGGGGCGGAAGGGTGCGATGCCGAAGTGGGCGCCAGCCAGGAGGTTGCGGTAGCGGACGCGGTCGCCGCGGTCGGAGGCGACGGCGACGCCGTCCATGGTCGCCAGCTCCTCCAGGTGCCGCTCGGGGCTGGGGTCGAGGCGGATGCGCTCGGCGTTGCGGCTGCCGAACAGGTCCATCACCGTCAGCCGCACCGTGCCGTCGGCGATGAGGCGACGGGCGAGCTGGGTGAAGCGGCCCGTGCCGTAGTGGGCGTACAGGCGGTGGTTGTAGATGGCGGTGGCCCGGCCCTCGGGCGGGGTAATGCCGGCCGGGTCGCGCACCAGCCGTACGTCCCTGGGGGCGGGCACGATGTGCAGCTTGTCGCCGAGGTCGACGCCGGTGCGGGCGGCAGCCGCGGTGGTCCAGGACGCGGCGGTGGAGGAGTGAACCAGGACGCGGTCGCAGGCCGCGAGGCCGGCGGCGAAGGACAGCAGCACACTGCGGCCCAGGCCCCGGTCGTCCATCGCCGGGTCCAGCTCCAAGACGCTGGCGTCGGTGAAGGAGAACGGCAGGTAGTGGCAGTATCCGACAACCATCGCGTCCACCCCGGCCTCCAGGAGCGCGGCCCGGATCGCGGGAGCGGCCTCGACCTGGTTGGCCACCACCACCTCGGGCCGCCGCTCGCGGAAAAGGGTGACCAGAGCGTCCATCCCCGGGTCGAAGCGGGCCCGGTACTTCGTGGACGGGGAGACAGTGGGCGCGAAGTGCACCCGAGCGTCGCCGACCGGGACGGGCGAGGCCACCGACACCTCGACCCCGGCATCGGTCAGGGCCGGGGCGAGCAGGTCGGCGAAGGTGAAACCCGAATCGGCGTTCATCCGGCTGGCGTTGGAGACGTTGAGCAGATACAGCAGGCGCATGCTGCGACCCTCCTCCTCGTGGCCCAGGGTCGACCTGGGCCGGTGAAGGAAGGAAACTGGCGGCCGGGACCGTGACAGAATGATGAATCGAGATCACTCACGGTTCACTCATCTCATCCAGCATCCAGGCGGGGGCTTCGATGGACGCGCGAGACGGTGCCCAGACGGTCGAGACGGCCGCCGAAGATTTCGCGGCGACGGTCGCCCACTGGCGCGAGGTGCGGGGCCTTCCGAAGAGGGAGTTAGCCCAACGGATGGGCTTCGACCCGTCCTACGTGAGCCACATTGAGTCGGGCCGGTCCAAGCCGACCGAGGACTTCGCCCGCCGGGCCGAGGAGACACTCGGCGCCGGTAAGGCCATCTGGAAGTGCTGGCTGGACTACGAGGCGGCCAAGGCCGGTACGGCGCCGGCAGCCTTACCGGCTCCCCGCCGGACGGAGCAGCCGTACGCGATCGGCTCGGCGATCGTCGTCGAGCACGACGCCGCCCGCCTCGACTACGACGGCCGCCTCTATCGGCTCACGATGCGCCGGCTGTTGCGGAACACCGGCACCGAGCCGATCACCCGCTACCTCATCCGCATCAGCGTCGACCGCTACCCCGGCGAGCCGGAACGCTCCAACACCCACTACCGCAAACACCCTTTGACCTGGGGCGAACTGGCCCTGACCGCGACGTGCCGTGGCGAGGCGATGTGCTGGCAGGCCAAGCACGACCGCGACGCCTTCAAGGAAGTCTGGCTGCGCTTCGAGAACAGTGAGGGCCGCTTCCCTCTCTACCCGGGCGAGTCGGTGTGGATCGCATACGCCTACTCGGTGGGTGACGAGAAGTGGGGCCGGTGGTTCCAGCGCGCCGTCCGCCTCCCCACCGAACGCCTGGCGGTCGAACTTGCCTTCCCCGCCGAACTCGACCCCGCTGTGTGGGGCACCGAAACCTCCATGACCGCCGAGGCCGCCCCGCTACGGACCGCCCCCGTACAGCACGAGGAGGACGGGAAGCGGATCTTCTCCTGGAGCACCTCCACACCCGCCCTCCACGCCAGGTACCGTCTCGAATGGCGCTTCCGGGGCCGACCCGAACAAGACGTGAATCAAGGGGAGTACAGGTGAACCAGGTACGGCCCAGCGAGCAGATGCGCGACCTCGGAGTCGTGCAGCGCGGAGCTCCCGACCTTGCCCAGCAGGCCCGCCCCTTCGACCTGCCGGCCGAGCGCGAGGCAGCCAAGCAGGCCGTAGAGCAGATGTTCTCCGCCATGGAGCGGATCGGGCGGGTCCACCCGTTCGCGAAGGGCATGGGACTCGCGGCGCCTCAGATCGCGATCGGCCGGGCCGCCGCCGTGGTCCAGCCCCCCGGCCCCGACGCGCCGCCGATCGTCCTGCTGAATCCCCGCATCGTCGACCGCTCCACCGACGAGGATGAGCAGTACGAGGGCTGCCTCAGCTTCTTCGATGTCCGCGGCCTGGTCCCCCGGCCCCTTCGGATCACGGTGGAGACCACGACGCTGGAGGGTCAGGTAGTGACCACCACCTACAAGCGTGGCCCCGCCCGGCTGATCCACCACGAGATCGACCACTTGGACGGCCTGCTCTACACCGCGCGGATGCGGACGGGCATCACCCCCATCCCTGTCGAGCAGTACCGGCAGACCGGCCGTTCTTGGGCCTACGAGCAGTAGCGGCCGACCGCTGGCGGGCCCCCAACGGAAGGACCACGTCCCCTCTCCAGCTCTCCCAGCGGTGCCGCCTCCCCCGGTGACGCTGCCCCCGACTGCGCCGGAAGGGCCGCCGGTCGTCCTGCCCGTCGCTCCTCCCCGCCCCGCGGCGCCGCCGACCGAGCCGAAGCGCCGGTCAGGCTTCTTCGCGCGCTGGCTGCGGCGCTGGTCGGCCCTTCTCCGACAGCAGAGCCGCGAGCAGCCGGACGGGGTTCGAATTCTCCGATTCCTGCCACACCAGGGGGTTCCGCGGTGGACGATTTGATCGTGACGAACGGTGACACGGAAAGCCCCAGGCCGCTGCTTAGCCGAGATGACGCGATAGCCGTACTTGGTGAGGCCGTTCAGCGGTGGGGCTGCGACGTCCCGGAGGATCCCGGGGCGAGCGAGCTCGCCAAGCTCGTGGACGCGTTGGTTGGTCGACTGCACGCGGACCGGCAAGATGAGCGGTTTGGTAGCGCCGCTGAGTGCATGGCCGAGGTCGCCGAAGCGTTGGGGGCGGTGTCCCGGCTTGGCGGGCTGCTGCCCGCCGTCTCGCTGTGGCACCTGCGTACTGCCGTGGAGAGAGCAGCAGGCGCGCGGCAGACTCACGCAGACAGCGATTCCTCATCGAGGCGGGAAGCCGTCCGTCATTGGGGCCTGACTCCCTACGGTACGGGCCAGACCAGGTGACCGGTCGTCGGGGTCCTGGTTCAGTACTCATCATTGACGTCGGCAGGCACGGCCTGCCGGTGGTGGTCGCTCCAGGACACGCTGTTCCGCCGGTTCGCGTGCAGCGGGACCCGCGCATTCCTCCGGGTCAGGGAGCTGAGCTCAGGGTGGCGGTCCCGCGCGCTGATGCCAGGAGGGTGCTGCCAGCAGCGTCTCCAGCTGGCCCGCTCATTGACTGGTGTGCCGTCGGCCGCCGCCAACCGCCAGCCCTTGGAGCCGAGCAGGAACCCGCTGGCCTTCGTCACGAGGACGAATACATCGCCGTCGTCCGCTCCGCCCGCCAGGGCGCCGAGCAGCTGCCCGTGACTCGTCTTCGGCGGCGGCGCCGAACTGGGCACCCGCGCTGGACAGCACACTCCGCGCAGCGCGAGTGCAGGCGCTGCTCAGAGTGCTCGCACACAACGTGTCGACAAAGTTCCAGCCTGCGCGGTAGGGGGAAGAAGTCCCGAATCCATTGGAGCGCGCCACGCAATCGGATAGGGTTCGGAACGGTAGAACTGCTGCCACCCGTCGGCGCCGCGGCCCGGACCCGCGAGCGCACCCGTGACGGGAAAGGGGAGATCCACACAGTAGTGACTTCATCGTGCCCGCACGGCGGGCCAGTCCGGGTGGCCACGCCGGGAAATGGGACATCGTGGGAACCGAACGCAACGCGACCGAGCGTTCCGGCCTTACCGGGGAAACCTATGCGCAGGCTCTGGCCTGGATCTGCGAGCACGGACTGGCAACCGGGCTCATCCCCGACGCACCGAGCACACCCCAGCGGTTGCTGGAGGCCGCGGTGCTCAGGGCGTTGGCTCGCCCGACACCGCGACTCGGAACCCTGACCGAGGACGGCACGCTCTACGGGATCGCTGGCGTGCGCCCGGACCCTGACGGGCTTGCCTTGTGGTCGAAATCCGACCTCGCTGCGGCACTTCTGGCCCGCATCCTGCCCGCGCAGTCCCCCCGCGGCATCGTCGGTATTCCCGGCGCCCGCCTGACCGGCACCTCCCGAACCGCGCGCCAAGAGGAGCACCAGCTGGACTCCCTGGATGGAGGCCACGTCACCGTCAAAGGGCGCCGTGGCGCCCTCTTCCAGGCCGAACGCCTTCTGGTTCAGGCTGGGTTGGAGCCGCTGTGGACCCGCAGTGCCCCGTCCGCTGAGGAACGGGCATCCTGGCTGCAGCTGACCGGTGACCTCGCGTCGGCAGCGACCGAGTGGAGCCGCGCCCTGCGCCGGGCCGGCTCATACCGGGAGCGCACCCCCGACTGGACAAACCACTCACCGCGGCCCGAGGAGATCACAGGCCCCATCGGTGCGGAATCCCCGCGGCACATCACGCATGCTGCTCCGGCCTCGACGCGCCGTACCGGGGTGATCCAGGTGGTATCCACGCCACGCAAGGGTGGCCAGGGGAGCACCACAGTCAGCACCCTGCTGGCAGCGGCGCTGGCCCAGGCGGGTGCCCGGGTGGCGCTGGTGGCCGATCCGCTGAACCTCCCGCGGCTTACCGATGAGCCGAGGCCCACCGACTGGCAGCCCGCCGCTGGCCTCCCCCTCGCGCCCGGCAGCGTGGAGGTCCTGACCCCCGAGAGCGGAGTGACCACGGAGCACGTACAGGGGGCACGAGAACGCGCGGAGATCGTCGTCGTGGACGCCGGCCTGTTCTGCCGCGCCGATGTGCGACCCGACCTCACCCTGGCTCTGGCCCGCTACCAGCCACAGCTGTGGGAGCGCATCAAGGTCACCGACCGCCGGCCTGACCACATCCGCATGCGCGCCTGGCTGCAGACGAAGCTGGAGGATTTCGAGACCCGCACCTTCAGGCAGCCGGAGCCCGATGAAGAGCAGAGCCTGCTGGCCCTTCTCGACGTGCGCTTCCTGATGCACGTCATCGACCGGCTCGACGACGGCGACGCCCAGGTCTACGACACGGAAGAGACCGAGGACATCGAGGAGTTCTGGGACACCGACTCTCCTGACCTGGAGCTCGGCGGCCGCGGTGACATCCTCCCCGCCGAGGACCGCGCCCCCCTCGATGACTGGCGCCAGGACTTCCTGGACTTCATCGAGAGCGAGGGCGCACGCCGCCACCCGGACCTGTGGCTCCAGGTCCGGGGGCAGTGGGCGGCGCGCAACAAGCACCGCAACCTCCAGCGCCTGGACGTGTACGACCACGACGTGGACGAGGAGGTGCACCACTACCGGCGCTTCCTGGATCGCATCAATATCGAGGGCTCCCGCACCTGGGGCGCGGAGCTGTGGCCCGCCGACGACACGGTGTGGATGAAACAGTGGCTCCATCAGTGGCTCGACGACAGTTTCCACGACTTCGTCGAGGCCGATGTGCTGACGCCGGCCACCGCCGTGGACGGGCTACTGACCCTGCTCGACGTGCACTTCGCGCAATTCGCCCGTGCCATGGCCGACTACCAGGACGCCGGCACCACCACCAACATCTCCACCGTCTTCGACGACGACATCACCGACGAATGGTGGTGGAACGCCCGATACGACAGGCATGAAATCGACCCCATGCCCAAGGAAGACGAAGGTCCCCTGGACCAGTGGCGCGCCGAGTTCCTCGACGCCATCGATCTCCACGGCGCCACCCACCAGCCCGAGCTGTGGGCTGAAGTCCGCACCCAGTGGGCCGAGCGCAACCGGGAACGCAACCTCGCCAGCCTCGCCCCCCTCGAACCCAGCCCGGAGGAGCGTGACCAGATGCGGTCCCGGTTCCTCGCCCAGATCTCCCCGATCGCTGCCCGCGCCTGGGGCGCGCTCTGGGAACCCGCGCTCAGTCAGTGGCGCGGGGGAGAGCGCGAGCCCGACCTGCGGGACTTCGACCACCTCATCGACCGTGAGACGATCCCCCGCGACCCCCACCTGGTCGCCAACGATTTGCTGGAGACCATTCCCACCCCCAGCCGGCCCACGGCATTGGTCGTCTCTCAGGCACCCCGGCAGATCGACCCAGACCAGCTCACCGCGGTGCGCAGCCATATCCAGGACGACGGCCTCCTCGGCCTCATCCCGGTCCGTCAGCTCCGTGCACTGAGCGCGCTGTGGCACGAACCCGCCACCGCCCTGCGGCCGGACGGACCCGCCGCCGACATCCTCAAGGACCTGGCCCGCACCGCACACCACGCCCTCACCAACCGCTCGGCGAACCCGTCGGAAGGAACGCCGTGAACCTGACCACGATGCCTATGGGCGAGCTCCTGGCTGCTCTGCTGCTGACCGTGTACGCGATCACAGGCGGTGCCGTCGCCATCGGAACCGTCCGGATGATGCGCCGCACCGGCATGGCGTTCGATGCGGTGGACCTTCTCTTCCTGGCAGTCCTCGCCGTCGCCTGGCCCGCGCTCCTGTTGCCCTGGAGGTTCCCAGGAAGACGCTGACAGCCGACTCGCGACGGCCTGCCTGCCCACCGTGATGGTCCCCGACCGGTCCGCCGCCTACTTGACGCAGGGGCTCGGCCCGCTACCAGCCGCGGCGGCCGCCCATCCTGGTAGGCGTGACGCGCGGACATGCGCCGGGCCTGGCCGGGCGTCAGCCGGCCCGATCGGCCCGCGCCGTGTTCACCCGTTCCAACAGACTGGCTGCCGCCGCGGTCTTGGCCGCGGCCTTGGTCGACGCCGTGGCTGACGCGCAGACGGCCCGGCCATCGTGGGTGGCCTGGGCAGTGCAGGTGAAGGTGGGCTGGTGGGCGGGGCCCTCGGCGCCCGTCGAGTAGTCCAGGTCGCTGATGACCCGGATCTGCTGGAACTCGTTGAGGACCGAGATGGGGGAGGGGCCCTCCCCCGACCCAGGATCGTCCGTGGCCGCCGGGAGCAGCACGGTCTCGGGGGCGGGCTGCGCGAGGTCGAGCGAGGGATCAGGCAGGTCGCCGAGCCGGGCGAGCAGACTGAGCGCCGCCTGGTGCCGGGCCCCCTTCTTCGTCGACGCAGACCGTCGGGCTCCTTCAACGGGGCTCTCGCCTACCGGACACGATGCCTGCGCGCAGAAGACGGTATTGGAGGCTTGCCCGAAGGTCTGGACCGTGAACTCGACCGGTGGCAGGCCGTTGACCTGAGCATGGGCGGACAGGATGGACACGGCCATCTCGGGTGCGGCCGCGATGACGTCCAGGCAGGCGCTGCGCCCCGGCTCCCATCCGGGCCCGCCGGCAACGAGCAGCACCAGCTGGAGCTCCAGCGAGGTGAGCTGTCCGCCGACGGCCCGCCGGGCGGTCTCGGCGACGAGGGCGGCGCCGGCGATGTCTTCCTTGCAGCCGCGCTTAAGGAGAGCGTGGAACGCCTGGGCGCCGAGTCCGGTGTAGTCGGCTGACGTTGCCGCGGCACCGCGGCGGGCCAAGGAGTGCGCGGACGACTTGCGTGACTCCCTCTCGGCTTCGCGGTCCTGGCGGGCGCCGGTGTTCAGGGCCTCGGCGATCGCGAGGAGGGCATCGTCGTCGTAGGGGGAGTCGACGCCGTCCAGGTGGCTGGAGATGACCTGCTGCACGACCAGGTCGGCGTAGCGGCGCAGGGGCGAGGTGGCGTGGACGTAGCCCGGCAGGTTCAGGCCCCAGTGGCCGCCCATGAACGGTGCGTACTCCGCCGCCTTGAGGGTCATCAGGGTGCGTTCGCGCAGTGCCTCCAGCCGGGCGGCGGACCCGCCGTCGAAGGCCAGGCCGAGATCGTTCAGCAGGGTCTGGCGCGGGGCGGCGACACGGGCGGCGGAGTGGTTGCGGAACAGCAGCGGAAGGTCACGTTCCGCGGCCCAGGAGGCCAGCGCGGTGTTCGCAGCGATCATGCATTCCTGGACGATTTTGTAGCCGATGGTCCGCTCGAAGGAGGCGAGACGGACCACGACGCCGTCCTCGCTGGTGGCCCACCCGCTCAGGAGGTCGTACAGGGCGAGCGCCCCCTGCTGACGCCGGCGGGCGAGCAGGACCTCGCTCACCGCCGCCGCCTCGCGCACGACCTCGTGGAGAGGATGCCCGCGGTCGCCGACCGCATCGGCGGCCTGGGAGTGGCCCAGTGCCACCAGGCCGCGCACCGTAGCGCGTTCGACCACGACGCGCCCGACCGCCCCGTCCGGAAGGATGTGCATGCGGATCGCGATCGCAGCGCACGGCCGTTCCTCGGCCAGGGTCAGTCGGGCCTCCACCTGCCGGGGCAGCATCGTGTGCAGCGCCCATCCACCCCTGTATTCCGTCCTGCGGCGCTCGAACGCCTCACGGTCGGCCGTACTGCCCGGCGTGACGCCGGCGGCCACATCGGCGATATAGACGGTGAGGTGCCAGCCGTCGACGACGCGCTCGATCCCGATGGCGTCGTCGCGGTCGAGCGAGCCGGGGCGGTCGATCATGACGGCAGGAGACAGCGCGGAGAGGGAAGAGGGCTCGGCGGGGAGAACGTGGGTCAACGGTTCGGTTCCTTCCTGAACGGGGTGGCCGGGCGGGTACTGCCTCCGTGGCAGACCGTCTTGTCCATCATGCCCAACGGCCTTGTGGGTGTTGGGGGTTCGCCTCGACCGGGAGCAGGAAGTGAGGTTCGGCGACTAGCTGGACGGTCCGGGGCTGAGGCGCTGACGTGGCTCTGCGGTGGATTCCGGACTTGCCCGGGGCGGCAGTGGGCGGCCGATGTCGGCGACCGCGTCCTAGGGCAGGCTGTCGCGCAGGATCGGGAGCAGGCTCCGGAGCTCTTGGAGAACGCCCCCGCCGTACACGGGGTGCGGCCACATGTCGGGGTCTGCGAAGGGAATGCCGAGGTAGGCGCGGCGCGGGACACCTGGCCAGGTCGGGTCGATGGCGGAGGTGCCGTCGACAGGGCAGCTGCCGTACCCCTCGACGTACGACAGGTCCAGGTCCTGGTGGTCATCGATCGTCTGGGCGGCGTTGGTGAAGCAGAAGTGGGCGCCGAGCCGCGTAATAGAGCCGGGCCGACGTCGAGCAGCAGGTGGTAGGGCGACGGGTACGTCCAGCTGTCCTGGACGGCCCGGGAGGCGGGGTCGACCTCGTCGGCCCGCTGCTGGAGGTAGCCGATCAGGGCGGCCTCGGCGGGAATGAGGCCACTGCCGGGGGCGGTGGCCGTGGGGGCGCCGGGTGGGCGGGTGGCGGGTCCTGGCCGGTTGCGGGCGGCTGGGTCCGGCGCTCGCTCGTCCATCGTTCTCCTTCGTCTCGGGGTGTCTACGGCTGTGGGGCGGCCGGGTGGCAGGGAGCGGTCCAGCAGGTGTAGGTGACCTGGGTCCAGCCGGTCAGCTTGGCCGGGTCGGCCCAGGAGCCGGGGTCGATGTGTAGCCCACCGTGGGCAGCCGGTTGATCGCGCCCATGAGGGGCGGGACGGGCTGGGGCCCGGGCTTGGGACGATCATGTGGTGCCCGGGGCCGTCCGGGTCGGCGACGGCGAGGGTGTCGGCCGGGCCGAGGCCGAGTGTGTCGACGACGACCTCCGGTCCGGGCGCGTCACCTACCCCATCACCGACGGCACAGCAGCCGGCCTGCACCCGGTCCTCGGCTGCCGCCGTTCCGACAGACACCGCTCAAACTGCTTACCGACTACATCGACCGACTCGAAGAGCACCGCGTCGCCACGGTCATCATCAGCGCCCCCACCCTCACGCAGTACCGCCACCGCCAAGAACTCCTGCAACACCTGGCCGACTACGTCCAGCGCGCAGCCGCGGCCGGCCGGACCGTCACCACCATCATCGGTTCCGTCCGCGCCGACGAGGTCAACGCCGAATAGCTCGAGGCCGTCGCGGCCCTCGACAGCGGCCACCTGTTCACCGAGCTGCACCGCGACCAGCACCAGGACCGCGGCGTCATCACCATCGCCCCCGAATGGGCCGCCCCTGACCTGGTCACCCTCTACGGCAAAACCATGACCCGCATGCGCGTCGACCACGCCCTCGATCTGTGCCGGGAGACCGGGCGAATCCGCACAGTCATGCTCTACTTCATTGTCGGTGCGCCCGGCGAACGCCCCGAAGACCGCATGGCCATCGCCGACTACGCCCGCGATGTCCGCGACCGCCTGGGCCACCCAGACGCCCGCGTGATCGTCAAACTCATGCAGTTCATGCCCGCCCCTCACACCCCCACCCAGCGACTCGCCATGGCCGACCCCGACCGCGTGCGCACCTACGGCGACGCCATCCGCGACCGACTCCAGCACCTCGTCGGCGACGAGCAGTTCGCCCACTTCGACGTCGTCTACGGCGAGACGAGCCGCATGCACCTGGAGGTCGTCTGCTCCCGGGCGGACCGCCGCATGGGCCACGTCCTGGAGGACCTCTTCGACGCCGGAGTCGACCTCGACACCCTCACCAAGGACACCCTCACGGCCGCTCTGACCCGACACGGCCTGGACTATGACCGGCACCTTCGGCACATGGACGACGACGTCCTGCCCTGGCACTGCACCAACCATGTCTCCCGCGCCGCCGAAGACCGGCTCGCCACCGCCCTGACCCACCGCGAGCATCGGGCAGAGCCGGTCCCATGAACCAGCCGCCCTTCCCCCTGCTGCCTGGCAAACACACCCTGCCGTCCATCACAGACCCCGCCGAGCATGCCACCTACGTCCGTGCCCAGCACCCCGGCGCAACCCTCGCAAATACCGCCGGCACGATCGTGATCTACCAACGCTCACTCCTGGACCACGCTCGCACCCAGCCCCACAGCCGGCCCGAAGCCGGCTGGGTTCGCGGCGAGCTGCTCATCCACGAGCCACCCGGCCACCACGCCGTCGCCGTCATGACCGTTCAAAGAATCGGGGGTCGGCCCAGCCGGGTCATCTGCCACACCGTGCGCCACTTCATCGGCTTGCGCGGGCCGCACGACGTGCGCAAGCCCTCCCAGAACCCGCCGCACCATGCCTTGAGGTCGCTCAGTGATCGGATGCGCGCCAGGGTGAGCAGGATCCACAGGCCGAGATAGACCGGGACAAGGGGCGCCGGAAGCCTGCGGCGGGCGAGCCAGACCCGGTTCCGGGCGGTGAACCGGTAGTACACCGCGTGCCGAGCCGGGGAGGTCTTGGGGTGTTGGAGGACAAGTTCGGGCTCGTAAAGGATCTTCCAGCCGCCATCAAGGCTCCGCCAGGCGAGGTCGGACTCTTCATGCCCGAAGAAAAACTCCGCCGGCCAAAGGCCAATTTCGTTGAGCATCGGCACCGAGAAGGCATGACCACCGCCGAGGAAGGCTGTCACCAAGCCACGGCGCATCGGATCGTCAGCACGCAGCCGAGGAACCCAGCGACGCTCCGTGTGTCCGTACTCATCCGCAACCCGGAACCCGATGATCCCCAACTTGAGGTCTGCCGCGAACAGTTGCTGGACTCTGCGGAACACGTCGTCGGCGATGAGCAGCCCGTCGTCGTCCAGCTCGATGACGACGTCCACCTCGCCTGAATCGCAGAGCATCTTCAGACCGACATTACGGCCGCCGGGACAGCCCAGGTTCTCCTCAAGCGGGATCTTGGTTACGTCAGCCGACACGTCGGTGAGCGGGGTCGCATTACCTACCAGCACAACCTGCGCGGGCACGTCCTGCTTCTCCACAGAGGCGAGCAAGTCATCCAGCTCCCGCGGGCGAGTGCCCATGGTCACGATGACGACTCCGATACTCGGCAACGTCATAGCGGCAAACTCCAGTGATCGGCGAAGTGTCGATGCTAGCGTCGCTCAACGTGGTCGCCTCACCACCTCACACACATGTCCACGACGTGCTATTCCACGTCAGACACCAAGCCAGACGCGCCGAGGTCAGAAAACACGAGGGCTTGGACTTGTCGTGGCGACTTTGGGATCAAGGCGGAAGCGGCCTGTACATGCCGCATATCGTTGTCCACCATCCCGCCACCGACCCCGCCCGCCACGACGCCTTCTACCGCCTCAATGCCCGCAACCGCGTGCTGCTCGCCCAGCGCAACCTTCCCGCCCCACTGATCCCCCTCAACCTGGCGACGTGGGCCGTGCTGACCCTCTACCGCGTACGGGACCGCTCCGCACTCCGCACGTCTTGGTTGGGCTTCATCGAAGGCATCCGCAGCCGTCACCACGGCGACCGACGCCCCATAAGCTGGCGCACCGTCGCCCGCCTCACCATCGCTGGGCGCCCCCGATCTTCTAACGACAACCGCGGCAGCAAGGCTCGCGCGGACACGGCGACATGACGCTCGGCGCTCGACTTGCTCGCCAACCGTCTCCCGACGCCTACGAGAAAGAAGTCCACCGACCAGCCTTCGGTGCGAACACTCCACCTCCGACGCGATGGAACAGGTTTATCGGGTCCCCGATTGCTTCATTATCGGGTACCCGATAATCTGTCGGTGACAGTCCCCCTCGTACTTGGAGGCCGACATGCACCTGAACGTCACCCCTGACCTCATCAGGGAACTCGCCGCCGCTCCCGGCCAGCCCGCGAACACTGCGATCGTCCTCAATGCCCATGGCTGGTACGTACGGAGCTGGGCCGATCACAGCCCCACGTCGGGCCTGGTGACTCTCACTCAGGAAGGGCTTGGTGTGTGGCTCGACGGCACCGAGCTGGACGATGAGAACGCAGCCGCCCTGTGCGAACCCGACGACAGCGCCGCCGCCACCTACCAGCTCCCCGACGAAAACGGCGACCGGTCCACCCCCGACAATGGCGTCGACTGGCAGGTCATCACCAGCGAGCTGGAGGACGTCGACGAGTTCACGCGGACGCCGGACTGGACCAGGGCGCGGTGGTTCGATGCGGACGCCGCCGTGAAACTCGTCGGTGAGGACTCCCCAGATGCCTTCGGTCGTACCTCCTCGCTGTGGCGCACCCGCGGCGGCCGCTACCTCCTGCGGCTGCGCTCCTCGAACGTCGCGGAAATGCCACTGGAATGGGCCGAGCTCTCCCCCGCACTGGCCGTGGAGTACACCTACCGCGCCGCGGAGCGCATCACCGACGCGGCGCTGCCGCCCCTGCTGGAGGCAGCCCGTCACGCCGCCGGACTGGTCGCTGCCCTGACCGTTCCGCAGTGGCAGGGAGACCCCGGTCCGGACGTGCACCGGGCCCGTGCCCGTCGTGTGCTCGGCTCCGCCACCGAGACCGTCCACGCCACCAAGGAGCTCTCGGAGCTGCTGCGGCATGAGGTACTCAGCGACCTGCGCACGCAGCGCCAGGACGCTGCCCGCACCGTGGTGGCCGCCTTCGGCGGCGACCGCTACGACGCCGCCGAACACCTCCGTATGAGTTACCCCACCCTCAGTCACCTGCTCTGACCGCTACAGCGGGCCGGCCGACTCGAGGCCGCCCCGCAGAAGGGCCGACCTGTGATCGACAACCACCCAGCCCACGCGGCGTTCTACGCCGCCCCCTACGAGCCGCTGCGCCTGGAGCACGTCCCAGTGTGGGCGCGCCCCACCCCCGCAGCGTTCGAACAGGCCCAGGCGCTGCTGAGCATGGCCGCCCACGCCCCGGACGCCGACGGGTATCCTCGCCACGCCGCCGACTCGGAGCGGACGGCGCTCTGCAACCTGGCCCTCCAGTACGGCCGCACCGTGAGCCCGCCCGGCTCGAGCGATGCGACGGCCGCGCACAACGGGCTGCTGCCGCTGGCCGGCCACATGGCCGCGCTCGTCGTCCTGGCCGCCGTCACCACCGGCCCGGACACGACACACGACGTGACGCTGCACCAGCACATCTCCACCGTGACCGGCGCTCTGTGGCCCGACCACCTGCCTGCCGAACCCACGCCGGCCTCCCTGCACGCCGCCGCGGCCCTGCGCAGGCACGCACGAGACCTCTACGGGCCGCACGCGCCGGCGGGGTTGGGCGATCTGGCGAGGGCCGGCACGGCGGTGCCGCAGCCGCCCCGCAGCACCTTCCCGGCCTGCCTCCACCACCTGATCCGCACCGTCACCCATCGCTACGGTGGACCCCGCGGATCGCGCGCCCTCCTGGGTGCGGCCCACACACGACTGGCCAGCCTGGATAGGGGATGAGTGGTCGACGTCTGTCCGCACCCGATCCCCGCGGCGTGGTCGCCGGGCCGGCTCGGAGTCCCGGCGCATCCAGCTGCGCGCCTGGCCACGGTAGGCACCCAGGTCCCGCCGAGCGGGACGATCTCCGAACGCTGCTCGACAATGTCGCGGGCCTCCTGCGGCACCGCCGTCAGTGACGGGGAACATCGTGAACGTCGACCATCTGGATGACCACCTTGTTCTGCTTGCCGATCTGCACGTTCCCCTGGATACCAACGACATGGAACGTTGAACCCCGAGGCATCAGCCGCTCTCGCTCTTCGTTGTTCCAGTAGGACACAGCGGCCACCGGAGCTCCACGGCGGGAGACGATCTCGAAGACAACGCCGTGCGACGTCGTACCGGAATCACCGCTGGAATCCCACCACTTGTTCTTCGAGAAACCCGCCGCGATCTTGGGGCAGTGTGAGACCGACATGTACGACGCATCGCGATACACCCCACCGACCTTGAAGTTCTCGCGAGCCCAATCCAGCACCCGGTCGGCCTTGCGGACTTCCAGCGGCGGGGAGTACCCGCGGTAGGTGATGTGCGGATGCTCCGGCTGCTTGGCGTGCTCCAAAGCCGCATCCAAATGCGTAGTCACTTCCCGCAGAGGCACGCCCATGCCCTTGACCGTCTCGTGAGGAGACTTCCCCTCGTACAGATGCTTGTTGACCTCGGTGTAATCGTCTTCGGTGTACCCCTGGGTGTACCGCTCCTGCTCATCGGTCAGAGACTGCGACCAGCGAAACGACTCGTCCTCGAGCTCCTCCGCCTCGTCGTGATCCAGCTCGTGACGGAAGCCCGCAGCAGTCAACCGGTGACGCCGCCATGGTGTCCCCGGCCGCCGGTCGGCCGCAGCTTCGATGACCTGCTCGGCCTGGTCGGCGGGCAGCCGGTCATAGATAACCGCGCCGTTCTCGGTGCGGTAGCTCCAGGGCGAGTTCGCCAGGGCCTGATAGCGCTCGTGCTCCAGATCGGTGAACACCACTCGGGCATGCGGATGCCCGCCCTCTTCGTCGTCACCGGCATATACGGTCGCCGAGCCCGCGAACCCGTCCTGGCTCCACGCAACACTCTGCCCGCCGTCCCCACGAGCCACCACCGGCGCATCGTCCGCGCCTGCAGCACCGGCCAGAACCCGGGCCGAACGCCCCTCGGGCGGCAGCGACCGGTGCCCAACTCCGCCTTCCTCCTCCACCCTGGGAAACGGCGCCTCCGCATCCCGGTCCTCCAGCAGGCGGTGTGCCGCCCTCCCGCACTGCTGCGCGTTCGCCGCGCATACCCTGGCCCGCTCATCGTCACCGCTGTGAGCTGCCTCCCGGGCCTGCTCCGCCCACAACTCCGCCTGCGCGTACGCTCCGGCCGCCGGATGCGCCTCACCTGCCTCCGAGACGCTCTGCGCGAGCGCCGCAGAGGTGGCGCGCCGTGCGGCGCGCACGCTCGGATGTGAGGCAGCACACCGCCGCCCGCCCTGGTGTATGGATCGGCACACGCACGCCCTCGCTTTCCCTGCGCCAGCACGCCGGCACGGGTCTCGGACCAACAGGTCCGAACACGATGGGTAGAGCAGCTTGTGGACAGAGGCACCTGCCCCAGCGCCCCTGTGACGGTGCGATATAGACGTGTGACTGGACAGCGCAGTTTGCGAATGGACACCAAAGTCTGCGACTCCCCATCTATCTGCGACCGGACCCCGGCGTGCTGAGGTTTCGCACCGTCGTCGGTACCCGACGAGCACATCGTTCGAAACTGCACTGACCAGCGACTTGCAAGCTGCGGTGACATGAGCGTTGCCGCCTGCACGTGCCGCGCGGTGGGCTCGAAAACTACAGCGTCCGGTCACAGGACGGCGGTTGGTGCCGCAGGTTGGGGTATCGACGCGAGCTGTTCGGCAACTCGATCGACGCCACAGAAGCCCAGACACGCCGAAATCGCTGGCTGGACGATCAGCTGGTGAGGCCCTGTCGGGCCGTAGTCCAACGGGACTCAGGCCGACGAGGTGCTGCCGTGCAACGGCTTCGCACCGCCCCTCAAGCCAGGCTGTTCAGCCCCTGGGCGCGGGCCACCACCGTGTTGGTGTGGACTCCGCGCCGGTTGCTGCGACAGCCACCGCGGGCCAGCAGGAGGACAAATTGGTGGGCTCCCAGCACACTCGCACGGCGCCAGGAGCCCACACGCATCGTCGCACACAGCACCAAGGTCGAACAAATGAGCATCGCGTCTGGGGCCAGCAGTCGGCGACCCGGCAATCGTGGGCTCCACGGGAAACTGCCGTGGTCCGGATCCGCCACGCCGCATTCCCCATTGCGATGGCGTGCGACAAGGGCCGGCGCGTCGGCGATGACAGAGTCCCGGGCACGGCAGGGACGTCACAGGACAACTCCCGGATTCAGACCGGAGAGAGGCGTACTGGAACTGGTGTCCGGACATTCCTTAGGGGCAGCCCACCCGGCTGCCGCGGGGCTCGCTCAGGTGCGTTCGCCGGCCATGGCATTGAGGGCGGGGGCCAGGAGGTCGGAGACCAGCGACGCGAACGCGTCCTCGGTGAGCATGGCCACGCCGAGCTTTTCGGCCTTGGCCACCTTCGAACCGGCTCGCTGGCCGACGACAAGGAAGCTCGTCTTCTTCGTGACGCTCTCCGACAGGCTGCCGCCCGCAAGCTTGACCAGGTGCCGCATCCCGGCACGGTCATACCCGGCCAGCCGACTGGTCATCGTGCCGGTGACCACGACCGACTTCCCCGCCAGCGGCCTGGAGACCGCGGTGTCCCCGCCTTCGGTGGAGGGCGGCCCGGTCAGGTTGACCCCGGCTGCGGCGAGCTTGGCGACCACCTTGGCCGCACGCGGGAACTGCCCGGCGATCAACTGCGCCTTCTTCATGCCGATGCCGTCCACCTCCGTCAGCGCGGAGACGTCGGCCGCCAAGAGCCCTTCCATCGAACCGAAGTGGGCGGCCAGCCTCTCCGACATCTCCCTGCCGGTACCCACCAGGCCGAGCGCGGCCAGCACATGGTGCAGCGGACGGGTCTTGGCCGCCTCGATCTGGGCGAAGAGCTTGTCCGCCACCACCATGCTGCCGCCTGCGGCCTGCGCCAGCTGCTCCCGGGTCAGGAAGAACAGGTCGCCGACGTCCTCGGCGTCTCCGTGGTCGACCAGACCGGCGATCACCGACGGCCCCAGCCCGTCGATCGCGAGCAGGTCACGACCCGCCGCGTACAGCAGTGCCGCGCGAAGCCCGCACGCCGACTTCCCGACGGCCGCCGCCGCGCACCGCCACCGCTCCTGGCTCTTGTCCAGCCCACCGCCGCACACCGGGCACGTCATGGGCATCTCGATCGGCTCCGCGGCCTTGGGCCGCAGATGGACGACCGGGGCGAGCACCCTCGGGATGATGTCCTGCGCGAGGATCACGGTCACCGAGTCGCCCAGCCGGAGATCCAAACGGCCGATATCCGACGGATTGTGCAGGGTGGCGGAGGAGACCGTGCTCCCGCCCAGCTCTACCTCCTCGAGCACGGCCCGCGGTGCCATCACCCCGGTCCGGCCGACGGACCACTTCACATCCAGCAGCGTCGTGACGCGCTCCGCGGCGGACAACTTATAGGCAACCGCCCACAACGGGGCACGCGTGTCACTGCCTGCCGCTGCCTGCTGGGCCAGGGAGTTGGCCTTGATGACCACCCCGTCGATGCCGTATGGCAGCGCGGCGCGCTCAGCGGCGATCTGCTCCACCCGCTGCTGCGCCTCGGCGACGGTGGGGACGACGCGCAGCCCGTGCACCGTGGCCGCGGTGGTCTGCACCCCCGCGCCGGCCACCTGCTCCATCAGCTCGGCCTGCGTCCCCACGGCCGCGAGCGGCTTGCCGACGCCCAGCGGCAGTGCGACGGCATGGTAGGCAAAGAACGTCATCTCCAGCCGGTAGAGCCGGTTCGTGGCGCGCAGTGTGCCCGCGGCGGCGGCGCGCGGGCTGGAGAACAGCTTCGCGCCGTACCGCGCCCGCATGGCGTTGGCCCGCTCGAACTGCTCGAAGGTGAACACCACCTCTCCTCGGGCCTCGAAGGTGAAGGGCTGAGCGAGCTGCTTGGGCAGTCCACGGATCTTATTGGTGTCGACGGCGTGGCTGACATCGTCGCCGAGCCGACCGTTGCCCCGCAGGAGCAGCTCGACGAGCCGGCCGTTGACATAGCGGGCGGCGAGCGCCACGCCATCCAACTTGTTCTCCACGGTCAATCCGCCTGCGAAAGAAGGGACGAGCCCGGCGTGCCAGTCTCGGAGGGCGTCGGGTGTGGTGACGTTGCGGAGCGAGCCCATGGGCACCGTGTGCGGGACGGCCCCGGGCGCGAGCGCGCCTTCGGCGACCTTGCCAGTGGGGGAGTCCTCGCTGACATGGGTGGGGTGGGCCTTTTCATACGTGGCGACGTCCTGGCGCAGACGGTCGTACGTGGCGTCGTCGAGCGGGGTCTCACCGTTGTTGTGGTAGGCGGCGGAGGCAGTGCGGACCTGGGCGATGGCGTAGAGGTAGTCCTTGCGGTCCTGCACTGTGGCAGGGGCGGTCTGAGTCAAGTGGAGCCTTTCGGAGGTTGAGGGCAGCCGGTCTGTCGCCGCATCGCGAGGTTGAGCGGTGGTCCGGCCTGGAAGGGCGTCGTCGCTGCTGCGGGCGCACCGACGACGCCGCAGGGAAAGGGAACGGAGAGGGTCGCCTGTGCTGCGTCCCGTGTCTACGCGCGGGGGCGCGACGTCGGCGGGCATGACAGTCATGAGCGCCGGTAGTACGCAGGGACGATGCTGTAGGGCTCACCGCCTATAGACGGGGCCGGGAGGCGTGGCGCCAGCCGACGTCGGTCGGTCGGTCGGCTGGTGCCGAGGCGCCGAGGGGTGCCCAGGTGGTGACGTCGTCGCATGCCTGGCGGTGCACGGTCAGGCGATCAGGTGCGCGGGTGGGTCGGGGCGATGAGGGCATGTGCCCCGACCTGGGCCCCGGATGAACAGCAGGGAGGAGGCCGGGCGGCTGGGGGGCTAGCTATCCCAGGCCATCTTCAGCACAGGCTCCTGGTCGTAGGCGGTGTTGATCTCTGTGGGCGGGAAGAGCCAGGGCCCGTGGTGCTCGTACCGGACGCGAGCGTTGAAAGCCGGCTGCCAAGTCCGACCGCGGTCGAAGCTCCACATGGTGGGCCCGAGGTAGGTGATGGGGTCACCGAACGGGTCGGTGATGGTGTCCCCCGGATTGATTTGCGCACCTGTGGCTGCGTGGCGCAGGACGCGTAGGGGCTCCTGTGGATCGTGGAGCTCTCCGCGCACCGGGTCGCGGCCCACGTTGTAGGGCTGGGCCGCGGCGGCGGCCCAGCGGCGCTGGTAGTCCTCCAAAGCTGCGCGGCCGACGGAAGTGATGTCCACGGCGTCGCCATGGCGGGTCAGCAACCCCTCCTTGAAAAGGCCGCGGCTGAGCGGGGCAAGGTAGCTCGTGTGTCGGCCGGAGTCGTCCTTGAATCCGCGCACGGCGCCGAACTCGGTTAGGACAGTGAGCCTGCCCCGGACAGCTGCGATCAGATAGCACGCGTCGCGGTCTTGTATCGGGCGCAGAGGCTCGGATGAGTTTGTCGGTGGCACAAAGTCCTCGGTAGGGCGCTCGAGTTGGAGCGGGGCGGGGCCGGTGACCGTGGTCTCGGTCATCGCTGTCTCCTCCGTGCGGTCAGCTCCTGGCGGTGGCGGGCACGCAGCAGTTGGGCTGTACAGCGCTGGAACGATTTCTCGCGAATCCCTGGAATGCCCGGGCAGTGCGACTTCCCGGGCAGGAGCGATCAGGTACAGGCGGGCCCACGTTCAGCCCGTTGGCGGACAAGCATGGCCTAGCGGGTGGGGGCTGTGGTCGCGTGAATGCTGCGAAGCTTGCCCTCGGCCTTGCGCGCTCGCCGCTTCCAGTAGTCCCGGTCTCGGGCGTTGCGTTCGGCGCTGGCCGCCTTCTCCAGCAACTGGGTCGCCGACAGGCCCATGAGCTGATCCCGGGATACGCGCGGCACGGTGGAGACGGCCTTCGGGTGCTGGGCGCCCAGGTGCAACCGCACAGCGCCGAGACTCCCGGTGAACGTGCACTCCGTGCATCCGTGCACCGCGCTCTTGTCTTCGAGCACGAGGCACACGATCCGGGTGAAGTAGATGGTCTTCTCGTCGGTCGACAAGGGGCTCTTCGTCTTCATCTCGTCGATGACACGGAGCCCGTTGACGGTGGTGGCAGTGATGAGCACGGCCTTTCGATAGTGGAGCGGTCCGCTGGTGGACCCGGCCGACTGCCGGGCCCACCAGCGGTTGGTCAGGAGCGGGGGCTCAGCGCGACGAGGGGGATACCTTCGAGTACGCCGGTGGAGCCCTCGCCACGCCGGGACTTGGCGAGGCGGGCGGACGACGCGGCGTCCAGGGTGAGGTTGGCGAAGGTCTCGCCCTTGCGGTTCTTGCCGGTGCTCGCAACTACGCCGACGAGTCCATTCAGGTACTTCGGGCGCATGTTGCACACTTCGACGGACGTTCCGATGCGCACGAGGCTGCCCCGGACGGTCCAGACGACCTCGCGGCGCAGCTTGCTGAGCGCCTGGAGAATTTCCAGCTCTTCACGCGTCGCGTGATCGCGGATATAGGTGGCGAGCTCGGCGACGTGGGGTTCGGTGATGGAGGTCAAGCAGGAGCCCTTCTTCGTGTGTTGGTCAGCGGGGGAAAACGCAGGTCAGCGGCACGGTCAGCGAGTAGCTGGTGGCGCCCTCCGGGATGCGGCGGCCATAGGTGCGGTGTCCCCGCAGCGCCCAGAGCGAGCTCTCGTCGATGAGGACGACGGCCACCGGCCGCTGCGGCGAGGTTCGGGTGATGCGGTGGATCTTGCCGGTCAAGTCGTTGAGCTGCCGGTCCTGAAGCTGGTCGAGGCGGACGTTCTGCCCTTCGGTCAGCGTGTCCATGCGCTGCTGGTTCAGCCTCGCCTTCCCGTCGCTGATGGCCTGAACGAACAGGTCGAGGTCGTCGAGGGTGGCGTGGTCCGCGGTGTGGCGAACGACGTCCGAGAACATGGTGGCGGTCATGCCTGGGCCTCCTGGTCGGTGAGGGAAGTGGGCCTCGAGCCGGTCGAGCGCACCGGCTTCGAAAGGCCCCGGATGCGGTTGGGGGTGTCGCCAGTCGTGTCGCGCTGGGCGGCACGCAATCGCCTCAGAAGGTCACGGCCGGCTGTTCAAGGGCGTTCAAGCCACTGCTCGCTCTCGTCCTCGAATTGGGCTCTCCACTGGGCGCAGGCCATGTCTTCGGCTTCATCGGGCGTCCAGGCACGCACGACCGCAGCCATGCGAATCCAGCCGTCGTCGGAGTGGCGCTCACTGTTGTGCCATGCGCTGTCCGGCACTGCTCCCAGCTGCACGGAGGCAACCTGCGTGTTGTCCGGATCCACGTCCATACGCAGGCCGGTGACAGTGAACCAGGGCTTGCGCCACTCCTCGTGCTGGGCTGTGGTCGCCAGGTAGTAGTTGCCTGGGTGCACGCTGGATGGGGTCGCGTCGGGGCCAAGGAGGCACCGCCATTTCGGGCCCGACAGATAGATGAGCTCCCCATCCTTGACCATCTGGTCGATGAGATGCAGGTGGGGGGCGGCGGCGCCCGAGGGCAGGTCGTAGATCCGGTCGAGCATGGTGCCGTCGTTGTGCCGGTACAGCTGCACGATCAGGTCGTACCGTTTGAGGGGGCGGCCCATGCGGGTCAGGACTTCGACGATCGCTTCGCGGGTGCAGGGCGGCGGGGTCGGCTGGTCGGTCATACGCCTCCAGGGACGGGAAGGACAGGACAGGGGCACTCCGGTGGACGCGCGTGTGGATGCGTAAGCCTCAAACGGGGTAGTGCAGCCGGGCGCGGTGTGCGGCGAGGTTGCTGAGCCAGCGGGGAGCCCAGGAGGCGGGGCCGGTAGCGGCGAAGTGCCAGAGTTGGTACGGAGCCCGTCGAGGGTTGATGGTCCCGTCCTTGCGGACGCGTCGAGCGAGGACGGCGATGCTGATCAGGTCGAACTGAGTTCTGTCGGCACTCACGTAGTGGAGGGACACGGACTCGGGCCGGAGAGATGACGGCAGAGTGCGGGCGGACAGGGCGTAGGGAAAGTCGCCCACCCGGTCGATCGAGGCGGCGTCCAGTTTCACGGTGTGCGTGACGGTGGGACGTGCGGGTAGCCCGTGCGTCCTCATATCGTTCGCCCGCCGTCGGGGTGGTCCACTGTGTCGGGGTCCTGGTGGTGCCATACGAAGGCGCGAAGCCAGGGCGGCGCGTGCACACCGAACTCGGTCGTGACGGTGAAGGGGTCGACGGTCACGTGGAAGCGCTGGACGGCCCGGGACGCCAGATTGACCGTGTCATCGGCGCGCGGACGACATCCGACGACGTCGACGCGATCGATCAGCCACGACGATCCGTTGTGGCCGTTGTACGTCAAAAGGAGCTCCGACGGGCGCATTGGGAAGTCGTACTCGGTGTGCCCCGGGGCCAGGTCATCGGCCGTTCCTGAGTACCGGACGGTCCGCTCGGCGTGATCGTCGACGAGGCGCAGAGAGGGGATCAAGCGGCAGTACCTCCGGTGAGATCCAGCGAGTGGTGTGTAAGGAGCGGCGCCAAGGCCGCTCGCCTGTTCACACGGGCTGTGCGAGCGGCGGTGGGATGCGGTGGCTTTCGACGAAGTCCCTCAGCCACTGCGGCGCGTGTGCATCGTAGAAGGGGTTGCCGGGGACGTAGTGCGCCGCGTACGGGGCGGCATCCGCATTGACAGTGCCGTTCCGGCGGACCCGACGGCCGTTGATGATGACCGAGTCCAGCCGCCAGGAACCCCCGTCGCGGGTCCGGTAGGTGACGTGTGCCTCGAACGGCCGGAGTGGAAAGGTGTAGCTCGATTCTCCGGGGGTGAGGTCGTCGGCCTTGATGAGGTAGACGAGCGCCCGGGTGCCGAACTGCCAGTCCAGTTCGGGCTCGATGTCCAGCAAAGGGGCCTCCAACAAGGATGTGCGGTACTCCCGCCATCGGAGGTTCGGCGGCGGGGCCCGGCCGCCGGGGGGTGGCCCGGCGGCCGGAGGGACGGTCAGGCCGCCAGCGCGAACAGGTTGTACGCCTCCGTCTTGCGCTTGGCGACCGCCCCGGTGTCGGCGAGCGATCGGGCCGCGCGCAGGGAGTTGCGGGCAGGTGCGAAGTGGTCCAGATACTCGCCGATGGCGTTCCAGCCCGCCCAGGCGGTGCCCCGGATGTTCTCCTGGGTCGCAGCGCTCTCGAACAGGGTGCGCAGCGTGCTCATTCGAGCCTCGGTGTTGGCCCGCATCCGGGCGGTGGGAGCCGCCTTCTCGGGCCAGATGGTGTGGACGACCTTCTCGAACTGGCCAAGCGAAAGCGGGGTGTTGAGCATCCGCTCGGCCTCGCGCTCGAAGGCGTCCTGGTACCCGAACAGGGTAGTGAGGGCCTTGTGGACCTCGGCCATCTTGACGGCCGCGCTGGCCGTGTGGGGGATGGAGTAAGAGTGCTTCGCGCCCTTGATGAAGATGCGCTGCATGTTCCCGCAGTCCAGGCGAGTCGGCGCGATGTGGAAGCTGTTCGACGACGAGCCGTCGTGGCTGCCGAAGAGCGCAAGGTGCATGTTGTGCTCGTCGACGCCACCGATACGGAGCGTCTGCGGTAGCGTCATCGAGAGGAAGAACTTGCTGCCGCCCTGGTACGCCCCAGCGCGGTGCAGGGTGGCACCGCTCTCCTTGGCCATCAGATCGAGGACGTCGACGTGCTCATCGATCTGGATCGGCGTGTACCGGCGGCCGACGTTGCCCAGATACTCGGTCTTGCCGGTGACGGGGTTCGTGCGGACGGTCGCACGGACATCGGGCATCTCGACGGTGTGCGTGGTTACGCCGTTCTCGTCGATGTCATTGGCGGTCGCGGTGACGTTGCCCATGAGGCGGACGTTCCAGTCGAGCATGTGAGCCGCCTTGAGGGCCTGTGTAGCGCTGGCCGAGTTGCTGACATCCATGCCCAGCTCGGTCCAGGCATCCATGCGGCCGTGGGCGCGGCGGGCGAATCCGGTGGAGGGGGTCTCAAGGGCAGCAACAGTCACGGGCACTCCTGGGGTTTCGAGAGGCTCCCTTCGCCTCTCCGACACTTAAGATATTACTCTAAGGGGTTCCCGAGGTCAACTCTTAAGTGTCGAGAGGTGCTTTAGTTGTGATGATGGGGAGCGGCAGGCTGGCGCGTTGCGAGTGCCGGCCCCGGCTGTATGGAAGTGGAGGGGGCAGCCATCTCCGCGGTGAGTCGGGACGGTCTCAACGACCGTTCTACTACTGCACCGCAGGCGTTCCACTGGGAACTGCGAGTCAGAACAGGGCGGCCTGTTCAACCATTGGCGATGCCGGGCGAGGTTCACGGAACAACACGACGCCAGCCCATCGCGGCGGAGCAGCAGGCCCTGCCTGAGTCGGCGGGAGGGGGGCGCATCTGCACGCGCAGGGCGGCGGCGCGATCCACACACGGGCGGCTCGGGCGCCAAGGGCGTCCCATAGATGTGGGCCGACAATCGGCCTGCCATCGGCGCCGAAGATGCCGGTCTCGGGGTACTCGGCATAGACGCGTTCCGCGCATCGATGGTAGCCAAAGCGGCACGACGAGCACAGTGCCTCGGGGCAACGGCCGCACCAGGCTCCCCACACGGGGCAGTGGTGTGGGCCGTGACCGTAGCTGCGGACACGGGCCGGGATGACGTGCTCGCGGATCCAGGCGGCCGCAGCGGGGGGCAACGACGCACTGGCAACTACTGTGTTCACGAGTGGCCTCTCATCTCGAGCGGTGGGCTGGGGCTGGGGCCGGGGCTTCGCGAAGGCAGTGGCACCGGGCGTGACACCCCTACGACGCGGCGCCCAGATCGCGCATCGTGCGCAGGGCCGCAGCGCCTTGCGCCGCATCGGAGAGGAGTACGCGACGACGCGCTTGTGCTTCCGCACGAAACGCGAGAGCGCGGCCCGTCAGATCGCCTTCGGTGAGCGTGCTACCGCAGCAGACGTTCGCGTCCGGTCCCAGATCCCACACGAGGAAGTTGACCGCAGCGCCAGCCACGGCCAGGGGGTCCAGGTCCTGCAGACTCCAGGTCCAGCCGCGGGGGTCGACGCCGCGTTCGCGCAGGTGCTGGGCGACTGCGCGGAACACGCCTCCCGTGCCGCCGGTGGGCTCATTCAGGGAACTGGTGGACGGAGGATCGTCACCGATCGCCAGGGCGGCCAGCAGGTCGGCTGCGTCGTCTGGAGTGTGGTGCTCCGCCAGCCAGGACCGGTCTTCGCGGTGGCGCAGACAGGTGAGCGTCCAGGACATCACGTCGATGTGGGAGCGCATATAGGGATCGGTGTCCCCGGTATGGAGCAGCACTCCGTGCTTGAGCGCGGTATCGGCAACCGCCTTGATGGCGTAGAGGGTGTCGCCCGAGAGGTCCTCCTCGCACCACCGCAACATCGGGCCGGCGAGGCTGATCAGGTCCGGGCGCTGGAGCCAGTACACCGCGGCCACCTGCCCAACGGTCGGCGGCCACCGGTGCGCCGGCTGAGAGACGAAGTAGCGGGCCAGGTCCGCGGCATGGGAGGCATTGGCGCTCTTGTGCGGCCACAGTGCGAGTGCGGCGACCACGCCGCACGGGATGTCGATGCGCCCGCGCCCATACGTGCGGTTCCAAGTTTCAGCTACCGCCTCGCCGAGCGCGGCTCCGTCGGGCCTTCGCGGAACGGCCGGCGCAGACCACGGCGGGGGAGGGGAGATGGGCCGGCCGGGGCCGGTGGAATTGTGGTCCGGAAGCAGAGGTGACCTCCAGGGATGGTGTGGTGGATGTGCGGGCGGGGCTCGTCGATGGAGAGTTCAGGCCACGTTCTGCTCGCGGATGCGGAGCTCGGCCAGCGTCAGGGGGCGGCTTGTTCCCCCGCGGCGGTCGCGCAAGATCGCGACATTGCCGAGAAGCTCGCGCAGCTGCTCTTCCTGGGCCTCGGCGTGGCTGTAGCGCTCGGGCAGGGTGGCGAGCAGGTGCTTCCACTGACGCTGTCCCGCCCTGACGCAAGCTCCAGAGCAGTTGTTGTGTTGGAAGCCGAGTTCGTACAGCAGCGGAGGCCGGATTCCGAGCGCTCGGACCTCGTCCAGGAGCTGGTCCTTGGTGGCGTCGGGGCCATCGGCCAGAGGGAACTCGGTTTGCCAGGGCTGCCAGTTGCGGGCGATGGCGGGGATACGGCGACGGTCGCGATCGTTTGGCTCGATGCCGACGTACGCGATCGTGCCCTCTGGCGGAGCGTGCTCCGCCATCCAGTCCCGGCACGGCTTCTGCTTGAGGAAGAAGGTGCAGGGAGCGAGCCGGTCATTGCCCAGGAACCTCTGGTCTGCGAAGACCTCCCAAGGGTCGCGGCCGTCCCGGACAACAGTCAGCTCGAGGCCGAGCAGACGCGCTACGTCGTCAGAGAACCGCCACAAGTCAGGGTCCTCGGCACGGGTATCGGCGATCAGCAGGGTCATGTTCCTGGTGCCGAGCCGCTCAGCGACACGCAACGCGGTGACGGCGGAACCGACCCCGCCGGAGAACTGGACAACGTGCTGGGTCAATACGGATACCTCTCATTCATGAGGCGAAAGATGGGAATTCAGAACAAGTGGAAAAGGCGACATAGCGCCTGGTTGGGGCGAACCCAGCCCCAGGAGCGCCCGGCCGGGCGGAGGGCGGAGCCGGCCTCGGAAGCGTCAGTCAGCCAGATAGCGACCCGATCCAGTTGCGGATACGGGAGCAGGATGTGCTGTGCTCATGGGCTGCCGAACCGCCGACGTCGGTGGGTGGCGTCCCCTGCTGCGACGCCGCATCAAGCCGCGACGCCTGCACCGCGGTGAGTGCAGGAGCAGGTAGAGCTTGGCCAAGAAGCTGCGCGGGGACCGAGCCGACGCTGAAGTCGACGAGTGCTGCTGGCGCATTGCTCAGGGTGAATGCGGGGACCTTGTCCTGTTCGGTGGCCATGCGCTGCCGCCGGAGGACCTACGGGCACGGGCACCTGCGCGCTTCCCCCCCCGCACACCCGTCGGCCAGCCCAGGTACTTGGCCCTGGGCTGGCCAGAAGTAGCAGGTGGGCTCAGGTGCTGCCGACTTCAGAGGGCCATCTGTACGGGAGCAGTCACAACGGCTTCTCGGTCCACTCACCGCCCGGCACCTCCCGGCGCAGCAAGGCCGCGGGCTCGCGCCAGCCCTTGCCCGCATTCCTCTCCAGGTGGGCGACGGTCGAGTTCCGGCAGGCTTCCGTTTCGGCAGTAATGAGGTAGCCGTCGGTGCAGCGAATACCCCAAAGGTGGGCATCCTTCTGGCGCTTTCGGGCCTCGTCCACGTGCGCGTTGGTGAGGTCGATGGCCTGCTCCCAGCCGATCTGCTCCGCCCACGTGTCGACCTTGGTGGTGTGCGCCCGGTAGAAGTCCCGCAGCGCTGTGTAGTCATCGGCGAGGGTCTTCATCTGCGCGCCTTCGAACTTCGGGCAGTACTCCTCAGCGGCGTACCCGTACCCTTCGTTCTCGACTTTCCAGACGAAGGACACGAATTCCAGCCAGTCGTAGTCGGACAAGTCGGTGGGGTTCTGGATGCTGGTGGCGTCGGTCAAGGTGGTCTCCTGCTAGTTCGGGGCCGTTGGGTCCAGGCGCAGAGGCGGCAGGCCGCATGTGCGCTCGGCCTGCCTCTGCGGATGGCGAAGTCGCGGCCGGACAGCCAGCACCGGAGGCAGCGGGTCGCTCAGCGCCCGGCTGAAAGGGATGTACAGGCCAAGCAGGTCATCTCCGGAGCGTGTTTCACGGCGTGGCGCAGCATCGAAGCGACCGGACCCGGCCGGCGGTGCCGGCCTTGTAGCTACTCGGTCAATCCGTCGCGGGAAGCACAGGTGCACTCAGGACTTCGCCGGGGATGGTCTGCTTGGCGGACAGCGAACGCTGTGCGGGGCCAAGAGGCCGGGGCGTGATCGTGCCCTCCAGCTCGCGCCGCGGGTCGAGCATCGAGCCGCCGTCCTCAACAGCGTCGGCGTGCAGGGCCTCGCACACAGTGCGGCCGATCCGGTCGGCCTCCGTCTGGAGTGACCGGCGCTTCAGTTCGATGTCGGACTCCAAGGGGCATTCTCCTTCAGCAGAATCAGGGGCCGGTTAGGCAGCAGCCTGAGCACGGTGCGAGACGGGGACACGCTGGGCGATCAGCGGCAGGGCGCCGAAGTGCTGGAACAACTCGGGCAGGTGGAACGGTCCTTCGCTGCTCAGGTCTTCCAGCTGCTGCAGGTGCCACGCGGCCGTGTCGAAAGCGTGGGTGTACCTGCTCCGTGCGACCTGGCGTCGGCGCCAGGCCCGCCCGGGCCTAGTTCGTGCCGCGGCGATGTAGCGGTCGGCCACGCGGTTGAAGAGGAAACGGGCGGCTGCCAGATGCGGCCGAGCCAAAGGAGCGGCTGCGGCATTGGGCGCAGCGGACCCCTCGCCAGTGAGAGTTGCGACGGCATCGGTGACCGCCTTGGATATGGCCGCCCATGTCTGGCCTTCCCGCCGGTGCTGCAGGCGGGCCCGATGACTGCGGGAAAAGGGGGAGGCGGCGGCGGTGGCGGGCATCGAAGTCCTTCGAGAGGGGGCGGTGCCGGCGGCACCGGCTGACACTTATAAGATTACTCTCAAATGGGAGTCATGTCAAAATATAAGTGTCACGAAGTCGCCGCCGAACCCTAGCCCAGGGCGCACGCCGCGGCGGCCGATGCGGTGGTTGTGGCCGAGGCACGGGCGAGGGTGGCCAGACGTCCACAATGGCTGATGAGGCGGCTCCTGCGCACGGTCGGCCGTTGAGGGTGGTCCACTCGTGGCACAGCAAGGCGCGCCGCCCCTGCACGCTCCATGCCCCGACAGATCATCGGGGCATGGAACAGACAACCTTCAACGCAGCTCCTCGTCGCGACGAGGTTCACGCTCCGCACCATGTTGACGCCTGCCGTGAAGATGCCATGGTGCCGTACGACGGTGACTACCTAGCAAGTGTCACCCGCCGCTGTTGCCGCTGCGGACTGTACTCGTCGATTGGCGCCCGATACCCGGACTGGAGTTGTCAGGACTGTCGTACGTGGCACGGGCCTACGGAGTGCATCACGGCGGAGGGGTTGCCGGTGGTGGAAGGGCTGACGTACCCAGAGTGGGGTGAGGTCGCGGCGGCTATGGACTGCGTGCCGTCGTAGGCGCCCAGGTCGGAGCGAGGGAGCCGGGCCAGCCGTCGCCGCGCTCGGCTACCCGGCCGGCCTGGCTCATGAGCCCGCAGGAGCACCGCCGTCAGCCAGCACGGCCTGCCAGGCACCCCAGTACACGGGTGCTCCGCGAGGCGGCCAGTCAGGGATCTACCCAGCCGACGGCGCCTGCGGCCGGCAGGGGTAACTTGGCAGCTTCGTCGTACGGGTAGGGAAGCGCACCAGCGACAGAGTGCATGGCGCCCGCGTCACGAGGCCGCGCTCGACCTCGCGAGTACTCCACAAATCTTCGCCGCTGCGCCCACCGCTCATGTCCCCGGCAAACTGAGCGGGGGCAGGTGGGTGTGCCGGATCCATTCCGACTCGAAGACGTCCTTCTGCTTGTCCATCACATAAGCCGGGGCCGTGACGATGAAGTCCTCAGTTGTCGGCAACACCTTGGCCCGCTCGCGCCGCCAGACACGCACGGAACCATAGGTCTCCTCACGTTCCGTGCGCCGTCCGGGACGGCTCCCGACACGCTCGACGGCCCGGGCGAGGCGAGCGGGATCGCCCGTGCGTAGTCGCCGCACCGAACGCAGCGCCTGGCCGCGCACCGTGGGGTCAGATGCGCTCACCGGCAGGATGCGCCGCAGATGGTAAATGGCCCAGTCGCACGACGCCAACTCGGCCGCGAAGGCGTCCAGAACCGGTCGGTCCGTGGAGCGCTCCGCGTCGAACTGCCCAAGCAGCGAGCGCCGGCCGAAGAGGCGGCTGTTGGGGTTGAGCCGCATGGACGTGTATTCCAGGCGCAGGACCCTCCCGGCGATCTCCGGGAAGGCGCGCAGTCGGTCAAGATGGACAGGCAGCGCCCCCATGGATACGGGATAGCAGCAGAACGTGCAGTAGGACTTCTTCCAGCGCACACCGAGGCGCTCGTAGAGAAAGTCCTCACACTTCTGGCGCCCCCAACCCCAGTCAATGAGTGGATACACCCCGGTGCGCAGCGGGAGTTTGCTTGCGGTGCGATCGCGGTCCCGACGGCCGGTCTCGTCGGCGTTGAAACCGATCATCTGGCGGAAGGGCCGCCCACCGGTGGCCAGCTTGAGCCAGAGGTCCCCCACGTCGCCTTTTGCTCGAATGCTGCATTTGCGGATCCCTCCCTGCTGGGGGACAGTGCCGTTCGCTTCCATCTCGTCCCACAGGGCCCACCGTCCACGGCGGACGAGCCGCTCGGGGCTCCGGGAGTCGTCCAGGACATCGATGCCCGAAGTCAGGGACTGGCCGGCTCGGGCCAGCTGCACAAGGCGCAGGCCCTTGTCCCGCAGCATCGGAAGTATGTAGCGTTCGGCGTCGGCATCGGTGTCAGGCCACTCGTCTCCGGTCGCCATGGTGATGACGCAGGTTCGCTCAGGGTCGATGCCGTGGGCGTCCAGATCCTCGAGCACGGCCACCAGGTACGCGGTGGAGTCGACACCGCGACCCCAGTTGATCACGTATTCCACGGGCATCTGGGAGCCGACGGGGTTGTCGAACAAGGCAGGTGTCGACAGCTGTGCGGTAATTGGCACTCTCCGTAGGGAAGATGGGATGGCAGTGGACCTGGTCTCGTGTGCCAGGGGTCACCACCGCCCCGGCAGATCAACAGAACTGGTCAGTCGGCTGTGAAGGTGGCGCACTCCATGAAGCGGTGCTGGTAGTGGGGCCAGTTGCACAGCCGGCAGTAGATGTGTGCTTCGACCTGCTTGCCCCGGCATCCGGTGTCCCCGCAGGTGGCGCACTCCGCTGATGATGTCTCCGCTGCCCCCGAACCGTTCAGGCTCTCCTCGGCACAGCAGGACGAGCGCCAGCACACGCACCGGTAGCAGTCCTGGCAGTTCTGGCCGCGCGGGCACCCACAGCGGCAGTCGAACGGGGCACAGCCAGGTCGATGCCCCTCCGTCGTCGGCGCGGTGGGCTCCGGTGGTGACATTGCCGGCCCAAGCACCTTGCATGCTCCGGCCAGCGCATCGTGCGCGAGCCGGTTGCGTTCCGCCACCAAGAGCACCTGCTGCGACGTGGCCTGCTCCGCGGCCGTGGCGTCGGGAAGGATGGTAAAGGCGGACTGGATTTCGGCGTACTTCGCGAGCAGACCACGCACGATGCGCGTCGGTGAGTGCTGCGCGCAGCCGTCCCGCGTTTCCTCGACCTCCGCCCGACAGGTCCGACAGAACACGCCGGCGAAGGGGTCGATGTCCACATGGTGCACTCGCGAGAGCTCTTCGATGAGCGCGGTGTTGCGGGCCCGGGAGTCGTTGAACAGACCGCGAACGCGGTCGAGTTCCCGGAGCACGAGGCGCAGCTCGGTCAGTTCGGCCTCAGGGGCGTCCGCCACACGGGCGCGAAGCTCGGCGAGCTGTGCCATACGGAGTTGGTGCGGATTCTGGGACATGAGGGCTCTCCTGTTTGGGGATCGAGGTGGCAGAAGCGACGCGGCGGTCAGGGCATCAGGGAGCGTCAGGCTTGCTGCACTGCGGCGAACGGCCGGAGAGACAAATCTCCTCGGTCAGCCGCATCTGCTCGGACGCCTTCTCGTCCCACTCCAGACGGCGCTCTTCGCGAAGCCGGTTGAGATCACGTGTGACGGGAATGAACGGCGAACCGGGGTGCCCGGGCCAGCGATTGCCACTCACCGGGTCGAAGTTCATATTGCGGTAGGCGAGCCACATCTCGTGGTGCCGGTAGCACAGTTCCCGCGGTGGACGGACGGAGTAGCGCTGGTCAGGCGGGAACAGATCATTGGTGCCCCAATGGCGCATACGGCGCCACTGGACGCCCTCCCAGCGGTGCCACTGGGCTTTGATGTCCTCGGGAACTACGACGTCGAGGAATGTGTCGGGCGGGCCCTGGCTCATGAAGAGCTCGGGGGCGGCCTGGGTACGGCGGAGCTTGGTCACGCGCCTCCTGAGGGGGTAAGGGGCGAATCTGGTCCTGCCTTGGTGCTGAACGCGGGTGGAACGCAGTGACCGGCCGCCTCGCGCTGGAAGGGCGGGGCCGGCCGGTGAGCGGGGCGGGGCCTGCCTCATCAGCGCCGGGAGGGCCTCTCCCGGCCAGACACCCGAGGGGGGCGTTTCGGTGTCAGTCGCGCATATCGCGCTGGTCCAGGACCCGTCGGTAGTGGGCGAAGAGCCCGCGGGCGGCGTCGCGAGTGCGCTCCGGCGTGGCGGCGTCCTGGACGGTGGTCCAAAGTTCGCGGCGTACGGCGCGGATCTCGCGGGTGGTGAGGGTGCTGGTAGCGGCCATATCTCCTCCTGTGACTGGCAGGGGCTGGACAGGAATCGGGCGAGCCGTCCGGCCCGCCCGGTCGTGGGGGGGGGGGGGGGGGGGCGGGGCCGGGCCCCCACCCCCCCCCCGCGCCGGGGGGGGGCGGGGGGGGGGGGGGGGGGGGGGGGGGGGGGGGGGGGGGGGCGCCCCCCCCCCCCCCCCCCCCCACCACGACCGGGCATGAGGTGCAGCAGTGGTCGTCCGGGTACTGGGGGAGGCGGGGCGAAGGGTCCGCAGCATCTGGCCAGGCGGGTGAGTTCACTGTCGAGGGCATGATTGGTGCGGAAGTCGCGGCTCGCGCGGCCGGCGGCGACCTCCCCTGCTGGATCGTGGTCATACGGCGATGGCTCTGGGGTGCGGATCTCGCCCTCCACCGAGCACCTGGATGACACGTAAGATATTACGTTGTGTACGAGGTGGCGTCAACTCGAAGAGTCGGTATGGGGCCGTCGCTCGACATCGCGACTTGCTTTCATGTCCGATGAGGCCGCGCTCGGACGCACAGGCACAGGACGGTCCCATACCGCGGTGATCAAATGCCGATGCCAGCAGCCAGGCGCTCCTATTCACGCCCCTGAGAGCCCAGTTTCGGTGTTCCCCGCGCCGACATCAGTCCTAGCCACAGGTCACCTGTGGAGCATCGAGGACATGACCGGTCCCGTGACAGTGATTGCACGCCTTGACCCCGGCATCGCGCACGATGCCGGTCCAGAACGTGACCTGCTGCTCCCACTCGACCAGAGCGTCGGCGTACCGCTCGGCGCGAATGAGGTCCTGGACGGGGAGGTAGAGCTCCCGGGTGACAAGGACGGGCACATTGCGCCCCGACTTCAGCTCACGCATGTTGCGGCCCAGATTGGGCCTCCAACGGGAGACGGGCTCCTCGAAGGGCACGCGGATCGTGACGTAAAGACCACTTGGCTTGTCGTCGCGGCCGTTGAAGCAGTACTGGACGTGTGGCATCCGCTTGATCAGCGGCACCAGGTGGGCACGGAGCCCGGGGATATGTCCGGGGAAGCAGTGATGGAACTCGGGGCGCTCGGTCAGCGATCGCGGCATGGCCGCGACCCACGGCAGTGCGTCCGGAGCCGGGGGCTCACTACCCTCCAGCGTGATGAACGGACCGGCGTACTCGTGGGTCAGCGGGGCCTGATCCTCGGTGACCGCGTCATAGAACCGGCAGTAGGTGTCATCGCGGTCGCTGCGCCGGTTCCAGTCCTCGACGCTGAGCGACTCGGGAAAGCGGGTGGACAGTACGGACTGGTCGTTGAGCTCGTAGCGGACTGGTGTGGGGCGAGGGTGCAGCCTGGCGGTGATCTTCCCGGCCTGGTGATCCGTGGTCCACCAAACGCCGCGGCTATCCCCGAGGGCCGTCATCGGCTGGCCGTCCGCGTACATGCCGGAAAGCGGAGCCTGGCTGAACCCACTGGGCCGGGGAAGATGGTAGAACCAACGCCCGTCCGGGTGCTGGATGGCGTACTGCTCGAAATCGCTCATGCTTCTCGCTTCACTTCAGAAGGGAGCCGACGCGGCACGTCGGCCTGCGTGCAGCGGGTGTTCGGGACACGCGGGCGCACGGCGCCGTCAGCGGTCCCAGGCGGCGCCGAGGGCGAGCAGGGCGCGGCGGTACTCGATGCGCTCGACCCACACTGTCGGCCAGGCAGTGACGCCGTGGCGGGCGCCGGCGAAGGCGCCAGTGAGGCAGGCGATGGAGTCGGAGTCGCCGGACGAACAGGCGGCCCGGCGCAGTGCGGTGATCGGCTCGTCGGGGAAGAGCAAGAAGCACAGCAGGCCCGTGGCCAGGGCTTCCTCGGCGATCCAGCCAGCGCCCGTGATGGCGCACGGGTCTGCTTCGGGCGCAGGGTCTGCCAGCGCGGCATCGAGACGATCCAGGGCAGCGAGGACCTCGTCCCAGCCCCGAGCGATGAACGCAGCAGGTGTACGTCCGAGGCCGCGCTTCCACAGCGCTCCAAGCCACCGCTCGTGGTACCGCACACGGTTGACGCGGGCGTAACGACGCAACAGATGCGGCAGCAGGGACGGATTGGCGCCGTTCGACAGTAGACGAACAGCATGCGCAGTCAGGTCGGACGCGGCCAGCGCGGTGGGGTGTCCATGGGTCAGCGCGGACTGGAGCTGAGCTGCGCCGGCCTGTTCCTCTTCGCCCAGGAAGGGCACGAGACCGATGGGGGCGACGCGCATGTTGGCTCCGCATCCTTTGGAGTCAGCCTGGGTCGCGGCGAGCCATGGTGTCCCCGACTTCAGCAGGGAACAGGCCCGCAGGCAGGTAGCTCCTGGCGCCCGATTGTTGTCCGGGGCGTCGTACCACCGCACATATTCCGTCGTGAGAGCGCGCTCCAGACGGATGGGGCTGGGGCGGCCGCCGGATCCAGCGGTGAGCAGGGCGCGGCCGACTGCGAGAGTCATCTGGGTGTCGTCGGTGACTTTTGCCGGCGTCGGCAGAGCCATCTGACGCCAGGGGCCGGAGGACGCCAGGATCGACGAGATGCCGGCGAACTCGGTGGGGCGCCCCATCGCGTCGCCGAGCGCAAGTCCCAGCAGCGATCCGGTTGCTGGGTGGGCGGGTGGAAACTGCGGTGCCTTGGTGGTGTTCATGAGTCATCCGCTCTGTCGCCGGTGGTCTGTGGAGTTCTGGCCCGCCCGCTGGGGCGGGCGGGCCAGAGGCGGGCGGGATCTTGGGCCTGGATCGCGGTGACCTCCGGGCATGCAGGGGCGTCGCGGGGCGAAGCCGCGGCGGAGAGGAGGAGGGCCGCCGCCCCGCGGACGCCAGGGGGGAGGGCGCGCGCAGGGCGGCGGGTCAACGGCCAGCGCAACCGGCCGGATTTTCCACGCCCCGTGCACAGATGACGGGGTCGCAGATGCCAGAGATGCATACGATCTCGACCCGTAAGATAGTACCTCATGGCTCGCTCTTTGTAAAAACTTAAGTGTCATCCAGCTTGGTGATCACAACTCGGCGAGCGCGGCACGGGGCCCGGCCAGCGTCACGCAGGCCAAAGCCGCGCCGCTGACGGCTATCAAGGCAGGCCCCAATGGCGCGTGCGCACCAACCATCCCGGCCAGCGCCGTGCCGGCGGCCTGGCCCAGCCCCAGAGACGCGATGAGCCATGCAGACGCCTCACCGAGGGTCCCCTCCGGGGCAAGACGCTCCAGGCTGGCGAAGCACACGACCAGCAGAGGAGCCAGAAAAACCCCTGGCAGCAACGCCGCAGCCACCGCGCTGACAGGACCATCAACGACGAGATAGACCAGCAGCCCCACGAACAGGCCGACCGCCGCGTGCAGGAGTTGCTCGAAGAGGGACGCGCACCACACACGCTGCCCGTATACAAGGCCGCCGCCGAGACTGCCAACAGCCAGAGCGGCTGGGACAAGGGTGGTCAGGGCAGGAGCATGGTGACGCTCGGCCAGTGAGAGCGCGACGACGTTGAGCGCGCCCAACGCGCAGCCGGCCCCCAGCAACGCTGCTGCGAGAACACGTGGCCCGGGGCAGCGCAGCGGCCCGAGCCAGTCGGCGCGGGCCGGCGTCAGCGACCGCTGACGCCGTGCAGGACGGGTGCCGGCGAACAGTGACGTGCCGATCAGACCGAGCAGGGCAGTGGCGACCAGCACCACGCCGGCCCCGGCCGTGGAGTACAGACCCAGGACGAGCAACGGCCCCGCAATGAAGACCACTTCCTGAGCACAGGCATCCATGGCCAGGGCGGCTCGCTGCTGGGCGGGGCAGGGGGCGACGACGGGCCACAGAACCCGCAACGCGGCCTCCAGTGGTGGCGTGGCCAACCCGGCCGCCGCGGTCCACAGACCCGCGGCGACGGGCTGGCCGGCCAGGTCCTGCAGCGCGAGTGCGGCAAAGGCGCCGGTCGAGGCCAGAGCAGTCAGGGTGAGGGTCAGGAAGTGGCCGCGCCGGTCCAGCAAGCGGCCCCACAGGGGCTGGCCGACGGCGGCACTGACACCGTAGATGGCGGCCAGCAGGCTGGCCAGGCGCACCGACCCACCTTCGGCGCGGACCACCAGGAGGATCGCCAGGGGAGCCATGGCAACCGGGAGGTGTCCGACGATCGCTCCTGCGAGTAGGCGCCCGACATACTGAAGTTGCAGGACACTGCGGTAGGTGACGGAGATGTTGGGGGCGACGGTGGAAGGAGGGGCGGGCACAGTGCGGGTGGTCATGGTGAGCCGGATCCTCTTCGGCGATGTGGTGTGAGAAGCGAGATGGCTGCGGCCCGAGGCGGCTGTTCAACTCGCCTTGGGGAAGACCGGCGGCGTCCAGCCGATGAAGTCGGCATTCCACTTGGACTCGATGAGACCGGCGTCGACGATGTCGATGTAGCCCGGCCGCAAGATGTCGTTCGAGGCAACTTTGTTGTGGCCGAGGTAGACCGCGATGTGCCCCGCACGATGGTGGGTGTCCCAATACATCAAGGCACCTGGCGGCGGCTTGCGGTCCTTGTCGTGACGCATCGACTTGGGAACCGTCTTGTAGTGGTCGATGGCGTAGTTCACGCCGCTGGCTTGCCAGCCGTAGACGATCGCGGTGTAGGCCAGGCAGCGCTGCTCCCACTTCTTCTCAGAATTGCTGCCGGCGTGCGCTTTCGCCCAGGCGATGGCCGCGGCGACCGACCTGGGGTTATGCAGAGCCCAGGTCTGATGTCCGTCTGAAAACGTGCCCCCGCCCCCACCCCCGCCGCCGCTCTTCGAGGGTGGCGCGACACCGCAGGGGCTCGTCTTGCGCTTGGTGTCCCCGCCCCCACCCTCGTCCGCAGCGGGGGTCTTCCTGCCCGATCCGGAGGACTTCCCGGCACGGGCCAGGTTGAGGCCCGCCTGCCTGGCGAGCTTGCGCATCGGCGCCTCGTGCCCGGCGTACAACTTGGGGAAAGCGGACTTCTGGACCTTCTGCGCAGCCTGCCCAAGCGGCAGGGTCTGCCAGTTGGGAATGTCCATAAGGCCCGAATTGCTACCGCGCCCCTCGAAGAACGACTGGGCGGCATACGCCGGGTCCATGATCTGCGCCTTGGTACCCCAGTCCATGAACGGCCGCTGCTGGAAGAGGCCAACCGAGTCACGGTCACCGTGATCGAGATTTTGCAGAGTGCTTTCCTGCATCGCGGTCATCAGCGCGATCAGGGTGGCACGACCGGGCAGTTTGAGTTTAACGGCGACGGAGTCGATGGTCTTTGCGTAACTGATCTGTTTCTGGTGCAGCGATCCGCTGGCGTGGCCCCCGCCGGCCGGGGAGACAGCAGAGGAGTCATCTGTGCCGGCGCCAGCGTCAGTGCAACTCGCTCCCGAAGCACTTCCTGCGGGGAAGAGCAGACCGATGAGCAACAGCCCGACGACGAACACCGCAAGCGCGACGACGGCGAACTTAAGCTGCACGCCCTTCTTGACGAGGCCGGTAGCCTTCAGGGCAGCCTGAGCGACGTCCTTCTTGTCCACCCCTACTCCTCGATGCCCAGAACGCGTGTGACCATCCACGGCGCGCTTGTGTCGGCCCGCGAGACCTCGAGAGTCAGGTGGCGTGTGTAGGTGTACGAGTCAGTGCCCTTGACCGCGATGGTGACGTCGGCCCTGCGGTAGAGGCGTATCGAAGTGTCAGGGGCCGGACGCTGTTTGCCGGACGGCTGGGATATTTGCGTCCGGGTGGGCTTCGCCTCGCGGGCTTGAGCGGCTACCAGGTGGTCGAAGTCCCTGTCGCCATGGCGCTTGAGATTCTCGACCAGCGGGCTCGAAGCATATGGAGCCGCCCGCTTCACCGCCGCGGCATGAGAGCCGTCCTGATAGGGGAGACGGGTGGTGTAGGCATTGGTGAACTCTCTGGCCACCTGGTCGGGGGCGGTGAGCTTGACGGTGGGGCGGGCCGCAGGAGTGGACGGCGTCGTCGAGGGCGTAGTGACCGGCGCAGCCGGGCTCCCCTTGTCTGACGCTGACCGCGCGGGGCCGCCCTCGTCTAGCCACAGCAGACTGCCCAACGCGATGCCGGCGGCCACAATCAGTGCGATCGCCGGAACGGCGAGCGTCGTGGAAGGCTTCCCCCGGGCACCCCTGATGGCCTGCTCACGTTCCAAACGGCGCGCTGAGCGCCAGCGCTTGGCTGCCCGGCGGCGCTTGCGCCGAGGCATGTCGGCGAACTCCTCCGGCAGCTCCTCGTTGCGCAGCAAATCGCGCCACTCCGCAGCCGTGGTCGGGACGCCCGCAGCACCGCGGGAGGGGCGGCTGTCGGCCGGGCTGGTCGGCTCTTCTTCGTGATGGTCGTGCGTCACAGCGGGTCTCCGTACAAGGCAAGCGGGCATGGCGAGGTGGCCCGGGGCGGACCGGCAGGGGCCGAGCCGCCCCGGGATCTCGGCGAAAGAGGGGCGTGTGCTGCCGCGGTGGCGACGCGGGTCAGTTGCGGGAGGGTCCCGGCGGCAGGGGCCGTGGGGGCTGGGGCGCCGGTGCGTTCACCGCGGTGCGGGCGACCGAGGACCCGGCTGCCCGGTCGGTAGCAGGGGTCGGGGAGGGCGCGGGCGGTGGGAACTGGCGGAACCTGGCTCCCACCGGATTGGCCGGGCCCGCGCCGTCCCGGACGACCGTGCCCTGGATGACCCGGTCCCCGATTGCAGTGGTCTCCTCGGGGACGCCGGTCCGGCGGGGAGCGCCCGGCCGTGTCGGATAGCCACCGCCGCCCGCGCCACCTGGTTTGCCGCCTCCAGGATTGCCTGGTCCACCAGGCCCGCGGCCACCGTCGGGGCTGCCGGGACCGATGGGGGCTGGACCGATTTCTCCGGCCTTGCGTTGCGCGATCTCGGCCTTGGCGCGACGGGCCGAGGCAGGATCGTTGCCTTCGGGCCCGGTCTTGTCGAGCCTTTCGATCGTGCCGGGCTGGGCCGCGTAGTCGTCGCCCGCACCGGGCCGGCTGGGTGGGGGCGGGAAGGTGCGCGTCTGATGGGTACGGGTCCTCGCCGACGAATTTCCGCTGGAGGAGGGGCCGTTGCTGCCGCCGCTGTCCGGAGCTGGTCTGCGGTCCATGTCACCGAAGTCGCCGCGGCCCCGCTTGGGACTGAGCAGCTTGCCCATCCTGCGCATCTGGGCCAGTCGGCTAACGCCGCTGAGGATTCCGCGGCCGGCCATCTGCGCTCCGCCGGCGCTGACGATGCCGTCCAAGCGGCCCTTGACCTGAAAGGCCATTGCCGCGGTGGTGATGTTCAGTGCGGACACCATCAGCCAGCCGTAGGAAGGCAGCATCGACAGCAGTGCGACGGATACCACCATTACTGTGCCGAGCAGCATCGTCGACGTGAAAGAGACGACGACCAGGCCGATCAGCATCTCGAACCACTGGGTACCCCATTGGCGCGGTTTGCCTGGAATGCACCACAGTGCGGCGAAGGCGACCCCGCAGACCAACAGCATCAACGCGCCGATCAAGGAAGCAAGAGTCGCGAACGCCAGCGTCATCACCAGGGCGCAGAAGATGACGGCAGAGATGATGCTTGCGAGCAGCACGCCGATCCGGCCACCAGGAGAGTGCCCCTGGATCCACAGTTCCGCCTCCTCTCCCACGGTTTCCTCGTCAAGGTTGTCGACGAAGTAGTCTTCCCTGGCGTCCATGTCCGTGCCGTGCTTGAGGACTTCGTTGCCCCACTTCTCGCACGCGTTCACCGAGCCAAGATCTGCAATGCACCACGGAGTTGCCACGTAGGTGCGCCACACTGCATCGGTGGCGCGCCGGACGGTGTCGTCCTTCGTCTTGCCCGACCAGCTGGGCTCAGGGGTTTTGAACGGCATGTTCGGCACCTCCTGCCCGGACAGACCGGAGCCGATGGTGGTCATCGCTACGGAGGCCCCGAGCTGACGCCCGTTGTCCACACCTTTGACCCAGGTCTGCGGAGCTATGAGGAAGGTGGTGGCGATTGCCGCCGATGCGAAGACCCAGGCGAGCTGGCCGAGCATGCTCTGGCCCGAGTGCTTGGACCAGGCGATGAACATGCCGACGGCCACTGCGGTCGGCAGGAAGACCTTCATCATCGGCCCGGCCGCTGCACCGATGGCGTGGCCGATGGTGCTCTCCACCTCGGGCAGACTGACGACGTTGAAGCACCAGGAGGTGACCACGACAGCGGCCTGGCCGATCATGGTCAGGACGATCATCAAGATCGTGGCGACACCGTGCAGCCAACCGTCGAGGAGGTCGCCGCCGAGCACGTCGTCGGACAGCTGCTTGTCGAGCTGGTAGACGTCGGCATCGTAGGTCTCGTAGAGGGTGCCCTGTCCGTGGGGGTGATCCGGCGAGGGCATCATGTCGCCGATGCCGGCCGGTTTGTACTTGTCCGTATCATCGGCCGCTGCGACAGGCGCGAAGACCGCACAGGTGGCCAGCAGCGCGACCGTCGGAGTCAGCAGCACCCGCGCCCGCGGAATGCGCACCCACAGGTACAGCAGCGCGGTCCGGCACCGTTTCAGCACAGCCTTCATCACCCCTCCTCCCACACGGGAGCGGCGAGGCCCTCACCGGGTGAGCCGAAGCCGGCAGCGGCGGGCAGGGGTATCGCCGCGGCGGCGGCCGCGGCTCGGTCGCGGCGATCAAGCGTCATGCGAGGCTGCCTCCTTGGCGCGGCGCGGCCGGCAACGGCCGGGCCGCAGCGGATCGGTGTCATGCGTCTTCCGATGCTGGGGGCCCGGGCCTGTGGACAGAGCCAGCCGCCTCGCCCTCGCCGGCAGGGGAACCGTCCTTGTGCAAGTCGGGTTTGGCGGTGCTGGCTTCGTGGGCTTCGGCCTGGTCCTTGGGATTGGTGGACAGAGCGCGCAGGAGTTCGGCGCTGGGCGCATCGACCTGCATGGTGGCCACCCGGTCCCGGCGGTCACGCACGATGCAGTGTCCGTGCCGGATCTCGCCGTGCGCGGTCTTGCCAACACCGTGGATCAGGGCTCGCGACGATGTACCGACGGGCAACCGCAACAGTTCCGCCATGGCATCCTGCTGTACGGCCGTGCTCTGCTCGAAAGCGAAAACCGTAGTGATCGCTTCCAGCACGCCGTCCATACCCAGCAAGCTCTTGGGGTCCTGCGTGTCGATGGCGAGGCTGGTATCGAGCGCGCGGCCGGTGCGGGCGATGTAGTCGATGAACCGGCGGCCGTCATCCGTGCCGGTCAACACGTGCACCTCGGGAATCGAGATCACCTTGGGCAGGTCGCGAAGGTCCGGCCGTGCGGACGTATTGAGCGCGTACGCGATCAATCCCCTCATCAGAGCCAGCGACGCCCGCTCGGTCATCGTCATATCGCGCGGTGCGGTGCCCATCTGGGGCATCGCCAGGCCAGGAACCTGCACCAGCCACAGGCCCGGCTCGGGACGAAGCGGGGAGGCGCCCGGCCGTGGAGCCCCGAGCAGCGGAGCACCCAGCGGCGTCCGTGAGAGCTCCTCCAGCGCTTCGCCGGCCTCTGCGGCCAGCGGATCACCGCTGTTCTTGAGCAGCTCGACCACGCGCCAGGTCGCTGCATCGGGATGGGCTGCTACCTCGTTGCAGGCCCGCAGAAGCCGCGTCTCCACACCGGCGTCACGCATCCGCTCCGGAAGGATGATCAGGAGCTGGGAGACCACCTGAAGGGCCGCGTCGCCTTGCGGCAGGAGGCGGAAGAGGTCGGCGACGGCCGGGGTTTCACTTCCACAGGTGACGTGGTGCGAGTCGAGACCGAGATACCCACCTGCCTTGATCAACCCCTCCTCATCGCCCTTGAAGCCCAACATCAGCGCAAAACTGCCCTTCAGGGCTGCGATGAGGGTCGCCAGCATCATCGCGGTGGTTTTGCCCCTACCCGAGCGACCCACGAACGCAGTGGTGGTGGCGTCCCCCCTCGCACTGCCCGCGGTGATGTCGATCCGGCACACCCCGGGCGTGGTTCCGGTCAGCAGGCCCATGATCGGCCCCTGGTCATCGCCCGCCTCCGAGCCGCCCCAGAACATACTCGCCGCGAGCGCGTCGGTACCGCGCACATGCCGCAAATCGTCGACACGCAGCATGTCCCCGATCTGGGTCTCCAACCACAGTTCGCGCTGCTCCTCGGAGGCAACGGTCACGTCGATCGACAGGCCGGCGTAGTGTCCGATGACCGCGTCGGTGCGGGCGCGCAAGTCCTCCAACGATTCGGTGGAGACGACGATCAGACGCGGATGGTCCTCCAGCAGGGTCCGGCCGTCCCGGGACATGCTCTTGCGCAGTCCCTCCATGACCACCTCCGTTTCCTCCGTCTCGGCGAAGGTCTCCCCGGCGCTCCCCTCAGCAGCCGAACGCCTCTGCTCCTTGGCGCTCTGGCGCACCTTGTCGACGGCCTTGATCGCATGGCCCTTGCGCCACACGGTGAACCGCACGCTGGCCTCGGGACACACCAGGGCGTCCAACCCGGTCTCGGGGTGCGTGTAGGTGATCTCACTCAGACAGCGCAGCCACTCCTGCTCGCCGGGGGTGACGATCTGCTCGGGAAACTCCGGCATCGCCAACACCGACACCCACGCCGCGGTCTGCCCACGGCCATCGATCAGACGTACATGATCGGCGTGAGGTATCGCCTTGGACTGCGTCAGCCGCACCAGGGAGGCCCCGGTGACGGTGGGCAGGCGGGGCGGAGCGGGCTGAGGCCGGTAGGACTCACGGCTGATCGCCCAGGCAAGGAGTTCGACCGGCGCGATCCGCGCGCGCCAAGGCGTCGCTTCCAGGCGCCGCTCCATACGACGGACGAGGGCGTCGAGCTGAGCAAGCTCTGCCTGCTCCAGCCCGGTGCGGCCGATCCCGAGCGCGTCGCTGGTGGTGCTCTTGACGGTCGCGTTCGTGGCGGAGTCCCGCTCTGCGATACGTACCCCAAGGAGGATGTGACGCTGGGGCAGGTCCAGGGTGTCCAACCGCTCCGCCCACATCGAGGCCACGGACTCGACATCGCCGGCCGTGAAGATCTTGTGGGCCTCTTCGCGGTAGATCTCGCCGTCCAACCGCGCCCAGATCACCTTGAGATGGCAGTCAAAGCCCGGCAACACCTTGGCCAGAGCCAGGGCGGCGGCGTCCTGCTCGGCATCCTGGGCGGCTTCGGGCATCAAGTCGGTGTTCGAGGCCGACAGGACGTACCACGCCTCGGCGGCGGTGTCGGTGACCACGAGACCATCCGCCAGGGCGACGAGCCTGGGTTCCTTCATCATGCGCTCGGCGCCCAGTCCGAGCATCCGGCCGAACCGGGAGACGGACTTCTTGGCCGCTTTGCTGGTGCTGCTCATCGGTCAATCTCCTCGCGTGTGCGGTATCTGGAAGGTTGAGGCGGCCGGCGCGAGGGCTGGCGGGCGTCCCCGCAAGCGGCGTCGGACATGCGGAGGGGTGGAGGAGGTAGCCGCGGTGGAGGCCAGACGGGCTGCCTCCAGATCGGTCAGCTGCAGGAGCTGCACCGGCCGTTCGGTGCTGTTGCTGACCAGGTGCATCCGGCCGGCGTGGAACGACTCCTCCGGTGGCATCGCGGTACCGGCCCCGCCAAGCAGGTGCCACGTGAGAGGGGTGGGGCCGGCCAGCAACCGCGTGGTGAACAGGCTTCGGGCCGTATGGCGGAGCGGGATGGGCACTGCCCGGCAGGCCAGGACGACACGGATCCCGTACAACCGCCCGGCGCCCAGAACGGTGGTCAGGGTGTCCAGACCAGTGCCGCCAAGAGGCGGGTGGTGTCCGAACCGCAACAGGGCATTGATGGTCAAGTCGCTCTCCACCATCACGACACGCGGTGCCCCCGACCGTTCCGCGCGCACCTGCTCAGCCAGGTGGTGCAGGTGACGGTGCACGGAGGCGGCATCTGCGTAGCGCTGGACGCGCGGCTGGCCGCGGGCCCAGGTGTGCTGGTCGGCAACGTCGAGGATGTCGACGTCCGCGCCGCGCCGGGTGTACTGCGCGGCCAGGGAGCGCAGCGCGGTGGTCGCACCCAACCCCGGCCAGGCGACCACCATGATGTGGCCGGCGCGCGGCCCGAGATGCACGGGCGCACCGGCATCCGAGAGACCGAGGAGGGGGCCCGGCCCCCGGTCGAGACTGCCGGCGTCGAGATCGTCGAGTCCCACGCGTGGGACCGCCGGCTGCGGCACCTTCACGCGCAACCCCGCCCGTTCGTGACGCCGGAACCTGCCAGGGCGAACGCGCGCGCTTCGGCGCTGGTCAGGTACAGAGCCTGGAACGGGGTGGCCGCCCCGCCCTCGATCACGTGAAAGCGGCCGATGCGGGCCGAGGGCTCCGGGGCCGGGACGCCGGGGGCCAGGCGCCTCCACAGCAGGCTGCTGCCGTACCCCAGGATTCGGGTCGAGAACTCCCGGGGGCTCACGGCGCCCGGACCCGGGAGGCTGCCACCGGTGTCCCCGGCCAGGATCGTCCAGCCGCAGACGCGACCGGATGCCAGCAGCAGAGCCAGAGCCTCGACTGCGGGCGCCTCCTGCAGCTGGGTCTCCGGCCGGGTGAGCAACCAGTACGCGCGCAGAGCCTCGACGAGCCCGGCGAGCTCCTCGATGACCAGGACGCGGCGTCCGCCCCAGCCGTCGCTCGACTCCTGGCGGTCGTTGCGCAGGCCGCCCGCGGCGATCATGAGGTAGTCGTGGACCTCAGCGACGTCGTTGAGGTGACGAGCTCCAGGAATCTCGCGGGCCCAGGTGTGCTCGGCGTGAGTGAGATCGAGGATGTCGGCCTGGGCGCCGCGGGCCAGGGCCTGGGCGGCCAGCGACCGCAGCACCGTGGTGGTGCCACCACCGGCACCGGTCGCGACCAGGACGTGGTCGGTGCGGTCGGGCACGGTCACCGGCCGGTCTCCGGCGGCCAGCCCGAGGAGCAGGTCCGGACTCACCAGCAAGGGCGGAGTGCAGGCGTCGTCGAGGCGGACCGAGTCGCGCAGGACTGTGTTCGGGGTCATGACGGGACGGCTCATTTCTCATTGCCTTTCGAGCGACGCTGCTTCTTGCGGTACTTGGCGCGTGCCTTGGCGACCGCATCCGGCCCGTAGGCGCGCAACCGCGGACGAATGCGCGCGGCCGGGCCATAGGACTCGGCCTGGTCAGGTCCGTCGTCCTCGGCCGGAGCGAACAGGGGCGCAAGGGAGGGAAGTTCTGCCAGTTGTGGGAGTTGCTCCCCCAGGCGCCGGACACGCAGCTTCATGCCAGGTTTCGGCGCTGGGATACGGCCGCGGCCCAGCACGGGCCGCACACCGGTGTGCAGGTAGTTGAGGCGGATGGCCCAGACGAGGAGGTTGGTCCGCCGCCAGTAGGTGGCGGAACGCTTCGCCCCGTAGTAGGTGAGGCCCAGCGGAGGCAGGAGAAACAGCGGAGCTGCGCCCTGCGCGGGGAAGCCGAACAGCAGCAGCCAACCGCCCCAGTACAGGGGGAAGATGGCCGCGCCGTAGCGCAGCGTGGTGCGGGGCAGTCCCTCGCCGAGGTCCAGCCCGAGCAGTTCATGCTGGCGGGTCTCGATGTCCCAGTGCCGGGAGTAGGTGGACGAAGTGCGCATGGCCGGCCCCGATCAGCCGGTGCCGGTGAAGATGGAGGAGAGCTTCTCGCCCACCATCTTCAAGATCGTGACGGCTTTGCTGGAGTTGAAGATGAAGAAGGCGACGACCGCGCCGCCCACGATGTGGGTGATCAGGGCGCCGTGTTCCTTCTTGGCCCAGTGCCCGAAGGCCCGCGCCGCCAACACGGCGATGAACAGGGATCCGGTGATGGTCAGGATCCACGAGACGAGAGGATTGGTTTCGCCCATGGTGCAGCGACTCCCTTGTGGTTGAAGGTGAGGTGAGGGGAGGGCGCCGGGAGGTCACCGGCAGTGCTGTCGTGCAGACCCGGGAGCTCAGGACTCCGCGGTCACCTGCTGGACCTGCCACCGAGTTCCGCTGCTGGCCGATACCTGGGTCAGGGCAATCCGGTAGGACTGCTGCAGCTGGGCGCCAGCGATCTGCCACCGCACGGCTGCGGTGCCTGTCCGCCTGTCGCCGGATCCGGTGTCGACCGTCCAGGAATCCAAGGAGCCCAGCGTCAGTCCGTGGCCGAGTGGGGCGATGTGAGAACCGGGCGCAGCGGTTTGGTCCTCGCTGCCGGCAGCCCACGAAGTCAGGAAGTTCTTGACCGTCTGCCGGGTCGCCCCGGCCATGGCCGAATCGGCCTCCGGCTCGGTCTTCGGCGTGTAGGGGGCAGCCTCCGGCATCCCGACGAGGGCCGGCTGGCCGCTGACCAGCACCCGGTCCCGGGCCTTCGCCACGGGCACCTCGAGGCCGTACCACCGGGAGACCACGGAGCTCTTCTTCTTCTCCCGCACGGTGTAGCTGACCCGCACATCGACCACGACCCGCGCATGCTTGCCGCCGGTCTGGGTGACCGTGCCAGGAATGGTCTGCGAGACAGTCTGCGCACCCTGGCCGTCCCAACCCATCTTCGTGTCCGCACCCTTGGGCAGATCCATCGCCAACTCCTGGGCCCGCAGCCGGGGAGTCTGCGAATTCCACGTCATGTAGGAGCGGCCGAAACGCGCGGCAACCTGCTGCGCCTCCTCGGTGGGCACATCCTTCTTGCGCGCCTCGGCCGCCGAGTTGGTCTGCGGGGACACCGCGGGCGGTTTGACGGGAAAGACCCAGCTGCGCACGCCGGTGAACGCCGCCAGCCCGATCACCGCCCAGATGGCGACGCGTCCGGCCCGGCGGGCGAAGGAGCGACCGGAGGATTCCGCCTCCTGCGCCCATCCCCCGTGGTTCCAGCCCGACTCCGTCAGGTCTGTGCCCGTGGACGCCGCCGCAGTGAAGGGTGCTTCCTCGTTGGCTGCGGCGGCCTGGTGCTCACCGCCCTCGGGTTTTTTATCGGGAAGATTGAGAATCTTCCGCACAGTACTCATGAATTGCTCCTCGGCCCATCCCGTTTCCCAGTCCCGTCCGATGCGGACGACCGGGTGGTCAGTCCTGCTTTCTGCGGTGGGAAGCTCACCCGAGAAACGTAGAAGCGTGAGCCTGTGGATAAAGTCCGGGACTTCGAGGGGCGGCGACGCACATGGCGGCGGCCGCGGAGGAAACCCTCCGCGGCCGCCGCCATGTATGGCCCTGCTATTCGATGTGTGAGTCTTCGCTGAGAGTCTCTTCTTCGGCCCCGCAGCCATCTGGGTCGTTGTCGGAATCCTGCGGATCGCCACCTTCGCCTTCCTCGACCCAGTCGAGTTCGTAGTAGGTGGCGATGGCTTGCATCGTGAAGCGCTCCTTCCCATCGTCCTGAACGACGCCGACGGGAAAGTCCTTTCGCCGCAACTTGTGCGTCCGAAGTGTGTTGGCGTTCAGTTCCGTCCCGCGGGCGGTGAACCGTCGGGAGATTTCAGCCAGGGTCAGCAGTTCCCGCCGTTCCTCGGGCTCCTGGGCAGGCTCCTCCAACAGGACCGGGGCGGCGTCGACCGTCGGATCGACTTCTGTCTCTCCTTCCGTGTCTTTGCTGAAACGCCCCTGGTCGGCAGAGGTGAAACGCTCCGGCTCGTTGCGGGCTTGACCTGCGGAACTACTGTCCGTGGTAGGCCGTGCATCCGCATGCTCCGCGATGACTGGTGGCGTCTGCTTGGTCAGCAGCGGGCGGGAAACCTGCAGCAATGAGGGCAGGCGCTGCGGGCTGCGCGCAGGGGGAGTGCCGTACAGGTCTCCGGTGGAGTACCCGCGCTCGGCGCGCAGCTGGATGCAGTGCTCGCGGAAAGCGTCGGGGTCCGCGTAAGGGACCTGGATCCACACCCGGCGGTTGCCTTCGATGACCAGCATCCGGCCGGCCTTGTCGACGGACTCGGGCACCGGGCTCGTGTTCACGATCATTTTCCATTGGTTGGCGTTGAAGTTGCCCAACAGCAACAGGCGGAACATGTTGCGCAGGCCGCGGTTTCCGACCGCAGATTCCCGCAAATCCTGGAAGACCCCGATAATCGTCACGTTCACGTGGCGGCCCATGCGCATGATGGACGCGATGTCGCCCCAGATCGGATCGCTTGCCGGGTCTCCCTTCTCCTTGTTTTCGTTCCACCACTCCTTCGAGGCGTCGCCGAATTCATTTCCCTCTTCCAGGATGAGAGTGAGTCGGTCGAAATCCTTTCCAGGATTCTGCTGCTTCATGTAATTGCGTGCTTCGACCTCCCTGGCTGCCCAGGAGATGGCGGCCCGCATGTCCCCGATATTGCCCGGGTCGTTGTAGAGGTGGACTCCCTCGACATCGTCGAAGCAGTTGATCGACGCCATCTTCACGTCGATGCCGATCACCGTGGCCCGCTGGGCAACGAGTTGGGTGATGATCATCTGCAGGAAGCTCGACTTACCGCCGCCGGACCCCACCGAGAGCCCCCACATGGCACTCTCTCCGGTCATCTCCTTCAGCAGAGCGTCGGAACGCTCGTCCAGGCCAAGGAGCAGCTGTCCGGGCTCGCAGTTGCTGATGGCCTGCTGCACCTCGGGGGCGAAGAAATCCACACGGTCCGGGATCTCGTAGGTGACCTTCTTCTTCTGAGGTTGGAAGAGCACATAGAACGGGTACCGCTTGAGGTTCCATTCAGCAGACCACTGCCCGCCGAGCCGGGCATGGATCAACTCGCGCAGAATCTCCTTATGTCCGTCCTGTCCGTGCCACGCGTCCGGCAGAGCGATTTTCACGAACGACCTGTCCAGCGGAATGGTCACTGCGGCCAGCCGCTGGGTGTCGTCCCAGACCGGCATCACTTCCTTCAGCGCCAAAGCCAGCGGTACGACCAAGGTCTGCATATGCCGACGGCGCGTCCTGCCACGAACCCGCAACACACTCACGGCCGTGGTCAGAACGACGGCTGCGCCGGCCGATGGCCAGATCACCCGCTCGTGATCCCCCAACCACCACCAGGTCCACCCGGCCCAAGCCGCCCACCCGAGCACAGCCAGCCGCAGCATCACGTGCTGCCACCGAGGGGCTCCGCCCGGAGCCCGCGGCTGATCCGTCAACGGTGCGCCGCTCAGGAAGCGTCCCACGAACGTCGCAGCGAGCTCGGCTCCCTCCTCGATCTGCCGGTCCAGCTCCGTACGCGCCATCGGTCCGCTCCTCCGCCTGCTTCTTACCGCCCGGCCGGGCAGATACGGACGCTAAGAGCGCGCACCTGTGGACAGGGAATGGCAAAGGACGCAGAGCACTGTCGCCGAACCGCGCGATGGGCAGATGAGCAAGCTAGCTGGAAAATGGGGATACACGCGCTTCGGTGGCTGTGCCGAGCGGCCACCCGTTGATGACCGCACACCAGCTACGTTCGTCGCGTGCGCCAACCGCGGCGCGCTGTGCCACGATCGCTGGTCGGAAGTAGCAGCTACCGCTACTGCTGCTCATGGCTGACGGTCCTGCGGCAGCAGCGTCCGCAAGCTGCTGCCCGTACGGACGCCCATCTGCTGCTGCCGAGCCGGCGCCGTCGTAGGCAGCGCAAAGAGCCCGTTGCTGCCCTTCGACGGATGTGGGCAGCAACGGGCTCGGGCTCGCGCGGCTACTCGGATGCGGTGACGGACGAGGAGCGCTGGCGCTTCCTCTCGGCTTGCTGCTTGACCCGGTAGACCTGGCCCCGGTTCACTGTGCGGCCGAGCTCCGCGAGCCATGTGACGACGGCACTGTCGTCCGCGCCCGCGTTCGTGGCCAGCGCATAGCGAATGGCATCCGCGTTCGTCCGTGCACCCTCCACCGCGTCACGGTGCACCTGCGCAACGGGAGCAGGCACAGTAGCCGTGTGTCCGCCGGCCAGCTGCTTTGGTGCGCGACGGCGTTGCGGCACAGTTCGAACGCCGGTGCGGAGAGCAGGCGCAGAACTTGGTGTCCCCGCCTTTGCTGTCCCATCGGCGGTGCCTGCCGGCCCTCCCTGTAGCGGAAGCGGCTTGGCGGCAGACTCGTCGGCGTCAGTGCTGCTGGAGGCATCGGACGTCGAGGTAGCAGGTTCCCTGACCTCTTCGCCGCAGGGCGATGTGCCACTCTCCGGAGGGAGCGGAGCAGGGACGGGAGGAGGGGGCTCAGTCGCGGAGCCGGCCCCTGCAGAGGTACGCAAGGGAACGCCGAGCCGAGCCAGGCGCAGGGGAAGCAACGCGTCGAGTGGTGCGCGACGCCGCCACTGCCACCCGTACTTCGCACGCAGCCTGGCCTGATGGACCAAGCGGTCCTGCTCATCGCTGATGGCATCGGAGTAGCGTCGAAGCTCCCATAGGCGCATCTTGCGCCAAAGCAGGAAAGTCGGGAGCGGTGCGAGGACCCACCGGCTGACACGGATCCCGTCCATGTGCTGATCTTCGGTGATCGCGGCAAGCCGACCTATTGCATGCCGGGCGGCCTCGACCGCGACCACGAACAGAACCGGAATTGTCGCGTGCATGGCAACGCCGATCGCGTCAGATGCTGCGGCGGCATTGAAACTGATGGTCGCCAAGGTCAGCAGCCATGCCACCTGACGCAGCATCGGCAGCGGGATCCGCAGGTGCGTCAAGAGCAAGTCCAACGAGAGCAGTACGGCAATGCCGGCATCGACCCCGAGCGGGAAATACACCGAAAAGGAGCCGAAGCCCTTGCGCGCGGCGAGCTCGCGAACCGCGGTGTAAGACCCGGCAAACCCAATGGCGGCAATGACAGTCGCACCGAGCACGACCACGGCGACCAGCACCCTCTGGGCCCTGCTCAGCCTGATGCTGCGGTTGTTGCTGCGCCCCACGCCGCTCACTCCCCTTGATCACTTCGGATCGAGAAAGTGTGCGGAGGTGAGCTTGTGGACAGAGGCCCCACAGAAACCGGGGCACATGTCATCAGCCCAGGTGGAGGCGGCCTCGAATGGAGACTGGATGGCGACCGCCGAATGCCGCAGTGCCGTCCGCGCTCACGGGGTTGGGCTGGTAGGCACAGACTTCAGGCGCCGGAAGCCTTCGCTTCAGGCACGGCGTCGGGTACATAGTCGCCGCGGCGGAGCCACGCGCGAACCTCTTCAACGTCCCTCGTGTCGCAGTCGTCGGACGGCGGGAACGGATCGCGACATCCGGCCGGGTAGCGGCGTGCGTAGCCAACGAGGCGGTGAACGCCGAATCCGAGCTCACTCGACAACGCTCGGAGGGGAAGGCGCCCGTTGGGCACCGGGCTTCCCCCCGCGAGGAGTTCGGCAACGGCCTGCGGCTCGTCCAGGTCGAGAAGATCAGCCGTCCACTGGGCATCAACGGTATGCCCCAGGGCGGTGGCGACTCGAACACGCTCCAGAACATCACGCTGCGCCAGGCTCAAACCGTGTTCGTCCTGGAGCTGGCCGACCTCGTCCTTCTCCTGCTCGTAGATGGCAAGCAGCCAGGAGCGGAGCTGCGGCCACGTAATCTCGCCCGACGGAAGGGGGGCGTCACGGCGGAGCAGCCAGGAGCGGACCGCTGGCCACGAGCGCACTGTTGCCCGGCCCTGGCGAGTGGCAGGCGGGAAAGGGTCGGCCGACTTCTCGGGTGTGAAGTGGGAGGTGTAGTACTGCACGGCTTCTCGGGTGATGCCCAGCGCGGTACTCAAGCCCTTCACTGTTACAAGCAGCCCGGGTGAAGCTGTGCGCGCGCGCTGCGCGACGACTTGAGGTCCCCGCCGGGTGCCTAGCAGCTCAGGGTGATCGAGAAGCCAGCGGAGCACTGCGTCGCGGTCGCGGACGTGAGTATTCCCCCGCCCCCCGACGAGGGGGGGAAAGTCGCGGTAGGTCTCGATCAAACTGTTCAGAGCTCCAGCGGAGCGGTGGGTTGCATCGAGGATCTGCCGGCGGGTGATCTGGCTGGGCAGTTCTTTGAACGCCTGCTTGAGGTCGTGTGAGCTCGTCAAAGGAATCTCCTTAAGTCCGGTGTACCCCGAGAGTGCTAATTTACTCTCAATAAGCTGCGATGTCTAATTTATTGCGACGAGCCATGGTGCAGCGCAAGCGTGGGCCCCTGCAGCATGACGCCGGGACCGGCAGGTCTGGAAACCGTTCTTCATGCGGGCGACGGCGACACTCTTGGACTCGTAGTGGCAGATGCTGGAACACAAGGTTGCCCCTTCAGCCGAACAGCGCGAACAGCGGTCTGGCAATCTCACTGTCGGCGGTTGGTTGGAGAAGACAGAAGTCGCAAGGCACCGTGGAGCGGGACGCGGGACTGAAGGTCACGCGGCACAGAACGAGCCAGGCCCCTGGACGGGGTCCAAAGGGCCTGGCTCTTCCCAGTGAGCTCATGCAGCGCCGGAGCGGCCGTCGGAGGGGCCGGGGGTACGTTGCCACTGAGGCTGGCACATCTCGGGGTAGCACTCGACACGGGCGTAGGGCTTCTTCGCGTAGATCTTGCGCCAGGTGGTGATTCGGCTGCTGACCCTGCCCGGTGCGCTGTACGGGCCTTCGTACCAGGTCAAGGTGAGACCCTCACGGCTGAGGGTCTCGTTGTTGGCGTGGTAGCGATTCATGTCGTCGATGAGAGGGTCCTCTTCGGTGTATGTCGCAGTGATCACCGCGCGGTACAACGGCGAGTTCGGCCCCATGCCGATGTTGCGTGCCAAATCTGGCTCCTTGGTGTCCTCAGTGCGGGTAGTGGGCGTGGGCTCGGGGCGAGGTATTGGTGTCCCTCGCCACCGATGCGAGGGTGTGAACTCCGGACGGCGTGTCACTGCCCGAAGAAGTGGTGGCGCTCCCTGGCGCGTAGCTGGGCGTGCACCGCGCCTGCGCGTTCTTCGCCAACGCCAAGCCCGGCGATCGTGGCCAGCGCCTGCTGTTCACGAGCTTGAGCACGGGCGACATCAGCGCGGGCCTGGAGGACGTCGTCCAGTGTGCGGGCTGCGACGATCTCACGGCCAGCGACGACAACCGATTCGAGGTCGCCGAGGTGCTTTTCCAGGATCTGAGAGGCGTGCTCGCCCACGCGGTCCCGTACGGCCTGTACGGAGGTGAGCGAATCCCGCTGCTTGGAGTCGATGCGGTGCAGCTCCCATTGAGCGCCGTCGCTGTGGAAGTGGACGGAGAAGTGCAGGGGGATGCGGAAGCGAGTGGAGACGTCGGCGACGAGACTGACCCTCAGTTCAAGTCCGTGACCGGTGAGGCCCGGTTGGAACGTCACGGTGGTAAGCCGACCGTCGATTTCAGATTCGACGCTCAGAGTGGGGACGCCCTTGGAGTGGTCGTACGGGCGCTGTCCGATGGGCGGGCGATCAGGGATGGTGGGCCTCTTTCGTCAGGGCGGAACCGGGACGGCCCTGGTGGCCGGCCACGGGAAGGGGGGAGCCGATGTGGCTGTCTTTGAGGGATGTGCAGGGGGTGCCGGTCGGAGCTCAGCCTGTTGTGCGGGAACTCGGTGGTGGCGTAGAGCCAGGGGCGGAGTAGGCCCCACTGTGGGGTCGCAGCCTGGTGATGAGGAGGTAAGTCCACGTGAGGGAAGTGCCCGTGCTGGTGGAACGGATGTAGAAGCGGCCTGCGGGCCGGTGATAGTGGACCGCAACCCCACTGCTCTCGACGGCCTCAGCAAGCTCCTTGCGCAGTTCACTCAGCGAGAGGGTCGGGCGGGCAGCATCAGGGCCGGCCATGGATGTTGGAGGCAACGACACATCTGCGGGTGAGTAGATCGCGACACCGGCAGCGTGCAGGCGTAGCACGGCGGTTGTGATGGCTGCGGGAACGGTCAGGCGTGACCCGGGCAGGCCGCCGCGGGTCCGGTCGGAAGGCAGGTACCGCAAGCTGGGGCGGGTGCCCCGGGGATGCCCGCCGAAGATTGCCCGCTCCTGGCCGATCAGCCCGCCCGCAACCTGCTGGTCGCTGAAGGAGGGCGATTCGTCAGCGAACAGCCAGTTGATCCAGCGCCCGCCGCAGCGATGCCAGACCTTCCGGCCGTACGGCTGGGCGACACGGTCACCGTCCCAAAAACGCTGAGGTACGAAGATGGCGGGAGCAGGCACAGATACGAACCCTTCTGGAAGACGGCCGCCGATCGACGGTTGGAACTCGGCTCACCACGGATGTCAGCGGCAGATGTGACGAACGGTCCGGCGAAGCTTGTGGTGGAGGGTGCGCAGTACGGCGAAGAAGCCCAGGGCTGCCAACCCCGGCAGAGTGATCAAGGCGGCCATGGTGCTGCCGGCGATGAGGACACCTAGGACCAGGCCCGCAGCAGTAAGGAAGGCCAGACCGTCCATGAGAAGGGCGAGGGTCGTGAGCTTCGGAGTGCGGGTGAACCGCCTACGGCTCCGCCCATCAGGCCAGATGGCGAAGGCGAGCATCCAGAGGCCCAGGATCACGAACCCTGCAAGGGCCAAAGCCAAGAGAGGAACCAGGCCGCTGAACAGCGCGGGAAGGGCCAGGGCGAGAACCGCGAGCCGTAGCTTGGGCATGACACGCAGGGCGATCGGGCTGAAGATGCGGATCTCGGGGGAATTGCTCATGGTGACCCTCTCGAAGCTGGGACCTGGGGCTGACCACCCCTTGCAATGGATAATTTACTCTCATTAGGCCCCTAAGTCAAATGTTAAGCGTCACTCCACTGCTCGAATGTGCAAGGGGTGAACCGCCTGCGGGTAACCAGCGATGCGGGTAGCTCTCGACCAAGCCCGCTCGACGCGGATCGGCGCCGGGCGCGGAGATCCGGCCGCGCCCGGCGCCGCCTACAGTCGGCCCACCAAGGCATCCCCGATGACGTCGTCGATGGTCTCGGCCAGCTCGCGGCACGCCTCGTACCGGGCCTCGTCGTCGGAGGCTGAGCCGTCAATGGGGAAGTCGGCGACGGTTAGGGGCTGCCGAGCCCCCCACGTCTTGCTGCGCACTGCACGCAGCGCCGCGCGTAGTTGCTCCATCGTGCCCGCGTCGATGAGTGCATCGAGCTGCTGAGTGTTGCCCTGCTTGCTCACGGGGCCTCCATTGGGGTGTAGGAGTTAGGGGGGAGAGCTGGCGGGGCGACCCTCACAGTCGCCCTGAGAGCGTCAGATGACACGCATACCTACGAGACGGGGGCTGGTGTCGCGGTAGCCACACCACTCGTCTGCGCAGTCGGGGCAACTGACCGGGCAGCCGCACTCATCGCGGTCCAGAACATGCCATCCGGCATCCTGGGCGTCATGGTCGCCGTCGCCATCGTCGAAGTACGGAGACTTCTTTGGGCACTGATCGCAGACGATTCGCTCGAACTCTGTCGCGTCCAGGGGGCGGACAGGTGATGAAAGCGGGGCAATGGTCTCGGCGATCAGCACGGTCAAGGCGCGACTCCCTGGGGGTGGTGGCTGTGGTGGCCGGGGAAGACGACGCCCCCGATGTGAATAGTTTACTCTTAATTAAGCGTCGAAGTCAAATGTAAAGCGTCAGAGCCTCGCGGTTGAGGGTTCGGGAGGAGCCGGGGCTCGCCGAAGCTCTCGATGCGGTCCGGGGGTTGCCGCTGAGGAGCGTGAGCGCGCCCGTGGCCCGCGGCCCTGACCCACTGTGTTCCCTGGCCGCCCGCGCCCACCTGATAGGGAGTGCCTCTTCGTGGCGGGTCAGCGCTGGGTGCCGAATGGGGGTCCTTCCGTCCGCCGACTCACGCGAGACCCCCGGTCTGGCTATGGATGGCGCCGGAAGGCTCCATGGGGATGCGCGGTTCTCGGCCGCGACCCGTCCCTGGCGTGGCCTCGGCCAGCTCGCCCTCGGGTTGCCATCTGGGATCAGAGTCCGGCTGAAGTTCCGGGCGTCCTCCTTCGAGCGGGACCCCCGACGGCCGGTTGCTATCACCCCTGAGTCCGGTGTCCGGGGCTGCGAGCCAATCTCCGTTGGTGCAACAGGTAGCACGGCCGGCCGGGTCGCCCCCGCGTCGGAGATCGTGGTTCGAGTCCACGGCGGAGAGCCACCTGCAACCCCGGCACGCCCCGGCGTAGGAAGGTCGTGCGCCCGAAGCTGTGCCTGCCGCCACCACCTGCCGGCGGAATGGGCATTCATGAGCCGGTCCCACAGGGGCACGCAAGGCGGGTGAACTGTAGGGGCGTCACACGCCACAGCTCTGCCATCACTTCGAACAAGCCCCCTGCCGCATCGCGGTCGGGGGCTTGTTGGCATCCCTTTGTGGCTGCCGCACTCTTGAGGCCGACCGGGAGGTTCAGTTTCTGCCTCGGTGGCCGGTGGAGGGCGCACGGCGACGATTGAGCGGGCGTCCGCCCGGCGGCCCTGGGCCCACATCTTGTACCGGGAGTCGGGGCCCTAGTTGGCACGGTTGTTGATGGCGCGGCGCATGTGAGTCGGCCAGCAGGGCGCGGGTGCCTGGGCGGCCGGGCCAGGCGTTCGGTTGAGGTCATACTCATCGGCGCTGTTGGTACTCCTCAGAGCCAGCTGCTCGGGTCCCCACCGAGTGCCAGAGCGGTGGCCGTAATGCCCTCCTGGTGCCCAACGAAGAGCACATCTGTGTGCTCGTCGTGCAACACATCACAGGGGTCTCCCTGCGTACCGGCCCTCTTCACCACGACCGTTAGAGTCGCGTACTCATCTGTGTGGGTCACGCTTGTCTCCTCTTCGTCTTCGTTCAGATCCGTCTGGCCGTGCAGCCCCGGCAGTCGCATTGCCCTTGGCTGAGGTCGCCTCGCCCGGCAGCGCTCCTTCTGCTGATCCGACACCTCGGTGATGTCCACGCCCCGCGTCGCTCACGATGCACACTGACGCGTCCGGCCAGCGCTCTTCGGCGCGACCCAGTTGCCCAATACGCGGGCCGGCGAGGCTGTGGTGGGTGTGGGGGTGGCGAATGGGGCCATGGGAATAGGTCGTTGACGCGACGGGAGAGCAGGGCGGTGCACCGTTGGTGGGGTGCACCGCGTAGGCGGGGAGGGGCGTCCTACAGGCGGCCGAGGCACTTCAGGGCGCTGATGATCGGCTTCATAGCGAGGGGGCCGTGGACGCCCTGACGCCTGATGGGGCCGTTGACGTCGCGCCGGGCGCGGTTGTAGCTGTAGACGCGAACCTTGGCTCCGAAGATGTCGGCGAGGGCGGAGGAGACGCGCAGCAGGTCCACCTCGTCGGGGATGTTGCCCCAGCCGGGCTCTGCGGTGAGCAGCAGCCACCGGCGGCCATCGCCAAGGGGGTTGCTCCCGTCCTCCAGGGTGAAGGGCGAGAATCCCCAGGTCCGTTCGAAACGGTCCCAGTAGGCATCGACGGCCGCGAGCGGGTGGTTGGCGTATGGCTCGCGGTGGATCTCCGCTCCCTCTTCATCAAGCATCCAGGTGATGCGGTGCGGCTTGTCCCAAAGGGAGGAGACCTCCAGCAGTAGCTCCTCGTCGGCCGTGACGGTCCAGACCTCCGCTTCGGTCCAAACGCCGCCGTCGAAAGCCGGGCGCTCCTTGGGGCCGACCCCGCCAACCACGGCGGTCGCGGTGCCATCGCCGTTCGAGCGCAGCCAGGAGTAGCCGGTGCAGGGCTCGAATCCGGGCCCCGGGTGCCAGGTAGGAGCGTCGGCGAACGCGCCGTCCGGGAAGATCAGGAGAGCCCCGACCATGCCCGCACGCCAGGAGTTGGGGTCAGCGCTCCAGGTCTTGTTGACGGCGCGATCTATCTTGCGGGCAAGGCTGCGCTGCATGGTGGCTCCTCAGAAGAAGTCTGGACTGTCTGCGACCCGTGTAACTAATTTACTCACATAAAAGCGTGACGTCAAATCATAAGAGACATGCGTGAGGTTCGGTCCGTGGCGCCGTCGGCGCGAACCCGGCGACACGTGCTCGAGGGTCCGGCCGGGGGTTGCGGGCCCATTCGGGCCGTACTGGCCCGCCAAAAGTCGAGCGTCCCTTAAGATTTGACATGAAATGGGCTAGAGAGTAAATTAGTCAACGAATCGCGTGGGCGTACGGCGGAAAGTCGACTACGACGCAGACCACCACACTCCGCCCCGTCTGCCCGCACTGGTGCTCAACCCCACCCACTGAATCGCGGACGCTGCCTGGGTCGCGCCGGTCGCGCAGCTGCCCACCGACCGCCTCACTCCATCGTCACCAAGTTCGACCTGGTGCCGGAGCAGGTGGACGTCCCTGCCCTGTGCGGCCAGTGTGCAGAAGAGGTGCCCCTTGGCGACGACTGGCAGCCGGCCCTGATCGAGCACGCCTACGATCCCACCGCCGAAGTCCTCATCAGCGCAGGCGCCTCAGTCCACGACGCACACCGCGCCCACACCCATCCCGCGCTTCGAGGAGGACCCTTCTGATGACTCCCACCCTCGCTGTCCCTGCTTCCGCCCCCGCCGAGCAGTACCCGGCGAATCAGGCGGGGCTCGCCGCCGCCGACCGCGACCTGCACGCCGCGCGCGTGCTCCTGCGTACGGAGAAGGCCAAGAGCGTTCAGTTCGCCCTGCACGACCGATGCGCGCAACTCCGCTATCGAATCGCGGAGATCCTCAACATCGTCAACGGCTCCCATGCGGAAACGCCGGTGAAGCCGACGTTCACGTACACGCTGGTCCCGGAAAGCCAGCCCGACAACACCCGTTGCTGCATCCAGTGCGGCAATTCGGCCGACGGGCTTCTGGAAGTCGTGCACACCGCGTCGGGCGTAAGCACGTCCGTCTGCCTGGCCCACGACGGGCGGCAGGTGCGAGACATGCTTGCCACACACGCACGGCACCAGGAGCTGAACGCGCTCGCCGAGCGGTACCCGGTCAACTCCACCGCTGTCTACCTCTCCGAGAGCGAGCCATTCCGCGATGTCGTCGTGCAGTCAGGGCCCGCCGACGACGGCACTGTGGAAGCCATCAGCGCGCGGCAGAAGGGCAAGCCCATCCGGGTCTCCGTGGACAAGCTCAGGCCGCTGCCCGAGCACCCCCCGGTCCTCGAGGGCCAGCCTCTGCCCTGGAAGAGCCGCGTACTGCGAACCTCCGACGGCCGCCACGGCACTGTCACCGGCTACGACACTGAGCGCCGCATGATCATCCAGTGGGACAACGCTGCTGTCCCCGAGCCGCATCACTACACCCAAGCCGAGCTGATGGCGCCCGGGTTCCAGGTCTTTCCCGCGGTCACCCACTGCTCGGGCTGCGGGCACATCGTCGAGGACGCCGAGATCGAGGACAGCTACACGACGTGCTGCAACGAGGGCGCGTGCAGCTCCTGCGCGGCCGTCAATGGCGTCTACGGGTGTGGCACCGAGGCGCCTGCCGCCGACGCCGCGTAGGCCGACAGGCCCCGGCCCGGGGCTCGGCACACGACGCGCCCCGGGTCACTGGCTCTTCCGCGCCACCATCTTGCTCCCTCTACACCACCGCACGGCGGGGCGCGCCACCTGTACCACGCTCCGCCCCGAGCCCAGGAGAGCCCTGTGCGTACGTTCACCCTCGCCGACCATCCCGGCTCGCTCGCCCTGCCCGACCAGTCCACCACCGTCGTCGCACGTGCTCAGAACGCCCGGCCGCGTCTGTCCACCGCACACTTGACCCCCATCTCCGTTCTCGACGACGCCGAGAAGCGGGCACGCACCGCCGCCCGCGCGCTGCTGCCCCTCGTCGCTGCAACAGTGCACGCCCAGTTCCCCGCCGGCGCCTACCTGGTTCTCACTCGCTCCGCCGACGACGAACTGAACCTTGACTCCGTACGCACGGCCCAGGGCGTAATCCTGTGGGAGTCCACCCGAGAGCGGTTCCGCAACTCCGTTCCGGCCGAGATCGCCGCCCTGTGGGGCGACAGCGACGCCCAGAAGCCCGGCACGGTCCTCGACCTGGTCCAGCGCATCGACGGCCTCTCCTCGTACGACTTCCTGCCCGCGCACGCCATGCACGAAGAAGAAGAGACCGCGGAGCGTACGCCGCTGGGCATCCCCCTCGACCCGGCCGCCGTCTGCCCCGAACGCGGCACTGCGCGCGAGTGGGACGACCACGTTCAGCCGTCGACCCCGCACGGTGAGCGCATCTGACCACCCGACATCCCCGCAGCCACCACTCCGCGCGAGCTCCACCACGCCCGCGCCCCATCCGGAGCCGTCTATGTCCATGACCACACCCGAATCCACAGCCGCACAGAAGGCCGCTGCCCTCTTCGTCAACGCCTTCGAAGAGCACCGCAGCCTCAGCCCCGACCGCATCACTGTGGCCGTCCGCACCACCACCGGAACAACCAGCGCAACCGCCGAATTCGACCCCGACCGCTACACCTACTGCTTCCACCCCGACGCCGTCCGCACCACCGTCCACCACATCGTTATGGCCCTCACCCGCAGCACCCCCAACACATGGATCACCACAACCCATCCTGAACACGGCAAGGAAATCAACGACGACGTCGGCACCGCCTGGGAAATCACGCCTGCCCACGCTCGCCCCCTCACCGCCGCCGAAGTCCACCTCCGTCACCCCGACCTCGCCACCATCGACTTCGACCACTCCGCCCGCTTCCACCAAACGTTCGGTGGTGACCCCACCTTGCGCTACGCACTCCGCATTCCGGAGATCGCCACCCACCCCGAGACCGTCGAAGTCCTGCGCGGATTCGGTCTCCGCGTCTGCCAAGAGTGGGACGAATCGCAGCTCAACGACTGACGGGGCGGAGCCCACGCTTCCCGCTGGCTGCTGTCCGTGTCGCATGCCTGGCAATGGCCGACGAGCACGGCCTCGTCCGCCACCAGGTGCTGGTCCTTGGGTGCCCGCCGATGGGCGGGCGGGCCGGCCTGGTTGGCGCCTCCTCTTTGATGAGGCCATGGCCGTCGTTGTGTCCCCGGCCAGGGAAGCTCGTGGGGCTGACCCGACCCGGCTGTCCGCCGACGGTGCGGGGGTAGCGTGTTGTGCGGGCTGCGGGCTGCGGGCTGCGGGCTGCGGGCTGCGGGGGAGGGGTTGGGGCCAGACGACAGGACCGAGGTCCTCCACCCGGAAGGGGCGGTGTGCAAGATCGCCTGGCCCCGCCACGAAGTGCCACAGCCCGGGCGAGGTCTTGCTGGGGCTACGGGGCGTGTGCCGCGTTGTTCTGGGCTGTTGCTGTCAGCATCGGTGGCTGTGGTCAGCTCACGAGGGTGACCATACAGATTCCCAAGGAGCCAATGGTCATGGCCATTCCGTAGAGGGTAACGGGGCGATGCGCGGATTCGCCGTAGACGCGGAGTATCAGGCCCAGGCCGGTGAGGACGATGCCGATGGTGACGAGTGTGCGGAAGGGCTCGGGCATGGACGGACTCCTTGGGGGCGGGGCGTAGCGGCGGCTTCCCGACTCCGGTTGGTCGGTGCAGTGCTGTGGTCGTTGGTGTGGTTGTTCTATGTGGGGTTTTTCCCGTGGCGGGTGAGCCAGGCGCGTACTTCCTCGATGTCGCGTGCGCCGTTGTCGTCAGCGGCCGGGAAGGGGTCGTCGCTGTCGGGGGTGTGGTTGCTGGCGTAGTTGTACAGCGAGCCCCGGCCGATGCCCACAGCACGGGCGAGGGGCGCCATGAGCATGCGGCCGGGCGTCGGCTGGCGCCGTTTGCGGGCGGGGGCAGGTGCGAGGGCGGGGACGTTGGCCTTAAGGAGGGCTTCGGCGGTTGGTGTGCTGATACCGAGCTGGGTGGCGAATCGCTTGGTGAGGTCGCCTGTTTCGGCTGCATGGGGGTCGGCCAAGATGGCTTCGGCGGCCTTTGAGCGGATCTTGAGCTGGGTGGCGAGCCACTCAGCCAAGGGGGTCTGCTCGACGGTCTGGGGGTCCTGGTCCAAAAGCCAGGCGCGTACCTCCGGCCAGCTGCGCCTCCGCTTGTCGTCGGCGGCCGGGAAGGGACGGTCGGCGGTGCCGGGGCGGTAGTTGGCGGCGTAGTAGTTGACCGCCTGCCTGACGACACCGAGGACTTCGGCCATCTCGCTGACGGTCAGACGCAGAGCGAGTGGAGGCAGCGCACGGGCGCGTTCGGCGAGGTTGCGCGGGCCCGGAGGGTTCTCCCTCTGCGCGAACGGCTGCTTCTCAAGCCAGGCCAGCACCGCCTTCGTCTTCCGTAGGCGTGTGCCGCCCGGGCCGCGGGCGCCAGACGGGAAGGTCGGGTCCTGGGCCCAGTTGCGCAGGACCGAGGAGGGTTGGCGTCCGGTGGCCTCGGCGATCTGGTCGGTGTCGATGTCCTCGGGCAGGGAGGCGAAGGCTGCGCGGATGTCGGTGAGGGACTTCACGGGTGGGTCTCCTGGTCGGGGGTGAGCAGGCGGTGGGCGATCGCCTCGCCCCTCCGCCACGCTCTGACATCGGGCGGGTTAGGTGTGCGCGGTGCGGGTGCGGCGGCCCTCAGTCATGCGCTGTTTGGTCTGTTCCTGGGTGGGCGGGGTCCACCGGTGCCAGCCGGCGGCGGTGGACCACCTCTGCATGTGTTCGTGCTTGCCGATGCCGCAGTGCCGGCATGCGCTCGGGGTGGTGGGCATGGGGCGAGGTTCCTTAGGTCAAGGCCGTCAGGTCCGGGTAGGACCTTCCGCGCATGGGTAATTTATTCAAAAATGCCGGAGGCGTGTCAATGCTGCCCGGTGCGGTGGGCTTCTTTGGGCACGGCCGTCGGGCCTTGCGGCCCGCCGCAGATGGCGTCCAGCCTCGGGCGGCGGCGGAACCGGCCGGTGGGGCCGGGGCCGTAGCAGAGGTTTCTCTCCTCCGGGGCTGGTGGTGTCAGATGGCCAGGGCGGGGCCGAGCGGGTGGCGCGCCGCGGCCCAGTGTTGCTGAGGGAGGTGGTGGCGGATCGCGGGGCCTGCTGTCAGGAGAGCGGGCCTTTGAGGCGGTGCACTACGACGCGAAGCCGTGCAGGCCCGGCCACTTCGCCGTGCACGCGGGGCAGGTGACGCCGCAGTCGTTGAGCAACTCCTCGTGGTCGTGCCAGCCTGCGGAGCGAGCAGCCCGGGACCCCTCGACCCGGCCGCCAGGGAACGTGGCCTGGTTCCCGCAGTCCGCGCAGATGGCCTTGTGCTCGTCCAGCTCACCAGCGCGGGCGGCGAGCTGCTTCAGCACCATCTCGGCGTGCTCCACGTGCAAGGCCGCATGCTCGTACCGCAGCGCACGCAGAGGCTGGTCATCGTAGGCGAGCGCGAGGGCGTCGGCGAACAGCGCCCGGCCTGCCGGGTCGCCATCGAGGAGGATACGGGCGAGTTCTTCGGCTCTCGGCGCTCATGGGAAATCCCTTCGAGGTTCGGGGTTGAATCTGGGCTGGCCTCACGCCGCGTGGTCCAAGCCGAGAGGCGGGCCGTGCGTCAGGCGCGGGTGCCGGGGCGGCTGGCGCCCCGTGGTGGATCAGGGGCGCTGCGCGGATGCGGCCCGCAGGCCACGGGCCAGGGCATCGTCGAGCTCGTTTCCGACCGCCTCCCGCGCCTCGTACTGGACGTCGACGATCTCGCGGGGAAGGTCCATGCCGAAGCCGTACGAGGTGACGTTCGGTCCGGCCTGTGCCGAGGCGGTCACGCCCAGGAGGGCGTGCAGGGTGGCCCTGGCCTGCTCCAGGGTGAGCGTGTCGCTGTCGATGAGCGCGCGGATCTCGGACTGGCGCTGCTCGGCTCGCTGATCCATGGGCTTCTCCTCGGGTGGGCGCCTCGCTTCGTGGTGGCGGTGCGGGGCTTGCTTCCCCGACACCACCTGACAGGTAGTTTAGTCGAAATGGGCCGCTAGTGTCAAACCTGGTTCGGGCCGGTGACCCCGTGGACGGGCCCTGGCGCGTAGGCCAGGGGCAGGGTGCGCCGTGGGGCAGGGGACACGGATCCCGAGAGGCTTGAGCCCGGACGCCCGGGATGAGGGCGGGAAGCGGGGAGTGCAGCGTGAGGTCACCAGTCGGTATTGCGACGGGCTATGGCCGCACCCTTCCAATCGCTGACGCGAGGCGCCTCGCAGGCCCAGGCGTGCGTCCGAAGACGCTCCGATACCCCGCCGGGATGCGGAGATATGTGGTCGCGCCGGGTTCGAGCAACCGCGGAGGCGGCCCGCCCACCGGAAGGGTCAGGACTCCGCGACCACAGGCGGTGCCGTGCGACAGCCCGGCCGCGAGGTAGCCGGGCTGTCTGCGGCGTCACTGGTCGCGGTGGACGGAACCCCGCTTACGGGGGGCGGCGAGGAGTCCTTCGGCCAGGCGCAGGGCCTCGTAATCGGTGGCGGCTTCGGGGTTGAAGGCGGTGTCCCCTGTGCGAGCGAGGTAGGCCCTGGCGTTGAGCACCTCGACCAGGGCGAGGGCGACATCTTTGGTGAGCAAGTCGGCGAGCGCGGCGGGGTTCTTGGCCCGGACCGCGTCGTGAACCTTGTCCGCGCCGGCGTTGAGCAGGTCGGCGAGCGCGGTTCGGCCCTTGGCAGGTACGGCGTCGAGAGCCTCGTTCGCGGCGGCGGGGTCGGGCATGTTGGTCTCCTCGGGCGTCGTCATGCTGTAGCAGTTGTTCCGGTGGTCGAGCCGGTGGCTTCATCCGGTGACGTCTGCGGGGTGTTCTAGGCCAGCATCGTTGGTCTCAGTGCTGGGGGAGGACGAACCGGGAATTCGCCTGGCGTGTGCCGGGAGGTTCCGGAGCCGGCGCCGGAGCCGCCGTGGGGACGGTAGGCACCCCCAACCGCTGGGCCCGGGTGGGCCGAGAGGGGCCGCGGCCGATGCCCCGGTACGGGCGAGGTGGCCACGCAGCCGCCTGCTGCGTGGCCACCTCGCTGGCTTCGCCGTGGATGCACACCGTCGCCTGAAAGGGCAGACCGGTTTCCGGCGTTGGGATAATTCGGAGGCGCCGGCGATCACTCGGGGGTGCGGTCGGTCAGCGGTCGTACGCGTCGGTGGTCAGGTCCACATGCCCCTCGCGTGCCTCGAACGCGGCCCGCAGCGCGGCCGCGGTCTTCTCCGGCGGGATAGCGACGATTCCGTAGAGCAGATGCATCGCGTCGGTGACGTCCTCCACGGTGACTTCCCCGCGTGCGGACAGGCGCTCCTGGGGAATCAGCCCGCGCCAGGTGACGTCGTAGAGGGCGCGCCGAGCGAGGGAGATGGCTGCGTCGGCGGCGGTGTGGAGTTGCTGGTCGAACCGGGCCGTGAGCTCCGCTTCATGGCGGTGTCGGCTTACGCGGGCCGCGAGCGGCGCGGTGAGTGTTCGGACCACGCGCCCCAGGAAGACGCGCGTACGGGCCTTGGCGAGGTGGGGCTGCTGGGTCGCGGTCATGGGCTTCTCCTCGTCGGGGCGTGTGCTTCGTGATGGTGTGGGGCTTGCCTCCCCTCAACCAGTGTAAGGTAAATTAGCCATTGAGTGCGATCATGTCAAATCGCAAGGCTTTCATGCGTGTTCTGTCCGGACGCGGTCGGCTCGGTGCGGTCTGCGGCGATGTCCTGCTCGACCCCCCGACGCCATTCCCTGTTCTCGCGGGCGCGTTCGGTGCCGTGGTCGAGTTCCTTGGGGTTGTGTCCGTGACAGCAGTAGTCGCGGCGCTTGCCCTCGCGAGTCATCATCCGTGCCATTGCACTCTCCCTGTACGGGTTGGTGGGCGCCGCCGGGCCGGGCCGGAGCCGGGTGACCCGGCGGCGAGTGGGCTGTGGTTCGGGGCGGGGCGCGGGCCCCGCCCTGGTCAGGTCAGGCGTGAGGGGAGCGGCACAGGTGGATGGCGGCCGCGTTCGGCGTGCCGCTGTAGGTGCGACCGCCAGCGGTGACGGTGATCGCGCGCGGCCGGACACGCTCGGGAGTGCCGTAGTGGGCGAGCAGCGGGGCGGTGATGGTGCGTACGGCGGTCTTGGACGGGCCGCCGCCCCAGGTCACGGTGATGTGGCCCCGCTTGCGGTCGCGGCCGCAGCGTACGGAGAACTTCACGCCGGGGAAGATGGCGAGCAGTTGGCGGCGCAGATAGGAGGCGGTGGCTTTGGTGGAGACCCGCATGTCGGCCTGGTTGGGCTCCTCATCGCCGATGACCGGCGTGACGGAGGTGTGGCGCACGTGGTAGGGCCCGGTGGCCCGACCTTCGAGGGTGCGCAGCTCGTAGCGGGTAGCGGGAATTCCGCGCCGGACGTCGCGGGTGCACCAGCGACAGCTGCAGGGATGGACGGTCCATTCGCCGTGATTGGCGTGGACGCTGCCGTGGTAAGTGACGCGGGCTCCGGGGGTCAGGCGCAGTACGCGGTAGTCGGGGGTGTGCAGGTCGCTGGCGCTGAAGACTGTGTCCGTGCTGCTCATGACGGGGCCCTCCTGGTGACGTTCGTGGCGGCGGCCGACGGGGCTTGCCTCCCCGTGCCGCTTGATAGGTAATTTAGTCAACCATGGTCAACATGTCAAGGCTTCGTCTGCGGTGCGCACCACACTCCGGGCGGGTGGGGCGCACACCGGACGTTGGTCACCGGGTGGGTCCGGGCGACGAGTTGCAGTCGGTTCGGGGCCGACTCGGCGTCGCGTACACGTGTGCCGCCCCGGCGCTGGGCTACGTCGGGGCGGCAGGGGGCAGATGGTGTGGCGCGAGGGAGACCGCGCATGTTGCCGGGCTACCTGTCGGGGCGGAAGGAGCAAGTGCTCCGTCGGGGTCATGGCACCCGCCCGCCTGCGGGGTTCACGTGATCAGGCCGTCGGCGCGGCGTGCATGGGCGGGCTCCCGCTCTGGTCGGCCTGGCGAAGTGCGCGGACCGGCGGAGCGCTTTCTCGCCGTCGTGTACGTGCGCGTCCGGCGTGGCTCCGCCGGCTAGCTGGCCTCGCTCGCCGCCGCCATCGAAAGGGACAATCTGCTGGAGGATGCGGGGATGCATCCGGACGACCGTAAGACGCGCTGGACCCACCAGACCTGGGCGGCCAACTGTGAGGACCGGCATATGCGGCCCACTGCGAGCCAACTTCTCGCAGAGGCCCTGGAGCTTGAGCGCATCCGCGCCGCACGCTGAGCATCCACCTCCTGGCGGAGCAGCGTCAGCCGGGCCGCTGCTGCTGCGCGGTCCGGCTGACGCTGCCCGCGGAAGCCCAATTGATGTGGCACTCGCGAATGCCGCTGGGCTGGGGCCGGCCGTCCTACCCGTGCTCGAGACTGGGGTCCGAGTCGCGAACGACCCGGCACGCCCCCTCCTCGACGCTGGCGACACGGCCAGCGCCTTCACTCATTGCCCCAGCCCTGTCTAATCGAGCTCGCCGCGCTTGTAGCGATTCTGCCGGGGTCGTCACTTTCCGGTGGTGCGCTGGCAGGCGGGGCAGGTGACGGGGTTGTCGTCGTCCAGGAACTCGCCGCCCTCGGCGATCTTGTTGCATGGGGTGACGCGGTCGGCGAATCCGGACGCGTACCCGGCGGCGTGGGTGTGTCGGCCACCCGGGAGTCGTACTCGCTCGGGCCACTTCGTGCTCATGGTCGGTGTCCTCTCTGCGCGGTGCCGCAGTTGCGGGACCGGTCATTGCGGAGCACGACGCGGCCCACCTGCTGGGGAGGCATCGGGGCCGCGGTGCGCCGGGCCCGTTGCCCGTTTGTGGTGCTACCAGGGGCTCGTGGCGTAGGCGTCGTCGTAGGTGTCGGGCTGGTGGTGATGTTCGCCGCCGTGGCCGAGTACGTAGGCGTGCAGTATCTCGGCGGGGACATGGGGGTACCAGCGGACGTCGTCGTCTTCGTAGTGCGCCTCGCGCAGTTCCCAGCGGAGGTCGGCGGTGGCGCTGGGTTCGGGTGCCGGCCAGTCGGCGGGGGCGTGGCGGGGGCCGTCGAGGAAGTCGGGGCCGAAGTCGATGCCGACGCACAGGGCGGTGTAGGGGCCGGGGTAGTCGGCGGGTACGTCGAAGAAACTGTCGCGGTTCCAGCGGTAGATGCGCTCCGGTGCCGGGGTGGGGGTGCAGGTGGTCTCGGGTCCGGCGACCACGATGATCGACTGGTCGTCGGCGAGGAGGATGCGGTGGGGGACGCCGCGGGTGCCGCGTGTGATGGCGGCGTCGGTGAGTGTGGTGATCAACAGTCCTCCGGTTTGTGTGGTCACGAGTGCGGTAGTCGCGGGGCCCTCGGCCAAGAATAGGTAATTTAGCTATAATGCGAGAAGGCGTCAAGTTGTGAGGGCTCGGAGGATGGTCGCTGCGGGCTTGGGGCGACGCTGCCGGATTCCTCTGCTGTGCCGGATTCGGCCAGGCGTCGTACCCAGCGGGCCTGGCTCCCCAGCCGGTGCCGCAGACCTGAATCTCGTGGAGGTAGCGGTCAGCCAGCGGCATGGCGCGCAACATCTCCACGACGTCCTCGACAGCGTCGACAGCCGGGCGGCGGCCGGCGCGCGGCCGGTGGCAGACTGGGGCGTTGGCCGCGCTGCGCCGCCGGCTACCTTCCACTTGCAGCAAGGGCTACCGGCTCCCTGCTGCCCTCCTGGCGGAGATGGGGGATGCTCCTGCTGCTTTGAACCCTGCGATCCGCTGCTTCTCGTGAGCGCTATACGTGCTGCTGAGTGCGGCTGTTACCTTCGGCAGCGCCGTGCCGCCGGCTGTCGCACTGTGCTGCCGCGCTGACGTGCTGCTCCCCATCGCACACGGTGTCCCCGCTCGATAGCCAGCCGACGACGATGGCCTCCGAAACGCACCGTCACGCCTCGAACCACCGCGGCGAATGGATGATCTAACGGAGCCCCAGCACTGAGTCTCTCGGAGCGGTCGGGGCACGCGACGGCGGGCAGGACCCGCCAGCTTCCCGCGACTGCTCGCTCCGGGCACTCCTGACCGAGGCTGAAATTGAGGGTGCAACGCGGGGCGTTGGCTTTGCAAGCGGAAGCGCAACACCGAGCGGCGTTGCGGGGCTGACCTGTGCAAACACCAGCCGAGGACTGCCGCCGGAGAGTGTTGCAGTACGCGACCTGCGGAACATGGGCTCTGTCTGCCCGGACAGCATTTCGCCCCAGGGAGACATAGCCACGTACGTGGACCGACATCCCGCCCCGCACCTGGTCTCTGCACGGCACGAGTCGACGTGGCGGCCGCTATCCGGGCGCGCGTCGCCGCGGCTCACTCCGGATCGCTTGCGCCACGAGTCGAGGCGCGCGGTGCATTCTGCGGGGGCCGACAAAGTGCTGTCATCGGGCATGGTGCAAAGTCGCTGCCTGTGGCGCTGCTGCTTCGGTGCGGCCAGGTCATGCAGGCGCGCTGCTGCTCATGTCGCTGCACTGTGGAGCGCCCACGCTGCCCGGAGACGCGAGAGTCGTGCTGCTTCCAAGCCCAAGCACCCTCTGCTGCCCTTGGCTTGTGCCCTCTCGAGCTACTGCTGGCGTTCGCGAGCTGCTGCTCCTGCGACGGGCAGTGGCGTACTGCGGGCGGCCTACAACGCCCGCCCGCCGCGTTGCCGGATTCAGTTGCTGGGGTAGAGCACGACGGCGGGCACCGCACCCTGAGGCGCGCGGTCTTCCTCATCGTCCGGGTCGGTGTCGTAGATGTGGCCGTAGTTGCCGCCGCCGGTGGTGTCCGGCGCGTACAGGCCCGTGCTGACGTATTGCGCGGCCGGTGACCAGCGGGAGTCGTGCGGGTGGTCGGCCGGGGAGATCACCACGAGTGCGTCGTCCGGCATGTCGCAGAGGGCGTTGAGCCGGTTGCGCAGGTCACCGAGGCGGAAGCCGACGAGATGCATCGGACGGGGCTCGGTCCAGTTCGGGGCGACGCGCGCGGTGTGCACGGTGTGGCCGCGCGCGCGCCGCGTACGCGACGGCCTCGGCATCGGTGATCGGTTCCAGAATCCGGGAGCCGGAGGGCCGGTCGTGCTCGTACTGCCAGGCTCCTACCTGCCAGTGTCCGGCGGCCATCTGGAGGGTGGGCCGGGACAGGTGGATTACGCCGTCGAGGCGCACGTCCCGCAGGCTGGCGAGGCCGTGGACTTCGAGGGCGCGGCAGTCGACCTCCACGCAGGTGTTGGCATGCATCAGAGCATCTCCATTCGTCGGTGTGCTGGGGCAGGGCCGACAGCGTTCAGCTGCGGGTGTAGCGGATGCGGGCATAGAGGATGGCGTTGGGCTGGACACCGATGGTGCTCAGGTAGCGGCGGATGGCATCGTCCTTGGTGCGTCCGGTGGCGCGGGGCTCGCTGGTGCTGTCCGGGGTGCGGGTGTCGTCGACGTACCAGCCGGTGACGCGGCCCGCGGTGTTGCGGGTGCGGCCCAGGGTGGCTCGGGGCGGCCGGATGTGGCGGGTGCCCTGGTGGACGGTGATGGCGCCGTGGCCGGGCCCGGTGAGTTCGGCTTCGACGTCGACGATTTGTCCGGTGGCCTGGAGGTGGAGCTGGTGGAGTTGGTCGACGGCGGCCCGGGGGACGGCGTCGCCCCAGTGGTTGGCCCGGCCGTCGGGAAGGCCGGTGAGGTGCGCCTGATAGAGGCCGCGCCCGGTGTCGGTCAGATGCAGGTCGTACTCGTCGCTGCCGATCGTGAGCAAGCCGCAGGTCACAGCGTCGCCGAGGTGAGTGCCCAGGCCCAGCGCGGTGGTGTGCTTGACCGGGTCGCCCTCGGCGGTGCCCTTGACCAGGGCGAGGACGTGCGTCGGGCTGAGGAGGAAGTGGGCTATGAGCGGGGCTCCTTGTCGTGTCGCGCCTGGAGGCGGGGCGCGCTGCGCCCCGCCTCCGGTGCGGGCTTGTCGGCCGCCGGGCGGCGCGGGGTGGGGCCGGGCGGTGTCAGAGTTGCGGGGCGTGGGGGGCCAGGACCCCAGGGGCCTGCTGGGTGTAGATGCCTTCGAGTCCGGAGGGTGCGGTCAGGCTCCAAGTGAAGCTGTCGGTTTCGGCGTAGAACTGGCCGCGCCGACGGTGCGGGGCGAGGTAGGGGCGCAGGATGCCGACGCCGTAGGCCGCCAGCGTGCCGTCGCGGAATCCGTCCTGCTGCTCCTCGGTGAGGTCCGGCCCGTAGGTGTCGAACTCTTCGTCGGCGACGACGGCGAGCACGGGGCTGAGGTCATCCTCGGCGTGGCCGAGGAAGCTGCGCCTGTGGGCGAGGTCGGCCATCGCCTCGGCGCGGCTGGAGCGGGTGTTGATGTAGCGGACGGCGTCGCGGTGGTCGGGGACCTCGTTGGTGTCGTGCAGCCACGCCTCGACCTGGGGCTGCGCGTACGTCCCGACGCCGTTGTGGCGTAGGCGCAGGAACCCGAACGGCTTGCCGTCGACGGGGACCGGGTGCCGTTCGGTACAGAACTCGCAGGTGATGCCAACGTGGCGCAGGAAGCGCTGCAGGCGGGGGAAGCGCGCGAAGCCGGTGCCGCAGTTGCAGCAGGTATATACCTCCCAGCTGGAGGGGTTGGCGACCGTGTCGTGGTTGCACTGCGGGCACTGGAAGGTCTTGTGGCGGTACCAGTCGATGACCATGGGGCTTCCTCCTGGATGCAAGGCGGGTGTCTTGGCGGTCGGTGTTGGCGGGTGGCGTCAATCGACGTGCCGTGAGGTGCCTTCCCTCGCCATCAATAGGTAATTTAGTCACGGAATTGAGTCATGTCAAATCTTGGCCCTTCGGCTGGTGCCCCTTGAGCGGTGCGCTGGCCAGGTTCGCCAATGGACGGCCCGGACGGCTAGTTGCGCCCGACCCGGGGTGATCTCGTCGTCTACCTGTCCTACGAGGAGCAGCCGTGGCCCAATCGGCGGCAACTCGCTTCTGTCATCAACCAGGTGGCGACCGTGCGCTTGGCGCCAGCCCGCCCCCGGACCTCGTCGCGTGCGTGCGCCGGACGCGACCGCCGTGGTGTCCCCGCGCTGACCTGAGAACCCGTTGGCGCGCCGGCCAGGCTGGCGCGCCGAGGAGCGGCCGCGGAAAGCGGCCGGGCGAGCGCGGTAGCAGCGGACTCGTGGAACTTCACGTCCCAACTGGCATGGTTATTGGCAGGTTCGCGGCGGATCACGCTGCGCTCATCCCTGCGCGCGAGACCGGCACTGTGAGCGCTGGACGGGCACGTGGGACTGGCGAGTGGCGCCCCGGATACCCCGCCGCGGCAGGATCGACGGGATCGACGAGGTGCGCCGCCAGCAAGAAAGCGATCAACGGAGCGGATGCAATCGTCGGCAGAGAATCAACTCCGGCGCTGCGAGGTGCGCCACGCCGCGTCGAGGAGAAGCTCAGCGATGAGCCACTGCCCTTTGTGGTCTGGCCCGCCTATGAAGATGGGGTAACCGGATTCGGCGCTACCGCGTAGCATCTTCGTCCAGTCCTCCCAGGATTCGGCGTCCACCGCGCAGCCGGCGTAACGGTTGCTCACCGTGGTGCGCACGATCTGGAGGGTGGTGCGGTCCAGTGCCGCCAGTGCCGCCGCTGCTTCGGCACTCGTCACGATCCAGCCGGCGCTGGCCAACTTGTGGGCACTAATGCCGGATGGCTGTGCCGGGTGCCAGGAAATGTAGCGATTGCAGGCGTCGGTGTGGGCGCGCAGATCGCTGTCCAGGTTCACCGTCGACAGTCCCAGCACAGCCTGGACGCAGTCGTGTTTACGACCCGGGATCGGCTGGGGCTGCTCCGGCGCGCCGTGAACGACGTGCATCATGCCGAGGTCGTTCATCGCCTGGACGGCGGCGTTCGACTCAGCCTTGGTGAGGGCGAGGAAGTTCATGCGATATCTCCTTGCTGAAAGTGCGCTGGGTCGGCCTCACGGGGCGGCGTCCCGCGCGCGGGTCGGTGCGGGCGCAGCCGCAACAGGGTGCTTCGAGCTCCAGTCGACACATCGCCCGGCCCAGTGGCGCACCACTGCCAGCCCGGAGTGCAACGCGCACGCAACAGGCTGTGCCGTTTCACTCCTTACCTGCGAAAACGTCGTTGAGCCACAGCAAGTGGGAGCGTTGCGCCTTGGGTTGCACCCGTCCGCACCGGAACGCCGAGGGGCGCCGTGCCTGCGATCACCGAGCTTCCCGTGCGGCGCTGAGGTGGCCGTCGGGGTGAAGCCCATGACGGTACCCGGTCACCCGGGCGGGGAGGACATCTCGCCGGTGCCACGCGCGACACTTGTGGGTCACTCTGCCAGGGGTGGCTTCGCCGGAGCGAAGGGAGCAGCGGGTCGTCATGCCTCCTGGGGCTGGTAGTGGCTGTGGGTTGTGGTGGTTCAGGAGTCGCGTGCGGCCTGCCATGCGCAGGGGAGGCAGTACCAGATCTCGGGCCAGTCGGTTTCACCGAGGGCTTCGCCGGTGGGGTGCTGGCCCCGCTCGGTTGCGGTGCGCTCGCAGGCGGCGTAGTCGAGTTCGCACTGAGGGGCGGCCGAGAGTATGGCTTCGAGGATGTCGGTGTCGATGTGGCGCATGGGTTGCTCCTTGCTGGGGTGTGCTTCGTGGTGGTGTGGGGCTTGCCTCCCCGCACCGCTCGATAAGTAATTTAGCCAACCATTGCAACAGTGTCAACATCGGCGGCCGTAAACGAGCCTCGACGTGTGGCGACATCGGAGTCGGGGGCCTGGCGCGAGGTCGAAGCGCCTCGCCGCTGTTGATCTCTCTCGATACCTCGCCCCGCCTGGTGGCGGCCGGTTCGGAGTGACACGGCGGGCCGTCATGCCGACGAGTGGCGCCTTCGTGTACCGGGTGAGATCAGACGCGGTGGCGCGGGTGGCCGACCGGCGGGCATCGCACGCATCTAGGCCCTGCCTACTCGGCTGCGCCCCGCCGCCTCGCGATGCCTGATCGCCCGCCTCGTGAACGCCGCACCTCACCTTGGCTCCACCCCCCTTTTTCTCTGTCCCACCCCCTGCCGCCTTGGAGGTCTGTAGCCGTAGCAGATCCAGCCGGGCACTGTCAGGGGTGGCACCTGGTTGCGTATCGGGTCTGCGCAATATAATATCTTAAGCGTCGCAGAGCAGTTTGATCTCGGCCCCGCCTGGCGAGGACGTGGCAGCGTGACGGTGACGAGCAAGCCCTTCGCGGGCCCCATCTGATCCGGTCCCCGGCCGATGGCCAAGGGGCCACCGCCTGTGCCTGGACCTCTCCCATCCGGCCTGAGTTGGCCTGGCACGGTCTGGCGCGTCGCGTCACCGAACAGTTCTACCCGCGTCTCCGGGCCCCGGCCTCCACCGGCCCCCAGCCTCGGTCGGCGTGTCCCCGAGGCACACACCTTCCTGTCGTGAGAAGAGACGGAGGCACCTCATCACAGATTCGATCTCGCAGTTTCTTGCCCCTGTTTTGGCAGGGGGGTGGGTGCTCCATGTGCACCTCCTCTATAAGCGCCTGCACTGTATGCGGAGGGATCCGCTCACAGGGCTTCTCACCCGAGACGGCTGGAACCGGGCAGCCGACCGCATCATCCGGCGGCACGACCGCGCGGCCGTCCTGATCATCGACCTCGACGGTTTCAAGATGGTCAACGACACCTGTGGCCACGCGGCCGGAGACGCTGTCATCGCGGCCACCGGTCAACGGCTGGCATCCTGGTGCGGCGAAAATGGGATCGCCGGACGGCTCGGCGGAGACGAGTTCGTCGTGGTCGTCCGCGACGGGCCGCGCCTTGCCGCTGCGCTGGCTGACCTGGGGGCGCTCCTGCGTGAGCCCGTCGACTATCGCGGTGGACGGCTCAGTGTCGGAGCCTCTATCGGCGCGGCGCAGGTCGCTGACCTTGACTCTCCGACACGTGAGGCCGCCATGGGAGCCGCCGACGCCGCGATGTACCAGGTCAAGGGTCACGGCCGGAGCGGGCGCCGTCCCGTGGCCTCGGAGGGCACCGCCGCAGCCGACGCCTCCTGATCCGCTCTGTTCCGACTCCTAGGGCCTGACCGTGGCGATCTCGCTGCGGTCAGGCCCTCCAAAGTCGTAAATGGCCTGTGGCACGGGGCGGCATCAGCCGCCCAGTTCGCCCCGAGGGTCGCCTGGCCCTGCTGTCAGGGGGAGTGTGGCGGCCGGCTCGCTCGTGGCCGCCGCCGAGGACGCGGGCGCCGACGGCTACGCCCTCGTGCTGTAGCACCTGGCTGGCCGATCCGGTCGCTTGGACCGCCGTCGTCCTCCGGGTTCTCGCCGCCCTGGCCCGGCCGGAGCCCCGCCGTGCACAGCGGGGCGGGCCTGCGGGGGCCACGTCCGGATCGTAGAGGGTCCCCTGCTGCCCCGGTCCTACCGAGTGAACACGCCGCGTGGTTCAGCTCGCCGCTTGAGGGGTGCCGCGATGCTGGTTCCCAATGACGTCCGAGATGGGGTGAGCCGTTGTGAACGAGCGGGCCGAACGGTTGGAGGGGGCGTTGTCCCGGCTCGGCATCGACTTCTTCGAAGACCCCGAACGCTCTCCTGCCTTAACCGAGCTGGAGATGGCTAACGCTCTGGTGGGTGCGGCCGAGGCGCTTGTGCTTGGTGTGGAGATCGACGTCATGGACGATGAGGTCGCCACGCGTGCGGAGGCGGTGGCGGACCAGGTGCTGGAGGAGTTGCTCCCTGAGCAGATTTCGCCGCTGCTGATCCACCAGTTCAAGGCTGAGCGCCTGGAGCATTCGTTGACACGAGTCGTTGGTGAGGAGGCGGATCCGGATGACCCGGTCCTTGCTGCTGCTCGCGATGCAGCGGTGCTGGCCACGTTGCTTGTCAGCTATCGACTGTCCGCCGAGCGGCTCGACGCGGAGCTGCCGGAGGATCTTCTTCATCTCGCGGTGGCTGCACTGGGGTCCTGCGCGCAGCGTGTGCGGGGCCTGACCGGGTAGCAACTTGCGGGAGATCCGCGCCAGCTTCCGCGATTTCCCAAGTCCTCCAGAGGCCGTGTGGTGCTACAGGGGGCGTTACGACTGCCCTTCGTCGTTTCCGCGGCCTTTCCCGCAGCGGACCGCCGCACGTGGGGATCACCCGTCAACAGCCTGCCGGGCAGGGTTGGTGGCGGCCCGGACGCCTGGCAGGAATCGGGGCCGCCGCACGGCGCCCGGCGTGGGCCGGCCATCAGCGCACGTGTCACCTGGCAACGCGCCAGCCCGAAGAAGGTCACGCGGTATGGGCCGGCCCCGGTCAAGGCGCGGGGCGCGCTCGTCGGCCGGGGCCCACGCCGCCGGCCCGTGCCCCCATCGCGACGGACCACGGCGCCGGCTACGTGCCGCATCCCGCCGAAGTGGAACCGTGGCTGGTGCCCGCGGAGTTCGCGGCGACCCGCCTCGTCCGGCCGTATCAGTTCCGGGAGCGGGCGCGCATGCCGCCCCGGGTGCCCGGGGCGCGGTATAGGTGCTGTCGCGCCGCAGCACCCGCATCTGCTGCATCACGATGGCGACTGGCGCACGGGCCCCGGCGGGTCGCGGCTCGGTGCGGTACCGCCTTAGTGGCGTCTGAGTCGCGCCACGAGCGTCAGTGCGGGTCTCCGTGGCGCCCCGCGTGCCGTCGGGCCGTGGCCTGGAAGTGTTGCACTGGTGAGCAGTCAATGAGACTGCTCACCACCCAGAGCAGTGAGCGACATCTAAGATTTGACGTGGAGCACATTTAGGAGTAAATTAATGCTTGTTCTCGCCGGTTACTTCTCTTGGAGGCCCACATGAAGCAAGCCCTGCCCGGCATTCTTGCCGTCCTGATACTGGTCGCGTCTGTGCTCGCTTGGTTCGCTGCTCCGTGTGAGGTGTACTCCTTCGCCTCGGACGTGCGTACTCCAGCACGCTGCATGGCGGACTGAAACCACAGGCATCGGGCTACCGATTCCACGATCGACGCGCACTGTCATGGAAAGGACCGCACTTGAGCTTGCCGTTGAAAACGGTCACCTACCCCCAGGTTGAACTCGAAGCACTCGAATGCCTTATCCGCTGTCACTACGGCATGGAGTACAGCGTGATTCGGGCGCTCGGCGTGGCCAATGGCTCGTATCGCCTAGTCGAGGCGTGGGCAGAGCCTTTGGACCCGCTTGAAGCCGAGGAGATTGCAGCCTGGCGCGCGGGTGGACCCGAGCCCCACCTGGCTTCGGTCATGAACGACCTCGCGTGCCTCGGTGTCATCGACAGTGGCAAGTACCTCGTCCACGTCTGGTGGTAGCCGCGCCCGTCTGCTCCCACCCGCCCCCAGCCTCGGTCGGCGCGCTGCGGCCTGGAGGCCAGGCGAGCGCGTCCGGCCCCTACAAACCAAGGAGCAACCCATGGCGCCTGCCGCCCGGTCGGTTGCCGGGCCCGCGGACTGTGCGACCCGTTGCAACCTCGGTCTGCGTCGGCCGGAGTTCGGCATGATGGTTGGTATGGGGACCACCATGTATGAGGTCGAGAAATACGGCAATGCTGTTGACGCTGGCGAGTTGACGTTTGAGGAGGCCGTTTCGCTGCTGGTCGAAGCTCGATGCGGTCTGGCTCGGCTGGGGGCCGCGGACCTCCTTGCGAACTGGAGGACTGCCCGCGATGACAAGACGGAGCTCGTTGTTCCGCCCGAGGAACCAGCCGAGCACCTGGCGTTGGTACGGCAGTACGGCAACAGGTCCCGGGCGAGGATCGCCGACCTGGACTTCGCCGTGAAGAGCGGCATCGTCCCTGCCCGGATTCAGGACTGATCGGCCGCGGGGGCTAGCGGCTGCCGTGGCGGGTCGTGTCGTGACCGGCGACGGCACGGCGGCCACGGCGCCCGGCCTGTGGCCGTCAGCCGGCAACGACACCGCGGTGCGCATACGCCTGCCCGGCCTGCGGCGGCCGGGCTTTTAGCTGGCTCACCGCGGTGTGCGGGCCCGGCCACGCGGACCGCCGGCACCGCGGCCCGCCCTGCCGTCGCCCGGGTCCGCGCCCGTCCGTACCGGTGGCAGGAGAAGTGGTGCCGGATCGAATCCGTGGCCCGTCGACTGCGACCCGTCAGACGGGTTCGCCTGGCCGACAGAGGCGGACGGTCTGCCACCGCTGTCGGTCGGCGGCGTGGACGAACTGCCTGTGGTGGACGGGGTGCTAGCCACCGCTCTTGGCGCTCAGGTGCCGGACCCGTACGCGAACTCCTGGATCACGAGGCTTTGTGTACGGGGTGACCGCCGCGGCGGCTCTTGCGATCGACGGGGACGGAGATGGCAGTGATGTCCGGACCGATGGGCAGGGTGGCCAGAGCGGCGGCGACTCGTTCCCGGGAGCCGTGCAACTGCTCCCGAATGTCCGGGTCGGTGGGGCCACTCATGGAGATGGGGTTGCCGCCGAGGGTGACGCGGGTGACATCCTCGGGGTGGCGGCCGTGGCGGAAGGCGACGTTGTCCAGGCCAAACGTCCGATGCGGCTGGTAGATAGCGACGCGGACGCTGGTCACGGGCTGGTCGGGAACATGCAGACGAGCAGCCTCGGCAACTGCGTTCTTCAGCTCGTCTGGCTGGTGGCGGGGGGCAAGGGCGACGACCTGCCGCATCAGGCGCGTCGAGGCGATCGGGTGGAGAGCGAAGGCACATACGACGACTGAGGCTGTCCGGACGTGCGCGACAGCCTCGACGGTCCATCGCGCCGGGTGCCAGGCAGGCTTGGCCAGCCACTGGATGAGGACTGTCCGGGTGCGGGAGCGTAAGCGGCCTGTGGCGCGCGGGACGATGCCAGAGGCGCCCAGGTGATAGGCGACCGCGGTGGCGATGGCAGAGCAGATCAGGACGGGGGTGTTACTCATGAGGCCCTCCGGGGCGCGTGTGGTGGGTGCTGGGTGGCCGGGCCGTTGTGCAGCCCGGCTGTGGCGTCAGCCGTATTCCGTGCGGCTGCGGACAGTCAGTAGCCGCAGCTGCACCCAGTCGCAGCCCGACGAGGAGATGCGCATCGAGTTGTCCGGCCGCAGCAGGAGGCACCCCAGCGTGACGCTCGGGTCGGCGGCGGCGCGGAACGCCTCGAATGCGTGGAAGGGGTCGCAGAAGACGCCCGTGAGGGTGCCGCCCATATACTCCTCGCCTTCCTCCACTACCCAAACGCCGGTCGTCGGGCCGGTGACGCGGTAGGGCTTCAAGGACAGCGAGTCGCATCCCGCCCGCAGGCGCACTGAGCCGTCCGGCTCCTGGCGCACTTCCTCGACGCGCTCGTGGAGCCCCTGTGCCTGGGTGATGAACTCGCTGAGGCCAAGTGCGAACTCGTCGAAGGCGCCGACGATGTGACCGCCCTCCATGTACTCGGCGAACTGCAGGAGCCACACGACCGCCTCGTCGGCGTCGGCGGAGGTCTGCTGGGTCTGGGTCGCGATCATGCGCTTCTCCTTCGGCAGGGGCTTCGTGGCGGCCGGCCCGGGGCGTGCCTCCCCACACCGCCTGGTAGGTAATTTAGCCATCTTTAAGTCGAATGTCAAATGTCGTGGTGGTGTTGGACGTACGCGTGGGCAGGTGCGCCGGATTCCGCGGTGAGGGGACCCTGCGGCGCGTTGCGAAGGCGTTGACGGCCTCCGCCCGGCCATCCCGTCGGACTTGAGGCCCTGAGTCTGACCCTGGCCCGCGCTCTGGGGCCGGCCGAGTCCGTGGTCTGCTCCTGGTCGCGCGCCTGCCAGCCGCCCCGACCCCGAGTGCGACGCCGACGTCCGCCGCCATCGGCCCAATAGCCAGGCGGAGCGCAGAGTCGCTGCTGCTCGATGTCTCGCTCGACTTGGCCGAGGCTCGGTGCATGCCGCCTCAGTGGTGCCCGAGTCGCGCCGCGAGCGTCAGCGCGGGCCTCCGTGGCGCCCCGCGCGCCATCGGACTGCGTCCCGGAAGTGCGCTGGAGAGTAGTCGCTGAGCCCACCCGTCAGGCGACATCTAAGATTTGACTAAAGGCTTATTTGGGAGTAAATTAATCCTTGCGGTAGCCGCAAGGTCGACTCCCGCCCCAGCCTCAGTGATCGGTGAACGGGATGGGATCTTGGGGGCACCTCCTGACCGAAAGGGGAATCTCATGACCACGGACATCCTGAAGGCCATTCGGCTGAAGCCAGCGGGGGAGGGCAACTACTTCGTCTACACGGACAGGCTGATCGGCCGGGTCTGGCGGGAGCCGAACATGGAGTGGTGGGCCACCTTCTATGTCGACGATGGGCGCAGCGAGTTGGGCGGCAAGCACGAAACCCGAAATCATGCCGTTGTCGCGGTGTGGACCCGGGCGCAGAAGCCCCAACCGATCGTCCCTGCGGTGTGACGTAACGGTGCCCCGGCCCCGCTCGTGGCAGATGGAAGGCGTGCTGCCGGTCTCGTTGCCGCGCGACGGGCCCGGACATCCGCGCCCGCGCCGCAGCGTGAACCGGTACATGCCCGGACCACCCTGCTCTGCCGGACCCGGCCGGCCCTGTGAAGAACACCGCTGCCCCTTGGAGGCTTTGATGTCCCGTACCAAGCACCACCGGCGCATCCGCCCGCTGCGTGAGGGCAACCCCGCACGGCTCATGGTCGACAACCAGGCCGCCGTCCGTATGGGCATTCTGCGGTCCGGTTGCCGCGACGAGCACGGGTTTCCTGAGTACACCCGGGGCGTGACCGTCTGGGCCAAGCCGGGCGTCCGCAAGACGTTTCAGAGCGCTGCTCACCGCCGTGACCGGCGGGCCGTCCGGGAGGCGCTCGCCACCACCGCCTACCAGCGCGACCCGGCCCGCCGCCAAGCGCTCCGGATGGAGCGCGCGCTGACTCCCGCCGCGCTCCGCAGCGTGAACGGGGATATGACCTGATGCCAGGGCCCGGGAACTCCAGGAGCCCCAGCGGCAACTCAGCTGGGAACCGGGCCGATCGAGAATCGAGAGCCGCTGGTGATCGTTAACGACAGCGACGCCGTGCTCGGCGGCGCAGGAGAGGCACGGAGGAACGAGAGTTGAGCCAGAGCATGAACCAGTCGGGGGGCGGCGCCGGGAGGTACGAGAGCGATCTCGCGGCTGCCAAGCGGGCGGGAACCGCCTGGGGCTGCATCTGCGGGGAGGACAACCCGCCGTCGTATGACGCCTGCCACTTCTGTCAGCGCCCGTCCTGGACCTGCGCGGCGTGCGGCACCGTCAGCACCTGCGGCCGCGACGAGTGCGGCGAGTGCGGCAACACCATGCCCGCCGCGCTGCTCGGGGACCGCGACGAGGGCTTCGAGATGACCCACGAGGAGTGGGTCACCATGCAGGTCGGGCCACGCGTCGTCGGCGGTCGTTATGACCACGGCAACGTCGCCGTTGCGTACGAGGTTCTCGCCATCGACCGCGGTCCCCGCGCGAGCTGGCCGACCTGGCAGATCAGGGTCCGCTACGACCGGGACGGGCAGGACACCACGCACTGCGCCGGCTGGAACCCCGCCCGGGACCGTGTCCTCGTGCGTCCCGCCAGCCCCGCGGGTGAGCAGGCATGCCGGTGATGCCTGCTCACCCGCCGCCCCGGGACCCACGGTGCGCGCGTGCGCGCACCCCGCTGCGCCGTTCGCCGGGTTACCGGCCGCGCTGACCGCGTCTGCAGCCAAGCGCCCGGCGGTCGTAGATCGGGGCGTGCCGGAGCAAGGCGCACTCGTAGAGCACCGCTGCGCCGCCGGCCTGCCCGGCGAACGCATCGACTGCTGAGGAGCACATGGGTAGTAAGGAAGTCGCGGCGGCACGTACCCGACTCGCCAAGATCGCACGCCAGGTGGAGGCCGCCCTGGGAGAGATGGTCTACAGCCGGACCACGGACTGGGCGAGCGACGGCCATCACGTGATCCGGTCCCGCCCCCGGTGCGGCTCGTGCGGGCGGTACGAGAACGCGCGCGGCGCCCCGCGACAGGCACGGGCGGCCATGTCAGCGCCGCCCGCTGCCGGGCTGCCGCGCCCGCTGGCCGCGCGCCGCCCGGCGTCTTCCCGGCCGGATTCCGGAATGCTCAGGGTGCTAGCAACGCCAGATCTCGTCACCCGACGTCGTATATATGCAAGGTATGGCCGGTTGGCAGCAGAGCAGTACCACTTGCTCCGTACCACCTCACGTCGACTTGGTTCGGCAGGTTCCCGACCAGACGTACAGCGGCTTTCGACGGGGCGTCGGAGCGGGCGATGGCTGCACTGACCTCGTGATCGGTCTTCATATCGGCTACCGAGAGCTGATACAGCTCCGCCGTCTCCAACGAATCGGCCCAGGGAAGCAGGTCCCGCAACACGTTAGCCGTCTTTGCTGTCGTCGTGCTGCGCATGGCAGCCCCCGATTCAGCCCGAAGCGGCGTGAGAGTTATGGCAATGACCCTTGTCCCTCCCAGCTCGCCTTGCACGCTGTAGGTGTAGATACGGTCGGTGACGGGTTTGACGGTCGCCTGTGAGCCCAGCACGTGGGCGACGCGTTCGATCATGCCGCGCTGAGTGTTGATGGGCCCAGGGAACGAGGGTCGCAACGTTATGCCAGGATTCCGCACCTTGAGGTCGACCGTCAGTGGTTGCGCATCACCGATGGCGTCCAGCAAACCGGCGGCTCGCGTCATCAGTTCTGGCAGAGAGTCACTCACTTAAGGCTCCTTGCGGAAAAAACTCGTGTCGAGAATGTTGACGGTGCCGCGTATCCGCAGGGTAGGGAAACGCGGTATGGCGCTCGCCCGCGCCTGTGGGATGCCCCCGGCTGGCCGGTCCGTCGCCGAGGTGGGCGACTGCCGACATCCTGCCGCACCAATCCGGCTGCATGGCGGCGCCATCCCGCCCGTCGCCGTGGGCCCGTGCTGCTACTGGAGCCGCTGTCGGCGTCGTCCTGGTTCCCGGGTTGCCCCGGCTGACGGCGGCACGGTGCAGGAATACTCGGCCTGCGGGTCCGGGGCAGCGGCCAGGTCCCTCATGATCTCGTCGCTGCGGCGCGGCGGGTGGCCTGTGGCTTGTGCTGTCAGATCAGGTCGAGGGTGGGCCACAGGGTGAGGGTGCTGAGTTCGACGATGCCGTCGGGGTGGCCCTCCAGGAGGTAGGGGTCGTTGCGGAGGGCGTCGTCTCCGAGGCGGACATGCATGGACAGTCGGGGAAGATCGTCCAGCGGGTAGCTGTCGGCGTCGGCGACAGTGGCGTACGAGCCCTGGCGGGTGAGGTACACGCGGTCGCCGGGCTGTGCCTGGTCGATCAGGGCCTGCCGAAGGCGGCCCCTGGCCTGCTGGTAGGGGGCGAGCGCCTGGGCGGCGGCGCGGAAGCGCTCGGCGTCCGCTTTCGTGGCGCCCTCGCTGTGCAGGATGCATTCGAGGCGGACGAGTTCGGCGCGCTTGTCCTGAAAATCGGGGAAAGTCGGGGGTTGGCCGTCGGCGGACAGAAGGGCGACGTGCTCGCCGTAGATGGCCTCACCCTTCTCGGGTGCGGATGAGGCGGAGGTGAGGAGGGCGACGTGCTGGCCCCGGACGTCGTACACGCGGCGGACGGTGGCGGGGCGGCCAAGGTGGTCGGTGACGTCCTTGCCGAGCCAGGGCGAGTCGTTCACGGGTGTGGCGGGGGCGACGAGGTCGGCGGTGACGGACATGGTGACTCCTTGTTTTTGGCGGCGTCGCAACGGCGGGGCCTCACATTAGTAGGTAGTTTAGTCAATAAATCCGAAGCTGTCAAAGTGGCTTTGTGTGAGGAAGTTGACGCCAGGGCGCTGCGTCCCGGCCGCTGTGTGTCATCCGGCGCCGCTCTGACCGCCCTCGCGCCCGGCCCCGGTGCCACCGTGCGGCGCGCCGTCCGTCGCCCTTGCTCCGGCGCCGTCTCGTCCTGGTGTCTGCTCCTGCCGTCCCGCCGCCGCGCGGCTCCATCGTGCTTCGTCGTCATCCCGGCCGCTCTCCGCAGCCCGCAATGCCGCGGTGCCGCTGCGCTCCGCGTCCGGCCGCCGGCCCGCCTGTGGCTTCGGCTTCGCGCCGGCTCGGCTGTCCTGTGGCTCTGCCGTCCGACCGCCGTCCTTGCGTCGAGCCCACTGTGCCGGGCTGCCCCTCGGCGGCGGCCGTCCGTTCGCACCGCCGCCGTCCCGGCCCTCGTCGACGTCTCCGTGCCAGCCTCCGCGCCGCTTTGGCGTTGTGTGCGCGCTGGACGTCGGGCGACCCCGGCGCCTACCCCAGGCTGCTGGAGGGCGGGAGCTCGGCTGGCGGTCGACTGTGGGCCGCGCTGGCCCGGGCGCCGTCGGCAGTTGGCAGCCGGCTTCCGGTAGATGCCTGCCCAGCGTTGGTCGGCTTCGGGCCGCGGCAGGCAAGCCGCACTTCGGAGCGTCATGATGACGCTTTACATTTGACACAGGAGCGCTTTTGCGAGTAAATTATGCCTATCGGCCGAGGGGCCACGGATAGGCAACGGCCACCATTCATCGCAGGAGGCACAGATGACCCGCTACGTACTTCGCACCGGCGAAGCCACCCACGGCCGAGTGATCCACAAGAGCCGCGCGTGGCACCGTCAGGACGTCGTCTGCGGCGGCGCCGTCCTCCTCAACATCCGGCTTACCAAGGAGGAGGTGGCCCGCCGCCTCGAGAGGGGTTCGATCCTGTGCCCTCGCTGCTTCCCTGCGTGACAGCCACCCGGCCAGCGCAGCGACCGGGAGCAAGGCGCAGCGACCTGCCCGGCATCTATCGACACCGCCGTGCTTGGGTGACAGTCCATCCGTGTCCGTCCACCGTCCGGTCGCGCTGCGCCACCGACAGCGGCACCTCGGTGGTCTACGGCGGCGACTCGCCCCAGCTGATCTACGAGCGCACCCGGCCCCGAGCGCGCGCCCCAGGGAGCGCGCCCGCGCCTGTGCGCCCTGCGGCAGGTGGCGACCGCCCGGGGCCGCGCCCCGGCGCCCAAGACGCGACTTCGTGCTCATCAGACTTCCGACGAAGGGGTCCGGCCCCGTGCCCACCGCCTACCGCGCTCGACGAGGGCGCCGAGCCGATGGGGGTCACCGCGATCGCCCGTTCCATCTGCGGACGCCTCGACATCGACTGCTCCCCGCGAGCGGGTGAGTCGTCCCAGGCTGCTCTGCGCCGGGCTATCAGGGTCCATGAGATCCGTTCCCTGTTGACGCGCGGGATGCTCGGCCGCGACGTCGAGGCCCGCTACGCCGACGAGTGGCGGCCTTCATGCACCAAGCGGCGGGATCAGAAGCTGTGGACGAGCGCCGGCAACGCCCGGCGCTGGGACGGCTGATCTCCATGCCCACCCAAGGGGCCTCCGTCTCCGGGGGGTGGCAGGAGGGGGGAGTGTCCGACATCGGAGACCTGTTCGCGCACGACCTCACACTTGCCCTCGTCGGCAAGCCGTTGGAATGAGCCGCCGGCAGCCGGGCGTTCGCAGATGTCCGGCGGTGTTCGCCGCTGTTCGGCCCGGTGTCGCCGGTCTCGCCGCCGGGCTACGCTGCGCACGCTGTCCAGCCTGCTCCGCCTGCTCCCGGCCTCGCCGGTCCTGGCCCTTGCCCGCGTCCGCCGCGCGGTCGTCGTAAGCCGCCATGCGGAGGTTCTGACCCGCCCCGCGGCCGCACGGCGGCGAGCGGCTCGTCGACGGAGACGCCCCGGCTCGAGTTCTGCCCGGTGGGTCTGTTGCTGTCCGGCCCGGCCTGCCGGGGTTGCGCTTCAAACGCCCATGAGGTAATATCTTAAGTGTCAGAAGGAGGGGGCGACCGCCCTTGCTCCTCCGCCTGGCAGGTCCGTAGCTCAGTTGGTAGAGCGGCTCCACTTGTGAGTGTGCAGGGGTTCAAGCCCCCTCGGATCGCGGAGTGTTGGTGTGTGCCCCTCCAGAGGCGAGTCCCCGTTGAGAGGGCACACACCGGCACAGCAACGGACCTGGCTGGCTGATCACTGGTCGGGTTGAAGAGGGGAGGACGCTCTCCTTGGGACGGTAGCTCAATGGTTAGAGCAACCCTGAGGGGTTGGGTGCGGGTTCGAGTCCCGTCCGTTCGCGACGTGCCAGCGGGGAGGTGATGCTTCCCCCGGCGGATCCGGTCCGCTGGCACGCGTCGCCGTAGGCTCCTGGGGAGGAGCCGACGGTGGCCCTGCCCCGGCCGGGGAAGGTGACGAGCAAGCCCTTCGCGGGCCCTATCTGATCCGGTCCCCGGCCGACGGCGGGAATCCACGCCCTCGTGGAGTAGTCCGGCTTAGCTCGCCCCGCTCTCAACGGGGAGGTCGCGGGTTCGAATCCCGCCGAGGGTACGCATCACCGCGCAACGCGCGGGCCAGCTCCTGTCGTTCAACGGAGAGGACGCCGGACTACGGATCCGGAGATCGAGGTTCGAATCCTCGCAGGAGTACGCGAGGGACCCCCCAGTCTGGTTATGGGATGGGCGCCGGTAATGCATTCGGGTTTCATGGACGTCAGGTCCCGCCCGGGTGACGACCCCGGCTCCATGGGGGTGCGCAGCCGTTCGGCTGTAGGAGAGACCAGACCCGCTGCCCCGCCCCCGTTTCCCGGGGGCGGGGCAGCGCAGTCCGCACGCGGTGTTGCTGCCCGGGACCAGAACACCCTCTGTAGGCCGTGAGGGCCGGGCGCCGCCCGGCGCCGGCCTGTTGACGGCTCTGGGCCCGGAACACCGTGAGCGGGCGACCGCCGCGCTGTTCCCCGCCCCGGTCCAGCCCGGGGCGGGGAACAGCCGCCGTCCCGCCGCTGACGCGCCGGACTGCGTGCTGTGAAGACCAATCCGCGGGCCCTCTGGCCTAACGAGCATTGACCGCCTGTTCCGCTGTCGCGCCGTCCCGGGCGCCCAGAGACGATAGCTCGCCGCTCAGGGGAAGCGATCTGCGAGCTGCTGTCACCGTGCCCAACCACAGCCATCTCCCGACCAGGAAGGCAGTCCGTGACCTCCCTTGATCAGCCATGCCTGGACCTGGACGGCGCCGCGTATAGCGCGCGCATCACGGTCCTCGGAAACGTCACACCGGAACTTCTCGAAAAGTACGTCGGAAGGCATGTCCAGGCGCTGACTTTCGGCAGCGGAGTAGCTGGGCACCTCGAGCGTATTGAGGGAGTGAACGCAGTGATCATCAACGGTTGGGGTACCTCCAGCCACCCCATCCCCGGGCGGTGGTGGCTGGTTCACCCAGCCCCCTTCACTCTCCGCGGGCAACCCGTAGGTTCCCAGGGCCGATGACAGGAGAGCCCAACGCGCGCGCCTCACAGACCAGACCGGCCTGTGAGGCGCGCGTTGGGCTGTTGCGTCCGGTCCATTGCCGCGGGGCGTGCCGCTGGCTGCCAACTGCGGCGCTGCGAGTCTTTCGCCGCCTGCTGACGCCGGGGCAATCTCCTGGTCTGGCCTGGCCGGTCAGCCGTTCCGTGCCGTCCTACGGGCGCCGGCAACGTAGGGCCGGAGACGAGACCGCCGACCTTCTCGACCAGGCGCGCGACGGGCAACCAGACCCGCAGCCTGTGCACGAATGCCACCGCCGACGCGCGACCGTGATGGTCCACCTCGCTGCTACGCACCATGAGTTCGATACTGAGGCCCGCCGCGCGATCGCCCTCTACCAGGGGGCGCGGGACCATGCCATCGAAGCCTTGATCACCAATGTGCGGTTGCCCCTGGCTGGCGAGAGCGCGGAGTTACACAGGACTGATCAACGCCGAGCGCCGATCGTGGTGCCCGGTTGTCGGGCGCTCGTGCCACCTGCGGCGCCTGCTCCTGGCCAGCGCGTCGGCCTGCTTGCTGTCCCCGCTCCGCCGGGCCTATGCCGCGCCTGGCCGCCGCGGTACCGGCCACCGGGCACCGGATCACACCCGCGCTGACGGCTCGTCCGCGCCGTCTCCCTGCCGGGCCGACTACGTCAGCCGCACTGGCGCCGTGGTGTCCCCCGCTGCCTCAGGGCGCTCGCGCCGACTGCTTCACCGCCGGCAGCACCGCCGCTCCCGAAGCGGCGCAGGCCGGCTGCTGCCGAGGGCGGACGACCCGCGGTAGGGGAGCCGGCGCCAGAATCTGCGATGGGCCGCGCACGCGCTGGTGACGCCCGTACAGGGGCCGTTGAAGCAGAAGGGAAACCGGCGTCTGCTGGCCGCGGTGTGGGCCGTCGGGATGCGGATGAACGGCGCGCAATGGCTGCTGCTCGCGCGAGCCCCTCAGCAGCGCGCAGTCAGCGGGCCAAGGTGGTCTACGAGGCGCTGGAGCCGGTGGTGGCCCAGCACGCGGCACCCGCGGCCGCTGACGCCCATCCCGAGGGCCTGGCCGGCCGCCGAGCTCCCCCTATTCGACTTGACCGCCGGGGCCCAAGCCGCACGTCGGCCGGACCATGCGACGGACACGAGCACGAGACCGCTCAGTGCACCCCGCATGTGCCGCGGCGGTGCTGCAGCGGGAGCCCGCTCACCGTTGCCGGTGTTGCGTCGAACCGGCTGGCTACCATCTGGCCGTGGTCCGCTGCTATCGGGGCGCCGCACTTGCTGTTGAGCCCGGATGCTGCCCCGGCTGCGTCATGCTGCGGCACCGTCCGTGCTGCACTGACGTGTTGCTGCTCACCGCTTCCGCTCCTGCCAGGTAGCCCCTGCTGGCGAGTGCCCGCGAGCTTCACCGCCACAGGGCGCCAGTACTCGCCTTCGTGGGGGGCTGCACAGCGGAGGGGAGCCCCGCAGACCTCGCCGGGCACAGTTGCCCCGCCACTCCTGAGTGAAGCCGAGAGCGGGTGCAACGCGGCGCACCGATCTCGCGACGCGGAAGCGCAACACCGGGTCGCGTTGCGCTCCTGAACTGCACAAACATCCCGCTGAGGGCCATTCATCGCAGCGTGTTGCAGGTGCGCGGAACCACCAAGCTCCATCTGCACCTGCGAACTTCGCTCAGCGTGAGGGAGCGGTGAACAGGGCCAGCGTGCAAGGGGTCCGTACCGGGTCCGCGCGGACACTCCGGTACTGCACACGACTGCCTGGGAGCGGGAGCGCCTCACCCATGACCCACACTCCTTCCGCAGGCTGAAGCGCGCTGCGCATCATGGATGAGACAGCCGACGTAAGTACTGCTGCTGGCTGTCGGGTCAACCGCTGCCAGTTGGTGCCCTCGCTGCGCTGCTGCTCACGTCACTTGCTGCATCGCAGGAGTGCTGCTTTGCCCGAAGGCTTCGCTACGGCATGCATGCTGCTACCGACGAGTGCCATCTGCTGCAAGACCAGGCCCTGCTGCCAATTGCCGGATGCGGTGTGGGGCCGAGCACGGGCTGTGCACTCACCCGGTCTGAGGGTCTGGTCGTGGAGATCGTCGAGGTGCGGCCGCGGCCGGTCTGGTGATTGTAGGAAGGAGGCCCTCTGGACAGTATCTGCTCTGCCCGGCACGGCAGGGGCCCCAGGTGGGTGCGACTCTGCGGTAGTTGACCAGCCTCCTAGGCAGCGGTGCATGGCAGCGACAGGAAAAGCCCAGGTAGCACGGCATCACGGCGCGGCTGGCCGACTACCGCTACGTCGCCAGTTGCCGCGCAAGAGTCACCCAACACGTGTCTGGTCCGCACGGCGAGCGGTCATGGACGCTGTCCACAGGACGGCTTGCCGAATCTTCAGACATGACCGAAGAACTGCGGGCCGGACGGCTTGTGTCGCACATGAAGGGCAGGACCGCGTCGGCCTTCGGGGTGCGCGGCAGCCGCCCCGGTGGGAGACCGCGTAGTCGACCTGATGCGGCGGCGGGCATCGAGCTGGCAAACGTGCTCTCGGGTGCACCGCACCGGCCCGTCGTGTACTTCGTTCATTGCGGAGACCGGGTCAAGATCGGCACGACAAGGAATCTGAAGCGGCGAATGGCCGATCTGAGCCTCGCCCTGGAATGGGTGGTTCTCGTCACGCCCGGAGGCAAGGAGGTCGAGACTGAGTACCACCATGCATTCGCGGCCCAACGGATCCGCGCTGATCGGGAGTGGTTCTGGTGCAAGGGCAAACTGCACCGGTTCCTCGCCCCAGGGCTGCCGCGAGAGCCCCAAGCGCTGCCCCAGCGACTCTTCGCCGCGCTCCTGCCGACGCTGTACAACCGCTCGCAGGAAGTCGAAACCCCCGAACCGAAAGCCGACGAAGTGGAGCACGCCGCACCGAAAGCGTACGAGATGGAGGCAGAGGCCGAGACCACCGAGGTTCAGTCGACCGTGGAGCCCCTCCTCCCTCATCCGGACCTGCTGAGTCTTGCCGAGATCGCACGGAGGCTCGCTGTCGAAGGCGTGGTGGTGAAGCCGGAGTTGCTACGTGCGCACAAGCGCCGGCATCGCGACTTCCCGCGTCCCGCTCACGAAGCCCCCGGCCGTGATTTGTACGCCTACGAGGAGGTCCGGGCCTACTACACCGCACGCCTGTCGGCCGCCCGAGACACCGTCGAGCGACCTCCTGCTGTCCCCGTTGCTCGGTCGTTCTGAGGCCGTCGCCCGACGACGAAGTGGAGAACTCCGGACATGGGCCCACGCCGAACGGCAGCGCGCGGCCGGAGCGCAGCACCGCCATGGGCGGCGTACCAGGGGACCATGACAGCCCGGCCAAGGGCCGGGGGGGGGGACCACCGCGGTCGCAGGCGCCGACGCCGGGAGACGGTGTCCCTTGCGAGTGCTGGACGATGCACGTGCCGCCGGGCGACGCGTCGCCCGGGGCCCGCGCTGGCTGGGACTGTCACCGCAACGGCAGCATCGTTGTGCTGTCCGCTGGTCGACGCATCGCCCGGCCCAGCGGCGCAACACTGCCAGCCCGGGAGTGCAACGCGCACGCAACAGGCTGCGCCGTTTCACCCCTGACCTGCGCAAACGTCATCGAGCCACAGCAGGTGGGAGCGTTGCACCGTGTGTTGCACCCGTCCGCACCGGACCGCCGGGTGGCGCCGACCTGGCCCCCATACAGGACATCTCGCCGGCCTGCTGCGTGGAATTGCCGATGATCCACTCTGATGGTTCAGGAGTCGCGCGGCCTGCCATGCGCAGGGGAAGCAGTGCCAGATCCCGAGCCAGTCGGTTTCACCGAGCGCTTCGGGGGCTGGCCGCGCTCGGTTGCCGTGCCCTCGCAGGTGGCGTAACCGAGTTCGCCCTGAGGGGCACCCGGTCCGCTGGCGGCCTGGGCGGCACACGCGCTCGAGGGCGGGGGCGGGGCCCTACCCAGGCGAGGTGGCGGGCCTGATGCGGGAGTTGGTGCGCACCGGGGTCGGCCCTATATCCGGCTGTTGCTGCGCGAGGCATGCATGCGGGAGGTCATTGTTCGGGCAGCTTGCTCCGCAGGCTGTCCATTGACGCCTTCACGTCCATGAGTGCGGGGCAGTCGCTGAAGGGCTGCTGGCTAGGCCGGCAGCTTGCGCGGGCTGCTGGTTGTCGCTGGTGCGGCGCCCGGCAGCCGGCCGCCGTGTGCGTCGGCATGCGGGGGCGGGGGCGGGGTCAGGTGCGCAGGCGGGCGAGGTCATCGCGGTTCATATCGACCGTGCAGACTTTCAGGTCGCGGCGCAGGCGCTCCCACTCGCGGGATTCGACGGTGCGGCCCTCGGCGACGGGCATTGCCCGGGTGGGGTCGCTGTGTCGGTGGCCGATGACGACTCGGTGGCCGCAGCCGTTGGGGCACGGTCCGTCGTAGGTCGGCCGGGCGCCCGGGCGCTCCTTTTCGAAGGCGCGGCCCTTGTGGTCGAACCCGAGCTGGATGACACCGCCGTCCGTGGCGGTGTGCACGACCACGCGGCACTTGGCGCAATGGGTGGAGTGCGTGAACCGCACGCCCGAGATGGTCACCACCCAGCCGTCGCGTTCCACGGTCGGCATCGGCGAGGGGAGGACGCCGAGCTCCACGAACGTCTTGCGTTCCTCGTAGCCCCACACGGTGGGCGGGGTGGCCGGGCCGGTGAGAGCCGACTGGCCGGAGCCCTTGCACTGGCCGTAGTTGGTGACGGCGTAGGGGAAATCGTGGGGCGCCACGATGCCCTCTGCGACTTTGGTCGGCATCAGGCAGTGGGGGCAGCGCAGTCCAGTGGCGGTCGTGGTCATGTGAGAGGTCCTTTCGGGCGGCTGCTGGAGTTGTTCGCGGTACCGGGTGAGTACGGCGTCGCGGTCGTGGGTGCCGGCCGGGTAACCGGGTGCGGGGAGCCAATGGACGCGCACCGGGTTGACGGTGCCGCCGCTGGCGCCCGGCGGCGGGCCGGGCGCCTGGGGGTCAGCGTTCGGTGGGGATCCCGGCTGAGTTGCAGTAGGCGGCGACGAGTGTCTGACCGACAGCGATCACGGATTCCTTGGGGGTGGCGCCGCCCGCGGCGTGGCGGTTGTAGGCGGTGCGGATGCGGTCGAGCACGTCGTCGGTGGTCATTCGCGTGCCGGCGGCTTCCAGGTCGTGACCGGGGTGGGCGCCTGCGGCGATCGCCTTGGTGGCCATGGCGGCGATGACGGCAACGGCGTCCTCGGTGCTGCGGATGCGGATCATGGTGGTCTCCTTCTCCGGTCGGGCTCGCGCCCTCCCTGACATCACACAATTTACTCTCAAATGCGCTCGTATGTCAAATCTAAAGCGTCAAGATCCGTGAATCCGGTGAGTGCTGGCTCACCTTCGCGCGCTGGGCCAACTTGCCGCCGCGCCACTTGACCGGTTCTGCGGCTCGTTGCTTGTGGGCGCTGCTCCCGGGTGGCCGGGGCCTGGTGGGCCGGGCGGGCGAGGTGGTCGTCGTAGGGGGTTGGCCGGGCGCCCGCCGGGGAGCGGTTCCCGCCGACGTCGGCGCCCGCCAGGTGGACGGCGCCGCCGGGCCGATCGCCTCGTGGCTGCGAGTGTGGGGCTGGCCCCCGGTCCTGCCCGCGGGCGTGCTGGCCGGCTGGGAGCCGGTGCCGGACGCGGTGCGCCGCCTGGCGCCCACAGGGCCTATAGGCCCGAGCGCTGCCCCCCCGCGCCTGCGCCGGTCGCGGCGACCACCGCCCTGACCGTCGAGGATCGGGTCGAGATGGTCGCCGAGCGCGGACGGCAGCCGTCGCCGCCGCGCTGGCCGAAGCCGGGGGCGACGGCTCGGGCGGCTATGCGATGGCCCTGCATCGCCTCGTCGCCGCCGACCCGGCCGCTGTGGGTTGTGGTGGTTCAGGAGTCGCGTGCGGCCTGCCATGCGCAGGGGAGGCAGTACCAGATCTCGGGCCAGTCGGTTTCACCGAGGGCTTCGCCGGTGGGGTGCTGGCCCCGCTCGGTTGCGGTGCGCTCGCAGGCGGCGTAGTCGAGTTCGCACTGAGGGGCGGCCGAGAGTATGGCTTCGAGGATGTCGGTGTCGATGTGGCGCATGGGTTGCTCCTTGCTGGGGTGTGCTTCGTGGTGGTGTGGGGCTTGCCTCCCCGCACCGCTCGATAAGTAATTTAGCCAAGGCGTCGGCATGTGTCAAAATCGCGCTGTATCGCAGGTCGAGCGTTGGCGCACCCGACGCCCCTCAGGAATTCCCCTCACCCTGGCCCGGCGACGAGCAGCTGCGCTGTTATGTGCGCTGCTGCTCAACGCCCCTGCCCGTGCTGCCGAGGAGTTGCTGCTCGAGCTCGGCCGCGCCCCTTCCTGCCGTCCCGCGCCCGCCCGTCCGGCCGGCGCCCGCGCTGTCCCGGGCGGGCATATCCGGCTCCGCCCCGCGCCGCCCCGGCCCGGCCCCGCCGTCCGCCGCCGCTCCGGCCGCACGCACGCCGCGCCCCGCCGCCCCGTCGTGCCGCCCCGCGCCGTCGCCCGCGCCCGCCGGCCCTGTGCCGCGCCCCGCGCCGTCCCGCCGCTCCGGGCCCGGCGTCGTGCCCCGACGCCCGGCCGCGCCCGGCGCCGCCCCGCTGTCGCTGTCCTGGTCGTCTGCGCGCCGTTGCCCGTCCGGCCGTTCGGGCCCGGCCGTCGCGCGCCGTCTGCGCGCCGTCGTGCCGTCGCCCCGCCTGTCCCGTGCCTCAGGGTGCCGGGTTGTGGGTCTGCTGCCCGACTGTGTGGGTCCGGGGGAGTAGCGGCCGGCCGCCTGCCGCGCCCCGCGCCGTCTGCGTGCCGCCGTCCGCCGCCGTCCCGCGCC
>NZ_JBIBVF010000008.1:0-291955 GCF_043080045.1 Streptomyces sp. NPDC015125
CGCCAGGCGCTCACCTCGGACGGCCCCGGGCAGCCGCCCGCGCCCGGCAGCGGCCCCGCGCACGATCTGCTGCCGCAGCTGGAGGCCGACATCCCGCAGCACGACCTGGACCCGGGCCTGTCCCTGCGCCGTCTGGAGCGCGGCACCGATGCCTGGGCCGAACTGGCCACGACCGCGGCCGCACCGGAGCACATCGGGGCCTGGCTGGCGGAGTTGGCCCGCACTCCGCTCCCGTACGGCAGTGCCCGCTGGGACGTGCTGTCGGTGGTCACCGGCTGGATCGAGTGCAACGAACCGGGCGTGGTGCCCCTGCTGCCCACGTCGTCGGCCGCCGCCTGGGAGTCCGCCGCACCCGGCGAGAACCCGACCGCGAAGGAGGCCGAACGGTGCCTGTCCTGAAAACCGACACCCAGCGCACGACCTCGACCTGGCCGCAGCCCTGGGGCGGCTCACCGACGGCACCGACCCGTGGGCCGAACCGGCCAGGCCGGACGGGGACCGGGAGCGGGTCGAGCGGTGGCCCGCCACGCTCGGACACGCACCGCTGCCGGACGGTCCGGCCCGCTGGGACGTGCTCGCCGTGCTGACCGGCCGGACCGAGTGCAACGAGTACGGAGCCGCGCCGATTCTGGCCACATCCTCGCCCACGGCCCGGCACCCGGACGCCGAGGAGGGGCTGCCGTTCTAACGGGAGGTCGATACATGTCTGAGCTGATGGACACGACACAGGCCGGCCCGCTGGTACCGCCGTTCGCCGGTGCGGGCAACCTGATCTACCGAGCCGCGGCGGTACCCCGCTTCGTGCGCGGTGCGGGCTGCTTCCTGGAGGCCGAGGACGGCCGCCGCTACCTCGACGCGGAGGCGGCGAACGGCACGGTGGCCTGGGGATACGACAGCTCGATCCTGCAGGAGGCGGCGCGCCGCTGCCTTGAGCTGCCCGCGCTGCCGTCGTTCTGCGAGTCGTCGCTGCGCCTGCGTGTCCTTGAGCGGCTCGAACGGCTCTTCTCCGACGTCATCCAGGTGCCCGGCCGGGTCGAGCTGGATCTCGGCGGCGCACAGGGCATGGAGACCGCACTGCGCATCGCCTTCAGCAACAACGGGCCCGGCACGGTGGTCGTCTTCGAGGGCGCCTTCCACGGCCGCTCCGGGGTGACCAGCATGCTCAGCTCCAGCCCCCGCTACCGCGAACTGCTGGCCGCCTGGGGCCTGGAGGTCGTCCGGCTGCCCAGTCCGGACTGCCGGACCTGCCCGCACTCTGCCGCGTCGGCCGGGTGCGGCACCGGATGTGTCAGCGCGGTGTCACGCTGGGGTTCCGAGCTGTCCGGCGTCGGCGGGAACGGCTTCCGGCGCAAGGTCTCGGCGTTCGTCTTCGAGGCCGTGCAGAACGTGGGCGGCATGGTGGTTCCCGATCCGACCTTGCTCAGGGCCGCGGTGGAGCACGCGCGCAGCCACGGTGCGGTGGTCATCGCGGACGAGATCTTCACCGGAATGCACCGGGTCGGCCCCCGCTGGGGCTTCCAGCTGATGGGCGTCGAGCCCGATGTGGTGGTGACCAGCAAGGGCCTGAGCAACGGCGGCGCGGCATTGAGCGCGGTCTGGGCGCGGGAGCCGTTGGCCGCCCCCGACAACTACGCGCCTGGTAGCCACTCGTCGACCTACATCGGTATCCCGCAGGCGCTCGCCGTGGTCGATACCGTGCTCGACCGTTGGGAGGCATGGAAGGACGTCGAGTCCGATGTCGCCGTGCTCGAGCGGGAGATGCGCGAACGGCTGGCGGAACTGGCGGAGCGCCGGCCCTCGGTGATCGATCGGGTCGACGCCACCGGCGGCACCGCGCGCATCGTACTGACCGGGCCGCACGCGCCCCGGCTGCGGCAGTTGTGCACCACCGTCCACCCGGAGCTGGGCGTGCTGGTGGCTTCGACCGGCATGGCGCCCGATGTGATCAACATTCACCCGCCGCTGGTCATCACCGGCGCCGAGCTGGACAGCCTCGCCGAGGTCCTGGACCTCGCCCTGCAGACGTTGTTTTTGCTACGTCAAAAACAGCTCCGCGCCGGGCGGTTCGGCCCCGATGGAGATCGCGGACTGCAACGACGGCGCTGCGCCGCCACATCGAAGCAGTCGATTCCGACGGCGCCGAGGGTGTTCCGTACCCTCACCCCTCACCCCTCACCCCTCACCCCTCACGCACTCCCACGCATCCGCGCCTTCACGCCTCCTCACGCCGCGTCTCTTCGGGCCTCTTCGGCCGCCCGTTCCAGGATGCGGGCGGCCACCGCGGGGGAGTCCACCAGCGGATGCAGCGCCAGCGCCCGCAGCGCGGCGTCCCTGTCCTTGTAGACCGCCGCCTCCACCGTCGCCCGCTCCACCGCCTTGACCTGCAGCATCAGCCCCAACTGGTCCTCGCGCAGCGGCGCGCAGGGCAGCGGCCCGGCGCCCTGCGACGTCACCTCGCACACCGTCTCCACGATCGCGTCCGGCGCCAGCTGCGGCACCGTGGTCCCGTTGCGGACGTTGAGGATCAGCCGGGTCCCGCTGTCGCCCACGATGGCGTGCATCAACGCCAGCGCCACCCGGTCGTAGCCACCGCCCTCCAGGTCGTGGCTGTCGCGCTGCCAGCCGCCACTGGCCTCCCTGCTGTGCGCCATATACGTCTCCTCGCGCTCCAGCCGGGTGCGCTCCCACAGCTCGTACGCCCCCTTGGGGCCGCCGGCCGACGCGGCACGCTCGAAGAAGCCGCCCTGCTGCTGATCGAGGAATTCGCCGCGGGTCTCGGTGGTCTCCCGTACGGAGCCGAGGGTCTCGCGGCGGAAGTAGTAGTAGTGCAGATACTCGTTGGGCAGCGCGCCCAGGGTCCGCAGCCACTCGGCGCCGAAGAGCCGGCCCTCCTCGAAGGAGCCCAGCGCGGCGTCGTCGGCGAGCAGCCCCGGCAGCAGCTCGTTGCCGTCCAGCGTCAACGACCGCAGCCAGCCGAGGTGGTTGAGCCCCACGTAGTCGTAGCCGACCCGGCCGGTCCCGTCGAAGGCCGCCGGGTCCACGCCGGCCGCCCGTGCCGCCCGGCGCACCAGCCCCACCGGCGAATCACAGATCCCGATGACGCGGTCGCCGAGCACCTGGGACATCGCCTCGGTGACCGTGCCCGCGGGGTTGGTGAAGTTGATGACCCACGCTTCCGGGGCGAGCGCCGCGACCCGCTCCGCGATGTGCAGGGCCACCGGGACCGTCCGCAGCCCGTAGAGGACACCGCCCGCGCCCACCGTCTCCTGGCCGAGCACCCCTTCGGACAGCGGGATCCGCTCGTCCCGTATCCGCCCCGCCGTACCGCCCACCCGGATCGCCGAGAAGACGAAGCCGGCGCCGGCCAGCGCCTCGTCCAGACCCTCCGCGACCCGTACGGGCACCGGCGCCGGATGCCCCTGCGCCAGCCGCGTCAGCACCTCGGCGATCACCGCCACCCGGCGCGGATCGGTGTCGTGCAGCACCACCTCGGAGACGGAGTGCGCCGGGTCGTCCAGCAGCGCGCGGTAGACCAGCGGCACCCGGAAGCCGCCCCCGCCCAGAATCGTCAGCCTCATGGGGCGGAACGTACCCCAGCATCAGGCACACTGGCGGCACGTGCCGATACGAGAGGAGCGAGCACGGTGAGCAGCCGACGCGATGACCTTTTGCCCGCGGGACCGGCCGCAGTGCCACCGGCCCTCGATCCGCTGGCCGCAGTGCGCGCCGACGGCGATCCGCACACCGACGTCTATCTCACCGGCACCGTCTTCCTGGACATCATCTTCACCGGCCTGGACAGCGCCCCCGTCCGCGGCACCGAGTCGTGGGCCCGCGGCATGGGCTCCAGCCCCGGCGGCGTCGCCAACATGGCCACCGCGCTGGCCCGGCTCGGCCTGCGCACCTCCCTCGCCGCCGCGTTCGGCGACGACCACTACGGCGAGTACTGCTGGGAGGCGCTCGAACAGGGTGAGGGCATCGACCTGGCGCTGTCCCGCACCGTCCCCGGCTGGCACTCCCCGGTCACCGTCTCCATGGCGTACGAGGGCGAGCGCACGATGGTCTCGCACGGCCACGAGGCGCCGCCGCCCGACTTCGCCTTCGACGGCAAGCACGCCCCGGGCTGCCCGCCGCCGTCCCGCGCCTGCGTCGCCTCGCTGGTGCCGGGCCGCCGGGAGGGCTGGCTGGGCTGTGCGGCCGGCCGCGGCAGCCGCATCTTCGCGGACGTGGGCTGGGACGACACCGGCCGCTGGGACCCGGCCGACCTCGCCGACCTCGAACACTGCGAGGCGTTCCTGCCCAACGCCGAGGAGGCGATGCGCTACACCCGCACGGACTGCCCGCGCGACGCCGCCCGCAAGCTCGCCGACCGGGTGCCGCTGGCGGTGGTCACGCTGGGCGCCGAGGGCGCCTGCGCGGTGGACGGACGGACCGGCGAGAGCGCCGAGGTGCCCGCCATCGCCGTGGAGGCGCTGGACCCCACGGGCGCCGGCGATGTCTTCGTCGCCGGATTCGTCACCGGCACCCTCGCCGACTGGCCGCTCGCCGACCGGCTCGCCTTCGCGGGGCTGAGCGCCGCGCTGTCCGTACAGGAATTCGGCGGCTCGCTGTCCGCACCGGGATGGGCCGAGATCGCCGGCTGGTGGCAGCAGGTGCGCGCCTACGAGGCGGGCGCACCGGGCGCGCTGCGCCGCCAGTACGCCTTCCTGGACGAGGTGCTGCCCGCGGCCTACCGGCCCGCCCCGCTGGCCCGCGCCGTCCCCACGATCGGCTTCCGCCGCCCGGCTTGAGCGGCCCCGGGCCGGGCTCGCCCCGGTCACCCGCGGCGGCCCCGGGCCGGGCTCGTCCCGGTCACCCCCGGCAGGAAAAGCCCTCGGGCTTGTCAGTGCCCCGTCGTACTCTTGTATCCCAAGGAGTCGAGTGCAGGTCGAGTGCAGGCAGGCACCTCATACGAGCAAAGGATGGGGGTTGAGCAGGCCACCGAGCCGCCCCATGACGCAGACACCCACGCAACCGCAGGCGCGCGCCCAGTTCACCGTCCCGGCCAAACACCCGATGGTCACGGTCCTGGGATCCGGAGACTCCCTTCTGCGCGTGATCGAAAAAGCCTTCCCGGCGACCGACATCCATGTCCGGGGCAACGAAGTCAGCGCTGTCGGCGACGCCGCCGAGGTCGCCCTCGTCCAGCGCCTTTTCGACGAGATGATGCTGGTGCTCCGCACCGGACAACCGATGACGGAGGACGCAGTGGAACGCTCCATCGCCATGCTGCGCGCGGCGGAGGACGGCGAGGGAGCGGTGAGTGAGACACCCGCCGAGGTGCTCACCCAGAACATCCTGTCCAACCGCGGCCGCACGATCCGGCCCAAGACCCTCAACCAGAAGCGCTATGTCGATGCCATCGACGAGCACACCGTGGTCTTCGGTATCGGGCCGGCCGGCACCGGCAAGACCTACCTCGCGATGGCGAAGGCCGTGCAGGCGCTGCAGGCGAAGCAGGTCAACCGCATCATCCTGACCCGCCCCGCGGTCGAGGCCGGCGAGCGGCTGGGCTTCCTGCCCGGCACCCTCTACGAGAAGATCGACCCGTATCTGCGCCCGCTCTACGACGCGCTGCACGACATGCTCGACCCCGACTCCATCCCGCGCCTGATGGCCGCGGGCACGATCGAGGTCGCTCCGCTGGCGTATATGCGCGGCAGAACGCTCAATGACGCGTTCATCATCCTCGACGAGGCGCAGAACACGAACCCCGAGCAGATGAAGATGTTCCTCACCCGTCTCGGCTTCGAATCGAAGATCGTGATCACCGGCGATGTCACCCAGGTCGACCTCCCCGGCGGCACGAAGAGCGGTCTGCGCCAGGTCCGGGACATCCTGGACGGCGTCGACGATGTGCATTTCTCGCTGCTCACCAGCCAGGACGTGGTCCGCCACAAGCTGGTCGGCCGTATCGTCGACGCCTACGAGAAGTACGACAGCCGCAACGGCAAGTGAGCGCAGGCCGGCCGGGACCACCGGCCGGCCCGTGCCCGGCACACAGCACAGAAGTGAGACCCCACTCCCTCATGTCGATCGACGTCAACAACGAGTCCGGCACGGCCGTCGACGAGCAGGCCATCCTGGATGTCGCCCGCTACGCCGTCGCCCGGATGCGTATCCACCCGCTCTCCGAGCTGTCCGTGATCGTCGTGGACGCCGAGGCCATGGAGCAGCTCCATCTCCAGTGGATGGACCTGCCGGGGCCGACCGATGTCATGTCCTTCCCGATGGACGAGCTGCGTCCGCCGGCGAAGGACGACGAGGAGCCCCCGCAGGGGCTCCTCGGTGACATCGTGCTGTGCCCCGAGGTCGCCAAGAAGCAGGGCGAGGAGGCCCCGACCGGGCACAGCATGGACGAGGAGCTCCAGCTGCTCACCGTCCACGGCGTGCTCCACCTCCTCGGTTACGACCACGAAGAGCCGGACGAGAAGGCCGAGATGTTCGGCCTGCAGGCGGCGATCATCGACGGCTGGCGCACCGAGCAGGGCCTGACCGGCCCCTCGCCGGCCCCCACCGTGACCTGACGGGACGCCCGATGACCACCCAGCTGATCGCGGTCGCGGTCCTGCTCGTCGTGATCGCCTGGCTCGCCGCCTGCGCGGAGGCCGGTCTGGCCCGTACGACCAGCTTCCGGGCCGAGGAAGCCGTCCGCTCCGGCCGCCGCGGCAGCGCCAAGCTCGCCGCGGTCGCCGCCGACCCCACCCGCTATCTCAATGTCGCCCTGCTGGTGCGGGTCGGCTGCGAGATGGCCGCCGGTGTCCTGGTCACCTACGCCACTCTGCGCTCCTTCGACAAGACGTGGCAGGCGCTGACCGTCGCCATCGCCGTGATGGTGCTGGTCTCCTATGTCGCCGTCGGCGTCTCGCCGCGGACCATCGGCCGCCAGCATCCGCTGAACACCGCGACCGCCGCCGCCTATGTGCTGCTGCCGCTGGCCCGCATCATGGGCCCCGTCCCGCAGCTGCTGATCCTCCTCGGCAACGCGCTCACCCCGGGCAAGGGCTTCCGAAAGGGCCCGTTCGCCTCCGAGGCCGAGCTGCGCTCGCTGGTCGACCTCGCGGAGAAGGAGTCACTGATCGAGGACGAGGAGCGCCGGATGGTGCACTCCGTCTTCCAGCTCGGTGACACCCTCGTCCGCGAGGTGATGGTGCCGCGCACGGACCTGGTCGCCGTCGAGCGCTTCAAGACCATCCGCCAGGCGCTCACCCTGGCCCTGCGCTCCGGCTTCTCGCGCATCCCGGTGACCGGCGAGAACGAGGACGATGTCGTCGGCGTGGTCTACCTCAAGGACCTCGCCCGCAAGGTCCACATCAGCCGCGACGCCGAGAACGAACTGGTCTCCACGGCCATGCGCCCCGCCGTCTTCGTCCCCGACACCAAGAATGCCGGTGATCTGCTGCGCGAAATGCAGCAGGACCGCAATCATGTCGCGGTGGTCATCGACGAATACGGCGGCACCGCCGGCATTGTCACCATCGAGGACATCCTGGAAGAGATCGTCGGCGAGATCACCGACGAATACGACCGGGAACTGCCGCCCGTCGAGGACCTCGGCGACGGCCGCTATCGCGTCACCGCCCGGCTGGACATCGGCGACCTCGGCGAGCTGTACGGCCTGGCCGAGCTGGACGACGAGGACGTCGAAACGGTCGGCGGACTGCTCGCCAAGCTCCTCGGCCGGGTCCCCATCGCCGGCGCCACCGCCGAGGTGGACCTCTCCGAGGACGCGTCCGACCCGGGCCTGAAGGCGCTCCGGCTGACCGCGGAATCCCCGGCCGGCCGCCGCAACAAGATCATCACGGTGGTCTGCGAGCCGGTGCGTCCCGAGGGGGCGAGCGCGTCCGGGGGGCCCTGGGCGGGCGGCCGCTCCGCCGGCTGAACGCATACGGAATTCGCCGCGTAATTCCTTGTGGAGTTCAGTGGGGAATAATTCCCGCCGCCGAACCCCACAAGGCTACTTATCTCCAGTGCACCGGAAATGTTCTGCAAGCCATTTCCGGTGGGGCTGGATTCCGCCGTGTGCCTCATGGAAAGATCTTCAGGCGGTCGCTGGGAGTGCGGCCGTCGTGCGTGAGGGAAATCGTCACAGAGATCTCGCCGCGCAGGCTGCCCCGGAGCGGGGGACCGGGGCAGCCATCTCTCCCTTCGGTTCCCTTCCGTTCCCTTCGGCCCGCGGCGCGGTGATACGGGCCGAAGGGAACGGAGGCGGGCGCCGGCCGGGCCCCGGCCGCGCAGGCAGGATCGCGGGATCCGCATCACTCAAAACGGTCTGCGTCTCCGTTGCGGAAAGGATGTCTCGCCGCCATCGACCGACACAAGGGCACAAAAATTGCCTTTTGGGTGGGAATTTTCGCCTGTCTTGCCTTTTCGCTCGTCGTGATCGTCGGCCTCGTCCAGGGCTATGACGAGATGAGCCATCCGCCCGGCGGCTGGTGTCAGGACAATTCCCCCGAGTGTGTGGAGCCCTGACCACGGTCAGCCTGGTCGGTCTGGCGGATACGGGGCGCAAGTTCGCGCCCAGCCATGTCGCGTGAGTGGGGGGCCGCCCCCTTTCCCGCCGCCGTCCGGCGCCCCGCATATGCTCGCCGGTATGAGCGAAGCCGCACCGCTGGACCCGGAAGACCGCAAGATCATCACGCTTGCCCGCTCGGCGCGGGCCCGTAACGGCGTGCCCGAGGGTGCCGCCGTCCGCGACGAGACCGGCCGCACCTATGTCGCCGGCACCGTCGCCCTGGACTCGCTGCAGCTCAGCGCGCTGCAGACGGCCGTGGCGATGGCCGTCGCCAGCGGGGCCACGTCCCTGGAGGCCGCGGCCGTGGTCACCGACGCCGAGCGCGCCGCCGACGCGGACCGTGCGGCCGTACGGGACCTCGGCGGGCCCGCGACGCCCGTCCTGGTCGCCGGCCCCGACGGCACCCTGCGCAGCACCGTCCCGGCGGGCGACGTACCGGCCTGAGCGCGGGAGCCGTACGGACCTGGTACGGGAGGGCTGTACGGGCGTGGTCGGGGAGAGCCGCACGGGCGTCGTACGGACGGCGCTCGGGGCGGCCCACCGGCTGCGGCGGGCCGCCCGTACCGCGGGCGCTGCGGCCGCCCCGTACCGGGCGCTGCCGCCGGTTGGTCGGAGCCGCGCCCGGGATCGGGGAGAATGGGCGCCATGAGCGTTCGTACAGAGTCCTCCGCCGCGCACCGCGCGGGCTTCGCCTGCTTCGTCGGCCGCCCCAACGCGGGCAAGTCCACCCTGACGAACGCTCTCGTCGGTACGAAGGTGGCCATCACCTCCAACCGCCCGCAGACCACCCGCCACACGGTCCGCGGCATCGTGCACCGCCCCGAGGCGCAGCTGGTCCTCGTCGACACCCCTGGTCTGCACAAGCCGCGCACGCTGCTCGGCGAGCGGCTGAACGACGTGGTCCGCACCACCTGGTCCGAGGTCGATGTCATCGGCTTCTGTCTGCCCGCCGACCAGAAGCTCGGCCCCGGTGACCGCTATATCGCGACCGAACTGGCCGGCATCAAGAAGACCCCCAAGGTCGCCATCGTCACCAAGACCGACCTGGTCGACTCCAAGGCGCTGGCCGCCCAGCTGATCGCCATCGACCAGCTCGGCAAGGAGCTGGGCATCGAGTGGGCCGAGATCATCCCGGTCTCGGCGGTCGGGGACACCCAGGTGGCGCTGCTCGCGGACCTGCTCGTGCCGATGCTCCCGGAGAGCCCGCCGCTCTACCCCGAGGGCGATCTCACCGACGAGCCCGAGCAGGTCATGGTCGCCGAGCTGATCCGCGAGGCCGCGCTGGAGGGCGTCCGTGACGAGCTGCCGCACTCCATCGCGGTGGTCGTCGAGGAGATGCTCCCGCGCGAGGACCGCCCCGCCGACAAGCCCCTCCTCGACATCCACGCGAATGTCTACATCGAGCGCCCCAGCCAGAAGGGGATCATCATCGGCCCCAAGGGCAAGCGCCTGAAGGAGGTCGGCTCGAAGTCCCGTAAGCACATCGAGGCACTGCTCGGCACGCCGGTCTTCCTGGATCTGCACGTCAAGGTCGCCAAGGACTGGCAGCGCGACCCGAAGCAGTTGCGCAAACTGGGCTTCTGAGCCCCGCTCCGGTCTCTGGGTCCGGTCCGGCCCGGCCCGGCTCACGGCTCCCGCGCGCCCGGGGTGTGCCGGAGCGCCTCTCACACCACGCCTCCTACGCCACGCCCCGGATCCGTCGCACCAGCAGCGCCCCCACCAGCCCGACCGCCGCCGCGACGGCGTACAGCATCCGGTAGCCGCCCAGGTGATGGACGATCGGCGCGGCCAGTGCGGGGGCGGCCACCTGCGGCAGCGCGTTGGCGATATTGATGACGCCCATGTCCTTGCCGCGGTGCGCGGCGGCCGGCAGTACCTGCGTCATCAGCGCGAAGTCGACGGAGGTGAAGACGCCGAACCCCACCCCGAGCAGCGCCGCGGCACACAGCGCACCCGGCCAGGTCTGCCATCCGGCCAGCAGTCCGGTCGCCACCGTCATGATCACCCCGGCCCACAGCACGAACGGCTGCCGCCGCCCGGCCCGGTCCGACCAGCTGCCGCCGATCACGACCGTGCCCAGCAAGGTCACGCCATTGACCGCGGTCAGCACCAGCACCCCGCCGCCCGGGTCCGGCCGGTGCAGCACATCGCGCAGGTAGTACAGCAGGTAGAGCAGGGCCAGCGCGTTGCCCAGGTTGATCAGGAACCGGGTCAGCCAGGCCCACCCCAGATCGGGATGGCGGCGCGGACTGATCCAGAACCCGGCGGCCAGCGCCCGCACGCTCAGCGCCGGACGCCGCCCGGCCGGCAGCACCGGGTCCCGGAGCAGCAGCACATACGGGAGGGTGCCCAGCACCACGAAACCGGCGCAGGCCAGATAGCCCGCGGCCACTCCACCCGCGGCCACTCCTCCCGCGGCCGTCGCCAGGCCCGTACCGGCCACCACGCCCAGGACCTGCGCGGCACCCAGCCAGCCGCCCACCGCCCCGCGCTGCCGGCGCGGCACCCGGTCGGGCACCGCCGCGGTGATCGCCGCGAAGGCCGCATTGAGGGTGAGCTGCACCAGACACCACCCCAGCACCATCACCGGCACCGTGCCCGCCCCGGCCAGCAGGACGAGCGCACCGGCCCCGCCCACGACCCCCGCGGCGATCCACGGCGTACGCCGCCCGAACCGCGAGGCCGTACGGTCCGACAGCGCCCCGAACAGCGGGTTGGAGACCATCGAGACCACGGCCCCCGCCCCGGTCACCCACGCCAGCACCGACTCCTTCGGCGTCCCCGGCGGTGCGAGCTGCGCGGCCTGCAGCGCCAGCAGGATCTGCAGCGGCCCGTACCACCCGACCCAGATCGCCCCGTTGGCCAGCGACAGCGCGGCGGTCCACGCCCGCCCGGCCCGTTGTGACGGCTCCGCAAGCGCCTCGGGAGCCGGGCCGCTCATCCCCGGGCCTGCTCCCGCAACACGTCTCGCAGCCAGTGGTACGAGGCCTTGGGCGTCCGCTCCAGGGTCGTGTAGTCCACGTGCACCAGTCCGAACCGCCGGGCGTACCCCTCCGCCCACTCGAAGTTGTCCAGCAGCGACCACACGAAGTACCCGCGGACATCGACGCCGGCCGCCATCGCCGCATGCAGCGCCCGCAGATGGCCGTCCAGGAACGCGATCCGTTCCCGGTCCTCGGTCCCCTCGTACGCGCACCCGTTCTCGGTGATCACGACGGGCGGCAGCCGGTCCCCGTACCGCTCCCGGAACGACACCAGCAGCTCGGTCAGCGCCTCGGGCACCACCGGCCACCCGAAGTCGGTCCGCGGGTACCCCTCGATCTCCCGGGGCGCAAAGGGCAGTTCGGGCGGCAGCCGGATCCCGCCGAAGTCGGCCGCCGCGGCACCGTCCGCCCCGGGGGCGCCCACCAGCGTCGGCTGGTAGTAGTTGATGCCGTACCAGTCCAACGGCTGCGAGATGACCTTCAGATCCTCCGCGACCGGCCCCGGCAGCAGCGCCGCCAGCTCCTCGTCCGGATACCGCCCCAGCAGCACCGGCTCCGCGAACAGCCGGTTGAGCAGCAGGTCGTACAGGCCGGCCGCCGCGGTGTCCGCCTCCGACGCGCTCGCCGTCCAGGTCGGACCGTGGGAGTTGGCGATCCCGATGCTCCGCGCCCCGCGGGCCCGCAGCGCCTGCACGGCCAGCCCGTGTCCCAGCAGTTGGTGGTGCGCCGCCGGCAGCGCCTCGAACAGCAGCTGCCGCCCCGGTGCATGCTGCCCCAGCCCGTACCCCAGCAAGGTCACCTCGGCGGGCTCGTTGAGCGTGATCCACCGCTCCACCCGGTCCCCGAGCCGCCCCGCCACCACATCCGCATACGCCGCGAAACGCTCGGCGGTCTCCCGCCGGAGCCAGCCGCCGCGCTCTTCCAGCGCCTGCGGGGTATCCCAATGGAAGAGCGTCGGCACCGGTGCGACCCCCGCCGCCAACAACGCGTCCACCAGCCGGTCGTAGAAGTCCAGCCCCGCGCCGTTGACCGCCCCGTCCCCGTCCGGCACCACCCGCGGCCAGGCCACCGAGAACCGGTACGCCCCGACCCCGAGCTCCCGGAGCAGCCCCACGTCCTCCCGGTACCGGTGGTAGTGATCGGTCGCCACCCGGGCGTCCGACCCGTCCTTGATCCGCCCGGCCCGGGCCGCGAAGACATCCCATGCGGAGAGCCCCCGCCCGTCTTCCCCCACCGCTCCCTCGATCTGCGCGGCGGACGTGGACACCCCCCACACGAAGTCACGGGGGAAGCGGGGCAGCGCGTCGGACACCGGTTCGCTCGTCATGCCCCCGGATCTTTGTAACCGGCGGTAACGGTGTCAAGGGGCAGGCGCGGAAGGGAAGTTGGGGCGCTGTGCCGGCCGACCCCGGCGGGGGCGGGGGTGTGGTGGCGCCGCGGCCGCTAGGCCCCTTCCTTCATCACCTTGGTGATCAGCTTCCGCTGCTCGTCCGTGAGCCGCGGATCGGAGCAGTACACCGTCCGGCCGTCGACCGTGATCTGGTAGCTGAAGCCGTCCGGCACTCCGACGGGGGGCTCGGTGCGGGCGGTGGCGACGGCGTCCTTGGCCAGTGCCTGCCAGTCCTCGGCGTCCGGGCGGTCCGAGGTGTCGACCTCGGCACGGCGGTCGACACCCGCGAAACCGCCGGTGCGATGAACGTGAATGCGCATAACGACTCCTCCGACGTCCTCCGACGGACTTCTACCCCGTACGGCCACGCTAACCGTGCGCGGGGCGGGCGTGCCTGCCGGCGCCGCCCGCCCCGCGGACCTCGTGGCTCTGCTACTTCGCGGTCACACCGGCTACTTCGGGGTCACACCGACCTGTGTCCAGGCCTTGACCATCGCCTCGTGCTCGTCACCGGCGCCGTAGCGGGCCTGGGCGGCCTTGATGGTGAGGGCGGCGAAGTCGGCGAACTGCGCGTCCTTGGAGAGCTTGCCGCCGGTCAGGACGTCGTACCAGACCTGCCCCGCCCGCTCCCAGGCCTTGCCGCCGAGGGCGGTGGCGGCCAGGTAGAAGGCGTGGTTGGGGATCCCGGAGTTGATGTGGACGCCGCCGTTGTCGTCGGTGGTGCGGACATAGCCCTTCATCGTGGCGGGCTGCGGGTCCTTGCCCAGGACGTCGTCGTCGTACGCGGTGCCCGGGGCCTTCATCGAGCGCAGCGCCTTGCCGGTGACGTTCGGGCCGAGGAGGTCGGCGCCGATCAGCCAGTCGGCCTGGTCGGCGGTGTGGCCGAGGGCGTACTGCTTGATCAGCACGCCGAAGACATCGGAGACGGACTCGTTGAGGGCGCCGGGCTGGCCCTCGTAGGTGAGGTTGGCGGTGTACTGGGTGACGCCGTGGGTGAGCTCGTGGCCGATGACGTCGACGGGGATGGTGAAGTCCTTGAACAGGTCGTTGTCGCCGTCGCCGAAGACCATCCGCTCGCCGTCCCAGAAGGCGTTGTCGTACTTCCGGCCATAGTGGACGGTCGCGTTGAGCGGCAGGCCGGCGCCGTCGATGGACTTCCGGCCGTAGATCTTGAGGTAGAGCTCGAAGGTGGCGCCGAGGCCGGCGTGGGCGCGGTTGACGGAGGCGTCCTTGACGGGGCCGTCCGCCTCCGTGTGCACCTTGTGACCGGGCAGGTCCTCCCGGTGGCGGGCGTCGTAGACGGTGCGGTTCGGCTTGTCGGCGGCGGCGCCGGGCTCTCCCGGGGTCAGCCCGCCGCGGGCGGCGAGCTCGCGGCGCTCGGTGCGCCGTGCGTGGTCGTGCTCCAGGGTGCGGCGGGCGGGCTCGTGCCGCTCCGGGTCGTCGGACTGCGCCAGGTTGTCGAGGATGTGCGGCGGGATGATCGTGCAGAAGACGGGGGTGTGGCCGGTGGCGGGATCTGACTGCGCGTCGTTGAGGTCCATGCACAAACGGTGGCACTGTGTAATGCCGCTGTCACTGCCTGCGGCCGAAATTCCCGAAAAAGTGTGGTTGGTCGCATTTGGGGAACAAAGTCCGCCCGGTCCCGCATACTGATACGCGACCGCCATGCAGGGCGGACCTCGGCTAAGGTGCTGTGCATCATGCGTTTCGGGCTGCTTCTCCTTAGCTGCCGCGGCGAGGGCCTGTAGTCGTAGGCCGACCCCCTCCCCGCGGAGTTCGGTGTTGCGATCTTTTCGCCCCGTCGGCCCCTCCCTGACTCCCCAGGAGCAGGGGGACCCCCAGCGGACATACGAGGAGCCCCACGCACCATGACGAATCCGTCGAGCCCCGCAGGCCATGCCGTCGGCCGGCCCACCCCGGTCACCAGCGCGACGCAGCTGCAGCGGCCCTCGGGCATGCCGGTCCACAGGTACGGCCGCTACGAAGCCGTCGACATCCCCGACCGCACCTGGCCCGACAACCGCATCACCGTCGCGCCCCGCTGGCTCTCGACCGACCTGCGGGACGGCAACCAGGCGCTGATCGACCCGATGTCGCCGGCCCGCAAGCGCGAGATGTTCGATCTGCTGGTACGCATGGGCTACAAGGAGATCGAGGTCGGCTTCCCGTCCTCCGGTGAGACCGACTTCGCCTTCGTCCGCTCCATCATCGAAGAGGGCGCGATCCCCGAGGACGTGACGATCTCCGTCCTGACGCAGGCCCGCGAGGAGCTGATCGAGCGCACCGTGGAGTCGCTGCGCGGCGCCCACCGGGCCACCGTCCACCTGTACAACGCCACCGCGCCCACCTTCCGCCGGGTCGTCTTCCGCGGCTCGAAGGAGCAGGTCAAGCAGATCGCCGTGGACGGCACCCGGCTGGTCATGGAGTACGCCGACAAGATCCTCGGCGACGAGACGATCTTCGGCTACCAGTACAGCCCGGAGATCTTCACCGACACCGAGCTGGACTTCGCGCTGGAGGTCTGCGAGGCGGTCTGTGACGTCTGGCAGCCCGAAGAGGGCCGCGAGATCATCCTGAACCTGCCCGCCACCGTGGAGCGTTCGACGCCGTCCACGCACGCCGACCGCTTCGAGTGGATGTCGCGCCACCTGTCCCGGCGCGAGCACGTCTGCCTGTCCGTGCACCCGCACAACGACCGGGGCACCGCCGTCGCCGCCGCCGAGCTGGCGCTCATGGCGGGCGCCGACCGCATCGAGGGCTGCCTGTTCGGCCAGGGCGAGCGCACCGGCAATGTCGACCTGGTGACGCTGGGCATGAACCTGTTCTCCCAGGGCGTCGACCCGCAGATCGACTTCTCGCAGATCGACGAGATCCGTCGAACCAGCGAGTACTGCAACCAGATGGAGATCCACCCGCGCCACCCCTACGCGGGCGATCTGGTCTACACCGCCTTCTCCGGCTCCCACCAGGACGCCATCAAGAAGGGCTTCGACGCCATGGAGGCCGAGGCCACCGCCGCCGGCAAGACCGTGGACGACATCGAGTGGGCGGTCCCGTACCTGCCCATCGACCCCAAGGACGTCGGCCGCTCCTACGAGGCGGTCATCCGCGTCAACTCGCAGTCCGGCAAGGGCGGTATCGCCTACGTCCTGAAGAACGACCACCACCTGGACCTGCCGCGGCGGATGCAGATCGAGTTCTCCCGGATCATCCAGGAGAAGACCGACACCGAGGGCGGCGAGATCACGCCCACCGCCATCTGGTCCGCCTTCCAGGACGAGTACCTGCCCAACCCCGAGAACCCGTGGGGCCGTATCCAGGTCAGGAACGGCCAGACCACCACCGACAAGGACGGCATCGACACCCTCACCGTCGAAGCCGAGGTGGACGGTGCGGAAACCGTGCTGACCGGCACCGGCAACGGCCCGATCTCCGCGTTCTTCCAGGCGCTGCAGGGCATCGGCGTCGACGCGCGGCTGCTCGACTACCAGGAGCACACCATGAGCGAGGGCGCCTCCTCGCTGGCCGCCTCGTACATCGAGTGTGCGATCGGTGACAAGGTGCTGTGGGGCATCGGCATCGACGCGAACACCACGCGCGCCTCGCTGAAGGCCGTCGTCTCCGCCGTGAACCGCGCGGGCCGCTGACCCGCCGGTCGCACCGCCCCGCACGCGCCCCCGTCGCTCTCCCCGAGCGGCGGGGGCGCCGTTGTGCGACCCCGCCACCTGAAGGTGGGGTTTGAACCCCCTCCACGTCACAGTGAGTGAACGCATCAGTACGTTTGGTGACCGGCGCTCGTCGGACAGGCCACGACGCCGGACACCAAGGACGTGCAGATGAGCAGATACGGCATGCCCGCACTCTCCCGGCTTCTCGTGGCGACGGCCGCCTCGCTGGCCGTGGTGGCTTCCGCCTTCGCCCCGGCGGCTTCGGGCGCACCGGCCCGGGCGGCGGACCGTCCGGAGTATGTGGCACTCGGCGACTCGTACAGCGCCGGGGTGTTCGTCCGCCCCTGGGAGGAGGACGACGGCTGCGGCCGCTCCGCGCGCAACTATCCGCACCAGGTCGCCCGTCAGCTGGGGTTCCACCTGACGGATAGGACCTGCGGGGCCGCCGAGGTGGTCGACGGGGTCCTCGGGCCCCAGCCGGCATCCAAGATCTACGGACCGCCGTCGGTCCCGCCCCCGGGCGGCTGGTCCGATCTGCCCCCGCAGGTGGAGGCGTTGTCCCCCGACACCGACTACGTCACCGTCGGCATCGGCGGCAACTCCCTCGGCTTCGGGACCATCGTCAGCACCTGCCTCGAACTGGGCATCACCAAGCCCCTGCAGACCAAGCCCTGCACCAACCACTACACCGGCGGGGGTGCGGGGGAGAGCTGGCTGGAGGAGCGGTTCGCGCAGCTCGACACCGACTTCGCCCACATGATGACGGTGATCCACCGGCGCGCACCGCACGCGCGGATCGCCGTCGTCGGCTACCCCGCCATCGTCCCGGACAGCTCCGGCTGTTCGTTCCTGCACTGGAACCAGCTCGGCAGCATCAAGAAGGGCGACATGCCCTGGCTGGACGGGCTCGAAAAGCGTCTGAACGGGCTGCTCCACCGGCACGCCGAGCAGCACGCCGCCCTCTACGTCGACACCTACGGGCCCAGCGCGGCGCACGGGGTGTGCCAGAGCGGCGACGCGAAATGGATGTACGGCATCCGGGACAACCTCACCGGTGACGGCGACCAGACCGACGCGCCGTCGGAGCTGTGCAAGACCATCCCCGGCTCCGGCGAGGCCTGCACCTTCGTCCACCCCAACGCCCGCGGCCTGGACAGCCAGGCACACCAGGTGACCCGGGCCCTGATGACCTCGATGGGGTGACGGGGACCCGGGTGCGCTCCGGCCGCACCCTCACCGTTTTGGCCAAGCCCGGCCCGCGGCGCGACCGGGTCCCGCAACCGCCTCACCCGCCGCCCGCCTCCTGACAGCCACGCTGTTCACGGCGCCAACAGGCCTCTGCCCCTCCCGCACAAGAGGGCAGAGGCCTTCGCCATCCGGCCAGTTGTCCGGTACGAGGTGCTGACGTCACATCATGTATGTGGCTAACATCACGTCCCATACGCGAGGGGCCACGGGGTACTCACCCAGCTACCGCTGGGGAACCCCCACCCGTGCCGGAGGGCTACGGGAGAGTTACGGAGGGCTGACGTGAGGCACAAGATGTGTGTGATGGGTGTGCGCACGTCCTGGCGCACCGTCGCCGATGGCGAGTTCTTCTGTCCGGACTGCGGCGGGGACCGCAACTACCTCCGCCGGGCCGGCCGCCGCCGTCTCACCGTCCTCGGCGTCCCGCTCGTGCCCCGCGGCGCCACCGGCCCGGTCCTGGAGTGCTCGGCCTGCCACGGCCGCTTCGGCCCGGACGCCCTCGACCACCCCACCACCGTCCGCTTCTCCGCGATGCTCAGGGACGCCGTCCACACCGTCACCCTCGCGCTGCTGGCCGCCGGGGGCACCTCCTCCCGCGCGGTCCGTGACACCGCCGTCGGCACGGTCCGCGCGGCCGGCTTCGCGGACTGCTCCGAGGACGAACTGCTGACCCTGCTCGCCGCCCTCGCCGCCGACACCGGCCGGCTCACCGGCACCTACGACGCGGTGACCGGCGGCCACTGCGGCCCCCAGGGCCTGGACCCGTGCGGCACCGCGCTGGCCATAGAGCTCCATGAGGCGCTGGAGCCGCTCGCCCCGCACCTCGCCCCCGCCGGCCGGGAAGCGATCCTCCTCCAGGGCGCCCGTATCGCTCTCGCGGACGGCTCCTACACGCCCGCGGAGCGCGAGGTGCTGAGCACGGTCGGCAGCGCCCTGATGCTCCGCCCCGCCGACACGAACCGGCTGCTGGCGGCGGCGCGTACGCCGTCCTGAGGCGCGGGCCGGCCGGCTGGACGCGCCGCCGGATACGTGACCTGCCCCGGGCCGTGCGGGCCGGGCAGGCCGCACGGGCCGCGCGGGAGCGGAGCCGGAAAGACCCCGCCACCACAGCAGGGCGACGGGGTCGGACACCGGGAGCGGCCGGGCGGTTCAGCCCGGCGTCAGACGCACCGGCAGGCTGCGCAGCCCGCCCGAGATGAAGCCGTCCGTCGGCGCCAACTCCTCCGCCGGTACGGCCAGTTGGAGGCCCGGGAAGCGGGCGAAGAGGGCCGGCAGCGCGATCCGTGCCTCCATCCGGGCCAGCGGGGCACCCAGGCAGTGGTGGACGCCGTGGCCGAACGCCAGGTGTTCCTGGTGGGTGCGCCGGATGTCGAAGTCGTCGGCCGTCTCGCCGTGGAAGGCGGCGTCACGGCCGGCCGCGGCGTACGCCGGGAGGATCGCCTCGCCCTTGCGGATGGTCGGGCCGCCCGGGATCTCGATGTCCGCCACGGCGAAGCGGAGCGGGAGGGCGGCGATGCTGGGGGCCCAGCGCAGCGTCTCCTCGATCACGTCGTTCCAGGAGACCTCACCCGAGCGCACCAGCTTGAGCTGCTCGGGGTGGGTGAGCAGGGCGTGCACGGCGTTGCCGAGGAGGTCGACGGTGGTCTCGTGGCCCGCCCCGATGACGAGCAGGAGGGTGTCGAGCAGCTCCTGCTCGGTCATCCGCTGCCCCTCGTCGTCCCGCGCGGCCACCAGGAGGCTCGTCAGGTCGTCGGCCGGGTGCTCGCGCTTGGCGGCGACCAGGCCGGACAGCAGCGCATGGACGGCCGCGCCGGTGGCGGCGGCCTGCTCCGGGGTGGCCGTGGTGTCCATGATGGCCGCGACGAGACGGGCGAGTTCGGCGCGCTGCTCGCCCTCCGGGAAGCCGAACAGCTCGCAGATCACCTGCAGCGGCAGTGGATGGTTGAAGCGGGCGCGCAGGTCCACGGGCTCGCCCGCGGGGTGCGCGGCCAGGTCGTCCAGGAGGGCCGTGGTGATGGCCTCCACGCGCGGGAGCATGGCGTCGGTGCGGCGGGCGGTGAACGCCGGGGCGATGAGCTTGCGCAGCCGGCGGTGGTCGGCGCCGTACGCGGTGAACATGTTCGTCACGCCGATCCACGACTGCAGCCAGCTGCCGCGGATGTCGTCGCGCTGCCACAGCGGCCAGTGCTCCCGGGGGTTCTTGGAGACCCGGTCGTCGGTCAGCAGTTGCTTGAGCAGGCTGTGGCTGGTGACCGACCAGGCCTCGATGCCGCCGGGGAGCTCGGTGCGCGCCAGCGGGCCTAGCGCGCGGAGACGGGCGGCCTCTCGGTGGATGTCGCTTCCGACCGGGTCGATGACGTAGGGCTGCTGTCCCTGTTGTGCCATGGAGTGGCTCCTGCCTGGTCGGGGGTGATGGGGGTGAAGCGGGCCGGGAGCGCGGCCAGGGCCCGGTGGAACGCGCCGTTGCGCCACTGCAACTCCCTGGCGTCCACGGCGAGTTCGATGTCCGAGAGCCAGGCGGTCAGCCGCTCGATCGCGGTGGTGGCGATCAGCAGCGCATGCCGCTTCACGGGGCAGGCGTGCGGGCCGGCCGCCCAGGACAGGTGCGAGCCGCCGCCCGAGCCGGGGCCCGTCTGCCCGGTGGTGTCGAACTGGCTGTTGGCGGCCGCGTACGACACCATCACCAACTGCCCCTTGCGCACCCAGGTGCCGTGGAAGAAGACGTCACGGACCGGGAAGTGCGCGGAGTAGTTGGTCAGCGGCGGGTCGTTCCACAGCACCTCGTTGATGGCGTCGTGCGCGGTCAGCGCGCCACCCGAGAGGGTGTGGTAGTAGCGGTCGTCGGAGAGCATCCGCGACAGCGCGTTGCCGATGAGGTTGGCGAGCGGTTCGTTGCCCGCGCCCATGGTGAGGATGACGTTGTGGATCAGTTCCTCGTCGTTGAGCGCGTTCGGGTGGTCCATGAACCAGGAGGTCAGGTCCGGCCCGCGCTGAGCCTTCTTGGAGCCGACCAGCTCCATGATGTAGCTGGTGTACGCCTCGTTGGCGGCGGCTGCCTCCTCGGGGGAGTTGCCGTCCAGCATGCCCCCGATGGCCGAGATCAGCCGGTCGCTGTACGAATCCGGCATCCCGAAGAGGTTGTTGAACATCAACAGCGGGATCAGCCGTGCATAGTCGGCGATCAGATCGACCTCGCCGTGCGCGCCGAAGCGCCGGATCAGGGAGTCCGCGGCGTGGTGGACGCGGGCGCGCAGCTCATGCGGCTCGACGAGCTTGAAGCTGTCGACGACGACGTCCCGGTAGCGGACGTGCGCCGGCCCGTCGGCGTAGAAGAGGTTGGGGCGCCACATCAGCATCGGCATGACCGGCGAGTCCGGCGGGACCGTGGTCATCCACTCCCGCGAGTCCTTCGACCAGGTGGCGTCGTCGTGCAGCAGATCGAGGGCGGCCCGGTAGTCGGTGACCAGCATCGCGGGCACCTCCGGCGCGATCTCGACCGGAGCCAGCGCACCGAACTGCCGCAACTGGGCGTAGATGCGGTGCGGATCGGCGGCGAAGTCCGGTCCGTAGAGCTTCACCGGCGTGTGGGCGTCGGGCTGGGCCGGCGCCTGCTGGTACGGCGCGGCGGCGTGCGCCGGGCAGCCCGGTGGCGGTGCGGCTCCCGGCTGGTGCGGGGAAGTCACGGGTTCGGAGTCTCCTCGGGGGTGTGGGCCAGGACGTGCCCGACGAGCGCGATCAGCGCGTCGACGGACTGCTCCCGGTCGCGGGCGTCGCACAGCACCAGCGGCGTCTCGGGGTGCAGGTCGAGCGCCTCGCGGAGCTTTTCGACGTCGTACTGGGGCGCGTCGGGGAAGGTGTTGACCGCCACCGCGTAGCGCAGCCCGGCCTCCTCGACGATGTCCATCACCTCGAAGGAGTCCGCCAGCCGGCGGGTGTCGGCGAGGACGAGGGCGCCCAGCGCGCCCCGGGCGATGTCCTGCCACAGGGGGCGGAATCGTTTCTGCCCGGGTGTGCCGAACAGGTACAGCACCAGGTCCCCGGGCAGGGTCAGCCGCCCGAAGTCGATGGCGACGGTGGTGGTGGTCTTCTCCCGGACGCCGGCGAGGTCGTCGACGATCGCGCCGGTCTGGGTCATGACCTCTTCGGTGTGCAGCGGCGGGGTTTCGGACAACGCGCGGATGAGCGTGGTCTTGCCGACCCCGAACGGCCCCGCCACCAGGAGTTTGACCAGGGTCTGGTGCTCGCCGGAGAGGTACATGCTGCCGGTGCTCGCGTCGGCGTGGGCGCTAGGACTTGAGAGAGCGGAGTCCATCGAGAACCCTCTCCAGGATCTGTCGGTCGAATTGCTCGGCTTCGGGAATGGGGACACGGGCGTGCAGCCGCCCGGCATCGACGAGGTCGGCCACCAGCACCTTCACCACGCTCACGGGCAGGTGAAGGTGGGCGGCGACCTCGGCCAGAGACAGCGCCCCGGGCTGGAGCAGCTCCAGGATGCGGTGCTCCTCCGGGCGTACCTCGCTGGTGATCGGCATCCCCACGCTGTGCAGCAGGGTGAGCCGGTCCAGGGTGTTGCGGCTGGGACGGGCGCGCCCGCCGGTGGCCAGATAGGCCGGTACGAGGCGCCTGCCGCTGCTCTGGCGCGGGGTCATACGGGGTTACCCGTATCCCGGGCCGGGCTGTTCATGACCTTGTTGCCCAGGGTCGTCACCTGGATCTGCATGTGGTGGGCGACGACGCCCATGTTCACCTCCGGACCGGCAAAGACCGCAAGGCAGGTGTTCTCGCCGGCGGGTATCGCGAAGACGAAGCCCTCGTCGGACTCGATGACCGTCTGCCGCAGCCGGGTGTCGTCCTTCCCGGCGAACGCCGCGGTCACGGCACGGCCCGCGCCCTGGAGCGCGGACATCATCGCGGCGACACCCTCGCCGGAGTCACGCTTCAGGCCCGGCGAGGCGCCCTCGATGAAACCGTCACCGGAGATCACGGCTGCGTGAATAACATGCGGCAACTCCATGAGGGGCGCCAGCACCCAGGACTTGTCCTCGGCGACACGGCGGCGGGTGGGGCTGTTCATGACTGCGGGTTCCCTTCGGGACTGCGAGGGGGTTCTGACTGGGCGGCTGCCCGGCCGGTTTCGGTACCGCGCTGGAGTGCGGCCCAACGGGATCCGGTCTCCTCCGGGGAGCGCGGCGGAAGCGATGCGGTGCGCTCGGCACTCTCATCGAGTTCGGAGACGGGCTTACGGCGGCGCCGGCGCGGCAGCTCGCCCTCGGCCTGCGGGGCGGGCGCCTCGTAGGAGGCCGCGGACGGCGCGGCGGGCGCGGACGGTGCGGCGGGTGCGGCGGGTGCGGCGGCTGCCGGGGACGGCGTCGTGGCGCCGGTCGGCAGCGCGGAGCCGGCCCGGTCCGGCACCCCGGAACGGTGCGGCAGCGGAGCCATCACGGACATCGGCTGGGCGCTCTCGTCGAGGACGGTGAGAAGGGGGTCACCCGGGATGTACACGACCGCACGCACACCGCCGTACGGCGACGGCTCGACATGCACCCCGAAGCCGTACTGGCGCACCAGCTGTCCGGCCGCCGCGAACCCGGACCGCGGCGGGTCGCCGAGCTGGGTGAGCAGCAGGCTGTCGTCACCCGACAGCAGCTCCATCGCGGCCTTGATCTCGTCGTCGTGCATCCCGACGCCGTAGTCGTCGACGATGACCGAGGCGCCGCGGTTGCCCTGCTGGAGGGTGATGATGACGGGCAGTTCACGGTGCGAGTGGTGCAGCGCGTTGGCCAGCAGCTCGGTCACCACGATCGCGACCGGCTCCACGGCCCGCGCCACCACGGCGACCGGGTCGCGCAACTGGTTGCTGACCTGTACCCGCTCGTAGCCGCGCAGCCGGGAGGTGGCGCCGACGACCAGCTCGGCGAGGTAGGAGTCCTCGCGGGTGAGGCCCGGCCAGGCGCCGCAGACGACACCGGTGGCCTGGATACGCCGCAGCGCCTGCTCGTTGAGGAAGTCGGCGTTCAGCAGGTCGTGGGCGACGTTCGGGTCGTCGTAGCGGTGCTGCATCTCCTGCAGCGCCGACTGGAGCTGGTAGAGCAGCGCCTGGATGGTGGTGGTCGCGCCGCGCAGGGTGGACTGGGCGGCGGCGTCGACGCGCGCCCGCTCCTTGGTGATCGCGTCGCTGACCTGCTCCAGTACGGCGCTCAGCGCCTGGTCGGTCTCCGTCCCGGCGAACCGGGCGTCCAGCAGCCCCGGTACGGGCACATGCGGGTGGGCCAGCGCCAGCGTCAGGTCGGGGAGCCGGGTACCGGCCAGGTGCCGGATCTCGGCCTCGGTGGCGCGCAGCCGGGCCGACAGCTCCGTATTGCTGTGGAGCGTGGCGCTGTTCTGTTCCTCAGCGGCGGACAGGCGCGATCTCAGACCGGCGCGCTGCCCGCGCGCGCGGATCGAGAGCGCCGCCAGGACCACGGCGGCGGCCGTACCTGCGCTGAGGCACCACAACAGCGCCTCCGGTATGGATGTCATCGAGATCCTCAATTGGGGTACTGACGGGGTCGGCCGGCCATCACGGCGTTGTGCTGCCGATCATCACGGGATGCTACCGGGCTGTTGACGTGCCGTGAGGGCCACTTCCCATGGGGGACGGAGAAGTGCGGAAGGTCGCCTTCCGCCCGCGATGACCCGGACCATAACGTGATGTGGCCCCGTCATCCAGTGGGATGGCGGGGCCTTTGTGTGACTGGTGTGAACGCCTGGTGAAAGGCGGTCAGGAAGCGGCGAGATGACCGGCTTTGACGGCGTCGACGAAGGCGGTCCAGCCGGTGGCCGGGAAGACCAGGGCGGGGCCGTGGGGGGTCTTGCTGTCGCGGACGGGGACGATGCCGGGGCGGTCGTCGGAGACCTCGACGCAGCTGCCGCCGTTGCCATCGCTGTAGCTGCTCTTGCGCCAGGAGGCAGCGCCGGGGAAGTCGTGGGCGACCTCGATGCAGTCGCCGCCTTTGTCGTCGCTGTAGCTGCTCTTGCGCCAACTCGCGGCGCTCAGGTCGTACTCGCGCATCGTCTGTAGTCCTCCGCCGCCGATTCGAGCTGGGCCAGGGACGCCTCCGGCGACAGTGCGGCGGCCCTGACCAGATCGTAGTCCGCCTGTACATGCTTCACTACGGCCGGATCGTCCAGCAGATTTCCCGAACGCACGCCCTCTGTATAGGCGGTTGGCGGGGCATCGTCGAACTCCATGATCTTCAACATTTTGCCCATGGAAGGGTACGGACCGGCGGCGAATGGGAGGATCTGCAGGAGGAGCCTCCGCTCGCGCGTGAGCTGCGCGATGTACTCCAATTGCTCGGCCATGGTGGCTGCCCCGCCCACTGGGACCTTGAGTCCGGCCTCGTGCAGCACCACCCAATACATCGGCCTTGCGGCTTCCTTGAGGATGGCTGCCCGCTCCAGGCGGGCGTGGACCCCCGCTTCGATGTACTCGTCCGTCGCGAGCGGATTGCCCGCGATCATGAGGGCGTGCGCATACGCCGACGTCTGCAGTAGTCCCGGCACGATCATGGGTGCGAACTCGCAGATCTTCGTTGCCAGCCGCTCCAGCTCCGCCGCTGCCGCGAAGTAATCCGGGTACCGCTTGTCGTCGATCAGCTGGCGCCAGGTCCGCTCGAAAAAACCGTCGGTTTGTAGAACCTCGTCGATCCGCACTGCCACATCCAACTGCGGCCTTCGGAACGCCTGCTCGAACTGGCTGATGTAGCCGCCGGAGACGAAGACCATCCGCCCCAGAGCCTCCTGGGTTAAGCCGGCCTCTTCCCGGCGCCGCTTGAGTTCGGTGCCCCAGAATTCCCATGCTGCATGCCGTGAAGCTCGGGCCATTGCTGACTCCCTTTCTCTGCCCGGCAGTTGTATTGCCGCCCTCCTTGCCCAGCCTAGTTCCGCACCGTCACGCTCTGAATGCGAACAGTGAAACCCCTCACGGAAAGTGCGGACGATCATGAGCCAGCCCAAGGAAGTGGAAACCGTGACGACGGATCTGCGGGAAGCCCTCGCCCGCGCGGGCGTCGTGCTGCCTTCCCTGCGCCCCGATCCCGTCTCGTACGAGCACCGGTATCTGCCGCCGCTCGTGGAGCTTGGGCGCTGCACGATGGACGTCGCCCGGCGGCTGACCCGTGCGCTCGACGGGGCTGCGCCGGGCCCGGACGAGCCCGCGCCGCACCCGCGGGACACCGTCGCGGAGCGGCTGAGCGTCGCGACCGCCTATGTCAACGCACGCAGCCGGGGCGAGCGGGCCTGAGGGACGTCCGGCCCCGCCGATGCGCGAGAATGGCGCCATGAGTCTGTTCCGCGACGACGGCATCGTGCTGCGCACCCAGAAGCTGGGTGAGGCGGACCGGATCATCACGCTGCTCACCCGGGGGCACGGCCGGGTCCGTGCGGTGGCCCGTGGGGTGCGGCGGACGAAGTCGAAGTTCGGGGCGCGGCTGGAGCCGTTCTCGCACGTCGATGTGCAGTTCTATGCGCGCGGCAGCGAGCTGATCGGGCGCGGGCTGCCGCTGTGTACGCAGAGCGAGACGATCGCGGCGTACGGCGGTGGGATCGTCACGGACTACGCCCGCTACACGGCCGGCACGGCCATGCTGGAGACCGCCGAGCGGTTCACCGACCACGAGGGCGAGCCCGCCGTACAGCAGTACCTGCTGCTGGTCGGCGGGCTGCGGACGCTGGCCAATGGCGAGCACGAGCCGCATCTGGTGCTGGACGCCTTTCTGCTGCGCTCGCTCGCCGTCAACGGCTATGCGCCGAGTTTCGACAGTTGCGCGCGGTGCGGGCTGCCCGGCCCCAACCGGTTCTTCTCCGTGGGGGCGGGCGGGGTGACCTGCGGTGACTGCCGGGTGCCGGGGAGCGTCGTACCCTCCTCTGAGGCCATCGGGCTCCTCAGCGCGCTGCTGACCGGCGACTGGGAGACCGCGGACGCCTGCGAGGCCCGTCATGCCCGGGAGGGCAGCGGGCTCGTCACGGCGTACCTGCACTGGCATCTGGAGCGGGGCCTGCGTTCCCTCCGGTACGTAGAGAAATAGCGAAGACCACCCTCAAGACACATACGCCCCTCAAGGCAAAAACGCCCTCAAGACACATAGGAGACGTGGGCCGCATGGCACGACGCGGGATTCTGGGCCGTAATCGACGTGAGTACGTGACGCCCGAGCCGCACCCTTCCGGTGCGCGGCCGCCGAAGATCCCCGGTGAGCTCGTCCCGAACCATGTGGCGGTCGTCATGGACGGCAACGGCCGGTGGGCCAAGGAGCGCGGGCTGCCGCGGACCGAGGGGCACAAGGTCGGCGAGGGCGTCGTCCTGGACGTCCTCAAGGGCTGCATCGAAATGGGCGTGAAGAATCTTTCGCTGTACGCCTTCTCGACGGAGAACTGGAAGCGGTCGCCCGACGAGGTCCGTTTCCTGATGAACTTCAACCGCGATGTGATCCGGCGGCGCCGTGACGAAATGGACGCGCTGGGTATTCGCATCCGGTGGGTCGGCCGGATGCCGAAGCTGTGGAAGTCCGTGGTGCAGGAACTCCAGATCGCCCAGGAGCAGACCAAGGACAATGACGCCATGACGCTGTATTTCTGCGTCAATTACGGCGGGCGGGCCGAGATCGCCGATGCGGCGGCGGCCATCGCGGCGGATGTGCGGGCCGGAAAGCTGGACCCGTCGAAGGTGAACGAGAAGACCATCGCGAAGTACATGTACTACCCGGACATGCCGGATGTGGATCTCTTTGTGCGGCCGTCCGGTGAGCAGCGGACCTCGAACTACCTGATCTGGCAGAGCGCCTATGCCGAGATGGTTTTCCAGGACATTCTGTGGCCGGATTTCGACCGTCGGAATCTGTGGCAGGCGTGCCTGGAGTATGCGAAGCGGGACCGCAGGTTCGGGGCGGCGCCGGAGGCGGAGGACCCGTCGGCGAAGTAAGGCGTCCGGGCGTAAGGCGTCCAGGGGCAGGGCCAGGGGCCGGCGGCGTTCGCACGAACGCCGCCGGCCCCTGGCCCTTCTTCGCCGTGTGCCGTCAGGAGTGCCAGACCTCGCGGAGGTGCGAGACGGCACCGGAGCCGGTCAGGGTGATCTCGTAGATGTCTCCCGAGCAGGCGAGCGGCGGCTTGACCTGGTCGTGCTTCAGGCAGGCGGTGAGGTGCTCGGTGAGCGTGGCGAGGGGCACCGTGCGGTGGCCCGTCGCGCCGGTGCTCAGCTCGGCCGTGGCCCCCGGGGCCAGCGGTTGGCGGGCGGCCTGCCCCGCCCCCGCATACCCTCCGCCATTGGGATCGCAGGCGAACTTCGCCTCCCGGACGGACAGCGCGCCCTGCGACGGCGTGCCCATGACCTGCACCATCCGGTGCCCCTTGGCCACCTTGCCGGGGGTGCAGTCGGAGGACGGCTCCGGGTCGATAGGCAGGTCCTTCACCGGCGAGGCCGGAGCCGAAGCCGGGGCCGAGGGGGCCGGTGAGCCGGACGGCGTGGACGCCGGGGACGCCGGGGACGAAGCGCCGGGGGCGGACGAGGCGGTTGCTTCCGGGGAAGCGCCCGTGTCCTCCCCCTTGCAGGAGGTGAGTGTGGCCAGCGCCGCAGCGACAGCGGCTGCGGCGAGCAGGCGGCGGGTGAACATGCAGGAGTTCTCTCTCGTGTGCGGGCCGGGACGTACCGGCGGGGCAGGCCCGGGCGCGTAGCGACCCGAGAGGGGCTGCTAGGTCGTCAGCGGGACTGGTGTGTCATCAGCAGGGCCGAAGCGCCCCGGCAGGGCCGACATCTCGCCCTGGCAGGGCCGACGTGTCGCCCGCGGCAGGGGCTGGCGTGTCGCCCAGCAGGGCCGACGCTCCGTCAGCAGACCTGCGACAGGCGGGTGGCCGACGTGCTCGGCGAGGAGAGGTCGTCGGAGATCGTGATCATCTCCTTGACGCGGCCGTGTGCGATGCGGCCGTGTGCGACGCGGCCGACGGCGCGTCGCCGACCAGCTTGGTGCCGTCGTCCCGGAGTTCCCCGAGAACGCCCATGTCCTACCCCCGTGTATGCGTGTAGCTCCACGCTGATGCCGCGTAAGGCTAGCACCGGCGTGTACCTGACAGTTTTCTCCTGGAGCGGTCCGGTTCGGGGGAGTTGACGGCCAGAGGTCCGGACAGACGGAAGGGCCGCCGTGTGAAGGCGGCCCGTTCGCGTGCTCGCTGCTGCCGTTGCCGTTGCTCTGCTGCTCCGGCTCCGCTGCTCTGCTCTGCTCTACTACTTCTGCTCCGCGGCGGACCGTGCCGCGCACTCCCCGCAGGTCCCGAAGATCTCGATGGTGTGCGCGACGTCCCGGAAGCCGTGCTCCGCGGCGATCTGGTCGGCCCACTTCTCCACCGCGGGGCCCTCGACCTCGACGGCCTTGCCGCAGGCTCGGCACACCAGATGGTGATGGTGATCGTCGGTGCTGCACCGGCGGTAGACGGCCTCGCCCTCGCTGGTGCGCAGTACGTCGACCTCACCGGCATCGGCGAGGGACTGCAGCGTCCGGTAGACGGTGGTCAGCCCGACCGAGTCGCCCTTGTGCTTGAGCATGTCGTGCAGCTCCTGCGCACTGCGGAACTCGTCGACCTCGTCGAGTGCGGCCGACACCGCGGTCCGCTGCCGCGTCGACCGGCCGCGTACCGGAGATCCCGCGCTCGTCGCCACCGTTGCCTCCCTAGGACGTCAGGACGTCAGGACTTCCCCCTGCACGTGCGTCCCGCCATTGTGCCAGGTGATGACCGGACCACCGGGGGGATGCTTACGCGTACGTCTCTTTGCCCCACGCTACCTGCCGGCACCTCTCCGCCCGCGCTCATCCGGCCACGCTCACATCGTCCACGGCGGTCCGGCCGCCGGGTACCTCCAGAGTGCACCCCTCGGAGCCCTCCGCGGCAGCCCTGGCGCGCTTTTTCGCGAGCGGCGCGGCGAGCGCCGTGAAGAGCACGAACAGCCCGATGGCGAACAGCACGATCGTTGCGCCGGACGGCACGTCCACGTAGTACGAGGTGGCGGTGCCCGTAAGAGTGACCGCGACACCGATCGCGACGGCCACCGCGAAGGTGACCGCGAAGCTGCGGCTGATCTGCTGGGCGGCCGCGACCGGGATCACCATCAGGGCGCTGACCAGCAGCAGCCCGACGACCCGCATGGCCACGGTGACGGTGACCGCGGCGGTGACGGCGACCAGCAGATTGAGCAGCCGCACCGGCAGGCCCGTCACCCGGGCGAATTCCTCGTCCTGGCAGACGGCGAACAGCTGACGGCGCAGCCCGATCGTGATCGCCAGTACCAGGGCGGCCAGGACGTAGATCGTCGTCATGTCCTGGGGCGAGACGGTGGTGATCGAGCCGAAGAGGTAAGTGCCGAGGTTGGCGTTGGAGCCGGCGTCGGAGAGGTTCATCAGCATCACGCCGCCCGCCATACCGCCGTAGAACAGCATGGCCAGCGCGAGGTCGCCGCGGGTCTTGCCGTACCAGCGGATCAGCTCCATGACGACGGAGCCGGCGATGGCCACGGCGGTGGCCATCCACACCGGGCTGGTGTTGAGCAGGAAGCCGAGGCCGACGCCGGTGAGTGCGACATGGCCGATGCCGTCGCCCATCAGGGCCTGGCGGCGCTGGACGAGGTAGATGCCGATGGCGGGGGCGGTGACGCCGACGATCAGGGCGGCGATCAGGGCCCGCTGCATAAAGGCGTAGTTCAGGATTTCCATGTCGGTCGTCCTCGCAGAAGGGAGCCGGTGCTCGGGCGGTGGCGGGCCGGGGTGCGGGGGGCGTCCCCCGAAGGTCGCGGCATCAGCTCAGCAGCCCCGTCCGGATCGGTTCCGCGGCCGCATCGGCGTGCGGGTGGACGTGGTCGTGGCCGGGCAGCGCATGCTGGCCCACGGCCTCGGGCGGCGGGCCGTCGTGGACCACGCACCCGTCGCGCAGCACCACCGCGCGGTCGATCAGCGGCTCCAGCGGGCCCAGCTCGTGCAGCACGAGCAGGACGGTGGTGCCGCGGCCGACCTGCTTGCGCAGTGCGGAGGCAAGGACTTCCTGGCTGGCCAGGTCGACGCCGGCCATCGGCTCGTCCATGATCAGCAGGTCCGGTTCGCCGGCCAGCGCGCGGGCGATCAGTACCCGCTGGTGCTGTCCGCCGGAGAGCGCGTTGACGGAGTCCTTGGCCCGGTCCGCCATGCCGACCAGCTCCAGGGCATGGTGCACCGCGGCCCGGTCGGCCTTGCGCAGGATGCCCAGCTTCGTACGGGCGAGCCGGCCGGCCGTGACGACCTCGCGGACGGTGGCGGGGACGCCGCCGGCCGCGGTGGTGCGCTGCGGTACGTACCCGACCCGCGCCCAGTCCCTGAACCGCCGGAACGGAGTGCCGAAGAGGGCCAGCTCGCCGCCGGTGAGCGGGACCTGGCCGATCACCGAGCGGACGGCGGTGGACTTGCCGGAGCCGTTGGCGCCGAGCAGCGCGACGACCTCGCCGGTGTGCACCGCCAGGTCGACGCCGCGCAGTACGGGGCGGGCGCCCAGCGAGGCGGTGGCCCCGCGCAGGTCGATGACCGGCTGGGCGGGCGAATGGTTCATGGTGACCTCCGTCACGTGCTGTGCGGTGTCCGTCACTTGTTGGTGTCCGTCGCTTGTCCGGTCACTTGTCCGCCGGCCGTCACTTGCTGCCGAGCGCCTTCTGGAGGGCGGCGAGGTTGGCGCGCTGCACCCCGAAGTAGTCCCTGCCGCGGGACTTGCCGTTGATCCCTTCGAGCGGGTCCAGGACATCGGTCTTCAGGTGCAGGTCACCGGCCAGGGCCTTGGCGGTGGCCGGGTTGGCGATCGTCTCGAAGAAGACGGTCGAGACGTGGTGCTCGGTGGCGAGGGTGTGCAGGTCCCTGATGCGGTGGGCGCTGGGCTCGGACTCGGGGTCGAGGCCGCTGATGGCCTCCTCGGTCAGGCCGTAGCGCTCGGCGAGGTAGCCGAAGGCCGCGTGGGTGGTGAGGAAGGTGTCCGAGGACCGCTTCTTCAGCCCGTCCCGGAAGTCCTTGTCCAGCCCGTCCAGCTTGTTCACCAGCGCATCGGTGTTCTTCTGGTAGTCGGCCTTGTGGTCCGGGTCGGCCTTGGCGAGGGTCTTGTTCACGCCCTTGGCCGCCTCGGCGTACTTCACGGGGTCGAGCCAGATGTGCGGATCGTTGCCGCCCTCGGCCTCGGAGTGCGAGTGGTTGTCGCCGGTGGTGTGGTGGTGGCCGTCGACCTCGGTGCCGTGCTTTTCGAGGGCGGTGAAGGAGGCGGCGTCGGCGACGTGCTTGTTGCCGGACTGCGCCACGGCGTCGTCCACGGCGGGCTGCAGCCCCTTGAGGTAGACGATCGCGCCGGACTCGCCGAGCTCGCCGGTCTGCCGCGGGGTGAGCTCCAGGTCGTGCGGCTCGACGCCCGGCTTGGTGAGGTCGGTCACCTCGACGTGCTTCCCGCCGATCTGCCGGGCGAGGAATTCCATGGGGTAGAAGGACGCTGTCACCCGCAGCCTGCCGTCCTCGGTGCGGGCCCCGCCGGCGGGGGAGCAGGCGGAGAGGGCCAGCAGGCCGAGCACCGAGACTCCGGCGAGGGCCGCGGTGGATATGTGACGGCGTATGTTCATGACACTCATTTTCAACAAAGTTGGAAACGATTGTCAACAACAGGTGGGTGGGTGTGAGCGGGGCGACAGCGGGGCCGGAACCGATTTGATCCAGAGGGTACGGCCGCCGGTACCCTGAACTATTCGCCCACCCGTCTTTCGACCACCACCCCCCATCGAGACGCTCGGGCGCCGCCCATCCATCGTTCGTCGTCGTAATGAAGAGAGCACCGTGGCCGCCGACAAGATCGATACCATCGTCAGCCTGAGCAAGCGCCGTGGCTTCGTCTATCCCTGTAGTGAGATCTACGGCGGCTCCCGCGCTGCCTGGGACTACGGTCCGCTGGGCGTCGAGCTCAAGGAGAACATCAAGCGTCAGTGGTGGCGCGCCATGGTCACCTCCCGCGAAGACGTGGTCGGTCTCGACTCGTCGGTGATCCTGGCCCCCGAGGTGTGGCAGGCGTCCGGCCACGTCGCCACCTTCACCGACCCGCTCACCGAGTGCACCTCCTGCCACAAGCGCTTCCGCGCCGACCACCTGGAAGAGGCGTACGAGGCCAAGCACGGCAAGCTCCCGGCGAACGGCCTCGCCGACCTGAACTGCCCGCACTGCGGCAACAAGGGCAGCTTCACCGAGCCCAAGCAGTTCTCCGGCCTGCTCTCCACCCACCTCGGCCCGTCGCAGGACACCGCCTCGGTCGCCTACCTGCGCCCCGAGACCGCGCAGGGCATCTTCACCAACTTCGCCCAGGTGCAGCAGACGTCGCGCAAGAAGCCGCCGTTCGGCATCGCGCAGATGGGCAAGTCCTTCCGCAACGAGATCACGCCCGGCAACTTCATCTTCCGGACCCGTGAGTTCGAGCAGATGGAGATGGAGTTCTTCGTCAAGCCGGGCGAGGACGAGGAGTGGCAGGAGTACTGGATGGCCGAGCGGTGGAACTGGTACCGCGACCTCGGCATCCGCGAGGAGAACATCCGCTGGTTCGAGCACCCGGCCGAGAAGCTCTCGCACTACTCCAAGCGCACCGCCGACATCGAGTACCGCTTCAACTTCGGCGGCACCGAGTTCTCCGAGCTGGAGGGCGTGGCCAACCGCACCGACTACGACCTGTCCGCGCACGCCAAGGCGTCCGGCCAGGACCTCTCCTACTTCGACCAGGAGGCCGGCGAGCGCTGGACTCCGTACGTCATCGAGCCGGCCGCCGGTGTGAACCGCGCGATGCTCGCCTTCATGCTCGACGCGTACATCGAGGACGAGGCGCCCAACGCCAAGGGCAAGATGGAGAAGCGCACCGTCATGCAGCTCGACCCGCGCCTGGCGCCGGTCAAGGTCGCGGTGCTGCCGCTGTCCCGTAACCCGCAGCTGTCGCCGAAGGCGAAGGGGCTGGCCACGGACCTGCGCAAGAACTGGAACATCGAGTTCGACGACGCGGGCGCGATCGGCCGCCGCTACCGCCGCCAGGACGAGATCGGCACGCCGTTCTGCGTCACGGTCGACTTCGACACCCTCGACGACAACGCGGTGACCGTGCGCGAGCGCGACACCATGAAGCAGGAGCGGGTCAGCCTGGACCAGATCCAGGGCTACCTGGGCGCGCGGCTGCTCGGCTGCTAGTCCTTCACGGGGCGGCGCCGGTCCCTTCGCGGGGCGGCGCCCACCTGTGATGTCAGGCGTGATGGGGCGGCGGCCGCCTGTGACGTTGTGACGTCAGGTGTGACCTGAGGCGTCACTTCAGGCGTGATCTCGGGCGTGCTTCAAGCGCCGGCCGGGCTCGGATTTTTCCGTGGCCGGCCGGCGCTTTTGTGTGTGGGGTGTTGGGGGCGTTGCCGGCGTTGGGGGCGCAGGGGCCGGCGGGTGTGGCAGGGGCGGGGCGGCGGGCCGTTCAGCGGGAATGACTCCCCGCGCCGCCGCGTTGTGGCCCGTAGGGGGCCCTCGCACCCCCTACGGGATGTGTTCGCCCGCCCCCTAGGTCCGCGCCCTGGGCCGATTCCCAGGGCCCGCCTCTTGAGCCGATTCCCAGGGCCCGCCTCTTGAGCCGATCCTCCGGGCCCGCCTCTTGGGCCGATCCTCCGGGCCCACCCCTTGGGTCGATTCCCCAGCCACCCCCGGCCTCTCACGTCCGCCGCGATGCGAGCCAGGCGCACAGGCCCGCCAGGGGGAGTTCCGCTCCGACGGCCATGGCGAGGGCGGTGGCCAGCTCCGTGCCGGGGGCGGCGGTGGCCAGGTCCAGGCAGGCGTCGGCGAGGAGCAGGAGGGCCGCGGCGGCCGCGGGGGCTCGGTGGCGGGAGTCGGTGCGCAGCAGACGGGTGCCGGCGGTGAGGAGGGCGGCGGCCTCCAGGGCGTCGAGGGCGACCCAGGCGGCGGCCTCGGCGGGCGGCAGGGTGCCGGCGAGGTAGCCGAGCCAGGGGAGGAGGGCGAGCCCGGCGCCGGTCAGGATCCTGCCTTGCAGGCGGCGCGCCGCGGTGAGCCGTACGGGACCGCGGGTGCTGCCGGTGACCGGGCAACTGCCGCCCTTGAACGGGGTGTTGAAGGCGGTCGGAGTCATGGGAAGGGTCGCTTTCGGACGTCGCGAACCCGGCCGTCGGGCTCGTCCTCAACACTCCGGTTTTCGCAGGCCACCGTCAGTAACGTCGCTGTCCGACTTGGGGTGGCACCAGCTACACCCCCGCTGCGGACACTGCTGTCATGGCCGCCGGGTGGACCCGCCCCCTACGGTTGGATCATGACCGTCCCGACCCGGCTGCGCCGGGCTCTCGTCCGTATGCGGCGTGACATCGCCTTCATAGGCGTCGGGGTGACGCTGCACCTCATCCCGGCGCTGCTGCACTTCTGGGTGGTGATACTGCTGCTCGGCACCGCGTTCGACCCGGACCCCGAGACGACGGTGGTGCTGGCGTTCTCGCTTCCCCTGCTGATCGTCGCGGGTTGGGGACTGACCGAGCCGCAGCGCTGGCGCTTCCGGGCGCTGTGCGGCGTGGAGCTGCCGCGGCTGCGGTTCAGGGAGCTCAGGCGGCAGTTCGGCTACACCTTGCTGATCGGTCCGCTGCTCGGGGTACTGGAATTCCTGCTGCTGGCACTGCTGTTGGCGGCAGTGGTGGCGTCGTTGGTCCTGGTGTGGGTCTGGCTGGTGCCGGCAGAGTGGCGGCGCGAGTACGGGGGCTACACCACCAACGCCACATACCTCACGGTAGCGGGATTGCTGGCGCTTGCCACGGTGCCCCCTCTGGCCGCGGGACTCGTCCGGCTGGAGATCCTGGCCGGGCAGGGGCTGCTGGGCGTGAGCCGGTCCGATCAGCTGGCGCGCCGGGTCGAGGACCTCACCGAGAGCCGGGCCGGTGCGGTGGACGCCGCGGATGCCGAACGGCGGCGTATCGAGCGGGATCTGCACGACGGCGCGCAGCAGCGGCTGGTGTCGCTGGCGTTGAACCTGGGGCTGGCCAAGGCCACGCTCACGGATCTGCCGCCGGAGGCGCGGGAGGTCATCGACGCCGCGCACCGCGAAGCGAAGGACGCCATCGAGGAGCTCAACAACCTGGTGCGCGGGCTGCATCCGGCCGTTCTGGACGAGCTGGGGCTGGACGCCGCGCTGTCCGGACTCGCGGCCCGTGCCCCGCTGCCGGTCCGGCTGCGGGTGGATCTGCCGCCCGGCCTGCCGCAGCGTGCGGCACCGGCCGTCGAGGCGGTCGCCTACTTCGTCGTCTCCGAGGCGCTGACGAATATCGCCAAGCACGCACGGAAGGCGACCCGGGCGGACGTGACGGTCACCCGGCTCGGCGAGATACTGCGGGTGGTGATCGCCGACGACGGCGTGGGTGGCGCCGATCCGTCCAAGGGGAGCGGTCTGAAGGGGCTCGCCCAGCGTGTGCGGTCCGTGGACGGAACCTTCCGGATGAGCAGCCCCGTCGGGGGCCCGACCATGATGAACGTGGAGCTGCCGTGCCCGATGTGAGGCGTGCCGTGATCGCCGAGGACTCCGTGCTGCTGCGGATCGGGCTGGTCAAGGTGGTGGAGATGGCCGGGTTTGAGGTGGCGGCCGAGGCGGGGGACGCGCAGGAGCTGCTGGCGGCGGTCGACGAACACCGGCCCGACCTCGCGGTGGTGGACGTCCGGATGCCGCCCGGCTTCACCGACGAGGGCGTGCGTGCCGCGCTGTCGATACGTCAGAACCAGCCGGAGACCGCCGTGTTGATGCTCTCCCAGTACGTCGAGGAGCGCTACGCGGCCGATCTGCTCGCGACGAACACCAGCGGCGTCGGCTATCTGCTCAAACAACGGGTCGCGGATGTCGAGGAATTCATCGAGGCGCTGCGGAGGGTGGCGGACGGCGGGACCGCGCTGGACCCGCAGGTCGTCGCCCAGTTGCTGGTGCGGCGGGCCAGCGATCCGCTGGAGCGGCTGACGGCCCGCGAACGGGATGTGCTCGCCCTGATGGCCGAGGGCCGCTCCAACGCGGGCATCGCCGCACAGCTCGTGGTCAGCGAGAGCGCGGTCGCCAAACACATCAACAACATCCTCGCCAAACTGGACCTGCCCAGGGCGGACGCCGATCACCGCCGGGTGCTGGCGGTGCTGCACTTCCTCGGGGTGGGCGGCTAGGCCCTGTCCGATGGGTCGCGTGCCTCACGTGCGGGCGCCGCGTGGACTCGACTTCCCGACTTCCCGACTTCCCGACCTCCCGACTTCCTGACTTCCCGGAAGGGGGCGTTGCCGTTGCCGGGCCGCCTTCGCGAGGTGCCGGGAGGGCTTCAGGGCCATGCGAACGCTTCCGTCACTGCGCGGTGGAGCCGCCCGTCAAAGGTGGCTCCACCGCGCAGCCGGGCGGGCATTTAGCCGGGCCGGCATTGAGCAGGGCCGTCATTTACTCGTGGGCGCTGATCACGCCGCCGCTGCTGAGCACGAGGTAGATGCCGTTGGCGTCGAGCCCGACGTCGTGCTGGTTCGTCTCCAGCGTGGCGGCTACGCCGTCGTGGCCGATGATCTGTGCGCGGTACCGCAGCTCGCCGACCTTCGTGACCTTGGCCGTCCAGCCGCCCGCGAGCTTGAAGGTGCCCGGTCCCTGGTGTCCGCCGCCCATCCAGGAGTGGACCTGGCCGTCCAGCGTGAGCGTGACGAACATGTCGTTGGCGTCGAGCCCGTCGTCGCGCCCCTTCGTCTCCAGCGTGGCCAGGACCGAACCGCGGGCGACGATCTTGGCACGGTAGTGCTGGTCGCCGAGCTTGTAGATCTCGGCCTTGCTGATGCCGTCCGCCAGGCGCTGGGTGCGGACCGGGGATGCCGCCTTGCCACCGCCCGCGGCGTTCGCGCTGCCAGACTGCTTGCCCGACTGCTGGCCCGCGGCGCCCGCCTTGGTGTCGGTCTTGGTGTCGGCCTTGGCACCGGAGCCCGCCTGGGCATCGGAACCCTGCGCTCCGGCGGAGGAGCCCGTGCCGCTGGACTCGACGGCGGCCTTGCCCGACTCCGCGTGGGCCGCGGGCTTCGCGCCGGCGGCGTCCGAGCCGGAGCAGGCGGTCAGGGTGAGGCCGGCGGCTGCGGTCAGGGCCGCGACGGCAATGCGCAGGGTGCGGCGGCGAGCGGTGCGGACGGTGGTGCTGGAGCTCATTTCGGGTCCCCCCGGACAGGCGGCGTCGTTGTTTCCTCGGTACGTTCCCCACTCTGGTCGGGGCCGCTGTCGCAAGGCTGCCGCTCCGCTAACGTCCGACTAACGGGTGTGAGGAGAGGGAGGAGAGGAAGGACGCCGAGGAGAGCCCGAAGGGCCGGGACGCGGACGCTAGTGGGGAGACCCGCACCTGCTTGCCGGAGCCAGGAGCATCCGACAGGTCGAGGTCGAGGTCGAGGTCGAGGTCGAGATCGAGGTCATGGGCACAGGTGTCCCGCCCCGCAGCGATCGGAACGGTCAGGACACTCGGAAGTCACCCGACCCATCAGACACGTCCTGGGTGAGCCCTGGGCGGGCCCTGGGTGAGTCCTGGGCGGGCCTTGGTGTGTTGCCCCGTCGCCGATGTACCGCGACAACACACCTGGCAGCCGAGTGTGGCGAAATGCCTAGATGATCGATTCCAAGGGGTCAGTGGTCCTTACGTTGGTCATCGGTTTGGTCATGGGCGGTCAGTGAGACAGGACGGGCTGTCCTGTGTGGTCGTTGTGCCAGAGTGCGGCGGTCAGTGCGAGGATGCGCTGCATGACGCGGGCGACGGCACCGCCGGGCGTGCGCCCTCGGTGCTCCGGCGGTGCGGGATGACCAATCCGGTGCCCTGATAGCCGCCGTCGGCGATGGTCATGGTGTTTCCGACGGCGGCTTTGGCGCCGGACTCCTCCCAGCCACGGGAGTCGTGGCGATTGCCCGGCAGGGGTCGGCCGACCACGACGATCAGGCGCGTGTCGGCGTCGATGACGACCCGATGGGCCGTGGAATAGCGGTAGTTTTTCGACTGTTCGGCCACCGTATGGTCCCGAGTGGGCACCAGCGTCCCGTCCGCGATCAGCACGGCGTTCTTACGGAACCGCCTGCGCGGCTGGAGCGCGAGCAGCGGACCCAGGTGATCGATGATCCGGTCCGCGGCCGACTTTGAGATTCCGAACTGCGGAGCCGGCTGGCGCTTCGTCAAGTCCGTCCGCCAGTACGCCGCAACCAGCAGGAGACGGTCCTCCAGCGGGAGGCTCCACGGACGCCCCCGGTGCACGTCCGCCATATGCTCACGCCGAACCGCGGTCACCAACTTGCCGAAGCAGCGCGGACTCAGCCCGGTGAACGGGCCCATCCAGGACGACTCCGACGCCGTGATCACAGCAGCCACATCAAGATCATCTAACCCCTGACCAGGGGTTACGGGACAACCCTTGGCCGAGCAGGACATCCGGCTGCTCCGGCCGGTCCGCAAGGGCGAGCCGGGACGGCCCGGAGCACCACTGTTCAAGCCATTGCGGCAGATCATCGAGTCGGTCAACGAAACCTTCAACGCGAGCGCGTGAACCCGTGAGCGCGCCCCGAGCGACGCTCGCCTCTCCCGCTTGACCTGAGTAGACCTGTCTGTCTAATCTGATTCGCGATTAGACAGACAGGTCTACTCATGCTTCGGACGGGAATGGTCATGACGAATCTCTCGGTCGTCCCGGCGTCCAAACCGGCGCGCACCTCGGATGCGGCGCCCGCCGCTTCCGGATCCGCTTCCGGATCCGACTCCGCTGCCGTATCCGCGCGGGGCCGGCGGCTGCCGCCGAACGTGGCGCTGTACGTACTCGCCTCGATCACCATCTCGTTCCTGGCGGCCTCCAGCGCGCCGACCCCGCTCTACGCGGTCTACCAGGCCGAATGGGGCTTCGACCCGATCACCACCACCGTGGTCTTCGGCGTCTACGCGGTGGCCGTGCTGCTCGGGCTGCTCACCATGGGCAAGCTCTCCGACCACGTCGGCAGGCGGCCGATACTGCTGGCTGCGCTGGCGGCGCAGGCCACCTCGATGGTCGTGTTCGCCACCGCCGACGGCGTGTCGGGGCTGATGGTCGCCCGGATCGTCCAGGGACTGTCGACCGGCGCCGCGCTCGGTGCGATCGGGGCGGGGATGATGGACATCGACCGGCCGCGCGGCACGATCACCAACGCGGTCGTCCCGGGCATCGGCACGGCGACCGGCGCGCTGGTCTCCGGCCTCGTCGTCCAGTTCCTGCCCGCCCCCACGCATCTGGTCTACCTCGGGCTGCTGGCGGTCTTCGTCCTCCAGACCGTCGCCGTCGCGCTGATGGCGGAGACGGTGATCCGCAAGCCGGGGGCGCTGGCCAGCCTGGCGCCGGAGATCAAGCTGCCGCGCGCTGTACGCCACCCGATGCTGGTGGCCGCGCCGGTGCTGTTCGCCGTCTGGGCGCTGGCCGGGCTGTACGGGTCGCTCGGTCCGTCCCTCGCACGGCAGTTGACCGGTTCCAGGTCCGAAGTCCTCGGCGGGCTGAGCCTGTTCGTGCTCGCCGGGGTGGCCGCCGTCTCGGTGCTGGTCCTGCGGAAGGCGGCGACCCGGACGGTGATGCTCACCGGCATCCTCGCGCTGATCGCCGGGGTGACCCTCACCCTCGTCTCGATCCGCGATTCCTCCCCCACCGGCTTCTTCGTCGGCGCCGCCATCGCGGGCGTCGGCTTCGGCAGCGGGTTCCAGGGCGGCATCCGTACGGTGATGCCGCTGGCCCGGCCGCACGAGAGTTCCGGGGTGATGTCGCTGCTCTTCGTCGTCTCCTACCTGGGCATGGGGGTGCCCGCCGTGATCGCCGGGTTCCTCGTCGTCCACGCGGGCGGACTGACCGCCACCGCGCAGGAGTACGGCGTCGCCGTGATCGTCCTCGCGGTGTTCGCGCTGCTCGGGCTGCTGCGCGGCGGTCGGGACGGGGCGGCGGTCCTGCCGGGCGAGCGGGTCGGCGGCAACGCCTGAGGGGTGGCCTCCGGCCGGGACTCGGCCGGAGGGGCGCGGCCGGCGCATAATGTAGACAGACCTGTCTGAAGGAGTGACCGTCATGGCGAGTGTCCAGGGCACCGCGAAGCCGTCGGCGCGTGAGCGCCTGCTCGCCGCCGCGAACGAGCTGTTCTACGCCGAGGGCGTGCAGCGCGTCGGGATCGACCGGGTCATCGAGCACGCGGGCGTGGCCAAGGCGTCGCTGTACAACGCCTTCGGCGGCAAGGAGCAGCTCGTCCGGGCGTACCTCGACACCCGGCACGCGGCCACCGCCGACCGGATCGCCCGGGCCGTCGCGGAGCGCGACACGCCCCGCGAGCAGATGCTGGCGGTCTTCGAGTCCCAGGGGCGGCAGTTCGACCGGCCCGACTTCCGCGGCTGCGCCTTCATCCGCGCCGGCGCCGAGGCCAGCCCCGGCGGGCTGGTCCAGGAAGCGGCAGACGCCTTCCGCGGCTGGATGCGCGAACTCTTCACCCGCCTCGCCGCCGAGGCCGGCGCCGCCGACCCCGACGCCCTGGGTCGCCAGCTCCAACTCCTCTACGACGGCGCCGGCATCTCCGCCCTGATGGACCACGACTCCACGGTGGCCGCGACCTCCCGCGCGGCGGCGACCGCCCTGATCGCGGCGGCGACGGGCGCATCCGCCGAGGCATGAGCGGCGCTCGGCACGCACGCGGGCCGGGACCGCGAGCGTGAACCACGCGGTGCGCCAGGGCTACCGACGTGGCGTCGGTAGAGCGGCCCGGGCCAACGCACCGGGCCGCCGGCTCCGGTCAGGCCCGATCCGCGCCGTCGACGGCTACGTCCACGAGCGGCTAGATGATCGATTCCAAGGGTTCGCCTGCGCGCATAGGAGGAGGGAGTCCAACGTCAGTGTGTGAAGACAGAGTTGGACTCCCTCGTGACCGCACTCTATGTGAAGACCGATGACGTGTTGAAGGATGCGCCGCAGTTTGCCCCGTGGCGGCCGGCTGTGGGCAGGCATTGCACCGCGGCTCACCGACGCCGAGCTGGTGACTTTGGCGATGATGCAGGCCATGCTCGGTTTCACCTCCGAGGCCCGGTGGCTGCGGCACGCCCGCGCCCACCTGAGGCACCTGTTCCCTTACCTGCCCCAGCAGCCCGGCTACAACAAGCGGCTGCGCAAGGCCGCCGAGCTCATCCGGCGCGTCACCCGCACACTGGCGGTCGATACCACGTTGTGGACCGACGACGTGTGGGTCGTGGACTCCACGCCCGTCGAGTGCGGACGCTCCCGCGAGACCGTCAAACGCTCCGACCTGGCCGGATGGGCCCAGTACGGCTACTGCGCCAGCCACAGCCGGTTCCTCTGAGGACTGCGGCTGCACCTGGTGTGCACCCTGCACGGCCTGCCCGTCGCCTTCGCCCTTACCGGCGCCAAGGCCGACGAACGCGAGACCCTGCTGGACCTGCTCGCCGTCGAGCCGCAGCTCATCGACGAGCGTCCCGGCCAGACACTGATCGGCGACAAGAACTACTTCGGCCGCGAGTTCGAGCAGCAGCTGGCCGAGCTGGACATCCGGCTGCTGCGACCGGCCCGCAAGGGCGAAACCGAACGGGCCGGATCACAGCTGTTCAAGCCACTGCGGCAAGTCATCGAATCGATCAACGAGACCTTCAAGGGCCAACTCGACCTCGAACGCCACCGCGGTCGCACACCCGCAGGCGTGGCGGTCCGTGTCCTGCAGCGCATCCTCGCGCTCACGGCCGCCATCTGGCACAACGACCACACCGACCAGCCAGTCATGCGCGCACTGACCGCGTACGACCACTAAAGCCCTTGGAATCGATCATCTAGTAGTTGAGTGCGGCGAACCAGTTGCCCCGGCCCTGGCGGGTGAGGTCGAGCAGGTGCCATACCGGGCTGAGCAGGTCGATGCCCCGCTGGTCGATGTCATCGGACATCCGGGGGTGCACCGAGTAGACGTGGCGTACCGACCCGGTGTCGTCGCGGGTGAACACTGACACTGTCGAGTCCTGGTTGCCCTCGGTGTCCTCGCTGCCCAGGTCGTGTTTGAAGGTATTGGACCCGGCGCTGAGCAGCCGCAGGTTCGTCCACTTCCGGTCTCGGGCGTGCGCGCGGAGCGCGGGCAGGCCGGCCGCGCCGACGATCGCGAGGTCGACGTTCTGCGCGACATGGCGGGCCACTCCGTTGAACCCGTCGAGCCACATCGTGCACATGGGGCACGGCTCGGTCTGCTTCTTGCCGTACATGAGGTGGTAGACGACCAGGTCACGCCCGGGCCGGGTGAAGAGTTCACTCAGGCGCACGGTCCACGCCGGCGTGTCAGCGGCCGCCAGATCGGCAGGGCCCTCCTCGAACACATAGTCATCGACGACAGGGCCCAGCGGCAGTCGGCGACGCAGGTCGGCGACGCGTTCACGATGACGCATCAGCTCGATCTCGGCTTGCCGCAGCTCCTCACGGGCGCTGACGTATGCGGCCGGCTCCCCGGTGAGATTGGTCTGACGCATTGTTACCCCTGGCTCGGCGACTGTCCGGTGGCCACCCTCTGCTGTGGCCCGCCAACGTATGCCTGCGCACCGGCTCACCAGGGAGCGAAACGACAAGGACCTGGTCAGTGCACTCCTACGGATCAACCAAGATCCACCGGACGCGCCCCCGCCACGGGGCACTACACCTGGTGCGCTACATCTGGTGCGCTACGCCTGGTGCGCTACGCCTGGCGCGTGTATCGGCCCCCGCCCCCCGGCATCCGGGACGGCGTGGCAAGGCCGTCGACCGCTGCCACCAACGCCCCGGGTGGATGCGGGGGCCGTCCCCGGGTGGATGCGGGCCGTCCCTGGGCGGATGCGGGCCGTCCCTGGGCGGTGTCTGTCCGACCACGACCGTTGCCTCGGCCCGTCGTGATCACTAAGGTCGGCCGGGTGACTGCCGGGTCGGCCATGGGCCATGCACGAGTGGGGTCCCCGGCCTCGGCGTGAGCGCGAGGCGGGCCAGAGCCCCGCCCCCCTTTCCGAGTCTTTCGCGTGACGCCCCTGTGCGGCGTCCTTCCCAGCGGACCCCGACCCCAAGACCCGGAGACACCCACCAGCTATGCCGAACGAACAGCAGTGCCTGCAGGAATCCGAGCTGCCGGTGAGCCCCGTGCAGTTGAACCACACCGCCGTCTACGCCAGGGACCGGCAGCTTTCGGCCGAATTCCTGGCCGTGATACTGGGGTTGAAGGTCGGTGCTCCCTTCGGGCCGTTTCTTCCCGTGGACCTCGGCAACGGCGTGACGCTCGACTACTACGAGAAGCGTGACGAGCCGATCCAGTCCCAGCACTACGCATTTCTCGTGCCCGACGAGCAGTTCGACCACATGATCGCCCGTCTGGAAACGGTCGGGGTCACCTACTTCGCCGACCCCGGCCACACCGAACCCGGCCGGATCAACCGCCTGTTCGGCGGCCGCGGTGCGTACTTCACCGACCCGGACGGCCACAACATGGAGATCATCACCCGGCCCTACCTCCGGCCTTAGCCGATGGCCCGTGGGCCCCACCGAACGGCTCAGCTCACGGGCCCCGGCTGCACGTCCGGCCCCGGCTGCACGTCCAGCCTCGGTCGCACGTCCGGCCCCGGGTATATGTCTGGGGCCGGACGCGCACGTCTGGGGCCGGGCGTACATGACCGCGGCAGACGTGCATGGCCGGGCGCGGGGTGCGTGACGGGGGCGACGAGCTGCTGGACCGTTTGACCGAAGAGCTGAGGGACAGCCGTTAGTTCGCCCAGGGCGGTGCCATGCTGCTGCCGTCGGCCAGCTCGGCGGTCAGGCCGGCACGGGTGGTGACCCACATCCGCGCCGGCTCGTCGGCCGGATTGGCCACCGCCAGTGCCGAGCCGGCGGGAGCCACCGCCGCATCCCCGGGGCCGAGTTCGGCGGTCTCGCCGTCGATGGAGAAGCGCAGCCGGCCGGACAGGACGTAGAAGGCCTCCTCCTGGCTGATCACATGAGCCGGGGGCACCGTTCCGGCCGGCACCTCGCATGTCCAGGCCGCGAGATCACGGCTGCCGGTGGCGGGTCGGACGTAGGAGCGGAAGCGTGCGCCGTGGACCTCGTGAACGGCGGCTTCGTTACTGCGGATGAAGGACATGTCAGCCTCCCCGGGCAGCCGCATTGCGCGCCTGCCACATGGACAAGTTGCTTGTCCATATAGACAAGCGTCTTGTCCAGTTATAGTCAAGGCATGGATGACGACCTGTCCTTCTCGACGCTCGTGCTCGCGCTGTCCGGACAGCTGGTGCAGGAGATTCACACACGTGTGGCCGCGCAGGGGTTCGCGGACCTGCGCCCCGTGCACGGATTCGCCTTTGCCCGGATCTCCCGGGGCGAGGTCACCACCGCCGATCTGGCCGGGCATCTGGGAGTCACCAAGCAGGCCGCCGCCCAACTGGTCGAGGAACTGGTCCGCAAGGGATATGTGCTGCGTCGGCCACACCCGCAGGACGCCCGTGCCCGGCTCCTGGAGCTGACGGCGCGTGGCCGGGCGGCGACGCACGCCGCCGACCAGGCGGCCCGAGCGGCCGTCGCACCGTGGCGGGAGGCGCTGGGCGCGGAGCGGTTTGGAGCACTCGCCACTGACCTGGCCCGGCTCGCACCCAACGGCCCGATCCGGCCTGCCTGGTGAGCCGGGGCCCGGGGCCCGGGCCCCGGGGACGGGCGAGGTGAGCCGAGGGGCGAGGCGGTGGCCCGCTCGCCGTCGCCGCCTCACTCGTCAAAGCGCCTTGCAGGGGCACCCCGTGAAGTGCGTCGCCGGGTAACGCCGTGAAGCGCGTTGTCGGGTCACTCCGTGAAGTGCGTCGCCGGGTAACGCCGTGACGTGCGATGTCCGGTCACCGCGTGAAAATGCGTTGCCGGGTGCGGGGTGGCGCGGGAGGCTTCCGGCATGTCTGATCATGAGTCGAGCGGTTCACAGGGGGTGGCCTCCCTCTTCTCCCGGGGGCGGCTCACGGCGATCCCGCGGAAGGCGGCCCGCCGCGAGCAGTTGCTCGTACATCTCGCGGAGACGCTGTTCGAGCGGGACCGGGAATACAGCGAGCGCGAGGTCAACGAGGCGCTGCTGACGGTGCACGAAGACTGCTCGGCGCTGCGCCGCTACCTCGTCGTGGCGGGCTTGCTGGCCCGCCCCGAGGACGGCAGCAGCTACCGGAGGGTCGGGTAGCGCCTCTTCCCCCTGTGCCCGGCCGGAGAAGTGTTGCTGGTCGGGGTCCCCGCACGCCGGGGGTGTGTTAAACAGGGAGTAATCAAAGGGGTACTTTGCAGCAGCTCAAGCTCGGCATCATGTCGCAGACCCGCAAAGAGAACGAGCACCGTCTGCCAATCCACCCAGCGCACTTCGGACGCATCGACACCGACCTCCAGCCCAGCATCTATCTGCAGACCGGTTACGGAGAGCACTTCGGTGTCCCGGACAGCCAGCTCGCACCGTCGGTCGCCGGTTTCCGCTCTCGCCAGGAACTGATCGCGGAGTGTGATGTCATCCTGCTCGCCAAACCGCTGCACGAGGATCTGGCGGAGCTGCGGGACGGGCAGGTGCTGTGGGGGTGGCCGCACTGCGTGCAGGACGAGAAGGTCACGCAGGCCGCCATCGACCGCAGGCTCACCGTGATCGCCTTCGAGGCGATGCACCACTGGACCCAGGAGGGTTCGTTCAACCTGCACGTCTTCCACAAGAACAACGAGCTGGCCGGCTACTCATCGGTGCTGCACGCCATGCAGTTGACCGGTGCGACCGGTGACTACGGCCGCCGGCGGCGTGCGGTGGTGATCGGCTTCGGCGCCACCGCCCGCGGCGCGGTCACCGCGCTCAGCGCGCTGGGCGTTCACGACGTGGACGTGCTGACCGCCCGCGGTGTCACCGCCGTCAGCTCACCGATCCACTCGGCGCGGATCGTGCACTTCGACCACGACGTGGCCGACGACACCCTCGACCCGCGGCGCAGCATCGCGCTCACCGAGGACGGCCCGGAGCCACTGGCCGAGTTCCTCGCCCGGCACGACATCATCGTCAACTGCGTGCTCCAGGACACCGCGGCGCCGCTGATGTTCCTGATCAAGGAGGACCTGCCGAAGCTCGCGCCCGGCACCCTCGTCATCGATGTCTCCTGCGACGAGGGCATGGGCTTCGCCTGGGCCCGGCCGACCACCTTCAACGCCCCGATGTTCACCGTCGGCGACCACGTCCAGTACTACGGCGTGGACCACAGCCCCTCCTACCTGTGGGACGCGGCCACCTGGGAGAACAGCGAGGCGCTGATCCCGTTCCTGCGGCCGGTCCTCGAAGGACCGGCCGGCTGGGACGGTGACGGCACGATCCGCCGGGCGATCGAGATCCGCGAGGGCACCGTCCAGAACCCCGCGGTCCTGGCCTTCCAGCACCGCGCCGAGCAGTATCCGCACGTGCCGCTCTGAGTCGGCGCCGCCCGGTCGACGGTGTACCAGCACCCGGTACGCCGTCGACCGGGCGCTCGCTCGGCTCGCTGCGGGACCGGCATACCTTCAGCACCCATGTAGGTCACGCCGCGCCCCTTGCACGGGAACCCGGTGAACGTACGGGGTCACTGCGCTGGTTCTACGGCGTGCCACGGCCTTCTTCGCAGGCCGCGAGGCAGCGGGAACTGTGAAGACAGCGCCTGGCCGGACCTAGCCGCGCAGGCCTCGGAGGACCAGGTCGCGGACGGCCTCGAAGTCGGCGGTGATCCCGGGGCGGGACCACTCGGGGGCGTAGCACGGGTCGTGGAAGCGGCCGGTGGCGTCGAAGACGGCGCGGGCGGTGGTGGCGGGGGAGGGGGTGTGGAACGCGCCCTGGCCGACGCCGGCTTCGATGATGGTGGTGAGCTGGGCTTCCAGATCGGTGACGTGCCGGTCGACCACACCGCCGCTCTCTCCGATCAACGTCATATAGGTGGCGAAGAGTTCGGGATCGTCACCGGCCTTGTGCCGCTTGGCCTCGAACAGCGCGCTCAGCCAGCGGTCCAGACGCTCCGGAGCCGGCCCTTCCGTCGCGACGATGACCGAGAGCTCCTTGCTCGTACGGTCCAGCCAGCGCTCCGTGACCGCCTCCCGCAGCGCCGCCTTGGTACGGAAGTGACGGTAGACGCTGCCGTGGCTGACGCCCAGGGCGCGCGCCACATCCACGACCGTGGCCTTGGCCGGACCGTAGCGGCGCAGCACCTCCTCGGTGGCTTCGAGGATGCGCTCAGGGGTCAACGTCTCGGGCGGCATGGGGCGGTCGGCCTTTCGGGAGGGGCGGGGTGGGGCGGGGCCTGCGAGCGGTCCGGGTGGCACACGGGTGGGTGCGCCGGTGCCGGCACCGGTCGCCGGTGCGCAGGTACACCGGATCCGTGCGCCGGGTACGTACGGACGGTACCTGTCCGTGCCCCGTAACCGCTCCGTCGGTCACGCTTCCCCCGGGGTCAGCGCTCGCTGTCCAGGTGGGCCATCTGGTCGGTGGGGTAGCGGTCACCGGCGGCGGCGTCGGCAGGGATGGCGCGTTCAATGGCGGCCAGATCGTCGGCGTCGAGGGTGACCTCCAGGGCGCCGAGTGCCTCGGTCAGCCGGTCGCGGCGGCGGGCGCCGACCAGCGGGACGATGTCCTCGCCGCGGGAGAGCACCCAGGCAATGGCGGTCTGCGCGACCGAGATGCCCTTCTGCTCGGCGATCTTGCGCAGTGCGTCCACCAGGTCGAGATTGCGGTCGAGGTTCCCGCCCTGGAAGCGCGGGCTCATGCCACGGAAGTCGTTCGCGGCGAGTCTGCGGTCCCGGCTGAAGTGGCCGCTGATCAGGCCGCGGGACAGGACGCCGTAGGCGGTGATGCCGATGCCCAGCTCGCGGGCGGTCGGCAGGATCGTCTCCTCGATACCGCGGGAGATGAGGGAGTACTCGATCTGGAGGTCGGAGATCGGGGCGACGGCGGCGGCCCGGCGCAGGGTCTCCGCGCCGACCTCGGAGAGGCCGATGTGCCGGACGTGTCCGGCCGCGACCAGTTCGGCGATGGCGCCGACGGTCTCCTCGATCGGGACGTCCGGATCGATCCGGGCGATCCGGTAGATGTCGATGTGATCGGTGCCCAGGCGCTGGAGGGAGTACGCGGCGAAGTTCTTCACCGCATTCGGCCGGCCGTCATAGCCGGTGAAGCCGCCTTCGACCGTGCGCAGGGCGCCGAACTTGACGCTGATCTGCGCCTTTTCGCGGGCCGCCGCGGGGGCGGTGCGCAGGGCCTCGTTGATCAGCAGTTCGTTGTGGCCCATGCCGTAGAAATCACCGGTGTCGAGCAGGGTGATGCCCGCGTCGAGGGCGGCGTGAAGGGTGGCGATGGACTCGCTGCGGTCGCTGTCGCCGTAGAGGGCGGACATGCCCATGCAGCCGAGGCCGAGGGCGGAGGTCTGCGGGCCGGTGGTGCCCAGGGTGCGGGTCTGCACTGCGTGCTCCTGGAGGACGGGAGGGATGAGGGGGCGTGGGGGGCTGGGGGCGAGGGCGGGGGCTGTGCCCTGTCTTCACTATGACATGACGGATGACAGATTTCAATAATTGTCAGTCGTCATGCGCGAGTCGCGTCCCGTCATGCGCGAGTCGCGTCCCCTTCCGTCGCCCCCGTCGCCCCCGTCGCCCCCGTCGCCCCCGCCGTCCCCTCCGTCCCCGCCCAGGTCGGCTCGTGTCAGCCCGGTCAGCCCTGGTCGGCCCAGGTCGGCTCCCGTCAGCCCAGGTCGGCCCAGGTCAGCGCACGAGGCGGGGCAGGCGCAGTGCGAGCGTCGTCGTGCCTGCGACGATCACCAGTTGCGTCAGCAGGGCGGCGAGCATCGCGTCGCGGATGCCGAGGGACGGCATCAGGGCGAGGAAGAGAGTGCCGAGGGTGGCCACGCCCAGCGCGAGGCCGGACTGCTGGGTGGTGACCATGACGCCCCCGCCCACGCCCGCCTGCGCCACCGGCAGTTCGCTCAGCACGATGCGCATCAGCACCGGCAGCACCATGCCCTGCCCGAGGCCCAGGACGGCCATGCTCGCCGCGAGCCCGGCCACCGATATCCCGGGCCAGCCCGTGTGCACGGTCAGTGCCAGGGCGATCAGGCCGATGCCCTGGATCAGCGAACCGGCGACCACCACCCGCCGCCCGAACCGCATCACCAGCCGCGGACCGGCGAGCGAAGCGAAGAAGAACGTGACGCACAGCGGCGCCAGGGACAGCCCGGCCGCGAGCGGGCCGTAGTGCAGCCCGTTCTGGAGGGCGACGGCGACCACGAACATAAAGCCGCCGAAGCCCAGCGTGAACGGGATGATCATGGTGAGTCCGCTGTTCACGGAGGGGATGCGCAGCAGCGAGGGCGGGACGAGCGGGGTGCGGCCGGCGCGTTCGGCCCGGCGCTCGACGCGCACGAACGCGGTGGCGGCGAAGGGGAATGCGGCCAGCAGGATCCAGGACCACACGGGCCAGCCGGCCGCCCGGCCCTCCGTCAGCGGCAGCAGCAGGGTGAGCAGGGTGGCGGCGAGCAGCGCGGTGCCGGGGCCGTCCACCCGGCTCGGGTGCGGCGACCGGGTCTCGGGGACCGTACGGGCGGCCAGCAGCCAGGCCGCGGCGGCGATCGGGACGTTCACCAGGAAGACCGCGCGCCAGCCCGTGCCCGCCAGGTCCATCGAGACCAGCAGGCCGCCGAGTACCTGGCCGACGGCGCTGGCGACACCGGCCGTGCCCCCGTACAGGCTGACGGCCTTGGCGCGCCGCTTGCCGGTGGTCGTGGCCTGGATGGTGGCCAGTACCTGCGGCAGCAGCAGTGCGGCCGCGGCGCCCTGGGCGACCCGGGCGGCCACCAGTGTCCCGGCGTCCGGCGCGAGACCGCAGGCGAGTGAGGTGAGGCCGAAGGCGGCCAGGCCCCACAGGAACAGCCGACGGCGGCCGATCATGTCGCCGAGCCGGCCGCCGAGGACCAGCAGCATGGCGTAGGCGACGCCGTAGCCGGCCACCACCATCTCCAGCATCGCGGGCCCCGCGTGCAGGTCGTGGTCGATGGTCGGCAGCGCGACATTGACGATAAAGAAGTCGATCATGGGCAGGGCCGCGCCCAGCAGCACGGTCAGCAGGCCGAGCGGGGTCAGCGCGGTCGTGGCCGGGGGCCGCTGCGCGGCGGGGCCCGGTGCGGCCGGGGCCGCCGGGGCCGCCGGGGTCTTCGGGATCGCGGGATCCGCGAGGGTGGCCGCGGCTCCAGGGGGCGCAGCCGTGGCTTCCGCAGTGGTCATCTGTGCTCGGGTATCGCTCACGGACCCGATGATCGTCGGCCGCTCAGACTGGTACCAGAGTGTTCTTATCCTGGTACCAGTGCTACCTGGCAACTGGCTGCGGACTGCGGCACGCTGGAGCCATGACCGTGGACATGCCCCTGACGCAGACTGCCACAGGCCCTGGTGGTGCCCCGCCGCACGCCGCCACCACTCCGCGCGACGACACCGCCCGCCGGGCGGAGCTGGCCGCTTTTCTGCGCAGCCGGCGGGAGCGGATCACGCCCGAGCAGGTCGGGCTGCCGCGGGGTGCCCGCCGTCGTACCCCCGGTCTGCGCAGGGAGGAGGTCGCGCACCTCGGTGCCGTCGGGGTCACCTGGTACACCTGGCTCGAACAGGCCCGGGACATCCACGTCTCGCCGCAGGTCCTGGACGCGGTCGCCCGTGCGCTGCTGCTCGACCGCGCCGAGCGCAGCCATCTGTTCGCCCTGGCCGGGGCGATCGATCCGACGCCGGGCACGGAGTGCACGGGCGTCACGCGCGAACTGCGGCTGATGCTGCGCCAGTTGGAGCCGTTCCCTGCGCTCGTCCAGAACAGCCGGTTCGACATCCTCGCCTACAACGGCACATACGGCCGTCTGATGTGCGACCTCGATGCGCTGCCCGAAGCGGACCGCAACTGTATGTGGCTGGCGTTCACCCACCCCGGCTGGCGGTCGAGCATGGTCGATCTGGACGCCACGCTGCGGGTGATGGCCGCCAAGTTCCGGGCGTCGATGGCCGAGCATGTCGCGGAACCGGCCTGGAAGGCGCTGGTCGCTCGGCTGACGGAGGCGTCGCCCGAGTTCCGGGAGATCTGGGCACAGCATGAAGTCATCCGCCCGATGAGTTCGGTCAAGCTCTTCCGGCATCCCCGGGTGGGCGTGTTGCAGTTGTCCGCAATGAGCCTGTGGACGGGGCCCAACCCCGGACCCAAGCTGCTGTCCTACACACCGGTGGACGAGGTGAGCCGGGAGCGGCTGGAACAGCTGGCGGCGGAATCGGCGCAGTCGGCGGAGTCGGCGGAGCCCCCGGCGCTCGTCACGGTCTGAGGGAACGAGCGCTGAGGGGCACGAGGGCTGAGAGGTATGGGGACTGAGGGGTACGGGCGGCGGGGGCGGGGGCCGGAAGCAGACGGCGCCGCGAGGAGAGCGACGAAGGCACCGGACGGCACCGCGGCACCACGCCAACCCGCCACCACGCCACACGGACCATCCGGCCCCCTACGACCGTGCGTCCGCCGCCTGCTGCCCCCGCGCCTCGTCGTCGAACAGCAGCGCCGTGCGGTCGGCCGTTGCCTTCGCCCACCGGCCCGTGGTCAGGGCGCCGAGCAGCAGCACGGCCGCGCCGCAGCCGGCGATGATCCACCACGCCGGGCGGCCGGCCGCGACAAAGGCGTCCGCGCTGGCGGCGACGTGTGCCCCGCCCGCCAGTACGGCGCCGATCACCGCGACGCCGAGCGACTGCCCGACCTGCCTGCTGGTGGAGGCGACGGCGGCGGCCACCCCTGCCTGGGCACGCGGCATACCGGACACCGCGGTGTTGGTGATCGGCGCATTGACCAGGCCGAATCCGATGCCGAACAGGACATAGCCGGTGAACAGCAACGAGTTCGTCGCCTGCGCGTCGAAAGCCGCGAAGAGCAGCCCGCTCGCCCCCATCGCCGTACCGGCGAGGAGCAGCGACAGCCGGGGCCCCCGGTTGCCGACCAGCCGCCCCGAAACCGGTGCGAAGATCAGCGTCATCCCGGCCATGGGGAGCATGTAGAGACCGGCGTCCAAAGCGGACAGACCACGGATGTTCTGCAGATACAGCGTGTTGATGAAGAGGAAGCCGGCGAGCGCGGCAAAGGCGCACACCGCCACGATCGTGGCCCCGCTGAACGGTGCGCTGTGGAAGAACCGCAGGTCGATGAGGGGTTCACTACGGCGCCGCTCGTAGGCGATCAGACCGGCCAGGGACGCCAGCGCCACCAGCACGAACACCAGGATCTCGGGGGACGTCCAGCCGGCATCCGGCGCCTCGATGATCGCGTACGTCAGCGAGCCGAGCAGTGCGATCACCAGCAGCTGGCCGACGGGGTCGACGCGGCGCGGCTTGGGAGCGCGGGATTCCGGGACGTAGCGCAGGGTCAGGAAGAACGCCAGCGCCCCGATCGGGACGTTGATCCAGAAGATCGAACGCCAGCCGACGCTCTGCACCAGCAGCCCGCCGATCACCGGCCCGGCCGCCATGCTGATGCCGACGACCCCGCCCCACACCCCGATCGCGCGGGCCCGTTCCCGCGGTTCGGTGAAGGTGTTGGTGATGATCGACATGGCGACGGGGTTGAGCATCGAGCCGCCGACCGCCTGCACCATCCGGAAGACCACCAGCCACTCCAGGTCGGGCGCCAGGCTGCACAGCAGCGAGCCGACCGCGAAGACCACCAGCCCCACCAGGAAGATCCGGCGCCGGCCGAGCCGGTCGGCGGTGGAACCGGCCAGCATCAGCAGCGCCGCCAGGACCAGGGTGTAGGCGTCGATCGTCCACTGCATACCGGCGACCGAGGCGTGCAGCTCGTGCTGAATGGACGGCAGGGCGACATTGAGGATGGTGTTGTCCAGGCTGACGATCAGCAGGCTCAGGCAGCAGATCGCCAGCACCAGGAGACGCCGTCGGCGGCTGAGATCCGGCATGGTTGAACGCTACAACGATCGTGGGTATCCGGCCCCGGCAGGGCCACTCCCGCGGTGCGGGACAATGGGAGATCGCAGTGGCCGGACCGCCCGTACGGCCGCGGCTCGCCCGTCCCGTCGAAGCAAGCCGAAGAAAGCCGAAGAAAGCCGAAGGTATCGCCGTCATGACTCTGCTGCAGATCGGTCCGCATGCGGTGCAGCCGCCCGTGGTGCTCGCGCCCATGGCCGGGATCACCAATGCCCCGTTCCGGACGCTGTGCCGGGAGTTCAGTGGCGGCAAGGGACTGTTCGTCAGCGAGATGATCACGACGCGGGCGCTGGTCGAGCGCAACGAGAAGACCATGCAGCTGATCCACTTCGACGAGACCGAGAAGCCGCGTTCGATCCAGCTGTACGGCGTCGACCCGGACACCGTCGGCAAGGCCGCCCGCATGATCGCGGAAGAGGACCTCGCCGATCACATCGATCTGAACTTCGGCTGCCCGGTCCCGAAGGTGACCCGCAAGGGCGGCGGCTCGGCGCTGCCGTACAAGCGGAACCTGCTGCGCTCGATCCTGCGCGAGGCGGTGGCGAACGCGGGGTCGCTGCCGGTCACGATGAAGATGCGCAAGGGCATCGACGACGACCACATCACCTACCTGGACGCGGGGCGGATCGCGGCCGAGGAGGGCATCACGGCGATCGCGCTGCACGGCCGGACCGCGGCCCAGCACTACGGCGGCACCGCCGACTGGGACGCCATCGCGCGCCTCAAGGAGCATGTCCCGGAGATCCCGGTGCTCGGCAACGGTGACATCTGGTCGGCCGACGACGCACAGCGGATGATGCGGGAGACCGGCTGTGACGGGGTGGTCGTGGGGCGCGGCTGCCTGGGACGGCCTTGGCTGTTCGGCGACCTGGTCGCCGCCTTCGAGGGCACGGGTACCGGGGGCGAGGCCTCGGAGGGGTACGCGCAGCCCACGCTCAAGGAGGTCGCGGCGGTGATGCTGCGGCACGCCACGCTGCTCGGCGAGTGGATCGGCGACGAGACGCGCGGAGTGATCGACTTCCGTAAGCACGTCGCCTGGTACACCAAGGGCTTCTCGATCGGCTCCGAGATGCGCCGCAGCCTCGCGGTGACCTCCTCGCTCGACGAACTGGACGCGCTGCTGTCGGAGCTGGACCTGGACCAGTCGTGGCCGGTGGGCGCGGACGGCCCGCGCGGCCGCACCTCCGGCCGCAACCGTGTCGTCCTGCCGGACGGCTGGCTGGACGACCCCTACGACTGCGCGGGCGTGGACGCCGACGCGGAGCTGGACACGTCGGGCGGCTGAGGCCGGGCCTTGATCCACCGCCCCGGCACCTCCCCATAGGGCGGAGGTGCCGGGGCGCACTGTTGCCCTGAGGCCAGGTGCCCCATGGCTGCGCGGTCACCCTTGCCGGAGGTGCTCACGGGGTACTCACGGCGTACTCACGGGGCACGCCCCCGGTATTCACCGGACGGGCCTTGACCCTGACGCTACGTCAGGCAGCAGTCTGAGCGTGGCGCGCATCCGGCCGCCCGGAGGAATCGGGGAACCTCCGCCGGGCCCGTACGGGGGACGGGCCCGGCGGAAGCAGCGGCGCTGCCCCCCGTACGGACAGGAGGCCCTCGGAGGCAGCCTGAGGCGTGCGGGGCGTGCGGGGCGTGCGGGGCGTGCGGAGTCTGCGGGGCGTGTCGGCGAAGGGACGGCCGCCGCCCGCCGCTACCGTTTGAGTCCGTACGGGCACCGGGTGTCACGGTGCCGGGCACCTACGGGCCGGGCAGAGGCTGAGGGGGCTGTTGTGGTGAGCGGGCACCGTTCCCTCGGGGACACGGAGAAGGCGGTCCAGGCCAAACTCGGTGACACTCCCGTCCTCGTCTGTCATGAGCGGATGGCCGCGGTTGCGAGCATCCATCGCGCCGCGGCCGCCGTACGGCAGTACTTCGAGAACTCCGTGTTGCGCGACGCCGAGCTGACCTGGACCTCCTTCGTCGTGCTGTGGGTGGTCTGGATCTGGGGCGAGCGGGAGACCCGGCGGGTCGCCGAGGACGCGGGCATCTCCAAGGGCACGCTCACCGGCGTCGCCCGCACACTCCAGGGCCGCGGCCTGCTGGAACGCAAGAACCACCCGGCCGACGGGCGGCTCGCCCTGCTCTCCCTGACCCCCGAGGGCGAGCGGCTGATGATCCGGGTCTTCCCGGAATTTCACACCGAGGAAGCCTTTGTCACCGAGGCACTGAGCGATGACGAGGCACTGGATCTGGCGGATCTGCTGGGCCGGGTCGTGCTGCAGGTCGAGACCCGGGGGGCGGACCGAATCCTGGAACTGCTGGACGGCCAGAACCCCCGGCCACGACGGAGCGGGCGACGGGCCAAGGGGTAGGAGAGCGGGCGACGGCCAAGGGGTAGGAGGGCGGGCGACGGCCAAGAGGTAGGAGAAGGGGCCGCAAGAGGCGCCGAGAGATATGGCCCGATGCCGACGCCCAGATCCGCCGGCCGTACGGGACCGGGCGCGCGTCGTGGTGGATGCCTTCCTTGAACAGGTCGTGGAGCGAGAGACTGGAGAGGGTCCAAATGATGGGACCGGGTCACACATGAGCGCGTGATTCTCGCCACCCCTGATAGGGGTTGCGCTCAGATGAGCGGTGGCGGCGGGACTCTACCTCTCCAATGGTGGCACCGGGTGCCATGCTTCATTCGTTCGACTGATTACGCCATTCGTGACTCTGGGTAGCACATTGGCCGTGTTTCAACTGCATAGCGGAGTGATGCATTCAGGTAGTGAAGTGACCGCCGAATGCATGATCACTTTCGATCTAGTGGCGGACGGCTGGTTACGCACGCATGTCGACCAAGTGGACGTACCGATGTGCCTTCGATCTGGGTATGTTCCTCGCCGTCAGGGCAGCCCGTCGGCGAGGAGTCAGTGCCGTGCCGGAAACGCAAGATCCCCACGTAACCCAGCCTTCGTCCGTGAAGTTCGTCTACGACTTCACCGAGGGCAACAAGGACCTCAAGGACCTCCTAGGCGGCAAGGGCGCGAACCTCGCCGAGATGACCAACCTGGGACTTCCGGTCCCTCCCGGCTTCACGATCACCACCGAAGCCTGCAAGGTCTACCTCGACAGCGGCACCGAGCCTGCGGCACTGCGTGCCGAGGTCTCCGAGCACCTCGACGCCCTTGAGCAGAAGATGGGCAAGAAGCTCGGCCAGGCCGACGACCCGCTGCTCGTATCGGTCCGTTCCGGGGCGAAGTTCTCCATGCCCGGCATGATGGACACCGTCCTCAACATCGGCCTCTCCGATGCATCGGTTTCCGGCCTCGCCGCGCAGGCCGGTGACGAGCGGTTCGCGTGGGACTCCTACCGCCGCCTGATCCAGATGTTCGGCAAGACCGTGCTGGGCGTGGACGGCGAGCTCTTCGAGGAGGCGCTGGAGGAGGCCAAGCAGGCCAAGGGCGTCCGCGTCGACATCGAGCTCGACGCCGCCGACCTCAAGAGCCTGGTCGCGCACTTCAAGGACATCGTGTCCAAGGAGACCGGCCGGGACTTCCCGCAGGAGCCCCGCGAGCAGATGGACCTCGCGGTGCGCGCGGTCTTCGACTCGTGGAACACCGACCGCGCCAAGCTCTACCGCCGCCAGGAGCGCATCCCCGGCGACCTCGGCACCGCGGTCAACGTCTGCTCCATGGTCTTCGGCAACCTCGGCCCCGACTCCGGCACCGGCGTCGCCTTCACCCGCGACCCCGCCAGCGGGCACCAGGGCGTCTACGGCGACTACCTGCAGAACGCGCAGGGCGAGGACGTCGTCGCCGGTATCCGCAACACCGTGCCGCTCGCCGACCTCGAGAACATCGACAAGGCGTCGTACGACGAGCTGATGCAGATCATGGAGACGCTCGAAACGCACTACAAGGACCTGTGCGACATCGAGTTCACCATCGAGCGCGGCAAGCTGTGGATGCTGCAGACCCGGGTCGGCAAGCGCACCGCCGGCGCCGCCTTCCGTATCGCCACCCAGCTCGTCGACCAGGGCCTGATCGACGAGGCCGAGGCCCTGCAGCGGGTCAACGGCGCGCAGCTCGCCCAGCTGATGTTCCCCCGCTTCGACCTCGGGGCGAAGTCCGAGACGATCGGCCGCGGCATCGCCGCCTCCCCGGGCGCGGCGGTCGGCAAGGCCGTCTTCGACTCGTACACCGCCGTCAAGTGGTCGCGCTCCGGCGAGAAGGTCATCCTGATCCGCCGGGAGACCAACCCCGACGACCTCAACGGCATGATCGCCGCCGAGGGCATCCTCACCTCCCGCGGCGGCAAGACCTCACACGCCGCCGTCGTCGCCCGCGGCATGGGCAAGACCTGTGTCTGCGGCGCCGAGGAGCTGGAGGTCGACACCAAGGCCCGCCGGATGACGACCAGCGACGGCACCGTCATCGAGGAGGGCGACGTCGTCTCCATCGACGGCTCCACCGGCAAGGTCTACGCCGGCGAGGTGCCGGTCGTGCCGTCCCCGGTCGTGGAGTACTTCGAGGGCCGGATGCACGCCGGTGCCGAGGACGCCGACGAGCTGGTCAAGGCCGTCCACCGGATCATGGCGTACGCGGACCGGGTGCGCCGGCTGCGCGTACGGGCCAACGCCGACAACGCCGAGGACGCCGCCCGTGCCCGCCGCTTCGGAGCCCAGGGCATCGGCCTGTGCCGCACCGAGCACATGTTCCTCGGTGAGCGCCGCGAGATGGTCGAGCACCTCATCCTGGCCGACACCGAGACCGACCGGGACGCCGCGCTCTCCCAGCTGCTGCCGCTCCAGAAGGCCGACTTCATCGAGCTGTTCGAGTCGATGGACGGACTGCCGGTGACGGTCCGGCTGCTGGACCCGCCGCTGCACGAGTTCCTGCCCGACATCACCGAGCTGTCGGTCCGGGTCGCGCTCGCCGAGGCCCGCAAGGACGCCAACGAGAACGACCTGCGGCTGCTGCAGGCCGTGCACAAGCTGCACGAGCAGAACCCGATGCTGGGCCTGCGCGGTGTGCGCCTCGGCCTGGTCATCCCCGGTCTGTTCGCGATGCAGGTGCGCGCCATCGCCGAGGCGGCCGCCGAGCGCAAGAACGCCAAGGGCGACCCGCGTGCGGAGATCATGATTCCGCTGGTCGGCACCGTCCAGGAGCTGGAGATCGTCCGCGAGGAGGCCGAGCAGGTCATCGCCGAGGTCGAGAAGGCCCACGGCGTCAGCCTCAAGCTCACCCTCGGCACGATGATCGAGCTGCCCCGCGCCGCCCTCACGGCCGGACAGATCGCCGAGTCGGCCGACTTCTTCTCCTTCGGTACGAACGACCTCACGCAGACGGTCTGGGGCTTCAGCCGCGACGACGTCGAGGCCAGCTTCTTCACCGCGTACCTGGAGAAGGGGATCTTCGGCGTCAGCCCGTTCGAGACCATCGACAAGGACGGCGTGGGCGCCCTGGTCCGCAACGCCGCCGCGGCCGGCCGGGCCACCCGCCCGGACCTCAAGCTCGGGGTCTGCGGCGAGCACGGCGGTGACCCGGAGTCCGTCCACTTCTTCCACGAGGCCGGACTGGACTACGTCTCCTGCTCCCCGTTCCGCATCCCGGTCGCACGGCTGGAGGCGGGCCGCGCGGCCGCGGAGTCCAAGGGCAGCGACAGCCGCTGACCACACCGGGGGCAGCGAGTACCGCTGCCCCCACCGGTCACCGGGGGCGCCGAGTGCGCCTGCGGTGGCGTGAAAGACCCACCGGAGCCCGGCAGTGCGGGTCCCAACCCTCAGTCGCCCGGCTGTCGGCTCCGGCACCCCAACGAGGGCGGCACCTGTGCGGAGGTGCCGCCCTCGGTCTTGTGCTCTGCGGGCACTTGTGTGGCGACGCAAGACCCCAGCAGCGCCGGGTAGTTGAGGAACCGGTAGTCGAAGAACCGTCAGAAACTCCCGTCGGTTAGATCACAGAAAAACCTGCGGGAAAGAGGGCAACTGCTCGGTATTGCCCCGATTTACCCGCTGGGATCGAGGGTGGGATCACTCAGGCCAAGTGATTTTTTCGTTGCCCTTAGGCCTTATATCGGTCATAAGATCACCCATCTCGCACGCATGAGCGCCACGCCCATGCGGCGGATTCCCTTCTTTCTGACCACGAAAAGGCCCCTAGTGAACCTTCGCCGTACCCTCGCGACCGCTGTCGCCGTCGCCGCCGTCACCGCACCTGCGGTCCTGCTCCCGGCGGGCTCCGTCTTCGCCGCCCCGAAGGCTCCGGCGCAGACGCAGCAGAAGCCGACCTATGCGGAACTGAAGAAGGCCGCCGACGACGCGAAGAAGGCGTACGAGGACGCGGTTGCCGCCGAGAAGGCCGGCCGCGAGAAGATCAAGGCCACCATGGACGCCCTGGACCAGGACTCCCACCCGCTCAAGGCGGCCACCCTCGCCGCGGACAAGGCGGCCAAGGCCGCCGACGCCGACAAGACCGCCGCGGACAAGGCCGTCACGGAGGCCAAGGCCGCCTTGGGCGAGGCCAAGGACGAGGCCGAGAAGGTCAAGGCGCAGGAGGCGCTCGGCGCGGCCGAGGCCGACGCCAGGACTGCCGCCGAGGCCAAGGCGAACGCGGACACCAAGCGCAAGGCGGCCCGGGATGCATGGGACGACGCCCGGGTCGCGGCCTTCCGCGAGTGGAACAAGGTCCTCAACGCCTCGGCCGAGGCACGCAAGACCAAGGAGGCGGCCGACAAGGCGCTCGCCGCTGCCGGCGACTGCGTACGCGTGCCGGGCTTGACCGTGCTCGCGAACCGCCTGCCCTCGAAGATGGTCGCCGGGACCACGGTCGACTTCTCGTTCACCGTGGCCAACGCCACCGACCGCACGCTGAACGTGGACCCGCTGGTGTTCTTCCGCCTCGTCGCCAAGAACCAGGAGCAGCACTTCCTGAAGGTGCAGTGGGCCGACGGCGCCGGCTGGCAGGAGCTGGCCCCCGAGGGCAGCAACCACGTTGCCCCCGTCAAGGACATGAAGCCCGGCGCCCGCACCGAGGTGAAGATGCGGATGGCACTCGAAGCGGGGGCCCCTGCCACCGATGCCTTCGCCCTCTTCGCGGGTGACGCCTCCGACGCGTACAACCCGTGTGTTCTCGGCCCCATGAAGCGCTACGACTTCAAGGTGCTGCCGGCCGGCAGCAAGCCCGGCACGGTCGGCGAGGCGAAGCCCGGCAAGGTCGAGGACAAGGACCGTCCGAAGCCGAAGCCGAAGTCGGCCGCGCAGACCGATTCCGTCGCCTCCGCCGACTCCACGGCCTCCGCCCAGCCGGCGTCGGCCGGCACCGGCGGCAGCCTCGCCGCGACCGGTGCGTCCCCCGCCGTGCCGCAGCTCGCCCTCGCGGGCGGCGCCGCCGCGCTGCTCGGCACCGGGGCGGTCTTCGCCGTCCGCCGTCGCCGTGGGGCCCGGGGCACCAACTGACCCCAGGCGCCAACTGACCCCAGGCGCCGAAGAGGGCCCGCATCCGAGTGCCGGATGCGGGCCCGTGCGTCATCTCGCCCGTGCCTCAACCCGCCCGCGCCTCAACCCGCCCGTGTGTCATCACACCGGGGTGTACGCGGTTCACGTGGAGTGTGCCCCAGCAGTGCCCACGGGCCCACCGTTTCGGCATCTTCGCAGGTCAAACGGACGAGGGCGGCACCTGTGCGGAGGTGCCGCCCTCGCTTTTTCCGGACTCCCCCCTCGGGAGCTGCCGTCACCCCGGTCGGCGCGGGGTGCGGCCTTCAGCGGGGCTGGCGAACGGCCGGGTGGTTGCCCATCACCCCCCACGGGATCGAGCAATCCGGTCCGTTCGCACCGCCGCTGAATTGAGTACAAGCTTTCCTCCACCCCGCCCGGTGGCGCGACCACTTTCAAGTCTGGCCAAAAGGGCATGGTGACCGCACGTGTTGGCGTGCATACTCAGGCGTGCCGGGGGTCGACTGAGGAAACCAGAGGTGGGGGTTTCGGTGTTACGCGTCCATTTCAGTGGACTCGATCTGGCCCGTGTGCGCATTGCGGCACGCCCGGACGCACTGTGGGAGACCGTCTTAAGCTTTCACCGGCTGCGCGACCGACGGGACGATTCGGCGTTCGGCAAATGGCGATCGGAAACGCGCGGAAGGTTGAATGGCGAAGCTCGACTGCTGGCGCCGCTCGTGCCCACCCGCGGGTATTTTCCCGATTTCCTGACGCCCGCCGAAGGGCTCCTCGGCATGACCGACGCGCTCGCCGCGCTGCGCGAGACGCCGGCCGGGCGGCTGCACGAGGAACTCGGCCGGCTCTCCACGGCCACCCGCCCGTTCCCGTCGTGGATACGGGCGATGGCCGAGGGCGACACCCGTGCCCTCGGCAGGCTCGCCGGGATCCTCCAGCGTTATTACGAGGCGGCCGTCGCCCCGTACTGGCCGCGCGTCCAGGGCCGTATCGAGGCCGACCGGGCCGCCCGTGGCAGGGCGCTGCTCGACGGCGGTGCGGACCGGCTGCTCGCCTCGCTCCCGCCGATGATGCGCTGGCGCCCGCCCGTGCTGGAGGCCGACTATCCGGTGGACCGCGATCTCCACCTCGGCGGCCGGGGGCTGTTGCTGCTGCCGTCGTACTTCTGCCGCCGCACCCCGGTCACCTTCCACAACACGGATCTGACGCCCGTGCTGGTCTACCCCGTGGAACACCAGACGCCGCGGCTCACCCCGCCGGTCCCGCCGGAACGTTCCCTCGGCCGGCTCGTCGGCCAGACCCGCTCCGCGATACTCCAGGGCATCGGCGTCGGCTGCACCACCAGCGAACTCGCGCGCCGCGCCGATGTCTCGCTGGCCTCCGCCAGCCAGCACGCGACGGTGCTCCGCGATGCCGGCCTGCTGGTCACCCTGCGGCAGGGCAACGCGGTGCTGCACACGCTCACCCCGCTGGGTGCGGCCCTGCTGCGCGGTGCGCGTCCGGCGGAAGCGGCGGCGTACGAACGGCTGGGGTGAGCGGCGCCGGGCGCGCGTCCGGACGCGTGGGGTACGCCGTGCCGCGCCCCGGGTACGCCGTGCCGCGCCCCGGACGCCGTGCCGACTGCCCCGGACGCCGTGCCGACTGCCCGGTACGTCGTGCCGGGGGCCCAGGCCGCCATGCGGCAAGTCCGGTTCCGGCTCCGGCTCCACCTGCCACCAGTCCGTCTCCGTCTGCCGCTCGCCCGGCGCCTGCCGCCCTGCCGAGCAGCCCTGCCGCCCCTCGGGTACGTCGTGGCGGGCGGCAGCTACGCAAGGCCCGCGGTCAGTAGGGGCGGTCGCCCGCGATGGCGACCCGTTCGGCGACCCGGCGATGCGTCCCGTAGTCGTTCACCGCATAGTGCTGGGTGGCACGGTTGTCCCAGAACGCGAGGTCCCCCGACTGCCAGCGCCACCGCACCTGAAACTCCGGCACCTGCGCCTGCTGGAACAACACGCGCAACAGCCGGTCGCTCTCCGCCTCCGCCAGGCCCACGATCCGGGTGGTGAAGGAGGCGTTGACGAACAGCATCCGCCGCCCGGTCTCCGGGTGCCGGCGCACCACCGGATGCTCGACCGGCGGGAACTGCGCCTGAAATGGCGCCAGTTGAACGGCGGAGTAGAAGCGCGCGAAACCCGGGAGATAGTCGTGCACCGCCCGCGCCCCATTGACCCGTGCCTGGATTTCCGGAGGCAAATTGTCGTATGCCGCAGCCATATCGGCCCACATCGTGTCCCCGCCCGCGGGCGGCACCTCCCGCAGTTGCAACACCGCACCCAGCGCCGGCCGTTCCCGGAACGTGACATCCGTGTGCCATACGTTCTCGAACGTCGGGACTCCGCCGGCCGCCTTGTCGAACCGCACCACATCCTCCGAATCGCCCCACGCCAGCAACGGGTTGGTCTCCAGCTCACCCCAATTGCGAGCGAATTCGCGCTGTGCCGCGGAGCTCAGATGCTGCCCGCGGAAGAACAGCACCTTCCACTCCAGCAACGCCCGGTTCAGCTCCGTGCGCAGGCCGTCGGACAGCGGACGGGACAGGTCCAGCCCACGGATTTCGGCCCCGATGGTGGCCGCCTGGGGCACGACCTCGAAGCGCTCGTACGACCGGTCCTCCCAGCCGTCGGGAGTCCGGCGCAGGATGCGGTGCCCTTCGTACAGGCCGTCGGCCGGGATGCGGTGGGGGCGCAGTGCGGGGGTGGGGGCGAGGGGAGCCGCGGAATCGGCGAGCGTCGTCAACTGGTCCTCCTGAACGAGAGGGGGAAGGGGAGGCTGGGGTGGGAGAGGGAGTGGGGAGCCTGCTGATGGCCGAGGGGGAGCGTGGTGCGGCCAGGGTGGACGCGGTCGTCGGACCACCGCCCGCCGCACGTCAGCGCAGGAAGCCGTCAGTGCAGGAAACCGTCACCGCGGGAAGCCGTCGGCGCGGGAGGCCGTCAGGCCGGACAGAAACACCGGGCCGGGGGAGACCCCACCCGGCCGCGGCGGCGCAGAAAGCTCAGGCCGCGGGGCGCGCACTCGCCGCGGGGGCCGCCCTCGCGCGGGGCCACCTCACGGACAGTCGGGTGCGTGCTCATGCCCCGCACCGTACCCCCTCCGGACGGGTGGGCTCAATGCCCTCAGTCATCGATCCCACTGCGCTCCACCCCCGCCACGATGTACCGCTGGAGCAGCAGGAAGACCACCACCAACGGGGCGATGGAGACCGCCGCGGCCACGAACAGCTCGTGCAGATTGAGGTTCTGCGCGGTGGTGAACGTCGACAGCGCCACCTGCACCGTCCAGGCCTCCTGGTCCTGCCCGATCACCAGGGGCCACAGGAACGCGTTCCAGGCACCGATGAAGACGATGGTGGCGACGGCGGCGAAGACCGGCCGGGCGTTGGGCACCACGATGCGCCAGTACGTCCGCCAGTAGCCGAGCCCGTCGACCCGCGCCGCATCCTCCAGCTCCTTGGGGAAGCCCAGGAAGTACTGCCGGAAGATGAAGCAGGCGAACGCGCTGAACAGCGTCGGAATGACCAGACCCCGCAGCGTGGAGATCCATCCGAGCGACGACACCAGCACAAAGCTCGGCACGAACGTCACGGCCGCCGGGACCATCAGCGTCCCCAGGACCGCGTAGAAGACGACCTGGGCGTGCCGGTAGGGGATCCGGGCCAGGCCGTACCCCGCGAGCGAGGCCAACACCACCGTTCCGACGGTCGTCGACACCGCGATCAGCGTGGAGTTGAGCAGCGCCCGCCCCATGGGGAGGTTCGGATCCCGGAAGACCTCGGTGAGGTTCGACCACTGCAGTTCGTGCGGGAAGAACGTCCAGCCCGGGGCCGTGATGTCCCGCTCGGTGGCCAGTCCGTTCCGCACCAGCAGGTAGAAGGGGATGAGGAACAGCAACGCGAGGGCGATCACGGCGACGGCCCGCAGTGCGCGCCCGGCTCTGGTCAGCGCGTCATGCATCGGTGCTCACTCCTCCTTGCGGCCGAGGCCGAACCAGCGGGCCTGTACGACCGTCGCCACCGCGATGATCAGGGCCAGGATCACCGCACCCGCGCTGCCCAGCCCGAGATTCTGGTCCTGTCCGAGCGCCGTGTAATACAGATAGACCAACGGCGGTCGCGCATAGGGCGGATAGCCGCGTGCATCGCTCAGCAGGTTGTAGAACTCGTCGAACGCCTGGAACGCATTGATCACCAACAGCAGCACCACCGCCACGGACGTGGCACGCAACTGCGGAAAGGTGATGTGCCGGAAGACCTGCCAGCCCGGCCGCGCCCCGTCCACCGCCGCCGCTTCGTACAGCTGCGGTGAGATCCGCTGCAGCCCGGCCAGAAACAGGATCATGTAGAACCCGGCCTGCAGCCACAGCCGTACGGTCACGATGACCAGCCAGTACCAGGGCGGATCGGTCGTCGACAGCCAGGCCGTCTGCTCGGCGCCGAACCATCCCAGCACGGTGTTGGCCAGCCCGAACCGCACCCCGTTGAAGACGGACAGCTTCCAGATCACCGCCGCGACGACATAGGAGCAGGCCGTCGGCAGGAAGAACACCGACCGGAAGAACGCCTGGGCGAAGCGCAGCCGGTTCACCATCAGCGCCAGGGCGAGCGACAGTGCGTAGGTCGCCGGCACGATGAACACCGTGAACAGCAAAAACGTGCCCAGGCTGCCGAGGAACGCGGGATCGCTCAGCATCGTGCCGTAGTTGCCCAGCCCGACGAAATCCGAGCCGGCCGGGCTCACGGTGTTGTGCGCGTCGAAGAAGCTCAGGTAGACGCTCCACACCAACGGCACGTACGTGAACAGCCCCAGCCCGATCGCGAACGGCCCCACGAAGACCCAGAACCAGAGATTCCGCCGCTGCGGGCCGAGCCATCGGGCGCCGGGCGAGCGGGGCTCGGCTTCCTGCGCCGCCGCGGCACGCGGGGCCGGTACGTCCGTGACCGCCGCTTCGGTCCCTTCCGCCGTCACTTCTTCTTGACCCGCTGAAGCTCGGCGTTGACCTTGCGCACCACGGTTTTCAGCTCGCTCTCCGGGTTGGCGCCGTCCTTGATGATCCGGCTCAGGGCGTCCTGATAGGCGGTACGGTCCGCGGTCGTCCACAACAGCGGCTCGGCATAGCCGTGATCGGCCGCGAGCCGGACCGCGTCCGCCGCCGGGCCGGACTGCAACTGCTTGGCCTTCTTGGCCAGCGAGATCCGCGCCGGAATATGGAATCCGTACGACAGCGCGAAGTCCTGCTGGTAGTCGGTGCGGTCCACCCACAGCCACTTGGCGAAGGCCTTGGCTTCCTCCTTGCGCCGGCTCCGGGCACTGACCGCGGAGCCATAGGCGCCGACTTGCACGGAAGGTGTACCTCCGCTCCCGTCCTTCGGGAACGGCAGCACCCCGAAGTCGTCCCCCAGCGCCTTCGCGATCTGCGGCAGCGCCCACAGCCCCGACCACTGCATCGCGGTCAGGCCCTGGATGAAGGCGGCCGGATCGGACCAGTCCGTGGGCGCACCGAGCAGCAACGACTTGTCCGCGTACAGCTGCCGGACCTTCCCGAGCGCACGGGCCGCCGCCGGATCGTCGAACCCGGCCTTGCCGTCCGGGCTGATCAGGCTCAGCCCGGCCGCGAACAACGGCGTCCCACCGAGCACCCCCACCCCGCCGTCGTTCCCCAGGAACAGCCCCTTGGTCTTCGTGCCGCTGAGCTTCTTCGCCCCGTCCACCAGCTCATCGAGCGTCTGCGGCGGCTGCACCCCGGCCTGCTTCAGCAGGCTCTTGCGGTAGTACAGCAGCTGCATGTCGACGGCCTGCGGGATGCCCCAGATCTTGTCCTGCCAGATCTTCGGGGCCAGCACGGCCTGGTGGAAGTCGTCCTTCACGGGCTCGACCTCGGCGGTCAGGTCGACCACCTGCCCGCCCTGAATCTGGTCCAGCAGCGGCCCGTTGGCCTCGAAGACGTCCGGCCCCGAGTCGGTGAGCAGCGCGGCTGCCGTCTGCCGGTCGTAGTCACCCGGCCGCCACTGCACCGAGACGTCCGCCTTCCGGTACGCGGCGGCGTACCGTTTCACGGCCTGCTGGGTCCCGGGTTCCCCGTACTGGTGGTACCACTGACTGATCGCGGGCCCCGAACCACCGCCGCCCCGCCCGGTATTGGACCCGCACGCGGTCGCCAGCCCCGCGGCAAGGGCCGCCCCGCCGCCGGCCGCCAACAGCCGCCGCCTGTTGATCTCCGTCATGGCACGTCGCCCCCTGCGCTCGTAACCTACCGGTGATCGTCGATCACCGACGGTGCGACCGTCCACTCTGCCGCACGACGGTGAAGCGCGCATGGCATCTGCACGAAACGGGGGGTGGGGGAGGGGCGGTGGATGCCGCGGGCGGGCCCCGCTACGCGTTGGCCTGACGCTGCTTGCGGTACAGGTCGATGGCCGCCTCGGTGGGGAAGTTGGGCACGGTGACGGTTTCGCCGGTGTCCTTGGCGACGATGATCTTTGACCCGCCGGGCGGGGCCGGCTGGGGCTCGCCTGATACGTCGGGGGTGTCGGGGAAAGCGGCGTAAACGAGGTAGCCGAGGTCGAATTCTTCGACGTGCAGAGGGGCGGGAGAGCCGTCCGGCAGCTTGGGCTCGGCATAGCGGCTGCGGACGATGGCGAGCGCTTCCTCGGGGGTGGTGGGCGGCGTGTGCTGGTCCTGGGGCATATCGGTTCCCTCCTGGTCGGTGCGGAGATGGTGCGGGGTGCGTACTGCCCGCGCAGGCGCTGCCGAGAGGGCCCGGGCGGATGCGAGTGTGCAGGGGCCGGCAGGATGGTGCGGCCGGAGGCGAGGGTGAGGAGACCGGGCAAGGGTGCAGTGGGCAGTTCTCTGCACTCTGCGTGCGGGACGCCGTGTCACCTCGCCGTCGAGACGGAAGGGTTGCCGCCCCTCACACGGCGAACGACTTGCTCTTCTGTGAGGTTTCCGTCGCTGTCCCATTGCGGTGGCCACGCCGGGGTCAGGCGTCGTTCGGGCAGCGGACCTCGTTCGGGCGGTAGACCTTGTAATAGAGCTCCACCGCGGCCTCCGCGGGGAAGTTGGGCAGGTGCGACACCTCACCGTCGATCTTGGAGATCACGATGTTGGCGCCCCCGGGGTTCGAGGGGCGGGCAGTGGGGTCTCCGACCACCGGCCAGCTCGCCTGGATCAGGTAGCCGATGTCGAATTCGTGGACGAACAGGCCGGAAGGACCGCCGGGCGAACCGACCTCGGAGAAGTGCTTCCGGCCGATCGCCAATGCCTCGGCCTCGTCCGTCGGCAGGGGATCCGGTCCGAGCCGGGGACGGTACGGGGGAGGTGTGGGAGGCAGGCCGGGAGTGCTGCCCGGCCGGTCGGACTCGGTCATGGGGCTCTCTCCTCGGGTGGGTTGGTTCCTGTGGGCGGTGGCCAACTTAATCCACGCACCGGCGGGCTGATTGGTTCGTCTCCGGGTGGGCCGGGGCCGGGGCCGGCGCGGGATGAGGGGCGAGACGGGGCGAGGTGAGTGGGGTGCCGGGCGGTGTCCCGGTCCTCAACCGAACAACACACGTGCCAGCCAGAACTCCAGCAGTTCCGCGTCGCCGGTGATCTCGAAGGTGTTGTCGTCGGCGGGGGTGCGGCCATAGATGAGGAGCAGGAGGCCGGTCAGCGGCGCGCGGACGGAGACGGCGGCTGGTTCCTGGGCGCGGCGCCAGGCGAGGGTGTCGCCGGTGAGGTCGACGAGCCAGTCGGCGGCGGCTTCCGGCGGGGTGTCCGTGGCGTGGAAGTGGAGGGTGCGGCCGGGGCCGAGGAGTTCGCGTCGGTCGGGGTGGAAGTCGAACATCTCGGGGAGGGAGCCGAGTTCCATCCATTCGTCGAGGGTGTCGAGGGCGAGTCGCTGGTCGACGGTGAAGTCGCCGCCGAGCGCCAGCGTGACATCGGCTCGGTGCATGACCGTCTCGTGGGCCATGCGGCGGGCGAAGAAGCGCGGGGAGCCGGAGGGGAGCGGGGTCCAGATCCGGACGTCGGGGCCCGTGGAGCGCAACGTGTCCGCAAGGCGCCGGGCGCCCTCAAGGAGCCAGGCGGCGGCCTCGGCCGGGGACTGGGTGGTGTCGCGGGGCAGGACGCGGAGGGCGGTCTCGGGCGGGGGTTCGGTCGCCCGGGTTCGTACCAGGTCCTCGACCCAGCGATGGGCCTCGCCCAGATGCCGGAGCAGCTGGGCGAGGTTCCAGTCCGGGCACGAGGGGACGGTGGTCGTCAGGTCGGCGTCCCGCTCCGTGAGGCAGGACGCCAGCAGTGCGGCCTGGTCGACGATTGCGGCACAGTGACCGTCGTAATCCATATCCATGGCGGGGTTTGCGGAGTTCATGACCTCACGGTAGGACGCACCACTGACAACGGAGCGTCACGACGAGCGGTTCCGTGTCACGAGCGGTGAGCAGTTCCGCATCACGAGCCGCTCCGCATCACGAGCCGTTTCCCCACACGAGCCGTTCCCCGTCACGAGCCGTCCCCCTCCCCCCCCAGTCCGGCGTCACGAGCGGGCGCCCTGCTGCTCCAGGCGGAACCGCAACCGGCAGATGACCGCATCCGTGTCCCGGCGCACCGCACGGGCGACGACCGCGCCGCGCTGGTTCTGCAGCAGGCGCTGCCAGAGGTGGGCGGGTTCGGCCTCCGGGATCAGGACGGTGACGCGGGTGGTGGGGTGCCGTGCCGTCAGGCCGGTGACATAGGCGGCGATGGGGCGGCCGAGGGAGCGGGTGCCGGAGGGCAGTTCGAGGAGTTCCACGCCGGGGTTCCACAGTTCCCAGTCGCGGCGCAGGGCCTCGGCGGCCGGGCGGTCCTCGGGGGCGCCGTAGGTGACGGTGACCGCCACCACCTCGTCGCCCAGGGACACCGCCGCGTTGAGGGCCTCGCAGGTCAGCCGGGAGAGATGCGAGACGGGGACGATGACGAGGGAGGGGGCGCGGTGCGGGGGTTCGGGGACGCGGCCCAGGCCGAGGCGCTCGCCGATACGGGCATAGGCGCGGTGCACGGCCTCGAAGACGAGGACCAGCAGCGGCAGGGCGATCACGATGAGCCAGGCGCCCTCGGTGAATTTGGTGGCGGTGACGACGATCGCCGAGACGCCGGTGAGCAGCGCGCCGAAGCCGTTCAGCAGGGCCTTGCCGCGCCACCGGGGGGACCGGTCGAGGCGCCAGTGCCGGACCATGCCGATCTGGCAGAGCGTGAAGCCGACGAAGACACCGATGGCGAACAGCGGGACGAGGGTGTTGACGTCGCCGCCGGAGAAGACCAACAGGGCCGCGGCGACGGCGGCGAGCGCCAGCACGCCGTGGCGGTGGACCTGGCGGTCCGCCTTGAGGCCGAAGACGTGTGGCAGGTAGTTGTCCCGGGCGAGCAGGCCCATCAGGACGGGCAGACCGCCGAAGGAGGTGTTGGCGGCGAGGGCCAGCAGCACCATGGTGGCGAACTGGACGACGTAGAAAGCCCCGTTGTGGCCGAGAGAGGCGTCCGCGAGCTGGGCGAGGACGGTGACGCCCTCGACCGGCTGGAGGTGGAAGCGGCCGATCAGGACGGACAGGCCGATCAGCATCACGCCGAGCAGGGCGCCGAGCGCGACCTCGGTGCGCTGGGCGCGCTTGGCCGCCGGCGCCCGGAAGGACGGCACCGCGTTGGCGACCGCCTCGACCCCCGTCAGCGCCGAGCAGCCGGATGCGAACGCCTTGAGCAGGAGCAGGGCGCCGACGGCGGTGGCGTTGTGGGCGAGGACGGAGGTGTGCCCGTCGGCGGTGACGGTGGAGGCGGGGGCGTCGCGGAAGAGACCGGCGACGATCATCGTCAGGATGGCGCCGATGAAGACGGCGGTGGGGAGGAGGAAGGCCTTTGCCGAGTCGACGATGCCGCGCAGGTTGATGCCGGTGATGATCACGAGCACCGCCAGGCAGATCCCCGTACGGTCGTCGTAGAGCGCGGGGAACGCCGAGGTCAGGGCCGCGACACCGGCCGTCACGGAGACCGCGACATTGAGGACGTAGTCGAGGAGCAGGGAGGCGGCGGCGACCAGGGCGGTGCGGCGGCCGAGGTGGGCCTTGGCCACCGCGTACGAACCGCCGCCGTTGGGGTAGGCGGCGATCACCTGGCGGTACGAGGCCACCAGGACGGCCAGCAGCGCGGCGATGGCGAGCGTGACGGGGAGCGTGAAGCCGAGGCCGTAGCCGCCCGCCGCGGCCAGGACCAGCACGATCGACTCGGGGCCGTAGGCGACGGACGCCATGGCATCGAGCGAGAGGGCGGCCAGGCCCTGGAGGGCGGTGAGGCGGTGGCGGGTGTCGGAGGCGGGGGCGGTGGCGTCACCCGAGCCGTGGGCCGGCCCGTGGGCCGATACGCGGCCCGAGCCGGTGTCGGCGCCGGTGTCGTTCGGCTGGGTGGTGACGGCGCCGGTAGTGGTATCCGGCGGTTCCTCGGGCCGGCCATCGGGCTGGGAAACCATCGACATCTGTCGTCGTACCTCCGTGCAACACCGTGCGGGACCAGCTCAGCGTGCGGGCGCGACGGCCGCCGTCTGCGGGCCTTGGCGGCCCTTTGGCGGGCGGCGGTGTGTTCTTCACGGGTTCTTGACGCAGGGAGCGGCCGTGGGAGCGGCCGTGGGAGCGGCCGTGGAGCTGTCCACAGGAGCTGTCCGCGGTGCGGATGCTCGCGCTCAGCCGCGGCCTCTTCGTTCTCCTTCGCTCCCCTTCGCTCCCCTTCGCTCCCCTTCCCGCCCTTTCCCTCCCCTTTCGCTTCGCGTCCTTCCCTTCCGGCCCTTCCCTCCCGGCCCTTCCCTTCCCGCAGGTCGGAGCGCCGTCGGCGGGGTGCGGGTCAGAGCGCCGCAGCAGGCCGTGAGAAGTCGTAGTGGACGCCGGTGAGCTCCTCCGAGGCGGCCCACAGCCGCTCACCGTTCGCGGCCTTCTTGGTCCAGGGGGCGCGGAAGGACTGGACGGGGGCGCCGCGCAGTCCGCTGCGCGGGCCGATGAAGGAGTCCGGCCGCATGTGGGGCGCGGTGGCCGCGCAGAGGGTGCCCAGGGCGCCGCCGTCCGGGGACTGGGCGAGCGCGCGGTTGGCCAGGTCGACCATGCGCTCGGCGGAGGTGCGGCCCTCCATCCGGACGCCCGCGGTCGCGAGGTTGGTGGCGGCGTATCCGGGGTGCGCGGCAGCCGCGACGACCTGTGACCCGGCAGCGGCCAGCCGCCGGGTCAGTTCGTGGGTGAAGAGCAGGTTGGCGCTCTTGGAGCGGCTGTAGGCGATCCAGCGTCGGTAGGAGCGCGCGCTGTTGAGGTCGGTGTAGTCGAGGTCGGCGAGGGCGTGCAGCATGCTGGAGACGGTGACGACCCGGGCGCCGGGCGTGGCGAGGAGCTTGGGCAGCAGCAGACCGGTCAGCGCGAAGTGGCCGAGGTGGTTGGTGCCGAACTGCATCTCGAAGCCGTCGGCGGTGGTGCGGTACGGCAGTGCCATCACGCCCGCGTTGTTGATGAGCAGATCGAGGCGGTCGCCGTCGAAATCGTCGAGGGCGGCCGCGAAGTCCCGTACGGAGGACAGATCGGCCAGGTCGAGGGGGCGGAACTCGGCCTCGGCGGTGGGGACGTCGGACCGCAGCCGGTCCAGGGCGGCCATGCCCCGCGCCTCGTTGCGGCAGGCCAGCAGTACGCGGGCGCCGTGGCGGGCCAGTTCACGTGCTGTGGCGTAGCCGAGTCCGCTGTTGGCGCCGGTGACGACCGCCGAGCGGCCGGTCTGGTCGGCGATGTGGCTGGTGTTCCACCGGGTCACGCCTGTGCTCCTCCGTACGGGGGCGACCAGAGTACGTGGGTGGGGCGACCCGGGTGTTGCGCCCGTGGTCACTCCTCCTCGGCGAGGCGCTTGATCGATGAGAGACGGGTGTCCCAGGTGGCGGCCACCCGGTCCATCCACCGGGCGGTGACCCCCAGCCGCTCCGGTATGACCCGGTAGCGCGCCTCCCTGCCCTCCCGGTGGCCGGCGACCAGACCGGCCCGGTCCAGGACGCCCAGGTGTTTGACGATGGCCTGGCGGCTGACCGGCAGTTCGGCTGCCAGGACCGTGGCGGTCGCCTCGCCGTGTGCGGCGAGGGCGTCGAGTATCCGGCGGCGGGTCGGATCCGCCAGCGCGGAGAGAACCTCGGCCGCGGCATCCGAGCCGGAACCCTGGCCGACGTCCGAGTCCGAGCCCTGAGCGCCGCTGCCCCCGCCCGAGCCCTGGCCGCTGCCCCCGCCCGAGCCCCGACTGCCACCCCCGCCCGAGCCCTGGCCCACGCCCCCGCCCGGCCGCCCGCCCGCTTCTCCGGCCCTCGTCATGCCGCGAGCTGCTCCGCGTACCGCCGGATGTTCTCCACCTGACCGGACCAGCCTTCGGAGTGGCTCTCGTACCCGGCGGTCTTCTTCCGGTCCTCGGGGATGTGGAGGCCGGCGAACCCGGTCTCCACCACGCGCAGTCGGGTGCCGTCGCCCTCCGGGGTGAGGGTGAACTCGACGAGGGTGGAGTTGCCCTCGACCGCCACCTCACCGGGGTGCGCGCTGGCCCAGCGGTACGAGAAGTGGTGCGGCGGGTCCACCTTCACGATCTTGGTCGGGAACAGGCCGTACGGGCCGTGGTCGAGCTCCATGATCCCGCCCGGCCGCAGGTCGATCTGCGTCGGTTCGCCCTGGCCGAACCACGAGCCGACGTGCTCCGGTTCGGTGAGCACGGCCCAGACGCGCTCCACGGGTGCGGCGATGCCGATCTCCCGCTCGATGCGGTCGTTGGCGCCGTCCGCGCCGCTGTCCTTGTGCTGATTGCCGTCGGTGGTCATGGGGTGCTCCTCCTGCCGTGCCCTGCCGTGCCCTGCCGATGCTTACGTGCTACTCGATGGTTGCACGTAGCGGGAGGAGGTGCAACCGGTGGGTTGCGCTTAAGGGTGGGGAGGGGCAGGTCCTCAGCAGTCGTGCTCGCCGCCCCGCGTCCGTACGGGATAGGCCGCCACGGCGACCTCCGGGTCGTCCAGGCAGTCCCCCGACACCAGGTCGAAACGCTGCTTGAGCAGCGGCGATGCCACGAACGCCCGGCCGCCGGCCGAGCCGGTCAGACCGCGGGAGAGCACCTGGGCGCCGGTGAAGGGATCGCGGTTGGCGATCGCATACGCCTGCCCGGCACGGTCGACGAAGAGCGCGGCCTGGGTGCCGTCCGGGAGGAGGGCGGCGACCCCGCGCCCCGGGGTGAGGTCGTCCAGCGTGCACACCGCGATCCAGCCCTGGGGGCAGCGGATCTCGACAGTGGCGGCCGGGGCGGCCGGGGCGGCCAGGGCGGCGGGGGCGGAGGCGGTGGCCGTGGCCGACGTGCCGGCCGTGGCGGCGGTGGCAGGGCGGGCGAGGGGGGTGGCTGCAGTGGTCATCAGACGGAGGTTCCTTCCAGCGTGCGAACGGGCAGAGTGGGGCCGGACAGCAGCGTCAGATCCGGCTTGACCTGGTCGCGCTCCGGGACGAAGCGGACCGACGGATCCGGTGCGCCGGGCGCATTGACGAAGGAGACGAAGCGGGCCAGCCGTTCGGGATCGGCGAGGGTCTCGGCCCATTCGTCGCGGTAGTGGGTGACATGGGCGGCCATCAGGGCTTCCAGTTCGCCGCACAGCCCCAGGGAGTCGTGGACGACGACGTCCCGTACGTGGTCGAGGCCGCCCTCGATCCGCTCCAGCCAGGCCGAGGTGCGCTCCAGGCGGTCGGCGGTGCGGATGTAGAACATCAGGAAGCGGTCGATCAGGCGGATCAGTTCGGCGTCGCTCACGTCCTGGGCGAGCAGGTCGGCATGGCGCGGGTCGGCGCCACCGTTTCCGCCCACGTACAGATTCCAGCCGTGGGAGGTGGCGATGATGCCGAAGTCCTTGCCGCGGGCCTCCGCGCACTCCCTCGCACACCCGGAGACCGCGGACTTCAGCTTGTGCGGGGAGCGCAGGCCCCGGTAGCGCAGCTCCAGCTCGATGGCCATACGGACCGAGTCCTGGACGCCGTAGCGGCACCAGGTCTGGCCCACGCACGACTTCACGGTGCGCAGCGCCTTGCCGTACGCGTGCCCCGACTCGAAGCCGGCCGCCACCAACCGGGCCCACACCTGCGGGAGCTGGTCGACCCGGGCGCCGAACAGATCGATCCGCTGACCACCGGTGATCTTGGTGTAGAGGCCGAAGTCGCGGGCCACCTCGCCGATCACGATCAGCTTCTCCGGAGTGATCTCCCCGCCGGGGATGCGCGGCACGATGGAGTACGAGCCGTTGCGCTGGAGGTTGGCGAGGAAGTGGTCGTTGGTGTCCTGGAGGGCGGCCTGCTCTCCGTCGAGGACATAGCCGTCGGCCCCGACGGCCGGCGCGAGGGAGGCGATGATCGAGCCGACGGTGGGCTTGCAGATCTCGCAGCCGTCGCCGTTCCTGGCCTCCGGGCGGCCGTGCGAGTCCAGCAGCGCCGCGAAGCTCGTCACCCGCAGGGTGCGGACGATCTCGTAGAGCTCGGCGCGGGTGTGCGGGAAGCAGCCGCACAGACCGGTGTCGACACGGACGCCGGACGCGGCCAGCTCGTCGTTCATCACGGCGGTCAGCGATGTGACGCAACTGCCGCAGCCGGTACCGGCCTTGGTGCACTTCTTGATCTCGGGGAGGGTGCCGCAGGAGTGCTCGGTGACCGCCGCCCGCACCGTCCCCTTGGTCACGTTGTGGCAGTTGCACAGCACCGCATCGTCCGGCAGCGCGGCCGGGCCGAGCGCGCCGCCGCCCTCGGCCGCGATCCCCGCGGGCAGCACCAGCTGCTCGGGCGCCAGCGGGGGAACGGTGCCGGTCAGCGGCCGCAGCATGCCGTACGCCTCGGCGTCACCGACCAGGACGCCGCCCAGCAGCTCGCCCGCGGCCCCGATCACCAGCTTCTTGTAGACGCCGCTGCGGGAATCGGCGTAGACCACGTCCAGGCAACCGTCCGTGGTGCCGTGTGCATCGCCGAAGGACGCGACGTCCACGCCGAGCAGCTTCAGCTTGGTGGACAGGTCCGCGCCGGTGAAGACGGTGGGCTCCCCGGTGCCGCCGCCGAACCGCCCGGCGAGGGCCTCGGCCGCCACCCGGGCCATGTCGTAGCCCGGGGCCACCAGGCCGTAGACCCGGCCGTCCGGGGCCAGCGCGCACTCGCCGATCGCGTAGAGGTCCCGGTCACCGGTGCGGCAGTGCTCGTCGATGACGATGCCGCCCCGCTCGCCGACCGGCAGCCCGCAGTCCCGGGCGAGCTGGTCGCGGGGGCGGACACCGGCCGAGAAGACCACCAGGTCGGTGTCGATACGGGAGTCGTCGGACAGGCCCATGGCGGCGACCGCGCCCGCCCCGTCCGCGACGATCTCCTTGCCGCCGACGCCGGTGTGCACCTCCAGCCCCATCCCCTCGACGGTGCGGCGCAGCGCCCGGCCGCCGCCCTCGTCGACCTGGAGGGCCATCAGCCGCGGGCTGAACTCCACGATGTGGGTGCGCAGTCCGAGGCCCTTGAGCGCCCCGGCCGCCTCCAGGCCGAGCAGCCCGCCGCCGACCACCACACCGGTGCGGGCGTTCTTGGCGTACTCCTCGATGGCGAGCAGATCGTCGATGGTGCGGTAGACGAAACAGCCCGGGCTGTCCTTGCCCGGCACCGGCGGCACGAACGGGTAGGAGCCGGTGGCCAGCACCAGGGCGTCGTAGCGGACGGTCAGGCCGGAGCGGGCGGTGACCGTACGGGTGGTGCGGTCGACGGCCGTGGCGGGGTCGCCGAGGTGCAGTTCGATGCCGTGCCGGGCCATGAAGTCCGGATCGGCCAGGCTCAGGTCGTCCGGGGTGCGGCCGGCGAAGTACGACGTCAGCTGGACCCGGTCGTAGGCCGGGCGGGGCTCCTCGCACAGCACCACCACCCGGGCCCGCTCGGTGACACCGCGGTCGGCCAGCTCCTCCAGGAAGCGCTGGCCGACCATGCCGTGGCCGACGAGGACGAGGGTGGGGGTGCCGGGTGCGGCGTCCGGCGTGGCATCGGGGTGCGGCGGCATCGAGGTCATGCCGTCAGCCTGCGGCGCGGCTGTTACCCGCCCGCATCTGCACTGTTTCCCGGGCGGAACGCTGCCCTCAGTGGCGGGGGCGCGGCCGTGTGAGGGGCGTGGCTGTGTGAGGGGCGTGGCCGTGTGAGGGCGGCCGCTGTGTGAGGGCGGCCGCCCCACCGGCTGATCAGCCGTTCACCTATGCAACTGTGCAGCTCATCAGCCGTTCAGCCGTTCAGCCGTTCAGCCGTTCAGCCGTGCCGGGCACAGCCGCCGCGACTGCTTGTCGCCGGACAGCTTGGCGTCCACACAGCCGCCCGGTAGCCCGTCCACGACCTTGCTGCCGAAGTTGGCGGTCACGGTCAGCTTGCCGTTGCCGAAAACCGTGCGCTGCACGCTGCGGTCACCGGTCAGCCACCGGAACGAGGTCATCTGCTCGGTACCCGCGGCGCGGTGCAGCGGCGAGAAGTACTTCTGCAGCGCGGCCAACTCGGGCCCGTCCTTGGCGATCGTCGGGCCGTCGAGGACATAGTTGAGCGGGGTGTTGTAGAGCATCGCCAACAGCGCCCGCGTGGTCTTCTGGGCCGGCAGCTTCTCGTACGACAGCTCCCAGCGCTCGGCGTTGACCAGCGAGCCGTGCAGCGCGGTCTCGTAGAGCGGCGCGCGGTACTTCGGGTCGTACATGGCGGTGGCCATCCTGCCGGGCAGCTGCACCGGCTTGAAGAAGGCGGTGGGGGCCTTCTCCGGGTAGTAGCCGCCCCACGTCTCCCGGTCCTTCTCCAGCTTCCACAGGCCGTCGTCGACCGGGGTGCCCGAGCCGTGGTTGTAGGCCAAGACCTTGTTGGCCCAGGCCTGGGCCGCCTCCGAGCCGAGGACGAGGTTCTTCGACAGCCGCTGCATCCGGGCCAGGCGATGCGTGCGGTCCTCGGCTTTGGTCATCTCGTGACCCTTGCCGTGGTCGCGGAAGACCTCTCCCGTCGCATCCACATCGAGGAAGTAGCTGTCCGCGCCGTTGGCGACCATGCTGCGGGTGCGGTCGGCAAGGTAGTGCTCGGTCGGCTCGGCCTTCTCGAAGGCGCGCGAGCTGAGGTAGCAGCCGCGGTTGCCGAAGCCCGTCTCCGGGGTGCCGTCGGCCTTGCGGACACAGAAGTCGGGATAGACCCGGCCCGGCCAGACGGAGGTGGGGCTGTCGGCGCCCTTGGGGTTCTGGCCGTTGGCGAAGGTGTCGTACGGGCCGACGAGATAGCCCGCCTTCTTGGCGGCCCGCACCGCCTGCGCGTTCATCGGGTCGGGGCCGGCGTCGTAGCCGAGCCACATCCGGTCCACGCCCAGCTTCTTCAGCTTGTCCACCCCGGCGGCGGTCCGCGCATCGCCCCACACATAGGCGTGGAAGGCGCCCAGCAGCTTGCCGTTGGCCGGGTTCTGCTCGATCTTCTTCCGCAGGCTGCCGAGTTGGCCGTGCTGCGAGAGGTAGGAGCGGTAGTCGGCGGCGGAGGCGACCGGGTTGCCGTCGGTGAGGGCGAAGGAGACCTCGTAGTCGCGGGTGCCCTCACCGGCGTCGAAGGCGTGCTCGGCCGTGGTGCGGAGCCGGCCGCCGGTGGAGGCGAACTGCAGCGAGGTGCCGAGGTCGGTGGGGGTGAGGTAGCTGACGCCGGCCCGGCCGATGGAGTAGCCCCACAGCGGGAGTGCCAGGCCCTCGCCCATGTCGACGGTGCTGCCGGCCAGCCCGCCCTTCTCGGGGCCGGCGTTCCAGAAGGCGTCCTTCACCGGGATGTCCAGCCCCTCGCCGCGCGGGACCTGCACGGCGGAGGCGGCCCGGTCGGTGCCGGTCACCGGCCAGTTGACCGACCCGTCGCGGTCCGCCCGCAGCCTGATCCGCAGCCGACCGCGCTCCGAACTCGCCGTCACCTTCAGCCCCTTGTCGGGGTAGCTCCAGTGCGCCCCGTCGGCCGTACGGGTCACCGGCCCCGGCTTCCCGAGCCCGCCGCCGGCCGGAGCGGACAGCACCAGCTGCCGCCCGTCGTCGGTGTGTGCGTTCACGGCCAGCGAGGCGGTGTCGACGACGGCGGTGCCACCGGCGACAGGGAGCGCGAGACGGCTGCCCTCCAGGGTGCCGGCGGCCGCGCTGTCACATCCGGCGACTCCGAGAGTGGTCGCGGTGAGCGCGAGGGAGGCGGCGAGGACACGGGTGGTACGGCGGCGTCGCCCCGTGGCCGTGGGGAGGTGGGGTGTCATACGTCAGTGAATAGTCAGGGGGATTAAGAGAGTTCTAAGAGGGCGTCCTGCACGGCCGGTTGGCTGCTGTGCCGACAGGGGGAGTCCGCAAGGGCGTCGACTCCGGCGAACGCCTCGGCCGTCGAAGGCGAGCCATCGAGCGGACCATGTTCTGCCCCCCATCGAGGCGATATGACGGCCGGTCACCCGGACGGAAATTCGGCTGACGATCAGCAGACGTACATGTCATGGCCGGATCATGAAGAAGATCACGGGGATCATTTCGCCAGTCGAAGCAGCAGCCCTCCTCCTCGCTGGGGCCGCGGCGCCCGCGAGCGCGGCGCCGTGGTGGAACAAGAAGGTCAAGCAAGTGCACCTCGGTCGACCCCGAGGGCCGGGAGATGCCGACGCTCGTCGGCAACGCCGAACTGGGCTGGAACCACTTCACCGGTCGGCACAACATCCGCAAGTGCGATCTCGTGCACATCAAGATCGGCGTGATCACCGCCTGCTGCAAGGGCATGCAGAAGTGCCCGAATTGGGTAAATCAGTGACAGACAACCACGAAGAGATCGTGGAGCAGCAGGCCGACATCACGGGCCTGCTGCTCCACCACGTTTACGCGCCCCTCATCGAAGACCAACACGTACGGGGTGTCCTCCCGGCACCTCCCACGACGGACGCCGTGCGCGTGGTCCTCGGCGACAAGGACGAGTACGCCACCGACCGGCTCACCGCCTACGAGATCCCCCTACGGGTGGACGATGAGCTGCGCACCCCGCACGACGTCGCCGCCCTCCTGCGCACCGTCCACACGGGCACCCGCATCTTCCTTGGTGACTGTCGCGGGACATGACAGGGGACGTCCTCCGGGGCGATCGCTACGGGAGCCTCGGCGGGTCCGGGCGTGCCGGTCGGCCGAACGGGCGGAAGATGACGCCCCGACCGGCGCCGGACCTCCTCTGCGGGAAGAGCGAGGACATGAGCCACTCACCCATTCGCGAGCACGGCACGGCGCTCTCCCGAGTCCGCCGCACGGACCAGGGCGGCCGGGGCCGGCTGACGGTCTCCTCTCGCTCCCCGCGCCGAACGGCAGGTACGCACACGTGAGGGCTTTCGTCCTCCGGAGGGTCGGGGAGGTCGCCGTCATCGAGAAGCCGGTCCCCGAGCCCGGTCCCACCGATGTGGTCGTGCGCACCACTGCGGCCATGGTGTGCACCACCGATGTGCACACCATGAGGGGCGCGATGCCGGTCGCGCCGGATGTGACGTTGGGGCATGAGGCGGTCGGTGTCGTCCATGCGCTCGGCTCGGCGGTCGAGGGACTTGAGGAGGGGCGGCGCGTCGCGGTGGCCGGGATCACGCCCTGCTTCCAGTGCGATTCCTGCCAGCGCGGGTTCTCCTCGCAGTGCCAGGGGCGGATGCTGGGAGGCGCCCGCTTCACCCACCAGCGCGACGGGAACCTCGCCGAGTACTTCCTGGTCAACAACGCCGAGGCCAACCTCGCCCCGATTCCCGCCTCGCTCTCCGACCACCAGGCGCTGTACGCCACCGACATGCTCTCCACCGGGTTCGTCGCCGCCGAACACGCGGAACTCGCCCTGGGCGAGACCGTTGCGGTCTTCGCCCAGGGCGCGGTGGGGCTGTCGGCGACGATCGGCTGCCGGCTGCTCGGCGCGGGCCTGATCATCGCCGTCGAGTCGGTTCCCGCCCGCCAGGAACTCGCCCGCCGCTTCGGCGCCGATCTGATCGTCGACCACACACAGTGCGATCCGGTCGCGCGGATCATGGAACTGACGGACGGTCAGGGGGTCGACGCCGCCATCGAGGCGCTCGGTACCCCGCAGACCTGGGAGGCGGCCTTCCGGGTCACGAAGCCGGGAGGCCGCATTTCCAATGTCGGGTACCACGGCGAGGGGCACGAGCCGTTGCAGATCCCCCTGGAGTCCTTCGGGTACGGCATGTCCGACAAGCAGGTCTACGCCGGGTTCAATCGCGGAGGCCGGGGGTGGCTCCGGCGGATCTTCCGGTTGCTGGAGAACGGGAAGATCGACCCCACCCCGATGACCACACACGAATTCGGCTTCGACGAGATCGAACGGGCCTTTGCCATGATGGCCTCGAAAGAGGACGGAATCATCAAGCCGCTGATTCACTTCGACGCGGATGGTGCCTAGGCGTTACCGATACGGGGCTCCTCCGGTTCTCGCGTTTTTCACACTCCCACGGTTTTCACGACTCCCGCGACTCCCGCGACTCCCATGGCTCCCACGGCTCAATCGAGCCACCGGGAAGCCAGCCCGGTGAGGTAGGAGAGGGACAAGGCCGTCGCGGTGATCTGGAATCCGGTCGTCCCTCCGGCCCAGTGCGCGAGCGGGGCCATGGCGGAAGCCACCCAGATGCTGGAACACCAGCTGCAGCTGACCAGATAGGCCGGTTTGGAATCGTCGCCGAAGCGGCCGGCCACCCAGGAGCGGAATCCCGCCGCGAGCGTGTCCTTCGTCAGGAATCTGGTGATGCGGCACGTCGCGCCGAGGGAAAGCAGAAATTCCACAAGGCTCATGAGATCCACCCCGTAACCGTGAATGCCCAGTCGGTCCGTTACTGATTGATGACGAGGATGGTGCCGATACCGCCCGCGCGTTGGTTGGCCGCGTCGGCCTCTTGCCAGGTGTAGTACTGCCGCACGGTGCCGTCGGGCAGGTTCAGCTGGTAGATGGTGACGGTCGGGCGGGCACCGCCGCCGCAATTGCAGGCCATGTTCCGCTCCTTCTGTGACGTTGTGCGAAGAGGGGCAACGGCCCCGTCGGCCGGCAGGCGTGCCGCCGTGCATCCGGGGCCTATCCTTGGGGTCCAGCGGCCGTCCCCCGTACTTGCACTACGGGGGACGGCTGTTTTGCCGGCTGCTTCGTCGGCTGTTTCGTCGGCGGTGCTGCCGGGTCGCTCATCAACTCGCTTGCCGGTCGGGCCGGTTCAGGTGAGCTGCGGTACGGCGTTTCCGGCCGCGGTGCGTGAGCCGGGACCGGGCCTCAGGTGAGGCAGATGGACAGGGTGCTGGACGAGGAGACGCCCCCGCTGGTCGCGGTGTAGCCGGCGAACAGCACCTGCCCGATGTTGAGAGTGGCCGTGCAACTGGCGTTGCCGCTCGCGTTGGCGACGGCGGTGCACACCACGGGGCCGGCGGGGCCGTCCAGGTGGAAGGTGACCGTCGCGCCGGGAGTTGCGCCACTCGCGCTGAACGTGGCGGTGGCGAAGGCCCAGGGCAGCGGGGGGACGCTGAGCCGGTAGCAGGCGGGGTGCGCCGTGAGCCCCGTCGCCGCGCCCACGGTCACCGTCCCGGTCCCGGAGGCACCGACGCAGTTGCAGGTGCTGCCGGTGGCGGTGAGCACGGTGGCGGTGACGATGGTGCTGCCGACGGGCAGCGTGCTGGTGGTGACGGTGGCCTGGCCGGACGCGTTGGTGAGGCCGACGCCGAGCGGTCCACTGGTGGTGCTGAACAGGACGGTCGCGCCCGGGACCGGGGTGCCGCCGCAGGTGACGGTGGCGGTGACGGTGACCGGCTGCCCGGGGCTCGGGCTGGCCGGCGTGGACGTCACGGTGACGGCGCAGGTCGGTGCGGCCCCGACGGTCACCGTCGCCGTGGCGGCGACACCGACGCAGGTGCACGTGGTGGTCGCGGCCAGCACGGTGGCGGTGACCGTGGTGCTGCCGACGGGCAGCGTGCCGGTGGTGACGGTGGCCTGGCCGGACGCGTTGGTGAGGCCGACACCGAGCGGTCCGCTGGTGGTGCTGAACAGGACGGTCGCGCCGACGACGGGTGCGCCGCCGCAGGTGACGGTGGCGGTGAGGGTGACCGGCTGGCCTGCGGTCGGTTTGGCGGGCGTGGACGTCAGGGTGACGGTGCAGTTCTCCGCCGCGGTGACGGTCACGGTCGCCGTTGCGCTGATGCCGATGCAGGTGCAGGTGGTGGTGGCGGCGACCACGGTGGCCGTGACGACGTTGACCCCGGCCGGGAGCAGGCTGGTGGTGAGGGTGGCCTGTCCCGCGGCGGTGGTGACGCCGATGCCCAGGGAGCCGCTGGTGGTGGCGAAGACCACGGTCGCGCCTTCGACGGGGACCCCGTCACAGGTGACGGTGGCGGTGAACGTCACCGGCTGGCCGGCGGTCGGGTTGGCCGGCGTGGACGTCAGGGTGACCACACAGTCCGCCGCGGCCGTGACGGTCAGGGACGCCGTGGCGGCGCCACTGGTGGCACCGGCAGCAACTACCGTGCCCGACGTGGTGGCTGTGAAGGTGACGCTCGCATTGCCGAGGGCGTCGGCGGTTGCCGACTGCGGGGCCACGGCATCGTAGGTGAAGGTGATCACCTCTGCCGGTGCGGCACCGGTGACGGCGGCTGTGAAGGTCTGGCCCACCGCGACGGTTGCCGGGGTGAGAGTGAGAGCGAGTGCCATGTTGGACAGCCCCTTTCGAAGGCTCCATAAAGGAGGTGGGGAGCTGCTGCACGCCGGGAGGACAGCGAGCCGTCCGAGCGCGCACACCTGTCGGGGGTGCCCTGAAGAACACGACGAAGCCGCCTCACGCCGGCAACCGTCCATGGTCCCCCGACAAGGGATGGGCACCCCACCGTCGGTAGCACCGATTGAAGCGACCAGCCCGATGACACACCACAGTCGGCGATCGGGTTAGCCCGATTGGCGCAGCGCGCATCGGCGCGCGGTACCGACCTCTCGGCCGTACGCCGACATGACGACGGCCCCCGCCGGACGACGGGGGCCGATCATGCGGAGGCGCTGCCGGGGCTTCAGCCGGCGAACTCCCCGCCCTTGACCGCGGTGATGAACGACGACCAGCCGCCCGCCGGGAAGACGAGCGCCGGACCGCCGGGGTTCTTGGAGTCGCGGACGGGGACGAGGCCGTGGGTCTCGGTGAGGGTGCGGGAGAATTCGATGCACTGACCGCCGTCGCCGTCGCTGTAGGACGACTTGGTCCACGTGAAGTCGCGGGAGAACTCGATGCACTCCCCGCCGTTGGCGTCGCTGTTGGACGACTTTATCCACTCAGTGCTCGTGAGAGGGAAGTCGGTGCTCATGATCTGTACTCCTTCACCAGGGACTTGATGAGGGCCAGTGATTCGCCGGGGGACAGCGCGTGCGCCCTCAGCCGATCGTAACTGTCGAGGTGTAACGCGACAGTTGGGGCGGAGTCGTACAGCTTGCCGCCCTGTGGGCCGTCGGCATAAAGCACCGCGGGAGACTTTTCGAAGGTCAGCATCGTGAACGGTCTCGTATGCGCCCCTGGGGCCCCGGCGGAGAACGGGAGGACCTGGAGGTCAATATGCGGTGATTCAACGACCGTCAGCAGGTAGTCAAGCTGCGCTGCCATGACCTCGGCGTCGCCGATCACCGATCGCAGGCATGCCTCGTGCAGGATGACCCACAGGTGCGGAGGAGCCTCCAGCTCGAAGAGCTCGCGACGGCGCAAGCGAGCGGCAACTCTGCCTTTGATCAGCTCCGTGTCCTCGCGTGGGTGCGAGGCCCGGAAGACTGCCCACGCGTATGCCTCGGTCTGGAGCATGCCCATCACCAGGCTCGCCGAGTAATCCAGTATCCGCGACGCCTTCCGCTCCATATTGAGATACGGAACGAACCAACTCGGGTGATCCCCTTCGTCGATCCTCCGTAACAACCCCGCGAACAACTCGCCCGTCCCGAAGGTGAGGTCGCAGCCCTTGGCGAACTTCTGGCTGGGTCTGGGCAGCAGCGTGCCGGACTCGACCTTGCTGACGTACCCCTCGGAGTAGCCGGTGGCCTTGCCCAGGTGCTTCTGTGTGAGCTTGCGGGCATGCCGGACCTGTCTGATGTCGCGGCCGAAGCGCTCCAGCGGATTCAAGTGCTCGGGCGGCGTCGTCTCGTCCAACGCGGTGACCTCTCGTCATATGCACGCACACCGGCGTCGCGGCAGGTCACAGACTTGAGCGAGGCCGGTTCAAGCGCCCCCATTCTATTGCCTGTCGCGTTGTTCCGGTGACCAATTGACTACACCCGGTGTCCGACCGGGCGTAGCCGAGCCACCGCCACGCACAAGCCCATAGTTACGGAGTGGACAACATGACCGACGCCATCGCGCGGCTCCTGCCGTGGACCGGCCTGGAGGGCAAGCCGTGCTTTCTCGTCAGCGACGGGACCGGATATGTGTCCCGTGTCGCCGACGCCATGGAGGCGGCGCAGATGGCGCTGGCCGCCGAACTCATCGCGGAGGCGCGGCGCATCCTGGTGGGGCGGTCCTGGACCTCAGGCGAACTGCACCTGCTGACGGTCGAGTTGGCCGAATCCCTCGTCGAGGTGCACCGCGTCGCGGAGAGTCGGGGCGGGCGTCTCCTCGCGCCCGCCGACTCCCCCGAGGCGACCGCCCTGGAAGACGACGGGGGCCAGGTGAGGTGAGCGCCGGCCGCCCATGGGACCGCCGTCCGCGCGACGGAGGTCCGAAGGCTGAGGCTACGCGGCCGCGAGTGCGCCCAGCAGCGCCAAGTCCCCCTCCGTGAGGGCGATATCCGCCGCGGCCAGGTTCTCGTCGAGGTGGGCGGGCGAGCCCGTACCGGGGGTGGGCAGCAGGGCAGGGGAGCGGTGCAGCAGCCAGGCCAGCGCGATCTGGCCGGGGGTCGCGCCGTGCCGGGCGGCGACCGTGGCGAGCGCCGTGCCCGCCGTGCCCGCACCCTCGGCCAGTGCGCCGTGGCCCAACGGGAACCACGGCAGAAACGCCGTGCCCCGCTTCTCGCACAGCTCCAGGACGTCCTCCGCGGCGCGGTCCAGCAGGTTGTAGCGGTTCTGCACCGAGGCGATCGGGGCGATGTCCTGGGCCCGGGCCAGTTCGTCCGCGCTGACGGAGTCCAGGCCGATGTGCCGGATCTTTCCCGCCCGTTGGAGCTCGGTCAGCGTGCCCAACTGGTCGGCCATCGGCACCTGCGGGTCCAGCCGGTGCAACTGGTAGAGGTCGATGGTGTCGGTGCGCAGCCGCCGCAGGCTCGCCTCGCACATGGCGCGCAGATCCTCCGGGCGTCCGGCGCTGTGCCAGAGGTCCGGGCCGGTACGGACCACGCCGCCCTTCGTCGCGATCACCAGCCCCGCCGGATACGGGTGCAGGGCGCGCGCCACCAGCTCCTCGGCCACGTCCGGGCCGTAGTTGTCGGCGGTGTCGATCAGGTTGACCCCGCGCTCGACGGCCCGGCGCAGCAGCGCGACGGAGCGCTCCGGATCGTCGTGCCGCGGTCCCCAGTAGCCGGGCCCCACGAGCCCGCCGGTCCCGAACCCCAACCGCCGGACGGGCAGCTCACCACCGATCGGGAAGACGTTTCCCATGGCCTCGGCCCCCTCCGTATCGGTATCGGCATCCATGAGTGCCATGAATGCCATGAATGCCATGAATGCGGAGCCTAGGACGGGGTGTGGTTCATAAGATCGGCCGGTGCCTCCTGACATATCGCTGTTCACCGTGACCCTGCTCTGTCTGGCCGCCCTCGCGGCGGGCTGGATCGACGCCGTGGTGGGCGGCGGCGGACTGCTGTTGCTCCCTGCCCTGCTGGTCGGTCTGCCGCACACACCCACCGCGTACGTCCTCGGAACCAACAAGTCCACCGCCGTCGTGGGCACCACCGCGGCCGCGGTCACCTACGTCCGCAAGGCCCCGATCGATGTCCGGACCGCGCTGCGCATCGGCCTCGCCGCGTTGGGTGGTTCGCTGGGCGGGGCGTTCTTCGCGGCGGGTATCAACAGCGAGGTGCTGCGTCCGCTGATCATGGCCGTCCTGCTGGGGGTGCTCGCCTTCGTCCTCTTCCGCCCGGCCTTCGGGACCGCGCCCGCGCCCTCGGGTCCGGTCTCCCGTCGGCGCGTCGTGGCGGCCGTCCTCGTCGCGGGCCTGGGCATCGGCTTCTACGACGGCCTGATCGGACCGGGGACCGGCGCGTTCCTCGTCGTCGCGCTCACCGCGATCCTGCACATGGACCTGGTCAGCTCGTCGGCCACCGCCAAGGTCGTCAACGTGTGCACCAATGCCGGCGCGCTGACGATGTTCGCGATCCAGGGCACCGTGCTGTGGCAACTCGGCGCCCTGCTGGCGCTGTTCAACCTCGTCGGCGGCCTGGTGGGCGCCCGGATGGCCCTCAAACGCGGCGCCGGCTTCGTGCGGGGCGTCCTGGTGGTCGTGGTCGTCGCCCTGCTGTGCAAGCTGGCTTACGACCAGTGGCTGGCGGTCTGACCCGGCATCGGACGGCCTTGGTGTCGGCCGGTGTCGGCGTCGGTGTCGGTGTCGGACGATCTCGGTGCCTGCCTGCCTGCCGGCCGGTGTCGGAACTGGCCGGTCGCGGCCTCGGACAGTCCCGGCGTTGGCAGTACAGAAGATTCAGGAAAATGTGAATGCTCGGAACTTGATGCGGAGGGGCTTGGCGTTCCGGGGCCCTGGGCAGGGCAGGCCGGGCTGGGCTGGGCTCGGAATGGGGCTGGGGCTGGGGCTGGGGCGGAGGAAGCCAGCGGCCTGGGAGGCGTGGAGGAGTGGAGGCCTGGAGGGCAGGGACGGATGCCCCGGGGGTCGGGGGCCTGGGGCCGCGTCTGCCTGCTCGCCCGCCGGGGTCATCCGCGTACTGCGGCCTTACCCCCGGGCCGCCGCCGCGGTAGCCGTACGGCGCTCGCTCAGCGGGACTCCCGTGACGGCCGTCAGCACCACCGCCGAGTCCTCAAGGGCCAGTAGCCCGTGCCGTTCGAGCGGGAGCATGGCGACTTGACCTGCCTTCAGCTGCGGGCCGCCGCCCTTTCCGGTCAGCCGGACCCGCCCGTAAAGGACATGCAGGCTCGCTGCCGGGGGAGTGTTGTGCTCGTCCAGCTCGGTACCCGCGGTCAGGGCGATCACGGCCTGCCGTAGCGGGCCGTCGTGCAGGAAGAGATGGGCGCTGCGTCCGTGCGCGGAGGACCTGGCTTCGTCGAGCAGGTGACGGGCGAGTGCATCGAGATCGTCCATGATGCCGGCCTTTCGCGTGCGGAACGCGGCGGAGCTTCCTTTCCATCGTTGCCGGTGCGCCGGGGTACGCAACCGGGGAGCGCGCCCGCGGGCCGGGAACCGCCCGGGAAACTCGCGGAAGGCGGCCCGCGGAGGGGCGGCGTCCGGGTGCATACCGCTGCCAAGGTGGGCCGGTCCCTTACGCGATGATCATCTCGGTCCGTACGATGCGGAGCGGTTCCGTGGCCGTCGAGCGAGCCTGCTCGGCCGGCGCGGGCCCACCGTCCCGTCTGTCCCGATCCCTCCCGCCCCCCACCGCGAAGGATGCACCTGTGGCCGACCCGACCGACCCGACCGCTCCGACCGCCTCGGCCGAACCGCCCGGCCCCGCCGGGCGCACGGCCGGATTCCTGACCGTCATGACGACCGTCGACAGCGAGGCCAAGGCCGCTCACCTGGCGCGCGGCGCGATCGAGAGCCGACTCGCCGCCTGCGCGCAGATCAGTGCGCCGGTGACCTCGGTGTTCCGCTGGGACAACGTGGTCGAGACCAGCCAGGAATGGCAGGTGCTGTTCAAGACGGCCGAGCCGCGCTACGAGGCCCTGGAGGCCTACCTCCTGGAGACGCACGACTACGACACCCCAGAGATCATCGCCACCCCGGTCACCCGCGGCGGTGCCGGATACCTGTCCTGGGTCGCAGAGGAGACGAACTGACGTGGAACGCAACACCACTGAGCGCACGGAGCGCACGGAGCGCACTGAGCTCGGCGCGAGGGCGCGGGGTGCGCAGAAGCGGCGGTCCCGGCGGCGCTGGGCCGCGGCCGGGACCGCCGTGGCCGGCGTGGCGGTGTGCCTGACCCTCACACCGGTCGGCCACGCCGCCCAGGACGCCCGGAGCGCGGCATCGCACGGCGGCCGGCCCAGCCCCACCCCCGGTGGCACCTGGACCAGCCGGGACGCCGCCGCCTACTGGACGCCGGACCGGATGGCGGCCGCCGCCCCGGCCGACCCCGAGCCCGGCACCTCGGACCGGGCCGCCGGCGCCAAGTCCGCTCCCTCGGCCAAGTCCGCTCCCTCCGCCCGGTCCGCTCCGTCGGCCAAGTCCGCTCCGTCGGCCAAGTCCGCCGCCGCCGCGCGGCACTTCGGCGGCGTGCCGTCCGTCGGCGTGCTGTTCTCCGTGGACGGGGACGCCCGCGCGCACCACTGCACCGCCAGCGTGGTGCACAGCCCGCACGGCAATCTGCTCCTCACCGCCGGGCACTGCAATCCCGGCACCCGGGCCGCCTTCGTCCCGCAGTATCGTTCCGGCGCGGACAAACAGCCGTACGGGGTGTGGGCGATCGAGGACACCTTCGCCTACCCCGGCCGTGGCACCACCGGAGCCGGGGCTGACCTCGACTTCGCCTTCGCCACCGTCGCCCCCGGCGAGGACGGGCAGCCCGTCGAGGAGGTCACCGGCGGCAACACTCTCTCCCCGACGCCCGGTTACACCAATGACGTCACCGTCGTCGGCTACCCGAACGTCCGTGACGACCCCCAGGACCGCGCCGTACGGTGCGCCACCCGCACCAGCCGGCTGTCCGGCACCCATGAACTCCGCATGGAGTGCGGTGGGTTCTACGGCGGCACCTCCGGCAGCCCCTGGCTGACCGACTTCGACGAGGACAGCGGGACCGGCCGGGTCATCGGTCTGATCGGCGGCCTCAACGGCGGCGGCCCCAAGGGCCCGGACAACGACCGCGTCTCCTACAGCCCGTACTTCGGCGAGAAGCTCCTCAGCCTCTACGCCCGGGCATCCCAGGCATGATCGTGATCTACGTGGTCCAAGGGGTGATCTAGGGGTGATCTAGGGGTCATCTAAGGGGTGATCCAAGGGGGTGGCGGCGGCGCTAACGGAGCGCCTCCGCCACCCCCTTCTCCTGCGGCCCGAGGAAGTGCGGATCGGGCCGCAGCAGCGCCTCCGCCGCCGCCTTCGGGGCCGCGAAGATCTCCCGGACCCCGCCGTACGCCCAGGTCACATCGTGCTTCGCGGCCACCCCGACGCCGTACGAGTCGACACCGGCCGCCGTACACAGCGCCAGCGCGCGCCGGATGTGGAAGCCCTGGCTGACCAGGACCGCCCGGTCCACGCCGAAGACCCGGTGCGCACGGCTGCAGGAATCCCAGGTGTCGAAGCCCGCGTAGTCGCTGACGATTTTCCGGGCCGGGACGCCGTGCCGCAGCAGATAGGCGCGCATCGCATCCGGCTCGTCGTAGTCGTGCCGGCTGTTGTCGCCGGTCACCAGGACCGCGCGGACCGTACCCCGGTCGTACAGTGCGGCGGCCGCGTCCAGCCGGTGGGCGAGATACGGCGACGGCGCGCCGTTCCACAGCCCCGCGCCGAAGACGATGGCGACGGGTGCGGCGGGCGCGTCCGCGACACTGCGCACCCGGGGGCCCGCCGACGCGTTCATCCAGGTCGCGGGCGCCAGCGCCAGCACCGCCAGGGCGACGACGACCTGATAGGCGCGGCGCCGGCCACGCCGGGTCCGCGGCAGCCGTATCCGGCCCACCCCGCTCCATATGCGCCGCACCGGCCCCGGTCCCCGCGTTCGCATCCCGTGCCCCCGTTCCCGACCACGCCCGTCGTGATCGATCTCGCCCGTCGTGATCGATCTCGCAGGCTGCGACGCCCACCGCGCCGTGATGGTTGCGCCGGCGGCCTGGCATCGTGGCAGAGGGAACACCCCGTCCCGGAGAGCCGGAGAGCCGGAGAGGAAGCACCGCCATGACCACCGAGCCCGAGCGCCTGCCGTTCTTCGTCTACGGAACGCTGCGCCCCGGCGAGGCCAACCACGCCTGGGCCCTGCGCGGCCGGACCACGGCCGAGGAACCGGCGCACATCGGTGGCGCGCTGCTGTACGACGGCCCCGGATACCCGTACGCGACCGCCGGACCCGCCGGCGCGGTGGTACACGGCGACCTCGTCCTGCCCCGCGACACCGACTACGACGAGGTGTGCGCCACCCTGGACCGGCTGGAGGACTACGCCCCCGGCGACCCGGAGAACCTCTACGAGCGGGTGAGCACCGACGCCGTGTGCGCCGACGGCAGGACCGTACGGGCCTGGGTCTACCTGGCGGCCGAGCGCCTCGCCGCCCGGCTGCACGCCACCCGGACCCCCATCGAGGGCGGCGACTGGCCGGCCTCCAGGGCGGCGGCCGGCTGACGGCTCGGCCGCACGGACGCCACGGCGCGCGGGCCGCCAGGGCGCCGCCGCGGCCTCGCCACCGGCCCGGATAGCCTGGACGACTCCTCGCCGGACGAGGATCTTCCCGTAACCGCTGTCCATGGCGCCGATAACCGCTGTCCATGGCGCCGACCGCTTCCCGAACCGCAGAACAGGTGTGACCCGCGTGGCTTCCTCCCCGTCCTCCCCCTCCGCCGCAACCGCCCCCGCGCCGCTGCCCAAGGCGGAGCTGCATCTGCACATCGAGGGCACTCTGGAGCCCGAGCTGGCCTTCGCGCTCGCCGAGCGCAACGGCGTCGCGCTGCCGTACTCCACCGAGGACGAGCTGCGCCGCGCCTACTCCTTCGACGATCTGCAGTCGTTCCTGAACCTCTACTACGCGCTGATGGCCGTGCTGCGCACCGAGGACGACTTCGCCGACCTCGCCCACGCCTATCTCGCCCGCGCCGAGGAGCAGGGCGTACGGCACGCCGAGATCTTCTTCGACCCGCAGGCGCACACCGCGCGCGGCGTCCCGATCGCCACGGTTATCAACGGCCTGGCCCGCGCGCTGGACAGCGCCCAGGAGACCTACGGCATCAGCACTCGGCTGATCATGTGCTTCCTGCGCGACCAGAGCGCCGAATCCGCCCTGGCGACGTTCGAGGCGGCCCGCCCCTTCCTCGACAAGATCACCGCCGTCGGGCTGGACTCCGCCGAGGTGGGGCACCCGCCGTCGAAGTTCAAGGAGGTCTTCGCGCTGGCCCGGGAGGCCGGACTCAAGTGCGTGGCGCACGCGGGGGAGGAGGGGCCCCCGGCCTATGTGTGGGAGGCCCTGGACGTCCTCGGCGTGGACCGGATCGACCACGGTGTGCGCTCTCTGGAGGACGAGCGGCTGGTGGCCCGCCTGGTGGCCGACCAGGTGCCGCTCACCGTCTGCCCGCTGTCCAACGTCCGGCTGCGGGTGATCGACGACCTCGCCGATCACCCGCTGCCCGCGATGCTGGACGCCGGGCTGCTGGTGACCGTCAACTCCGACGACCCCGCCTACTTCGGCGGCTACGCGGGTGACAACTTCACCGCCGTACGCGACGCCCTCGGCCTCGATGCCGAGACGCTGCGCACCCTCGCCCGCAACTCCTTCCAGGCCTCCTTCCTCGACGAGGCGGCCCGCGCGCAGTACCTGCGGGAAGTCGACGCGCACCGGGCCTAGCAGGCCGCCATCGGGCGCAGCAGATCGCAAGCGTGCCCAGCACAAGCGGGCGCAGCAGGCCGCCAACGGGCGCAGCAGGTCGCAAGCGGGCGCAGCAGGTGGCAAGCGGGCGGCGGGACGTGAGGTGAGCCCTGCCGCCCGCCCTTGCGCCGGGGCGGGGGCCGGTGGCAGCCGGAGGGAACACGAACTTCGCCGCGGGGAAACGGCACCGCAACGCCCGGCTGTCACGCTCACGCCATGACGGCGCCGATACCGCACCTGCCCCCCGGGTCCCCCGCCCCCCTCGGCACGGGGGACCTCGCCGCCGAGATCAGTGCACAGCTCGGCGCCCGGCTCAGCCGGGTCCGGCTGCACGGCTTCCGCCGCCCGGCACCGCCGCCCCCCACCCTCGTCGCCGTGGCTCACGGCAGCCGCGACCCCCGCGCCCTGCCCACCGTCCGGGCGCTGCTCGACCGGGTCCGTGCGCTGCGCCCCGGGCTGCCCGTACGACTCGGGCACATCGAGCTGAACCGTCCGCTGCTCGCCGACACCCTCGCCGAGCTGGACGGTGCGGCCGTCCTCGTCCCGCTGCTCTTCGGCCGGGGCCACCACGTCACCCACGACCTGCCCGCCGCGCTGACCGGGGCACCCCACCTGACCGGCCGGGTCGCCCGGCCCCTGGGGCCGCACACCCTCCTCGCCGAGGCCTTGCACGGCCGCCTCCTGGAGGCCGGATTCCCCGACGGCCGCTGCCCGCGCAGCGCCGTGGTCCTGGCGTCCGCCGGCTCCCGTGCCCCGCGGTCCGCCCAGGACACCGAGCACACCGCGCAGCTGCTCTCGGCCCGCCTCGGCGGCACCCCCGTACTGCCCGCCTACGCCTCTGCCCTCCCGTCCGCCTCTGCCCTCCCGTCCGCCTCTGCCCTTCCGTCCGCCTCCGCCCTCCCGTCGCCCGCCACCACCCCGGCCCGAGACGCTCCGCGTCGCTCCTCTCGGATCGCCCCCACCGTCGCCGACGCGGTCCGCGAGCTGACCACCGGCGGCCACGACCGGATCGCCGTCGCCTCCTGCTTCACCGCCCCCGGACGCTTCGCCACCCAGTGCGCGGCCGCCGCCCCCGGGCCCGCCTCCGCGCCGCTGGGCGACCACCCCGCACTGGCCCGTCTCGTCCTGCACCGCTACGACCAGGCGCTCCTCGCGCGTACCGGATCCGGCCCCGAGAGCACCAAGGCGGCTACCGTCGCGGTATGACGGGCACCTCGACGGGCACCTCACCGACCATCCCCGGCTACACCGCGGCCGATACCGAGCGCTGGGTTTCCGAGCCCGACAAACGGCCGGGACGCACCGCCTTCCAGCGCGACCGCGCCCGGGTGCTGCACTCCGCCGCGCTGCGCCGGCTGGCCGGCAAGACCCAGGTCGTCACCCCGGGCGCGCTCACCCCCGCCTGGGACGCCAGCCCGCGTACCCGGCTGACCCACTCCCTGGAGTGCGCCCAGGTCGGCCGGGAGCTCGGCGCCGCCCTCGGCTGCGACCCGGACCTGGTCGAGACCGCCTGCCTTGCGCACGATCTCGGCCATCCGCCCTTCGGGCACAACGGCGAGCAGACGCTCAACGAAGTCGCCGCGTCCTGCGGCGGCTTCGAGGGCAACGCCCAGTCGCTGCGGCTGCTGGCCCGTCTGGAGCCCAAGCGGTTCGTGCCCGCCGCGGACGGCTCGACGGTCAGCGTCGGGCTGAACCTCAGCCGCGCCGCCCTCGACGCGGCCACCAAGTACCCCTGGCCGCGCGGCGCACACCCCACCGACCCCGCGTCCCCGAAATTCGGGGTCTACGAGGACGACCTGCCGGTCTTCGACTGGTTCCGGAGGGACACGCCCGCCGGTGCGCAGAGCTTCGAGGCGCAGGTCATGGACTGGTCCGACGATGTGGCCTACTCGGTGCACGACGTCGAGGACGGGCTGCACGCCGGACACCTCGACCCCAACCTCCTGCTCGCCGACGCCGAACGCGCCGAGATCTTCGCGGTCGCCGGTGAGCGCTATGCGCCCGGCGCCGGACCCGAGGAACTGGCCGCGGCGCTGGACCGCCTGCTGGAGCAGGCGTGGTGGCCGCACGGCTACGACGGCTCCGCGCTGGCCCAGGCCCGTCTGAAGGACGCCACCAGCCAGCTGATCGGCCGCTTCTGTCTCGCGGCCGAGGCCGCGACCCGGGCCCGGTGGGGGACCGGGCGGCTCACCCGCTATGGAGCCGAGCTGGTGGTTCCGGCCGAAACGCGGTGGGAATGCGCCGTTTTGAAAGCCGTCGCCGACCGGTACGTCATGCAGCGCCCCGACCAGGAAGCGCTCCGTGCCGAGCAGCGCATCGTCATCGCCGAACTGGCCGAGGCGTTGCTCGCCCGCGCCCCCGACGGCCTTGATCCGCAGTTCCGTTCACTGTTCGACGCCGCCTCCGACGACACCGCACGGATGCGCGCGGTCATCGACCAGATCGCGGCCCTGACCGACACCTCGGCCCGCTCTCTGCACGCCCGCCTCACCCGCCGCCCTGGTCACGCAGCGGGCAACCGAGGGTGACCCTAGAGGGAAGCCGCTCTTGCCCCGCACGCTCTTCCCCCCTCACGCTCCGTGCGGGACGCTCGAACCCGACCGCTTTCGAACGGAGCACCCCGACAACAGTGAACAGAGATCCCTGACCACGGCGGACCGAGAACCTGGCGACCATGATCCGGGAACCCTGACGACAGGAGACCGGGAACCCTGACGACAGGGGACCGGGAACCCTGACGACAGGGGACCGGGAACCCCGGCCGCAGTGCTGCACGGGACACCCTGTTCACCGGCGCATCGGGACCCCGGTTCACCAGCGCACCGGCACCCCCGTTCACCAGCGAACGGGAACCCGGCGGCACCGACGGCATCAATGGGGGAGAACAGACCGGGGGCACACAAGGGGGGCGTTTACGGACGCGGACGCGGACGTACGGCACCGCAACGAGGAGGAAACAAGTGGTCGACGCACACCAGACGTTCGTCATCGTCGGGGGTGGCCTGGCCGGCGCAAAGGCCGCGGAGACTCTCCGCGCGGAGGGATTCACCGGCCGGGTGATCCTCATCTGCGACGAGCGCGACCACCCGTACGAGCGCCCCCCGCTCTCCAAGGGGTTCCTGCTCGGGAAGGAAGAGCGCGACAGCGTATTCGTCCATGAGCCCGCCTGGTACGCCCGGGCGCATATCGAGCTGCATCTGGGCCAGCCCGCCGTCCGCCTCGATCCCGAGGCCAGGACCGTCCGCCTCGGCGACGGCACCCTGATCGCCTACGACAAGCTGCTGCTGGCCACCGGCGCCGAACCCCGCCGCCTGGACATCCCCGGCACCGGTCTGGCCGGCGTGCACCACCTGCGCCGCCTCGCCCACGCAGAACGGCTGCGCGGCGTACTGGCCTCCCTCGGCCGCGACAACGGCCATCTGGTCATCGCCGGCGCCGGCTGGATCGGCCTGGAGGTCGCCGCCGCGGCCCGCTCCTACGGCGCCGAGGTGACCATCGTCGAGGCCGCCCCGACTCCGCTGCACGGCATCCTGGGCCCCGAACTCGGCGGCCTGTTCACCGATCTGCACCGTGAACACGGCGTCCGCTTCCACTTCGGCGCCCGCTTCACCGAGATCGTCGGACAGGACGGCGTGGTGCTCGCGGTGCGCACCGACGACGGCGAGGAGCATCCCGCCCACGATGTGCTCGCCGCGATCGGCGCCGCCCCGCGCACCGCGCTCGCCGAACAGGCCGGGCTGGACCTCGCCGAGCCCGAGGCCGGCGGCGGGGTGGCCGTCGACGCGGCACTGCGCACCTCCGACCCGTTCATCTACGCCGCCGGGGATGTCGCCGCCGCCGACCACCCCCTGCTGGACACCCGGTTGCGGGTCGAACACTGGGCCAACGCCCTCAACGGCGGCCCGGCCGCCGCCCGCGCCATGCTCGGCCAGGACATCAGCTACGACCGCATCCCGTACTTCTTCTCCGACCAGTACGACATCGGCATGGAGTACTCCGGCTACGCCCCGCCCGGCTCCTACGAGCAGGTCGTCTGCCGCGGCGACGTCGCCAAACGGGAGTTCATCGCCTTCTGGCTCGGCGCGGACGGCCGGCTGCTCGCGGGGATGAACGTCAACGTCTGGGACGTTGCCGAATCCATCCAGCAACTGATCCGCAGCGGGGCGCGGTTGCGGCCCGAGGCACTGGCCGATCCGGAGGTTCCGCTGGCCTCGCTGCTCCCGTAGCGTGCGCATATGACGCAGAACCCCCATGGTTCCACCGGTCCCGGCAGCACCGGCAGCACCGGCAGCGCTGGTGTCCCGGCCGTCACCTTCGACGACGTCCGGGACGCCGCCCGGCGGCTGGCAGGTGTGGCCCACCGCACACCGGTCCTGCGCTCCCGCACCCTCGACGCGCTGGTCGGCGCCGAGGTCCACCTCAAGTGCGAGAACTTCCAGCGGATCGGCGCCTTCAAGTTCCGCGGCGCCTACAACGCCCTCTCCCGGCTCTCCCCGCAGCAGCTGGCCCGCGGGGTCGCCGGCTACTCGTCCGGCAACCACGCCCAGGCCGTCGCCCTGGCCGCCCGGGAGCTGGGCAGCCACGCCGTCATCGTGATGCCCGAGGACTCCCCGAAGTCCAAGAAGGACGCCACCGCCGGATACGGCGCCGAGATCCTCACCTACGACCGGTACACCGAGGACCGCGCCGCCCTCGGCCGCAAGATCGCCGAGGAGCGCGGCCTAGCTCTGATCCCGCCGTACGAGCATCCGCACATCATCGCGGGCCAGGGCACCACCGCCCTGGAGCTGATCGAGGAGACCGGCCCGCTCGACGCCCTGCTCGTCCCGGTCGGCGGGGGCGGGCTGATGGCCGGCGCGGCCACCGCCGCGACCGCCATGGTCCCCGGCATCCGGATGATCGGCGTGGAGCCGGAAGCCGGCGACGACACCCGGCGCTCACTGGCCGCCGGCCACCGCGTCACCGTGCCCGTCCCGCGCACCATCGCCGACGGCCAGGCCGTCGAGACCCCCGGCGAGCTGACCTTCTCCATCAACCGGCGGCTGCTCGACTCGGTCGTCCTGGTCAGCGACGACGAGATCCGCGCGGCCATGAAGCTGGCCTTCGAACGCCTCAAGATCGTCACCGAGCCCAGCGGCGCCAGCGCCCTGGCCGCCCTGCTCGCCGGGCGCATCGACCCTCTCCCCGTGCCCGGACGGCCTGGGCGGTCCCCCCACCCGCCTCGCCTCGGCGTGATCATCTCGGGGGGCAACGTGGGGCTGGAGCGGTTTCTGGAGCTACTGGGTTGAGCGGCGAGACTGCCACCGGGAAGGCCACGGGGGTGTCGGGTTCCCGGCCTCCGCGTTCCGGTCCTTCCGGTCCTTTCGGTCCTTTCGGTCCTTCCGGTCCTTCCGGTCCTTCCGGTCCTTCCTGTGTTCCTGGGCTTCCTGGGCTTCCGGTCTTCCCGGCTTCCCGGCTTCGCGGTCTCCCGGCTTCCCGGCTTCGCGGTCTCCCGGTCTCCCGGCTTCCCGGCTTCCCGGTCTCCCGGCCTCCGGTCCTCCTGGCCTCCGAGCCCTCTTGCCCCTCGGTCCCCCCGGCCCCCCTGCCTTCCGGCTCGCACGGCCTCCCGGCCTGCTCTCCTCCAGCTGCTCCCCCGCCCCCTCCCCCCTCCTCCCCCTTCGGGGGAGGGGGCGGGGGTGGGTTCGGGGGTGGGAGGGGGGAAGCCATCGGCGCTCGCGGACGCCTCCCGGCCAGGAGTGTCCGCCCCCGGCCGTAGAATTCACGCGTGGCAGGCAGGATCAACGATGACGATGTGAAGGCGGTACGGGACGCGGTCCCGATCGACGCCGTCGTGTCCGAGTACCTCCAGCTCCGCAACGCCGGCGGTGGCAACCTCAAGGGCCTGTGCCCCTTCCACGACGAGAAGTCCCCGTCCTTCCACGTCAGCCCGGCCAAGGGGCTCTATCACTGCTTCGGCTGCCAGGAGGGCGGCGACACCGTCGACTTCATCATGAAGCTCGACCACCTCTCCTTCGCCGAGACCATCGAGCGGCTCGCCTCCCAGGCCGGCATCACCCTGCGCTACGAGGAAGGCGGCTACACCCCCGGCCGCCAGCAGGGCGAGCGCACCCGCCTGGTGGAGGCCCACAAGGCCGCCGCGCAGTTCTACGTCGAGCAGCTGGACGGCCCCGAAGCCGAAATCGCCCGTAAGTTCCTCGCCGAGCGCGGCTTCGACCAGGCCGCCGCCCAGCATTTCGGCGTCGGCTACAGCCCGGCCGGCTGGGACCACCTCACCCGCTTCCTGCGCGGCCGCGGCTTCAGCGACCAGGAGCTGGTGCTCTCCGGCCTCTCCCAGGAGGGCCGCCGCGGCCCCATCGACCGCTTCCGCGGCCGCCTGATGTGGCCGATCCGCGATATCGCCGGCGAGGTCGTCGGCTTCGGCGCCCGCAAGCTCCGCGACGACGACAACGGCCCCAAGTACCTCAACACCCCCGAGACCCCCCTCTACCGCAAGTCCCAGGTCCTCTACGGCATCGACCTCGCCAAGAAGGAGATCGCCAAGACCAACCGCGCGGTCGTCGTCGAGGGCTATACGGACGTCATGGCCTGCCATCTGGCCGGTGTCACCACCGCCATCGCCACCTGCGGCACGTCCTTCGGCGAAGGCCACATCAAGATCCTCCGCCGCCTCCTGATGGACAACTCCGGCTCCGAGGTCGTCTTCACCTTCGACGGCGACGCCGCGGGCCAGAAGGCCGCCCTGCGCGCCTTCGAGGACGACCAGAAGTTCGCCGCCGAGACCTCCATCGCCATCACCCCCGGCGGGATGGACCCCTGCGACCTGCGGCTCGCCAAGGGCGATGCGGCCGTCGCCGATCTCGTCGAGGCCCGCACCCCGCTCTTCGAGTTCGCGCTGCGCCATGTCGTCTCCCGGCACAACCTCGACACCACCGTCGGCCGCGCCGCCGCCCTCGACGAGGCCGCCCCCATCGTCGCGAACATCAAGAACAGCTCCATCCAGCACGAATCCGCCGTCCAGCTCGCCGGCATGCTCGGCATCCTGGACACCCAGTTCGTCGTCCGCCGGGTCAGCCAGCTCGCCCGCTGGGCCCGTGAGCGCGGCCGCGACGGCGGCCCCGAACAGGGCCGTCAGCAGCGCCGGGGCGGGCCCCCGGCCGCCGAGCAGGCCCGCCCCGCGCCCGGCCCGCGCGGCCCGGCGCTCAACCTCCGCAGCCCCGCCCACCGCGTCGAGCGCGAGCTCCTCAAGCTCGCGCTGCAGCGCCCCGACCTCGTCTCCCCGGCCTTCGACGCCTACGGTGCCGACGAGTTCACCGCCCCGCCCTACACCGTGGTCCGCCAGTGCATCGAGGCCGCCGGCGGCACCGCGGCCGGCGCCGCCGACAGTGCGTACGTCCCCCGGGTGCGGGAGGCCGCCCCCGACGACACCGTCCGCGCCATGGTCACCGAGCTCGCCGTCGAACCGCTGCACACCCGCCGCGACCCCGACGAGGCCTACGCCGGCGTCCAGTTGGTGGCCGTCCGCCTCGCGGCCGTCAATCAGCGCGTCACCGAAATCCGCGGCACCCTCCAGCGCCTCGGCCCCCGCGCCGACCCCGAACACCTCGCGGCCGTACAGAACGAACTCTGGGTCCTCCAGCAGTACGGCCAGTCCCTGCGCGAACGCGGCTACGGCGCCCTGTAGGGAGCCCGTACACCCCCGGACACTCCCCGCGGTAGCCGTCCGGTCACGGAACGGACTCAAAAAGTGGCCGCACGCCCCTCGTGGCGGGAGTGTGTCGTACTCCACACTGAGAAGCGGTGCCTGAGTCCTCGGAGCGCGGCGGGCCCGGTCGCACCGCGCCGGAAGCCCCCGCACAACCGCTTGTGACGTACGGGACGGACAGCGGCTCGGCCGCCACCGTGCCCGGCCTTTCTGCCGCCTCAGCAGCGATCACCCTGGAGGTCGCCCCCGTGCAGACCCAGACCCTCGCCGACGCGCCCCCCGCCGCACAGCCGGACGCGGAACCGGCCACGGACCCGGCCACGGACCCGGCCGCGGAACCGGACGCGGAACCGGATGCGGAACCAGACGTGGAACCGGCCCCGGAGCCGCTCACCGTGCCGCAGCAGGCCGAACCGCCCGCCGCCGAAATGATCATCGAGGAGATCATCCCGGAGCCGGCACCGCGCCCCGAGGCCGGCAGCCCGTCCTCCGATCTCTTCCGCCAGTACCTCCGTGAGATCGGCCGGATCCCGCTGCTCACCGCCGCCGAGGAAGTCGAGCTGGCCCGCCGCGTCGAGGCCGGCCTCTTCGCCGAGGAGAAGCTCACCACCACCCCCGACCTGTCCTCCCAACTCGCCCATGACCTCGACCGGTTGGTGGTGCTGGGCCGGATGGCCAAGCGCCGTCTGATCGAGGCCAACCTGCGCCTGGTGGTCTCCGTCGCCAAGCGCTATGTCGGCCGCGGGCTGACCATGCTCGACCTCGTCCAGGAGGGAAACCTCGGACTGATCCGCGCCGTCGAGAAATTCGACTACGCCCGCGGCTACAAGTTCTCCACCTACGCCACCTGGTGGATCCGCCAGGCGATGTCCCGCGCACTGGCCGACCAGGCCCGGACCATCCGCGTCCCGGTCCATGTCGTCGAGCTGATCAACCGTGTGGTGCGGGTCCAGCGCCGGATGCTCCAGGAACGCGGCTACGAACCGACCCCCGAGGAGGTCGCCGCCCACCTCGACCTGACCGGGGAACGCGTCAGCGAAGTCCTCCGGCTCGCCCAGGAGCCGGTCTCGCTGCACGCCCCCGTCGGCGAGGAGGAGGACGTCGCCCTCGGCGACCTCATCGAGGACGGCGACGCCGCCTCACCCGTCGAATCCGCCGCGTTCCTGCTGCTCCGCGAGCACCTCGACGCCGTCCTGTCCACGCTCGGCGAACGCGAACGCAAGGTCGTCCAGCTCCGCTACGGCCTCGCCGACGGCCGCCCCCGCACCCTGGAGGAGATCGGCCGGATCTTCGGCGTCACCCGCGAACGGATACGGCAGATCGAGTCCAAGACCCTGGGCAAGCTCCGCGACCACGCCTTCGCCGACCAGCTCCGCGGCTACCTCGACTGAGGCCGGCCGCGCCGCAGGACCGCCGGGCCGCGGGACGGCCGGGCCGCCGGGCCCCGCACCCGGGCCCCGCACCCCGGCCCTCACTCCGGCCGCGGGAACGCCCCGGGATGGACCTCGTCACGCACCGTCGCGTACTGCTGGCGCACGGCCTGCCCGACCGGCAGCTCTTCACCGGGCTCGCACACCTGGCTCGCGGCAGCCGGCCACTGTGGCGGATCGACCCATGCGGCCCCGCCGCCCGCGCCCGGCTCCGCGCCGGGGGCCGGGGTGAGGGTGCCGTGCGCCACCCCCCACGCCCAGGCCGCCTGCCGCGCCGCGCCCAGCGCCGCGTAGTCGGCCGGCTGCGGCACCACGACCGGCACCCCGAACAGCCCCGGCGCCACCGCCTGCACGGCACCCAGCTCGGCGGCCGCACCCAGCAGAAACACCCGGCGCACCGTCACGCCCCGCCCGCGCAGCACATCCAGCGCATCCGCCAGCCCGCAGAGCATGCCCTCCACGGCCGCCCGCGCCATGTGCTCCGGCTTCATGCTCTCCCGGCGCATCCCGTGCAACGACCCGGCGGTATGCGGCAGATACGGCGTCCGCTCGCCCTCCAAATAGGGCAGCAGCACCATGCCGTACGCACCGGGCGACGACTTCAGCGCCAGCTCGGACAGACCCTCCAGATCCGTCCCCAGCATCTCCGCCGCACCGCGCAGCACCCGTACGGCATTGCTGGTGTGCACGACGGGCAGATGCCGGCCGGTCGCGTCCGCGAACGAGGTGATCGTCCCGGTCGGGTCGGCCAGCGCCTCGTGATGAATCCCGAACACCGAACCCGAGGCGCCCAGCGACACCACGGCGTCACCCACCCCGACCCCGAGGCCGAAGGCCGCCGCCATCGTCTCGCCGGTACCCGCCGAGATCAGCAGCCCCTCCGGGGTGAACCCGGCCGTCCCCGACGGGCTCAGCACCTCCGGCAGCCGCACCTGATGGCCCAGCGCCAGCTCCACCAGCTCCGGCCGGTACGACTCGGTCGCCGCCGACCAGAAGCCCGTCGCCGAGGCCCCGCCGCGGTCCGTCGTACGCCGCGCGGGACGCCCCAGCAGCTGCCACGCCAGCCAGTCGTGCGGCTGCATGATCTCCGCGATCCGGGCCGCATGCGCCGGCTCCGTACGCGCCAGCCAGCGCATCTTCGTCACCGCATGCGTCGCCTGCGGCACCGCCCCGACCGCCTGCGCCCACGCGGTACGCCCGCCCAGCGCGTCGATCAGATCCGCGGCCGCACTCTGCGCCCGCTTGTCGTTGCCCACCAGCGCGGGGCGTACGAGGTTGCCCTCGACGTCCAGCGGGACCAGACCGTGCGGCTGCGCGCAGACACCGATCGCCTGCACCCCTTCGAGCAGCCCGCGACCCGCCGCCTCGCCGAGTGAGATCAGCCACGCCTGCGGATCGGCCTCGGGCCCCTTCTCGACGGGGTGCGGCGCATACCCCTGCCTGATGACGGCACCTGTGTCGGCATCGCAGACGACGATCCGTGTGCTCTCGGACGAACTGTCCAATCCGGCGACTATCCCCATGCACCCAGATGATGCCCCATACGACGCATAGGAGCAGCGCCAGGGTTTGTCGCCGGCGGCCCCGGCTCAGGTATTGCTCGTGCCCCAGTCGTCCCCATTGGGGGAACGCTGCTCGCGCAGTGAACGGACCCGCTCGCTGACCGAGCCGGGCAGCCGGTCGCCGACCTTGGCCGACACCGTCCCGAACGCCTTCGAAGCCGCCTCGCGCCCGGTCAGCGCGGCGGACTCCGCGGTGTTCCGGACCGCCGGATTCTGCGTGATCCGCTGGGCGGCCTTGCGGAGCTGCTCGTACCGTTCCCGACCGGCCCGTGTGCCGAGCACATACCCCGTGGCCAGTCCCGCGATGAACGTGAGCCGGTAGCGCATTGCTCCACCCTTCCTCTCGTCGGACCCCTCCGGTGCCGGTACGCACCGGGGCGTCTGGCTGTGACGCGCGCCTACCCTCCGGGGCCGGAGATCACCCGAGGTGACCTGAGGCGATACCGATTGGCGGAGCACCCCCCTGCTTGCGCTAATGTATGTGTCGCAGCGAACGCGCGCCGTCCGGATCCCCGGACAGCGGTGCATTCGAGGCACACAGAGCAATCCCCTGTAGCTCAATTGGCAGAGCAGCCGGCTGTTAACCGGCAGGTTACTGGTTCGAGTCCAGTCGGGGGAGCTCGGTCCCCTGTAGCTCAATTGGCAGAGCATTCGGCTGTTAACCGGAGGGTTACTGGTTCGAGTCCAGTCGGGGGAGCAGAGAGAAGAGGACCCCGGAAGGGGTCCTTTTTCTTGTGCCGTGGAACCGAACGGCCCGTGATCGAAGTCCTCTTGGGCGTGCGTGGTCGCGCGACGGCAGCCCTCACGGGCAACAGATCGTATGAGCGGCTATGCTGCGGCAGACGGCGCGCACAAATGTGCGCGACGCGCCGTGGGGGGCGGTAGCTCAGCCGGTTAGAGCAGCGGACTCATAATCCGTCGGCCGTGGGTTCGAGTCCCACCCGCCCCACCGCAGCACCCAGGGCGAAGCCCCTTTCTACCTGGGGAGACGTCAGAACGGGGGCCACCACTTCGGTGTGGTGGCCCCCGTTCAGCCGTTCGGACCATGATCCAGGGGACACACAGGGGACATGGATCCGGATCGGTGGACGCGGGCACCTTCACGCCGCCGTCCGACGTCCGGCCGGAGAACGACGCGTGGCCCGGGCCGCTGCGGGCGGCAGACCCGTCGGCAACGCCCAGCCGTCCAGGCCCGCAGAATCGCCAGCGGGCGACGGTGAAGTGCGTGAACGAGAAGGACGCGCGCTCCTCCGCCGGGTACCGGTCGTTGAAGTTCTCGACCCGGACCAACTCCAGGTCGTTTGCCGTGCAGTGCTCCCTCACCCGCTTCACGGCCGCGTTGGCGGCGTCCTCCTGGCCCCGGCCGGCGAGGGTGATCAAGCCGAGAAGATCGGTATCCGGCTGGGCCTGTGCTCCGACGGCCCAGGTGGCGCCCGACTGCTTCGCGCAGTGGACGAAGAAGACCGAGATGACGGTTTGCCAGGCCGCTCACGGATCGCCGGCGGCGTACGTACTTCGTAGCGCACATCGCGGACTCCAAGGCCTGCTGTTCAGCATCCTCCAGTCAGCCGTGGAGGCCGACCCGGCGCTACGTGGCTCGAACCCGTGCGCGCACACCCGCCTACCCAAGGGGAACAACACCGAGGACGACGAGGTGTTCCACGAACCCGAGGAGTACGCCCTTCTGCGGGCACACCTTCGCGCTGATGCCGTGGACATCGTCGATGCCCTGGTGAGCACCGGTCTCCGGTGGGGGAGGTCACTGCTTTGCCACCCCGGGACTTCACGTCTGCGTCCAAGAGGTCGACGCTCCGCGTGCAGCGAGCGTCGAAGCGGGTGTGGCGCGGAGTACCGTCCGCAAATCCAGTAGGAAGATTGCCAACGTCCGCGCGGCGGTCTTGAGTGCGGGTGGCCGCGACAATCTGCTCGGCCACGCGAAAGCTGAGCGTCGTCGTGACCGAGGTTGCACGATTCGTTTCCCCAAGCTGTGAGGCTTCTGAGAGACGCCCGGCGGCTGATTCGGCGTGGCACATTGTGTCCATGACTTCTTCTCCACCCTCCGCTTCCGTCGATCTGAGAAGAGAGCCCGTCGAGGAAGTCCTCGATCGCGTCGAGCGGTCCCTCGGTGTGCATCTGGACCGGGAGACCCTGGTGCGCAAGCGGCGCTCGGTCGGAGCGCAGACGGACAGCGGCACCTGGGTCCGGCTGGAGCGGCGCCCTCTGGAACGGATCGACGGTCAGGGCTGGAACGGGACCGAAGCCGCCGCGGCCCTGGTCGGGATCGCGAAGCCTGAGTGGTTCGCGGGCACGGCGTGGCGCGATACTGCCGCCCGTGCGATGTGGCGGGCAGACGAGACGAGTCTGCTGCCCGGTGCGCCGGTGAAGCCGGGAGGGACGCTCACTGTCGATCCGGAGCTGCCGGAGGCATGGTGGGCAGCGCTGAACAGTTCGCTGGATGCGCTGGCCGCTCAGCGCACCACCCGCGTAGCCACGCCGGACACCGTCACCATCACTCAAGCCCGGGTCACGGAGGAGGTCACTGCTACCTTCGGCGCCCTTGACACCACGATCGAGGACTGGACGACTGCTCACGCGGACATGAACTGGGCGAACGTGACCAGCCCGTCCTTTTGCCTGTTCGACTGGGAGGACTGGGGGATGGCTCCCCGCGGGCTGGACTCCGCGTCGCTGTGGGGCAACTCCCTCGCGGTCCCCGCTCTGGCGGAGCGCGTACGCCACGAACGCCGCGAGGACTTGGAGAGCCGGGACGGGCTCTTGATGTCGCTCTTCTACTGCACGAAAGTCGTGGGCCGCTACGCGGACGAGGCAGACCCGAAGTTGAAGCCCGCCCGGCTGGAGGTCGAGCGCATCTTGCGGGAACTTCAGGCTCGGTGAGCCCGTGATCGCTGTCGCAGGAGTTCCCGATACTGCGTGATCACCGCGTCGTCAGCGTCGTAGGCCAGCGCGGCGACCAGTTCGCGCAGGTGGACGGCATCGTCGGAACCCACGGCGACCGCCCCCACACGTGGCAGGACGTACGCGGCCCGAAACGCCGCTTGGATGCGGGAGGCGCCGCCGGCAGGGTCCTGCAGGAACATGCGGGGGTCCAGGGCTTCCCATACAGAGCTGCTGGCGTTGCCACCGAAGGGGCTCATGCCCCACCGCTGTCCGGTGCCCAGGTTCCATAGCGTGGCGAGGGCGTCCGCAGCGTCAAGAGCATCGATGCCCACCAAGAGTCCGGCGCGGACCATGAAGGCCGACGGGCGGGGGAGTGTGATGTCCACCGCGGCGGACAGCGGGGCCGGATTCCAGGTGGCGATTCCCCATGCCCTGCACAGGCCGCTCGCCGCGGCGTCCTCCAGTGCGCCACATGCCTGAGCCAACGCGTCACGGGCGCTGTCCGGGGATCCGTGCAGGGAGCGTTCCGGGTTGTGCAGGAAGACGAGGTCTGGGGCACGTTGCAGGTCCCGGTTCGTCTGCTCCAGGGCGAGGCGAAGCCGGGCAGGATCGAGCGAGTGCTCAGCTGCCGCGCTCCCGCGGGCGAAGAATCCGACCTTGGTGGACACGGTGAACTGATCCAGAAGGTCTCCGAGCGCGGCGGACAGTATCGAATGCGAGGAGAAATTCAGGTAGTTGTAGCTGGTGTCGATCCTGCGGATCCCGAGGCTCAGAGCTTCGGTCAGCAGGCGGCGTTCGTGACGAGACCGGTGTAGCCCAAGGATAATTCCGGGGTCAGGGGCGCGCACAGCTCCTCCTCCGTCAAGATCTCCGCCAGGCCTTCGACCTCCGCGCCGACCGCGGCGGCGGCGCGGGCGAGGTGCACGGGCTGGCCGCTCAGCAGCAGTCGTAGGGCAGGCAGGGCCTTGGCCGTGAAGGTGAGCTTCTTGCCCGACGCGACCACGTCGATGGCCTCGTCGTGCTCGTGGATCAGTGGAGGGAATTCGGTGATGCACACGACTTCTTGCAGCGGACCGAAGATCTCCAGGAACGGCACGTGCCGGGCCGAGGTGGCTTCGTGCTCTCGGGAGGCGAGGAAGTCCTGGGGGCTGCGGGAGGCGATCAGGCTCCGCGCGGCTTCCGCCAGCTGCTGCCGCTGAGCGTCCTGCTCGGCCGCGCTGCCCCAGCGGTCAAGGTCGTGCCGGAAGAGTTCACTCTCGCGCGACCAGTCCGAGAGCCAGGACAGCCAGTTCACCCCGGTGCGCTTGGCGAACCCGAGGGTCATGTGCATGCTCTGCCCCGAGCCCTTGCCGCTGCGGGTTGCCTGGTGCCAGAAGCCGCGGGGTATGTGCATGACGTCGCCAGTCTTCATGGTGCCCGCCCATACGGTCTCCTGGCTCGGCTCTTCGTTGCGGGCGGCGTCGCGGAACATCGGCGCCGGCCGAGAAGGGCCGCGCACCTCCCACTCCTTCTCGCCGGCGAGCTGGATGATCAGGACATCGTGGTCGTCCCAGTGCAAGTGGAACCCCGACGCGTCGTTCGTGGTCAAGTAGACATTGACCTGGACGCGCTCCCGTGACCACCACTGCATGGCCCGACAAGCCACCTCCATCGTGGCATCGAAAACGTTCGCCTGGTCCAGGACCAGCGTCGCCCCGTCCTCCAGGAGATGTCCCAGCCGGCGCATGTCGACCATGCGGATGCTCTGGCCTCTGCGGTTTACGTCCTGGCTGAATAGGCGCTCGGGTGCAGTTCCTCACCGCCCCGGAAGCAACGGAATTGCGGATTCGTCAGGCTGCGGCGCATCACCATGTCGAGCAACCGATTGGGCGTCAGCAGCCGCTCCAGTACGCGCGGATCGCTGATGCTTCCGCGGGCGAACCGTTTTCCGAGAAGCCCCGGTCCCCTCCAACCCAGCGCCTCCTCGATGACACTGACCAGCCGGTGTTCCACAGCTCTCCTCTGCTCGAAACGGGGAGTACGCACTGCGGGCCGTGCGGCAGCGCCACACGGCCCGAAGAGCCAATCCGCCTAACTGGCGGGGTGGTTCAGCCCATCTCCGTCGGGCTGTGTATCGCCCGTGGCGTCCGGTGGCGGATCGGACCGGCTGGCATCGTTCCGGTCGTGCACGCTGGCCAGGACCTCCACCGCCACGAGCAGGCCGTTCGCTTCCGTGGCGCCTCGCTGATCACTCATGAGGATCGCTCCCTCCAATGCGAGCCACACACTGTGCCGGGCGCAGCCGGCACCGGCAAGGGCGCAAAGCGGCCGTCCCAGTGACGGCTTTCGAGACCATGTACACAAGTCCCTCGATGTCGCCCAACGCGTTCGGTTGCTGGAGGAGCGCGACGACGGTTGTGATGGGAGATCGGGACACGCGTGCCGGAGGTCGACATGCCGAGCGCACGTGAGCAAGACCCACGCCCCGGCTCTCACCACCACCGCCACCGTGCAGGCAGGCGTCATCGCCGTCCTGGCGGCAGCTCTGACCACAATCGGCACCAGCCTGACCGCTCGGTTTAGGGTTGCCGGCGGCCACCCCACCCCCGAGACCCCGACCGACACCGCCGACCTCAACTCCTTCCGGCACGACCCTGCGCCACGGACAACCGGGACGGTCTGACAACTGACCCACCTGACACGGCATAAGCCGCCGCGTAGGGAACTAGTGCCGCATCAGGCAAGGTTTGCGCTGTGATGAGTCTTCGCGGGGTTGCTGCGCCGGGTGGTGCGGGGCAGTCAGAATGAGCACGTGGCTGAGCGTGTGCAGGTCCGGGAAATCGATGACGACGAGGGCAGGCGGTTGCTGCGGATCATCCGCCGGGGCACCGGTTCGGTGGTGACCTGGCGGCGGGCCCAGATGGTGCTGCTATCCGCGCAGGGCATGCCCGTGGCGAAGATCGCCGAGGTGACGTTCACCAGCCCGGACCGGGTCCGGGACGTGCGGCTAGTGAGGGTTAGGCCGGCTGAGTCTCGTGGCGATACCGGCGGGCAGGCACGAGCGGATGAAGCCCCCCGCGCTCCGGGTGATGAAGCCGATCATGACAAAAGTGGTCGTGCAGGGCACGCCACCAAGCGCACTGGAACAAGCGTGTAACAGGCACGCGTCCTGCAGAACGCCGCCGGCCGGGCCCGCATCCTACTGCTTGTTCCCCGCAGCTCATCAGCAGGGTGAGCGGAGCCCGACGTGAAGGGCGGAGCGATGAGGAACACGAAGCGGGTTGGCCGGGCCGGCCCGAAAGGATCGTGAGGAGTTGAGCATGAAGCGCATCATCATCGCCCTGAGCGTGGTTGCTGTACTGGCAGCAGGCGTGGTGACGGTCGTGGTAAACACGGCGAGCGACGGTTCCGTTGCCACTGCCAGCGGGGCAGGGCCGGTGGTGCCGCGGACGGACGTGGAAGAGCGTGCGGCGGAGGACTTTTCCTACCCCGGAGACGACCCCGATTCGGTGAGCTGCCCGAGCGGGCTGCCTGCCAAGAAGGGTGCGACCGTGCGGTGTACCGCCGCCTTCGGGAAGAAGCACCAGACCATGGAGGTCTATGCCGCCAAGGTCGAGGGCGACCAGGTGTCAATGGGCTTCGGCTTGCTGAAGTAGCACAGAGGCACCCGAGAGGCTTGAGGAACCGCCGCTGATGCGGGCGTGGCACATGCCACGCCCGCATCAGTAGGCGCCGGAACCTCGGCACCGACCACGCCAGCCACAAGGAGCAGGGAAGCATGATCCGCCGCTACATCATCTGGCGGAACAAGCACGCTGCCGACGAACACCTCCGCGAGGTCGTGAACAGGGCGAACGTTGCCTGATGCGGCACTAGGCAGCGTCTTTCGATCTTGCTGGATCAGTGCGCGCCCAACCCCTGAGGGCTGATCCTCGACGTCGTGCGCCTGTCAGGATCCGAAGGTGAGCCCTTGGGTCGGCCCGGCGGACAGGCGAGGGCGTAATCCGGTGGGTCGCGGATCTGGGCGGGCGTCATCGAGGCAGTGCGGCGATGGAGCGCCGGTGTTCTTCGAAGCTCCCCGCCTACGCCGCGCTCTTGCCTTGTGCGCTGGTACGGGGCGCTGAACGGCGTGTCAGCTGGCTGGTGCCTCTGCCATGGGACGGGCCCGCTTCTCTGCACGCGGTTCGGCCTTCCAGCCGGGCAGGAACGCCGACAGCATCGGGTCGCTTTCGATCCTCTGCTGGGTAAGCCGCATGCCTTCGTCGATGAGCGCGTCCCACTTCTCTGTGGCGAGCTCGACGCGGCAGGGCAAGTCCCTGATGACATTCTCGTCCACGGTCAGGTAGTTCGACGCCCGTCTCCCGGCCCCAGGGGCCGTAGGCACGTAGGCGTCGGCGCCGGCCTGGTCAGGAAGCAGGGAGATGAGGACCGCGTCCCCGTCCTCAGCGATCCTTCGGGCCGCCTTGTGGGCTGCCGAGACCTCCGCCTTGGAGGGATCCCGTTCCAACATCTCGATCAGGGTGCTGCGGATGCTGACTGTGTCCCGACCGGCCAGCGCGTTCTGCAGGGCCTGGTGGAAGGTCTCCGTCATCGATGTCATGACCGCGATTGTCACGGCTGGCTGGCCCGGGGCCGTGCGCTTGCGGGCGGCGCCCGGCGTGTGTTCCCCCGTACGGCAGATACGTACGGGGCGCCTTCGCCCGGCCGTCCCGCCGGCAGCATCTATTCCGCGTTGCAGGAGACAGTGCGCAGATCGCGGTTCCAGTCCAGCTGGGCGGTGAGGGTGCCGTCATCAGGGCGCTGAGGGGACGGTGCTCCGCCGGCGCGGGACGGGGCGCGGGTGCCGCGGGAGATCTCTCCGCTGGCAGTGATGTTGTGCTCCACACGTGGGCGGCGGCACGCCTCATAGAGGGAGAGGGCGCTGTCCTGGCCGGGTGTGTCCCGCAGGGACTTGGCGAGGATGACGGCGTCCTCCAGCGCCATTGAGGCCCCTTGCCCGGTCACCGGTGAGGCCGCGTGTGCCGCATCGCCGATGAGCAGCGTCCGTCCGGAGTGCCAGGGAGTGCCGGGCGGGATCTCGGTGGCGTTGGTGGCCATGATGTCGTCGGTGGAGGCCGCGACGATGTCCGCGGCGGAGGTGGCGTCCTTGCCCAGCAGCGCGACGAGTTGTGCTCGCCAGCGGGACGGTGTGGGGTGTGCGAGTTCGTCGGCGGGCACGGCGTCGCCGCTGACGCGGGCGAACCAGTAGGTCTCCCCGTCCGGCGAGACCATGTAGCCGAAGGCGGCGGAGCTTCCCCGCACCGTGGTGAATTGGCCGGTGTCCTCCGCTGCCGGGTTACTGCTCGTTTAGCCGTAGAAGACGCCCTGCCCCGCGTAGACGGGCTCCACACCGGGCGCGACCGATCGCCGGACGGCCGAGCTGAGGCCGTCCGCGCCGACGAGCAGATCGCCGGTCGCGACGTGGCCGTTGGCGAAGCGCACGGTCACCTCGTCCGGCCTGTTTCGACGGACACCAGCCGTGCCCCGTGCGACAGCTGGATTCCCCGTCGGACGGCCTCGGCCTGCAGCGCGGCGTTCAACTCGCCTCGGCGCAGGCACCGGTAGCGCAGTCGTGGGTCGTCGGCCTCGCCCAGCGGCACCTGGGCCAGCCGACCACCGTGGGCGTCGAGCACCCGCATGGAATGCAGCGGGAAACGAGCGCCGTGACCACGCCCGAGGCGTCGAGCTCCGCCAGTGCGCGCATCCAGTAGCGCGGCCCAACTCGGCACAGCGCAGGCCCTGTTGGCATATTTTTCGCTGGTCTGTCGCGTTTCGCCCGTCCTGTTCGGGGCGGCGATGAGGAAGGGACGTGTGAGGGCACGGCGAGACGAGTACGACGAGGTCCAGACGGCGAGGCGGCTGAAGGTGCCGGTCACGACTTGGCGGTGGGCGCGGCACATCGGGCTGGTTCCGGAGCCGGATGTGGGGTCCTGGCAGTGGTCGCGGGCGGCGGTGGAGGCGCTGGATGTCGAGGCGGTGCGGGCTTCGGAGCCGCGGGAGTTGGTCAGTCCGTGGGAGGCGGGCAACCGGCTCGCGCAGGCCCTGGGCACGCCGAACGAGGCGGATCGGGTGCCGGCGGTGTCCGGGTACGCGGTGGAGCGGCTCATCGCGCTCGGTCTGCTGCTCGACCTGAGCCGCGACCACAAGTACCCGAAGAACCATCCCGACCAGGTCGCCGAGCTCAGCGCCCGCGCGGACCTCCCGGCAATCCTGGCCCGAGAGGCGCGGCTCGGGCCGGAGCAGGCCGCCGACCGGCTGGGCGTGCGCAGGGTCGAGTTCGAGTGGATGCGTCGCCTGGGCTGGATCGATCCGGTCTTCTACGGCCGGGTGCGGTTCGGTGCGACCGAGGCCGGCGCCGCGCATGTGCCCCGGTTCTCCACCGGACACATCGACGACCCGCCCCAGCAGCACCCCGACATCGACTGGCCCGCACTGCGCACCCTGAGCGAGGGCCAGCGCTCTCCACTCGCCGCTCTGTGCACCGGACGGGAGACGAAGACGGCGCCGTCCTGACCGGCTGTGGACCTCTCGCGCTGGTCGGCGGCCCTGGCCTTATGCGTCCCGTCACGGGGGCCGGGGCCCGCCCGCGCGCTCCACTCCGGCACGGGGGGCCAACAGAACCCTGTCGCAAACATCCGCCAGGTGGCGGATACCGAAACCGGCCCGTCGGCCTAGGTTCGGTGCGGGTTTCCGGTGTTTCCGGATACGCCACCACCCGCTTTGCGTCCGTCTTCGGCGAGCGGCGGAGGGTGCTGCACGGAACGCCTCCCGGACCCGGGGAAATCCGAAGGACCTGCCCGAAGGGAATCACTCGTGAAAACTGGCTCACCCAGAGCGCGCTTCCATCTCCCAGCCATGGTCGCGACCACCGGACTCATGGCAGTGGGATTCACCCTGGCCCCTCCGGGCACCGGAATGGCACACGCCGAAGAAACAACCTGCCAGCAATCCGGCTGCCCCACCTTCGACATCGGCGAGATCAAGTCCGTCAAGGGCGTGGATTCCTGGTGGACGGACCGGAGAAAGAACCCCGGCGAAACGGCGTACTACGAGGACGGATACGGGAACGGCAGCCTCTATCTGGAGGCGAGTCCGGGCCAGGGCGCGAACGGCGACCCGGCCAACAAGTCCGTACAGAACAACGACAAGGACCGGATACAGACCCGCGACCACGGCGACCAGCAGCAGGCCCCCGACCGGGGGAAATGGTCGTTCGCCACGGAAGGAAACGGGTCTTTCACGATCCACAACAAGGAGAGCGGGAAGTGCCTGGACGCCACGGTCGACAAGAACTGGTCGCGGGTGGCACAAGGGGACTGCAACAACAGCGACTCACAGAAGTGGTACATCCAGCCGACGGGGGATTCCTTTGTGATCCGCCATGCGACGGACGATCAGTGCATTGACATGGTGGACGGCCACGCCAGTCCGGGAACCGAGGTGCAGATCCATCCCTGCTCGAAGGACTGGGCGCCTGAATCGGAAGCTCAGAAGTGGCGGCTGCCCGCAGCCGACAGCACCATTCTGAACGCTCTGGCGACCAAGTACGCATTGGCGCAGATCATCGGGAACAAGTCCAAAGCGGTCTCGGCCACTTACCAGCCGAACAGTCAGAGTGTGGCGACTCTCGGAAAGGCGGAAAGGGTCTCGGAAACGGTCGACAACAAGACCACGTCGGACATGACCCAGGAACGCAGCTGGACGCAGACCACGGGATACACCTACACCAACGGAGGCTCGGTCACGACGACCGTGTCCGTGGAGATCGGCGGCAAGGAGAGTCCCGTCAAAACCACCCTCTCCCTGGCGGTCATGGGCATGTGGCAGAACAGCTGGATGAACTCCTCGACGGTGGCGGACAAGGCCACGATCACCGTCAAGCCGGGCACCTACGGATGGATGGCACGGGCCCCGCTGGTGAAGCAGGTGACCGGTAAGTGGATCTTCAGCACGGACCGGGACACGCAGTGGTGGGGCGACGGCACGGCCACCGCCCCCGCCATAGACGGCACCGACAACAAGTCGAGCCACCTGGTGGCCTGCACCTCCGACAGCCCGGACCCGTACTGCAAGGAGACCGACCCCAATAAGGACTGAGTTCCCCTGCAGGGACGAGGGAGCCTCACCAGGCGCCGCCCGGGAGACACCTCCCGGGCGGCGCTCCGGAGCGCCGTCACCGGGTGCGTCGTCACCCGGACCGCGCCTTCTGCCCGACGACGACGGGTCCGGCATCGCCGAGCAGCGCGGAGCCGCCCCCGGTCTCCTGGCACAGGGCCGCGTACTGCGGGCTGCCGAGCAGTTCGTGCCGGACCGCGTCCACGGCCGGAGAGAACATCTCGGGTGCCGACTGGCCGTTGTTGAAGCGCTGGCCGGTGATGGTCAGGAATCGGCGCAGCTCGGTCGTTGCGGTACTCACGGTGGTGCCCCTCTCGGTGTCGAGTGGTGCTCGCCGGCCCGGACTGGGTCGGCGGGGCCGGCAGTGACATGGCCGCCGAGCAGACCTGTCGCTCCTAGGTGTTCGGGGGTCTGGGCACCGGCCGCTGGGCCGATTTCCCCGGTGAGGCGAGCCTGTACCGGGGCTCCTACCAGCAGGTGGTGCTGCTGAACATCGAGTGCGGGGAGGAGGACAACGGCGACATCCTCGACGAGATCCAGAAGCACCGGTGGAAGATCGCCGGGACGGCCGCGGACTGGGCCCAGGACATCGTCGACAACGGCGAGTCCGACGAGGCCGGGCTGGCGGCGCTGATCGCGGTCGTCGCAGCCCTGCTGACCTGGCTGCTGAGCTGGCTGACCAACGACGACGACCTCGTGGACGGGGTCGGGGCGGTGCCCGAAGGGTGGAGCCCGCGGCGGGACTTCCGCCCCTATGCCGACGAACTCCTCTCGCACCTCGATGACGCAGGCGCGGGAGGAACTCCGGAGATCCGGCTATTCGCGGTGGCGTGCTCTGCGCCTGCGTCCGACCGGCACTTTCCGTCTAGGGGCTGTCCTTGGGCGTCGGCAGCGCTCACCCGGCGGTGGGGTCTGTCAGATGTTGCGTGGCCCAGACGGCGATCTGCGCGCGAGAAGTGAAACCGAGTTTGGTGAGGATTTTCTCAACGTGGCCTTCGGCGGTGCGCAAGGAAATCACGAGTTTGGCGGCGATCTCCTTGTTGCTTAGCCCCTGTGCGACCAGGGCGGCCACCTCGCGCTCACGTCTGGTCGGAGAAAAGACTCCGCCCGCGCGGACCCCGGTTGCAAAGCCCTCGGGTGGCGCTTCCTCATCCAGGGCATAGGCGTACGCATCGTCGACAGGGTGCCTTTCGCCCAGTGCGAAGGCCGTGTCGAACCGGGCCTCGCCCAAAGCCTGGCGCGTCTGGGCCATGTACTGGTGGTGCGTGGCCAGCAGCGGCGCGTTCGAGGTCTCCAGCGACCGGCATAGGAGCTGGGCCGAGCCGAGCAGTCGGGCTGCCCGCTCATGGTCGTCCTCGTCGGCGGCGATCCAGGCCAAGAGCTCAAAGCAAGAGGAACTGCCGAGCGGGTCGCCGAGCGTGCGTTTGAGCCGCAGGCTCTCCTTCAGCAGCCTCTTGGCACGGGTCATGTCGCCCTGGCGGCGCGCTTCCAGGCCGAGGTCTCGCAGCGCGTATGACTTGGCCCAGGTACTGCCCATCTCCTCGCACAGGGCGAGCTTCTCTTCCCCGATAGCGGCGGAGCGGGGGTCACCGTGCAAGGAAGTCGCGATGGCCAAGAGGTGCATGGACACGAGAATCCCGGCCCGGTCGTTGAGAGCCCGCTGGCGCTGCAACGCCTGATCGGCGAGCTCGACTCCGCCCGCGATATCCCCCTGATGCATCGTGGCCAAGGCGGCGAACTGCATCGTCCAGGCCAGGGCCTTCTGGTCGTCGAGGCGTTCGGCCAGGCTCTGAGCCTCTGCCAGCAAACCCAGGGCACGGATTGGATCACCCTGTTCGCTGGTGATCCAACCCAAGAACCAAAGTGCCTTGGCGCGCGGCGGGCTGTCGGCCGTATCCAGCGAGACACCCCTACTGAGCCAGCGCCGGGCCTCGGTGAAGGCGCCGCGGGCCAGCCAAAACCCCCACAGGTCACCCGCCATCTTGAGTCCGGCCCGTGCCTGGCCGGGCTCGCTCAGGGAGTACTCCAGCGCTGCCCTGATGTTCGGGCATTCGTCCTGCAGGCGCTCCAGCCACCGCGTCCGGTTCGGTCCGAACCACTCGGAGTCGGCTTGTTCGGCCAGGTCCAGGTACCAGTCACGGTGCCGTTCCGAGAGATTGGACTCGTCGCCCGCGGCTGCCAGCTGCTCATATCCGTACTCGCGGATCGTTTCTGCCATCCGGTAGCGCATGCGAGGACCGCGTTCCTCGCAGGTCAGGACTGACTTATCCACCAGGGCTGCGACGAGGTCGAGGACGTCGCGCCGGCTGATTCCTTTACCGGAGCAGAGTTCCTCGGCCGCGGTCAGGTCGAAGCCGTCTCGAAATATCGACAGGCGTGACCAGAGCAGTCGCTCCTGGCTGGAGCACATGCCGAAGCTCCAGTCGATAGCTGCCCGCAGGGTCCGCTGACGCGGCACGGTGACACGGCAGGTGCTGGTGAGCAGCCCGAAGCGGTCGTCGAGCCGCTCCAGGATCTCCTCCATCGACAGGGTCCGAAGCCGCGCGGCTGCCAGCTCGATTGCCAGGGGAATGCCTTCCAGCCGGTGGCAGATCTCGGCGATTTGCCGAGTGTTGTCCGCGGTCAGCATGAAGCCGGGGCGCACCGTGTCGGCGCGCTGAGTGAACAGGCTCACCGCCTCGCAAGTTGACACGACCTGCGGTGCGCGGACGCGCTCGAGATCGGGCAGGTCCAGTGGTGGCACGTGCAGGACCCGCTCGCCGGGCACGCCCAGGGTCTGGCGGCTGGTGGCCAGGACCCTCAGGCGCGGAGCCGCCTCCAGTAGAGCGCGTACCAACAGGGCGCAGGGATCGATCACCTGCTCACAGTTGTCCAGGACCAGCAGCATGTGACGGTCGGCCAAGCGGTCACGGAGGATGTCCAGGGGCGGCCGGGACGACTGCTCGCGCAGCCCGAGAGCGTCCATGACACTCTGATCCACTGGTGTGCCGGCAGTGACGGCAGCCTCTTCCACCAGCCACACGCCGTCCTGGAAGGCCCGCTGCACCTGCGAAGCAACCCGCAGTGCCAGCCGGGTCTTACCGATGCCCCCTGCACCCGTCAACGTCACCAAACGGCTACCGGAGAGCGCGTCCTTGGCTTGCGATAGCTCACGCCGCCGCCCCACGAAGCTCGTCATCTCTGCCGGCAGCCTCCCCCGGGGAGCCTTAACTTTCATAGCACTATTGTACTCGCCCTCTTCCGATTCATGTCCGTTATTCGAATTTGGCGAGATGGATTCCCCGAATGGTGTCTTCTCGGCGACATGATCTCCGCGAGCCCGAAACGCGCGACGCGGGTCGGTTCGGATCGAACGCGGGGCCCTGCCCGCGGGGAGGCGTGAGGCTCCTTTCAGGGGAGCGGAGGTCGATATTCGCTGGAATTGAGGTTAACAATCCACAGGCAATTCGGAGCCGTGCTGCGATCAGAGAAGTGACCGTGGTGATGGCATGGTCCATCAGGGCCAGCAGAACATCGCGGCAGGAGGAACGGTCACGAGCGTCGAACAAACGCAAATGAATGTCGGGGCGGAGGCGGAGAGCATGGCGGATCTGGTCGGCGGGATAGGGCTGCTGCCCGTCAAAGCAGTTGATGGCTACCACGAAAGGGATGTCGCGCCTCTCGAAGAAGTCGATTGCGGCGAAGCCGGTTTCCGGGCGCCGGGTGTCGATCAAGACGACGCCGCCCAGGGCTCCGACGGCGAGGTCGTGCCACATGAACCAGAAGCGTTGCCGGCCCGGAGTGCCGAAGAGGTAGAGGACCAGGTTGGAGGCCAGGTGTCAGCAGGATCGCGAGTGGCCGGCCACGACCGTCGCGGGCGAGGTGGGTGGTCAGCCCGCCACGGGACCGGCCAAGGGCGTGATCATCCGTTTCGTCCGTCCTGCCGGCCCCCCTATTCAGCCGGTGGCGGCAGCGTGCTGATGAGCACGGACGACGGTGCGGTCGATCCGGACGAGCCGGTCGATGTCACCGGCCGCGTCCGCCTCGGCCTGGATGTGCTGGAGAGCCCTGGTGTACATGCCGTCCAGGGCATAACGGTGAAAGCGCGTGTAGACCGTCTGTCACGGCCCGTAGCGTTCCGGCAGGTCACGCCAGGAGATCCCGGTCCGGATCTTGTAGACCATGCCGTTGATGACCTGCCGGTCCGGCACACGCGGCCGTCCCGTAGCGGCCCGCGGTATCAGCGGAGCAAGTAACTCCCGCTCCTGATCGGTGAGTTCATGGCGACGTATCACCCCACCATGATCCGCCAACCCGATGATCTTTGAAGACGGACTCTGAAGACGGACTCTGTAGCAGCCTTCGGGCCGTCCTCTCCGCGGGAACCAGCCATCTGGGCAGCAGCGGGTCGGGCGCACCCCGAGCCGTTCGAGCACGTGGGAGCACCCCGAGCCGTTCGAGCACGTGGGAGGGGGCGTCGGCGATCCACTGGCCGACCGCCGGCAGTGAGGTCGCTCCGGCCGGCACTGCTCACGCGGTCAGCGCGCGAGCGCTACGGCCAGGGTAGGGCGCACCCCGCGCGGATCCTGCACCTCCGTCATTGGCTCCAGCAGGCCCGGCACTTCCTCGGTGGCGGCCTTGGGATGCTCCCAGAGTGAATCAAGGGCGGGCGGGTTCGACGATGATGCGGCAGCAGGCACGGTCTTCCACTGTGATCACAGGCGCCTTGAGAACTCCATGATCCTGGAAGCCGTGCCTGTCACGTTCCGGACATCTCCGGAGTTGGCGGATCATCAAAGAGCGGACGCTGATGGGCTGCGTCGGAGCCCTGCCCCCACAGACGGTGGGATAGGCGAGGATGTCGGCCAAGGCGAAAGCACCCTCAGGGCGCCGTGAGCGGGGCCGACGTAGCTGCTGAATCAGCCGCGCCGCAGCTCTTCGTCATCTTGCGCCAGGTGCCCACGGGCAAGTCTTGACTCATTTTCGGCGATGTCACTACCACATCTGTCCCCCCTTGAGAGGGGTAGGCCTTGTCGTCTGGAGTCCACCAGGCATGGGGCTGGAAATCCGTGCCAAGGGTCCGGGCTTCAATCCAACCTTCTTGTTTGGTCAGCGTGGGAACGAACTCAATCCACACCACCTCGCCAGGCTTGGCTGTGGCGGTTACGGTTTGACTGACGGTGCGGATGGTTCCGTACGTCGTGGTCTGGCTCCATAGACCAGCGAGCCCCCACACTGCTGCGGCCCCGAACTGTATGGAGTAGGCCGTTGATTGGTCGACTGCGAAGGAATTCGTGAAGCTTTCAGTCGCGTCACCCGAACCCTGGCAGTTTGCAACGGGATTGCCATCCAACGGTCTTCCGTTAATCTCTTGCGTGCGCACGGCATGGAAGGCGCAGCGGTAACGGAGGTGTGGCCATGATGCGCTCATGCCCGTGTCGCAGATTGAGTTTATTTCGTCAAGTCCTGGCGAAGTTGCTGCCGAGGCCGGTGAGGGATACAGCCCCAGAAGTGCTGTCGCGACACCTGCCACCACCGTGGCGCTGCACAGTCGCGTCCCATACGTACGTCGAATCACGATGTCCACTCCAGTAGGTTCGAATTTGCGCCGTCATGGCTGAGGGCAGCCGCAACGGCCTGTGACTTTCCTACCAAGAGCCCAGCCGCCCCCACCCGCGATCTATCAGTGACGAAGATCGTCCTGGTGCCGTTTCGGCGGGTTGGTCTCTCTGGTGACTCATTGTGGATTTCGTCGTGAGGCATGGCATCCGCCATCTGGCGGGTTCTCAACATCTGTCAAGGACGGGAAATGGCCATCTTGACGCGAAGCGGTAGGGTTCCGGTCTCGTTGATCTGGGCGTGAGGTATCTGGTTGGGGATGTGTGTCGGCTGTTGCCGGACGCGCAGGAGGCGCTTGAATCTGCGGGCCGTGGCAGCTGTTCAGTCGAGGACCGGAAGGAAGTGGCCGAATTCCTTGGTGAGAGGGCCGAGTCGGTCGCCGATTGGTGGGCGGGTCGGCGGCCGTGAGGCCTTGGTCTCGGGCCGCCGTGGTCGAAGTTCGGGCGAGCGCCAGGTGCTGGACGCGGACCAGCAGCAGCGCGTCCGGCAGGCACTGTGCGACCACCGGTCCGAGGGCCTCGGCCTGGGCGGCCGGTTGCGGACCCGCGCCATGATTGGCGACCTGGTGGCCCGGCTGTATCGGGTGCGGCTGACCGAGCAGGGGCGTGGGCAAGTACCTGAGACGGTGGGGACTGTCCTTCCACCGACCGGACAAGCGCGCAACGAACAGGACGCTGAGGCCGTCACACATGGTGTGATGAGACCTGGTCGGCCATCCGCGCGCGAGCCGCCGAGGACGGTGCCGAGGTGCTGTTCGCCGACCAGGTCGGTGTCCGCTCGGACCAGGTCTCACGCCGCGCTTTGGCCGAGCGCAGAAGCGCCCCGGTTAGCCGGCGCACGGGAAACCACTTCTCCGGTGAACGCCATGTCGGCCGTCAGCGCACGAGGGAAGATCCGGTTCGCCGCCTCTCACGGCCCGTTCACTGCCACGGTGCTCCTCGGCTTGCTCCTGCGATTGGTTCCGCAGTTCGACCGGAAGATCCACCTCGTCGTCGACCGGCGCTCGGTCCACCGCACAAAGCGGTCCGCGTGTGACTCCCCGAGCGCGAGGACCACATCGCCCAGGGCCACTTCCGCGCCACGCAGGTCCGCTACCTCCTCGACCGCCGAACATCAGCGTTTTCGGGTCCGTGGGAAGTTGCGCCTGGCGTCGGAGACCGGTCCGGGGCTACAGAGCTTCGCCGCGCGATGTCGCGGGCTGGCAGCCTGCGTTGAACTGCGGGGACGGGTATCCGCAGCACCGCATTACACGAAGATCATTAGTGGTCGGCGGCCGTCGTCGGCAGGCTCTGGCGGCCGGCCGAGCATGGGCCTCGCGGACCCGTCCGATCGCCTGCACGAGGTGTGGGATGTCCGTGCCCAGCATGTGCACCACCACGCCCGCGGCGCCGACCGTGCACGCTTCGATGACCTCCGGGATGCCTTCGAGACCGCGGCGTAGATCCTCCGGGAGGGGGTGCCTGTGCAGTAGACCTCGCGAGGTCTTCCCCTGGAGCCGTGCTGTCAAGGTGGCCGCCGCGCAGGCGCCATCACCAAAGATCCGCCAACGGGCGGATAACGGCTCGGCCTCTCCTCCAAGCGTCTATGCCCAGCTACCGAACCCGTGTCACCCCATGGTTTTGAAGGGCAGCAGGACGGTGATCAACTGTCACCCACAGCGGCAACCCCGGATATGAACAAGCAGCTTGATGCGCACAGGTCCAGCCCTCGGAAGGCTGAGGCCTTGAAGAAGGGCACGGTCGGCGCACTCGTTTCGCACCCCCTACGGAATCGGCGAGCCGCTGTCGACCACCTGGGGAATTCCCCGGTCACCGCAACCCCTCCAGACCGACCCGCCAGCGCGACCGACGCCGGTCCACGACACTGCTGCGAGAGAGCCTGCGGCTCAAGCGCAGCTTCGGTGACCCCATGGGCGCTGCGTTCGGCGTAGAGGTACTGTCCTGGATCGCGGGCGAGGACGGTCAGCACGAGCGGGCAGCCCGGCTTCTCGGCACGGCTCGATGCCTACGGCGCGAGGCTGCGGCATCGACGCGCAGTTGTCTCCTCAACCCGTTTGGCCTCGCCGCCCACGAACAGTGTGAGGCGCGGGCGTGCCGGGTGGTGGGGGAAGTCGCGTCCCAAGCGGCTTTTGCATCTGGCGCAAAGTTCTCGCTCAGAACGCCTACGCCTACGCCTACGCCTACGCCTACGCCTACGCCTACGCCTACGCCTACGCCTACGCCTACGCCTACGCCTATGCCCTGGCCGAGCAGGCGACGCCTTCCGCCACGTCTGCGGCCGGACCTGTCACAGGAGAGACAGCGGCGCCGGACCGGCGGGAGCTTTAGGCGGCCGCCTTGGTCGCGGAGGGACTGAGCAACAAGGAATTCGCCGCCGGACTGGGGGATCTCCCCACGCACCGCCGAAGGCCACGTCGAGCGCCTCCGCACCAAGCTCGGCTTCATCTCCCGCGCCCAGATCGCATCCTGGGCCGCCGTCCAGCAACCCCACTGACCGTCCGGCTCAACCGGGCTGCCCGAGGTGAGACCCCGACCGGAACTGAGGTCAGGTTGTCGCGGGCAGGCGGGCCCAGCGTGTGGTGCCCCGAGCGTGGCTGAGGGTGCCGTGTGCGATCGCCAGAGAGCCGATGATGACCAAGCCTCGGCCATGCTCGTCCCCCTCGCATGAGGCTGTCCACGCCCCCTTGCGCGCGGCGGGACCGCCGTCGGTGATCCCGATCCAGATGTGCCCATCCGCGTGCTCGCGGTGTATGTGCAGCACAAGTGGTGGCCGCGCGTGCTGCACAGAGTTGGTCACCAGCTCGGATACCACCAACAGCACCGAAGCGGCTGCATCCTCGCCCACCCTCCAGCCGTCCAGAGTCGACCGGGAGAGCTGTCGCGCACTCTTTGCCGCCTCGGACCGGTGCGTGAGAGGCCAGGCGGTGCAGTTGACACCGGTGCATGGAGCGGGGGCCGTGACCGGTGTGCAATCGGGTGTGCCGTCGGCCCGGCTTGCGCATTTGACGACGATGTCGGCCATGACGATCACATCCGGGGAATAGTGCTCGCGAGTCTGGGGGTGACACCGCCCACACTGAGGCCCCGGTCGCATGACGAGGACCGGGAAACTACCTAAGTACCTGCCTGCCCCGCCACCACGCACCCCATGACGCGGCTATGGCAAGCTCCCCGTAGGCGGCCACTTCTCGCGCGATCTATGGCCACGGGCTTCCCCGCGTACGGCCAATTTTTCTCCCCATCGCCCCGACGGGTCCTGCTTGGAGAGGCTTCGAGCGGGTGAAGAACAGCAGGGAGATCAAGGAGATCCTTGGGTATACGATCACAGAAAGTAGGCGTCAAGCGGGGTCGCACGGCTTTGCCACTGGCCGATGAACATCTCCTCCGGGGTGGTGGCTCGGGAGAAACGCATGACGGTGTTGAGGGTCATGCCGAGTTGCCGGGCGACGGACCGCTTGCTGTGACCGGCGGCCAGGAGCGCGTGGATGGTGGCGTGTTTGGCGCGGGTGCGTGCAGCGAACCGGTGGCCCGTTGGCCAGGATGAAGACACCGCAGGCTCCGCTTCCTCGTGCTGCTTGTTCGGCGGAGCCGAGGCCGGCCGGAGGCAGTCGCGGTGCCGGTAGACGCACTTCTCGGCAGCCCCGCCCAGCTTGTGCCAGAGGTGCCACCGGTCGGCGACCTGCAGGGCCTGTGGGGCCCCGCGCGTGGCGCCGTCGGCGAAGAGGGGAGCGCGGTCACGACAGACGATCTCGATGCCGGGACGGGTGGCGAGCCAGGCCGCGAGCGTGTCCGCTTCCCGGTTCGGCAGGAGGTCCACCGGTCGACGTGTCTCGACGTCGACGAGCACAGTGCCGTGGATTCGGCCTCTGCGCTGGGCGTATTCGTCCACGCCAAGCACGCGGGGCGTCGTGACGGGAGGATCCGGCGCGGAGATCAGCCTCAGCAGGGTGCTGCGGCTGACCGGCGCCTCGAAGACGTTCGTCATCCGGGCGCCGGCCCGGCCCGCGAGCGCGAGACCGACCGCGACCAGTGCGGAGCGCAGCCGCTCGGTCCGTCGGCCGACCGACGGGTGAGTCCCGGCACCTGCTCGGCGAACGTCCCGCGCTGGCAGGTCTCCTCCGAGCAGACGAAGCGACGCACCCGCAGAGACATCACAACGAGCTTGCCGGCCGCTGGCAGATCACGAGGAACCGCAGCTAAGAGCCGTGTATTCGCCTTGATCAGTACCCGCATCCCGGGCAGGCCGATTGCCTGGCCGAAGTGCGGGCCTCCATCCTGACGGCCGTGGCGGTCGCCTCGACCGACACCACCGACACATCGTCAACCGAGACGAACAGCAGCTCATCCAGCTGCGGCAGCACGTCGCTCACGACGAAGGACTGTCGACCGCACCGCATTCCGGCCGGACGATTTTCGGGCGACCTCAACCCGACATCACACAAAGATCAATAGTCACCTTGCGTACACGACCACAGGAAGTGGGCCAGAACAAGGAGAAGCGTCGCTCCAGGCCGGTACACGGGAGCCGGGGAAAATACCTGTCCTGCTACGTGCTTGTGGGGTACGGCAACGATCCCCGTAGTAAGTGATCTGCTCCGTCTGTAACGTGGTGGCCGACGACACGCCGCGCGGCTCCCACCGGTATCCGCCAACCGGCGGAACCTCAACGCCCGTCGGTCGAGTCGCCCCTCCGGGCGGTCGACCTCCACGCTCCTCGTATCGGTTCTCAGATAAAAGGCTTCCGGTCTCAGTGCCTTAGTCACGGAATCTTCCGCCGCTTCAAAAACGAAGGCCGACCATTCTCCTGCCGGAGCTCAGCATTGACATAAATATCAACAACCCCAGTCCACCACCGGCGTCCCGTTGATTTAGTCACCGTGCTAGCATCACGCCTCTTGATGGAGTAGGGCCCCCAGCCTATCGCCTTGGAATCCAAGGTATTGGCATGGCATCGCCTGCATTGCACCATCGCATTCTGCCGGGCCCCCCACGCGCCCATTGCTCACAACAAAACACTTCCATTGAGCAGGTGACGGAATCGTGATCCCCCCACACTCAAATATCTGCGTTGGACGTTCCCCGCAACTGGAACAGATATCCCGGCTCTTGGAAGCCGCCGCCGGCGGCGACGGTCAGGCCCTGATCGTGACGGGCGAGCCAGGAATCGGCAAGACCACTCTCCTCACAGTTGCTGCGCAACGTGCCGAGCAGCTGGGGATGCAGATCGCGAGGGGATCTGCCGAAGAGCTGGAGCGGTGTTTGCCGTTCTCGGCGATATCGGGCTGCCTTGATGTGGAACGGACGTCGACGGATCCGCGGCGAGTACGCGTCGCCGAGATCATGTGCGGCACGGGCCGATTCGGTACAGCAGGGGCGCTGGCCGGACCGGCCATGGTGGACTTCGCAACCGTCGAAGCCCTGCTCGCCCTTGTTGACGAACTCTGTGCGGCGGGGCCGCTCTTGATGATTTTGGACGACCTCCACTGGGCCGACTCCGCGAGCTTGCTCGTGCTGCACCGGCTGGCTAGGTCGCTGTCCCAACTGCCGCTCCTGATCATCGCTTCCTATCGCACCGTGCCCAAAGTCCCGGAGCTCATTCAATTGCGTCTCAGTCTCAGCAGTAGGAGAAACACACCGATTCTCTTGGGACCGCTGGCGCCGACGGGTGTCTCCACCCTGGTAACTGAACTTGTTGGGGGGCAGCCAGGCCCAAGGCTTCAAGCTCTTGTCGCCGAAGCGGCCGGAAACCCTTTGTATATAACGGAATTTATCAATGCGCTTTCAAGAGACTCGGCAATCACTTTCGATGCCGGAGTGGCAGAGGTCAATACAGCCCAAGCACCCGCTTCGCTGGCAGACGCGATACTGCACCGTTTAAGCTTCATTTCCACTGACGCTTTGAACGCACTGCGAGTGGCTTCCGTCTTGGGTTCCTGCTTCTCTGTCGCGACCCTGACAGCGGTGCTCGGCAGGAGCGTAAGCGGCACACTCGAAAACGTCATGGAGGCCATCGACGCCGGAGTCCTCGTGGACTCGGGCGAGCATCTTACTTTCCGACATGATCTTATCCGTCGCGTTCTGTGCGACGCCCAGCCACTCTCGGTGCGCGTCAAAGTTCACCTTGAAGCGAGTCGGGCATTGGCGTCGGCTGGGTCCCCCGTCGAGCAGATCGCCGAGCATCTGCTCGACGGGGCATCTGCCGACGGCGCCTGGCTGGTGTCCTGGGTCACCCAATCAGCGGCCCAACTCACCGGCCGTGCGCCTCAGTTGGCGGTACGGCTACTCGAAGAGGGCTTGCGAATCGCTGGTCCTCAGGATGGGAGATGCAACCAACTGCGGCTACATCTCACCGTCGCACTGCTGTGTTCCGGCCGCGCAATGGAAGCCGAGCAGCAGGCCCGTCATGCCCTGGCCCATAACAACGAGCCAGCGATGGAATCCGCCCTGTACTGGATCCTGGCTCAGTCCCACTTCCTTCGCGGACGCCCCGACCTCGCGATGCGCGTTACAGAGCAAGCCCGTTCCTCATCAGTCGGGATCTCCGCGATCGAGGCATCCAGGTTCCACGCCTTCGCATCGGTCTGCCTCGTTTCCCTGGGTGAATTGGAAAAGGCAGAAGTCGTCGCGGAAGCGGCTCTGTCAACGGCCGGCAACGAATCAAACGACGGCATCACGAGAGCCTACGCCCTGCAGACCTTGGCCGCCACGCGAATCCTCGAATCTCACTACGACGGGGCGATAGACCTTCTACAGGAGGCGTTGCGGATCATTCCAGAGACACTCCATTCCTGCCCGCGACTGGCTCTCCAACTCTCCCTGGGCAACTCCTACATCGAAAGTGACCGCACCGAAAACGCAGGACAGACGTTGCGCGCCGGGCGCAAGTCGGCAGAACAGCATGGTGGGTTCTTTCTACCCTGGTACCACCTTTCGGAGGCTTTGCTGTACTTCAATACCGGCCGATGGGACGATGCCATGGCAGAGATCCAAGCCGGACTTGAACCGGGAGAGCACTTCAGAATGTCCCGGGCACTACGAGGCCTGGCCGCACTCATCACCATCCACCGAGGTCAAACCCCAAAGGCTGCAATGCATCTGGCCGCGTCCCGAGAAGATGCCGACACAGAAACCATTGCCCCATTCTACGAGCACATACCTTTGCTGGCCGCGGCACTTGACTACGAGGCACAAGGGGCTACAGAACAGGCCTTCGAAGTACTCTTTGCGGCATCGGAGGCGGATTCGGGAGCTAGCCGAGGGCACCCGCTCGTGTCATTCCTCGCTCCCGATCTGGTGCGACTGGCTCTGCTTCGCGGCAACATCGACTACGCCCGACATGCCACGCTAGGCATCGAAGCAATCGCCGAGACCAGCGGGGCGCCTCATCACTTGGGAGACGCCCACCGCTGCCGAGGGCTCCTGGAAAGCGCCCCGGACCGGCTTCTCAAAGCCGCCGAATTCTACGGAAGGTCACCGAGACCGTTGAGCCAAGGACAGTCCTATTCCGATGCCGCCGAGTTGCTCGCGCATGCCGGAAGCAAAACCGAAGCACGCGACCTCATCAGGCGGAGCCTGAACATTTACGCCGAGTTGGACGCCACCTGGGTCGCCCGCCGCGACGAGGCGCGGTTGCGGGCCCTTGGTGTACGGTGCGGCCACCGGCGCCACTCACGTCCTTCTCACGGCTGGAGTGGTCTAACCGAAGCCCAACTCAAGGTGACCGCACACGTTGCGCAGGGTTATTCCAACCCGGATATCGCGGTGCGCCTCTTCATCTCTCGGCGCACTGTCCAGAGCCATGTATCAAACATCCTCACCAAGTTGAATCTTTCATCGCGCGCCGAACTCGCTGCCGAGTACGCACGTCGAGGGGCGCAAGGAACGTGACCCCTCGAAGAACAAAGCGGGCGGGACGCAGAAGCTGACTCCGAGCGAGAGGAGCGGCGACGCATCCGGCGTCGGCGAAAACTGCGGCTGGAGGCCGCTCTCCTCGGACGCTCCAGAGGCGGGCAGACCAGCAAGGTCCATCTTGCCGCCAACCGCAAGTGCCGCCCGCTGGCGTTCGTCCTGACTGCGGGCCAGGCCGCGGACAGCCCGCAGTTCATCCCCGTGCTGGGGAAGATAGGGTCCGCGGCCCCGTCGGCCGCCCCCGCACCCGACCGGACGCAGTGGCCGCAGATAAGGCCTGCTCATCCCGTGGCAACCGGGCCCATCTGCACGGACGCGGTATCAAGGCTGTGATCCCGGAGAAGAAGGACCAGGCAGCCAACCGGAAGATGAAGGGCTCCGGGGGCGGCCGGCCCTCACCCACGACGCCGACCTCTACAAGGAGCGGAAAGCTGGGACACGCGCAGCAGGCCAACGCCGCCCGCCAGGCCGCCGAACACCTGCGCTCCACCGACCAGGCCGCCGTTGCACAACCCCTCGGCGGGCTCTACCCGCGTGGCAGGCGCCTGCGCCGTCTCCTGCGACAGCGGCAGACGTCGGTGCTGTATGCAGCAGTGCCGAAGCTGGCCGAGCGGATCTTGGCCGAGCCCGGCTGGTATGCCCTGGCAACCACGCTCGCGGACGCCGAAAGCATGGGACACGACGCTGCAGCGGCTCCTGGCCGAGGCCGCCGAACGAACGGGAGCTGGAACCGCCAGGTCGGTCAGCGACGTACTGGTGTGGCGGCTGCGACGGCTGCCCGGACCGTTTCGTTCTGATCATCGGAGCATTGATCCGGGTGTGCCGTTGGCTGACGCGCAGTGGGCGCGGATCGAGCCGGTGCTCCCGGACCGGACTCCGAAGCGGGTCGGTCGGTGGCGCAATCATCGTGAGGTGATCGACGCGATCGCCTGGAAGTTCCAGGACCGGGTCGCAGTGGGTGCACCTGCCCGAGAAGTACGGCAATTCGGTGGGGCGTCGCGCCAACGGGAATGACCTGGCCGATGGCGGCTGCACCGTCTAACCGGGCCGGAGAGGCGTCAATGTGGTGACTGCCGGAGTTGGTGAAAGTGGGTCCCGCCCGTGCGCGCGTAACGATGTAGGTCACGAAGACTGCTCCCCGCTCCCGCGGGGATGGCCCCGAGTTAGCCGGGTTCAGACGCGCCCTGGTTCCGGTCCCGCAGCCGACGTCAGACGATCCCCCCAGCGCCACCCGGTCCAGCGGGCAAGCGTCCCAGGTGTCGGGTCTGTTGCACGGGACGTGGTGGGAGGGGAGGCGCTATACGTTCCCACAGGACATCAGAAACAAGATCACGGGGCGCTCGGCCAAGCTGTCCAGAGAGTCTGCCCGTCACCCGCTGGTGATGCCTCCATTCTGAAACGATCAGTAGTTGGAGTGTTACTCATGGCCGAGGTCGGTCATCTCGCCGACGCGCGCGGTCTCCAGCAACCGCTTGTCAGCCGTTGCTGGAGACCGCGTTCTTGTTCAGTTGCAGGTCCTCCGCCTGGGCTTGCCAGACGACATCGTCGATGCATCGGTCGTCCACCGCTGCCGAGCGGTCATCCCCGTGGACCTATGAGGGGCTCAGTTCTAGCTGACCGGAGTCGCCGGCTCCGTGCCGGGCGGAACATCCGTGCTGCCGCCGCTGCCGGTAAAGGTCCGCGGCTGTCCGCCGCAGTCGTTCTTGGGGTCGGAGTCGGGTGCGGAGCCAGCATCGATGAGGGTGGCGTTGCCCTGGTCGTCTGCGGGAACAGGGACGGTGATCGGGCTGCCGGCGTTGTAAGTCCATTCGTTCCACTTCTTGGGGTTGAACGTGAACTTCCCCGTGTAGGTCTTGGTCATGGGGGTGGCCAGAATATAGGCGTAGTGGTGCGGCTTTACCGGTGCTGTGGAGTAGGTGGTGCCACCGGCGGTCGTGTTGGTTTTGGTGTCCTGGACTGAAGTCTGCCAGGACTTGTTGAACTCGGCCTTGAATGTGGCGCTGGCAAAGGTGGCGCTAACGCCTGCGGTTCCCCCAACTGTGGTCTGTTGTCCGGTCATCTTGGCGTCAGCGACCGTCTCAGTTATCGTGTGGACCAGTGGTGGAGTTGGTGCGTCGTCCCCGTTGTGGAAGTACGCCACACAGACAGGGTTGCCCCTGGCGTAAGTGGCCGACGCACCGTCGATATCGCAGTTGGCCGAGTCAGTGCCGCACTTTCCTACCGCGTACGTAGCCGCCAACTCGCGGAGGCTATTGTCCTGAACGTCGGTAGCCCAGACTTGGTTATCGTCACTGGCGCAGTCTTTGAGTTGAATACCCCCGTTCCCATCGTTAGGAACGAACGTCAAGCACTTGCTACTCGACGCTTGCCGCAGCCTGATCATATTTTTCGAGTCGCCTGTGGGTTCAGTGTAGAACTTCTGCCCATCAGTGTTTCCGCAATCCCACTGATAGGCAAGATAGTAACTTTCGACCCCCCACGTGGTGGGGCTGGAGAGATCGACACACTTCTTGCTGTTGTTGTTGACGATCTGAGCGGTGCCGTCTTTATTTGCCGAGAGGTGCCACTGCTCATTTGGGGCAGGTCCGTTATTTCCGCCTTGGGACGCGTACGTGATGACCTTGTCGCCGTTGCCTGTACCGCTTCCCTGTACGTTCATCCTTTTGGATACGTCATTTTTCGGAGCGATCACCATGCACTCCGAGATTTTGTCTGTGCAGTCGGCTGCATGCGCGACGCCGCTGCCGAGCGGGGACACGGTGACACCTAGGGCGACGCAGCAGGCCGCCAGGAAGGTAGCGATCAGCCGAGCTGCAGGGTGAGTGCGTCTGTGGAGCAGTGTGGGATTCACAGATTCTCCTTGTCTTTCTTGGAAGGGGGGCCCGTCGTCGGACAGTCAGCCAACGGCGTGGTCGAAGGCGGAGTCGTGCGGCAACGGAGACGTTCACTGACATCTGATTCGGCCTCACCGGCGGTAGATGTTGACGGTCGATCTGGAGGCGCAGAACGTCGTATGGGTGTTGGGCTGTGTCCCCTTGAGGAATCGCCCTATCCGACTCAGGTTCACCACCAGGCCGTCTCCCCGTCATCCCGCGATTGGCGACCGGGCACCGCGCATGAGCGGTCCGGTTGCCAATCTGCTGGATAGCCGATGGAGGAAGGTGCACGTGGCGACAACGTCATTGGGTTCGGGGGAAGGGGGCGGGTGCTACTCCCGGAGTGTGGAAGGCGTGCCGGGCATTTGCCCGCTTCCCGGCTTGTGATGTCGGCGTAAACGTAGGCCGACGTGGGGGGCGATACATCCGTCAGTTGACGTAGAGAACGGTCCCAGCGGTCCGGAGGCAGTGTGATCTTCGAAGGCTGCGTCACACATGCCAATCTCGACGTTTCATGTGAACCGAGCGGGGTCTCTTGCGGGCCGTTTTCGTTGTCCGGGCCCCGCTGTGCAGAGCTCCGTTACCACGACGGTGTTCCGGCCCGAGCGTGAACTCGACCAGCGTCCGCACCGGTTCGTTGGTATGCCGAACTGCCGCCGCACTCATCTCCATGCCGGTCGCCCGATCGAGGAAGTGCCGGAGAGGGCCGGTGCCTGAGGCGGAACCGCGCCCGGGGCGAGCCGGAGATCATGATGTTCGTCTCGGGGGCGAGTTTGTGTGCCCGGGCAAGCCCCGCCAGCAGGTGGACCGGGCTTCTGTGAGCGGTGTGCGCCGGCTGCTGCTCGGTGAACGTTCCCAGCACGGCCATCCCGATGTTGCCCCTGAGCGCCGCCAACCCGACGGTGCGAGAGGGCGAGGAATGCTGCGCATCGCAGATTCTTGCGTCACGTGATGGATCACGTTCCGTTCGGAGGAGCATCCGAGAACAGGGGCTGACTCCCGGAAGGATGCGCATCATAAAGGGCAGGGGGAAGAAGATTCGTTATTGTCGCCGCTCGTTCACGCGGAGTGCCATGGCGGTTATCGGCTGCGTGAGACAGCACCGTCTCCGGCCGGGCCGGAAACGATCAGTGACCGGCGGTGGGGGTGGAATTCTGCGTGGTGAACCAGGCAGCCGTACATGCCCGGCAGGTAAACCAACGAATGGGTAGCTGCGTCTACGGGAGAGACAAAGCAGTCTGGTTCGGCCTGGAGCTGTGAATGGCTGTGACGACCCCATCGACCGCGGGCGGTGTATGGGGTGAACGTTGTCCTGGGGCCGTAGAGGTCCGCGCGCAGAGGTGAGGGCATGGAGCAGTTCTCGGGACGCCTTGTCGGCCGTGAGACCGAGACGGCGGTGCTGGCCTGGCTGACGGCATCCTCGGTGGCGGGGGCCGGCCAGGCGGCGTTCGTTGTCGGTGAGGCCGGCTTGGGCAAAACGGCCCTGTTGGAGCTGGCTGCGGCGAGTGCGGAGTCGCTGGGGATGCGGACGCTGCACATGGCGGCCCAGGAGCTGGAACGGCAGCTTCCGTTTGCCTTGATCTCGGCCTGTCTGGGAGTGGATGCAGCGTCCACCGACGCCTCCCGGGACCGGGTGGCCGAGATCCTGCGCGGCGAGGCACGGTATGGGATGCCGGGCTCGATGGGCGCGACGGGCTCGACGGGCTCGACGGGTGAAGTGGACTTCGTCGGCGTCGAGGCGATGCTGGGACTGGTCGATGACTTGTGTGCGCAGGGGCCCTTGGCGCTGATTCTCGATGACCTGCAGTGGGCCGACCCGGCGAGTCTGGTGGTGGTGCACCGGCTGATGCGGTCGGTGCACCAACTGCCGCTGCTGGTTGTCGGGGCTTTTCGGCCGGTGACCGGCGGGGAGATCGAACGGCTCTGCCAGAGTCTTGCCTTTGGCAACGGCACGGTGCTGAAGCTGGAGCCGCTGAGCCCGCCCGCTGTGTCGGCCCTGCTGGCCGGCGTGTGTGGGGGCGCGCCCGGTCCGCGGCTACGGCGCATGGCCGAGGGGACGGCAGGAAACCCGTTGTACGCCGGGGAGCTGGCTGCTGCCCTGCTGCGTGAGGAGGCGATCGAGGTACACGACGGGATCGCGGATGTCTCCGTCGGCTGCCCCCCGCCGTCGCTGACCACACTGATCACGCACCGGTTGCGGTACCTGCGCGAGGAGGTGCTGGAGGCGCTGCGCGTCGCCTCGGTGATGCAGGCCGACTGCACGGTCACTCATCTCGCGGCGGTCTTGGAGCGGCCGACGCACGAGCTGCTCGGTATCGTCGCGGAGGCCGAGTCGGCCGGGGTGCTGCGGGAGGCCGGTGATCGGCTGGTCTTCCGCCATGACCTCATACGGAATGTCCTGTACGACGCGGTGCCGGGCTCGACCCGCGCCATGCTGCACCTGCGGACGGCGCAGGCCCTGGCGGGCGCGGGCGCGGCACCCGAACAGGTCGCCGAGCATCTGCTCGATGCCGCCCCGGCGGCCGGAGGGTTCCTCATGCCGTGGCTGGTGGCATCCGCGGCGCGACTCACCGCCCGCGCCCCCGTCATGGCTCTTCAGCTGATCGACAAGGCCCTGACGCTCGCCGACCCCGACGACGCCCACTACGGGCGTCTCCAACTGCACCGTGCCCTCGCCCAGCTCTCCTGCGGTCGCCTGGCCGAGGCGGAGGAGACTGCCCGGTGCGCGCTGGCCAGGACCCCTGACCCCAGGGCGGAACTCGCTCTGCGCTGGACCATCGTCCATGCCGCCTTCGCGGGTGGCCGGCCCGACCTGGCACTCACCGAGGCCCGCGCCGCGGGGGGCAGCGCGGACCTGCCGGTGGCCGAGGCCACCCGGTTCCGGGCGTTCGGCGCCCTGTGCCTGTTCGCCCTGGGCAAGCTGACTGAGGCCGGAGCTGTCGCGCAGGCCAGCCGCTGCGCAGCCGAGGAGGCCGGCGACGGCCTGGCCCTGGCCAGTGCCCTGCACGTCCTGGCCGCCAAGCGCTTCCTCGAGGCGCCGGGCTCCGAAGCGCTGGAACTGGCCCGGCAGGCAACGCGGGTCCTACCGGAAACGGGCCATCCGGCGCAACGGATCTGGCTGCAACTCTCCCTGGCCAACCACTACACCGGCCTCGACCGCACAGGCGATGCGCAGCGCACGCTCGCAGCCGTACGCACGGAAACCGAACGCACCGGAGGCATCTTCCGGCCCTGGTACCACCTCTCCTGCGCCATCCTCGCGTTCAACACCGGCCGCTGGGACGATGCCCTGACCGACATCGAGGCCGGGCTCGACCCCGGCGAACATGCCGCGATGAGCCGAGCCCTGCGGGCGCTGGCAGCACTGATCGCGCTGCACCGCGGCCGGCAGAGCACCGCCGCAGCCCACCTGACCACCGAGGCGGCGGCCTCCGAGAGTGGAACCCTCGCCTGGCTCAGCGAGTACCTGCCGCTGTGCGCCGGTGCCCTCATGGACGAGGCCCGGGACAATGCCGAGCGCGCCTACACCCGGCTCGCGACGGCATTCGACCGAGGCATCGGCCACCTGCCCGGCCAACTGACCCTCTGCTTCCTCACGCCCGACCTCGTCCGACTCGCCCTGGCCCACGCCGACTCCACCCACGCACAACGCTACGCCCACGCCGCTCAGGAGCGAGCCGAACACAGCGGTGCGCCATACCACCTCGGTGACGCCTACCGGTGCCAGGGACTGCTGAACCGGGACCCCGACCTGCTCGTGGAAGCGGCTCGCTGCTATCACGAAGCCCCCAGACCACTGAGCGAGGCACATGCCCTCGCCGACGCCGCCGAACTCCTCGCCCACCGCGGGCTACCGGCCCAGGCCCGTGCCCTCCTCGATCAGGCGCTGGAAATCTACGCCCGCCTGGACGCTCACTGGGATGCTGCCCGTGCCACATCTCGCCTACGCGACCTCGCAGTCCACCGAGGCACCCGAAGACCACACAGCAAGGCCCGCCGGGGCTGGGAGTCCCTCACGAACACCGAACGCCTCATCGCCGGCCATGTCGCCGACGGGCACTCCAACCCCGAGATCGCCACCCGCATGAACATCTCACGGCGCACCGTCAGCACACATGTGTCCAACATCTTCCACAAGTTGGAAATGACCTCACGCGTCGAACTCGCCACCGAAGCAACCCGCCGGCAGAACCCCGACCCTGCGCACCCACCGGACTGACCGCATTCAGGACATGCCTGAGGGCACGGTGAAGGGGAGCCTCGTCTCCTCATGTTTGCCTCACCCGGCGACCACACCTTCACCGTGCCGCAGGGCGTCAGCCAGATCCGCATCACGGCGCTGGGCGGAGCACGCGGCGGCGGGGGTGGGGGCAACAACGACGGGCACCTGAGCGGCGGCGGGGGCGGTGAAGGCGGCGGCGCCGCCGCAGTGTCGTGCCTCGTCTCCGTCGCCGGCGGCTCGCAGATCAGCCTCGCGGTCGGCCGCGGTGGCGCGGGAGGCCAGGGCGGAAGCGGTAAGAACAACGACGGTGCCTCCGGCGGGGACGGATTCAGCAGCTACGTCGGCGTCCCGGACCCCGTGATCGGCTTCCTGCCTCTGGCCGTCGCCGGGCACGGCCACCAGGGGAGTGGCGGCGATGCGTCCGGAACCTGGAGGAGCGGCTTCGGCAGTTCCGGAGGAGCGGGCGGTGCCGCACTGGGAAGCATGTGCATGGGCACCGAGCAGACCATCACCCCGGGTAACGGCGGCGAGGGCGGCGCGGAAGGATCGAGCAACCATCCCGGAAACGGCGGTCTCAAAGGCCGGCCCCCGGAGTACCCCGAGGGGCTTCCTGGGTCTTTGTGGCGGGCCCGAGCTTGTTCACGTCGACGTGCACGAGCGACCCTGGGTGCGGGTGTTCGTAGCGGCGGATCGGCTCACCGGTCGCGCGGTCGACATGCGACAGCCGGTTGAGTCGTGCAGCGGCAAGGATGCGCTGCACGGTCGACGGCGCGGTCCCAAGCCGGGTGGCGAGCTGAATCGGGCCTTCCCGTAAGCGAGTTCACAGGCTGACGCACCGCTTCGTTACCGCCTTGCTCGTCTTGCTCGGCGACGTCTTCGGACGTGACGAGCGGTCGTGCATGGCTCGCCGGCGAGATAGCGGTCGGCCCACCGCTTCACGGTAGGCCTGGAAACCTGGAACCGAGCGGCAACCTCGCTGATCGGCCACCCGTCCTCGACGACGAGTCGTGCGACCTCCAGGTGGTGGCGCGGAGTCAGTGCGGCGTTGCGGTGCGACACGGCAAGGCCCCTCCTGGGCCGTTCGGCCCAGGAGGGGCCAGTGGGTGGTGCTCAGGGTTCGAGCAGGGGCCCGAGGACATGGGCGAACTCTGCCGGCTCGGCGCTTGCGCCGAGGTGGTTGCCGGGCATGTCGATCAGAGGTAGCCCCAGAAGCTCAGCGAGTGCTTGGGTCGCCCGGCGCGCCATCTGGTGATGGCTCAGGGAGCCGGCGCACAGCGTCACCGAAACGCGACGGGTGGCCTCGATGTCGGGGACGTAGAAGACCGTGGGGCCGGCCATCCGCCCCAGGAAGTAGCGGTTCTTGTCGAGTTCCTCGACCGGCAGCTCGGGTAGCGCCATATGGGCGGGAGGCGTCTGATCTGGTCCTGTGTGGTGGGCAGCGCCGCTGAGGTCAAAGAATTCCTGCACTGCCCGCTGAGGATCAGCCTCCGCGGCTTCGAACGCTGCTGCGGCTCGGCCCGCCAGGTCTGCGTCATCCAGGAGGGACACAAGGGGCGGCTCATGCAAGACGGCCCGGCCGACCACGTCAGGATGCTGCTTGCCCAGCTCCAGCAGCGTCACGGCACCACCACTGGTACCGACAAACAGGGCGGGCCCTCCGGTGAACCTGTCGACAAGCGCAGCAAGATCCTCAGCAAGGACCTCGGGCGTGGGCGCAGCCATCCCTGGGACCGCTCGGCTGGCACCGATACCGCGCGGATCGTGGGTGACGACGGTGAACCGGCCTGCAAGCTCGTGCGCCAGCGCTGCGAAACCGGCCCGCCCAGCCGGCGCACCGACGAGGAACAGCAGTGGCCCCTCACCCTGGACACCGAAGGCAATCGTGCAGTCTGGCCGGTCGAGAAGGTCCACCGAACTCGTGATCCGATCATTGAAGTCCGCGATCTTCCGAGTGATCACATCGAGCGCACGGTCCAGCTCCTCGCGCCTCTCGTGAACGCGACGGCGATGAGCCGTCAGCAACTCCACTCGGAGCCTGGCCGGATCGGCCACCTTGTCGTCGGCGCCTGTGAACTGCGCGATGTCGGCCAGTGGCATCCCCGTCTCACGGAGATGAACCAGCATGCGGATCAGGTCGACGTCGGCCGTCGTGTATTGACGACGCCCCGCACTGTCGCGCCGTGGAGACGGTACGACCCCCTGACGTTCGAAGTACCGCAACGTGTCGGGCGCCAGACCGATCCACGCCGAGACCTCCGCGATACCCAACAGCTCAGCTGCCTCACTCATGCCTCAAGCCTCGCCCCTGGACCTCGGTACAGGTCAAGCGACCGTCAGCCGGCCGCGGCTTGGACACACTCAATCAACCAGTGGTTTCTGGCACATCCCGGCTCTTCCCTGGGCTTGAGACAATCGGCAGGGTCGTACGAACGAACAGGGGTGGAGATCATGATCAATCTGGTGCTGCTCGGCGTCTTGGTCCTCGCCATCGGCGGGTGTGTATGTGTGGTGTGGGCGGAGCGCGGCGGGCCCCGTTGGGTCCGCGGTGTGGCGAGCGTGACGCTCGCCGCGAGCGAGGTGGTGCGTCGCTCCGAGAAGAAGAACCGGCGACGGCGCTCGGGGACCACCAGCGGCCGCGACTAGCTCGGAACGGACGAGCAACCTGAACCGGGTGGTCAAAGCCGCCTGACAAGGGGGAGGATCGCCCGTCAGAGGTCAGTTGCTACCAGCCTTGGTCGAGGTCGCCGGTTCTTCGTCGAGCAGACCCCACTCCGCGCCGACGACGTGACCGCCGTCCCGGCCGACCGGCGCCGCACTGTCGCCACGATCGCCGACCATGCCCGTACGCAGGCCCGGGAGGCCAGGAGCCGGGACGCTGAACCGACTCTGCGGCAGCTGCTCCCCGCACTGCCCGACGCGGACGCCGACGCGGTGATCGCCGCGCTGAGAACGCTCAACGGTGCCCTGGGTGAAGCGGCGCCGGGCCTCTCTGGGGCGGCGGACCTCTGATTCGCAGTGTCCGGCGGATGGCCTGCTCGCTGACGGCCGAGACGGTTCAGCGCAGTGCGATCCGGGCGGCGACCGGCAGATGGTCGCTGCCGGTGGGGGCAAGGTGCGGATGTGGCCGACGGCCGCTGAACGGGCCATGATCTGGTCGATTCGGGCCACCGGGAAGGCGGCAGGGAAGCTGAAGGCAAAACCCTGCTCTGCCACGTTCATCCGTGAGGTCAGCGGGGCCAGCCCACGGTCGTCGACCGTGCTGTTGAGGTCGCCCAGCAGGATCACCTTGCTCAGCTTCTCGGTGGCGACGGCCTTGCCCAGCAGGTCAGCGCTTTCATCGCGCCAGGAGGATGCGAGGCCGCTCGCCCCGACGCGGATCGAGGGCAGGTGTGCGACGTACACCGCGATGTCGCCGTCCGGCGTGTGGACCACGGTCCGCAGCCCGCGACTCCAGGTCTCCGTGATCCCACGGGGTTTGATGTCCACCAGGCGAGCACCCGTGAGCGGATGCTTCGACCACAGTCCGACAGTGCCCTGGACCGTGTGGTACGGGTACTCCGGGGCGAGAGTCTTCTCGTAAGCCGGCAGCGCCAGGGGCACCAGCTCCTCCAGCGCGATGAGGTCGGGCTCGGCGTCCGCCAGGGCGCGGGCCGTGCCCGCCGGGTCGCGGTTCTCGTCGCTGACGTTGTGCTGCACCACGACCACGTCGTGCAGGCCCGACTTCGCCCCGGGCAGGAGCAGCCCGCCGAAGAGATACGTCCAGGCCGCCGTCGGCAGCAGCAGGGCCACCAGCGCGGTGGCGGAACGGCGCAGCAAGGCCAGGCCGAGCAGCGCCACGACCACCAGGCCAAGCCAAGGCAGGAACGCTTCCAGCAAACTGCCCAGGCGCCCGGCGGAGTTGGGCACTGCCCCGTGGAACGCCAGCAGCCCGGCCGTCAGCACCGCGAACGCTGCGAGCACCCGCCCCCGCGTCCAGACCGACCGCCCCCTCCCACCCCCCTTCGCGCCTTTGCCCGGAACCCACCGCCCAGCCCGGCGCTGCGCGCACCGGCCCACTGCTGCCTTCACCGTCGACGTCACACCGCTGTCCGCCCGCTCCACCTGGCTTCCCATCCGCTCGCCCCCGCTCCCCAAGACGAGTCACCAGGTGCATCGGTTTCCGCTTCCCTGTAGCGCCTGCCGCCGTCTCCGCCCGTGCGGAGACGGCGAGCCCCCCCTGGGGGAGGGGACCCTGGTCCCGAGCCGATGCTGTCGGCACTGGTGGTCAATGGATCCAGCAAGAAGCCGTCCGGCCAATTCTTCGAGCTGGCCGTTACCGAGTTCCGCCGTCGGGAGCCGGACTGGACCTGGGAGCGGGAGCGGGATGCGGTGTTCGACCGCTACCGCGACGCGATTTCGCCGTGAGCGGCGCCCGGGGCGTCGTACAAGGTCAACCACAAGCCGTACGACCGCTGGTCCATGGGACCAACCCCGCGACTGCGGGGAGGAGCGCCGACGCCTCCGCTTCTCCGGGAGGTAGCAGGGACCACGATGCGCTGGACAAGGCTGGCGCGGTGGACTGGGGACCACCCCGCATGTGCGGGGACCACTTGCCCTTCTTGCCGTCCACCCAGCCGTCGTGGGGGCCAACCCCGCCTGCGCGGGGACCACCCCGCCTGGCTGCTGACCGCCGCCACAATCGCGGGGCCAACCCCGCCTGCGCGGGGACCACTATCTCCCGCGACGCCCGCCGGGTCGGGGGCCTGGCCCTTGTGCCTTGCACCTCCACTCGCCGCTTTACAATCCTTTGACGAACTGTAATCGGGGTCCGGGGGATACATGGGCGGGTACTTCAAGGTCGAAGCTGACGATCTCGGTCGTCTGTTGAAAGACCTGCACGACAGCCAGGAGAACATGCGCAAGGCGCTCGGCGCCCTGAAGGACGTGGGGCCGAAGAGCACCGGCGCGGAGACACTCGACAACGCCTGCGACGAGTTCCACGACAGCTGGGACAACGCCATCAAGAAGATCGCCGACGGCACCCAGGCCATCGAGGAGAAGCTGAAGCAGACGAAGAGCAACTACGAGGCGGTCGAACACGCCCTGCGCGACGCCTTCCACAAGGGTTCCAAGTAGCCCTGCCGCGCACGCTCTTCTCGCCGTTCCTTCGGCGCACAGCTCCTTTCCGCGATCACTTCGGCAGGTGTCTCATGAGTAATCAGAACTTCCCCGCGCTCGGCTTCAACCCCGCTCCCGGCCACCTGGAGAGTGTCGACGACCTCACCGGCAAACTCGATACCGCGATGCGTTCCCTGAGCTCGGCTCACTCCGTCCTGCACCGCCTCGGCAGGGGAGCCGGAGTGTGGGAGGGCGAGGCTGCCCGCGCCTTTGCGGGACAGGTCGGAGACCTGCCGAAGTACGTGAGCGACAGTCGCGACGCCATGCGCGACGCCGCCACCCAGCTCAAGTCCTGGCACACCGCGCTGGCGTCGTACCAGCACAAGGGCCGCCAGTACGAGGCGGACGCCGCCGCGGCCAAGAATGAGCAGAAAACCCGCACTGCGGAGCACGGCCGCGCGGAGGCCGCCTACAACAGGGCCGCTTCCGATCCTGCCCTGAGTCTCGCCGGGCAGTACTACACCAGCAAGGCGGAACTGGACTCCGCTCAGGCGAAGATCGACGCGGCGAACGACCGCCTGGACAAGGCGAACAACGCGCTCGACCTCACCCAGAAGCGACTGGACTCCGCGACGGCCGAGCTGGAGTCCATCATCAAGAAGGCGGAGGATCTCCTCGGCGACCACCAGGATGAGGCGCGTGGCATAGCCGACCGCATCCGCAAGGCCACCGAAGGCGCTCCCGACCCCGGATTCTGGGAGGGCCTCGGCGATGCTTTCACCCGCATCGGCCACAACATCCAGAACTGGTGCACCAAGCACGCCGACCTTCTCAAGTCGATCGGCGACGCGCTCAGCATCGCCTCCAGCATCCTCGGCGTCGCCTCCCTCCTCACGCTCTGGTGCCCGCCGCTCTCCGGCGCCCTCGCGCTCGCCGGCGGCGCAATGTCCCTGGGAGCGCTGGCCGCGCACGGCGCGGCAAAGCTCGGTGGGGCGGACGTGGGCGTGATGGACCTGGTCGGCGACGGTCTCGGGGTGCTCCCGGTCGGGAAGTTCGGCGCGGCGGCAACGAAGGGGGTGAAGGTCGGTATGAAGGTGACCCGCATCGAGGGACAGGCGGTCAAGTCCATCGACAAGGTGAAGAAGATCGAAGCACTCAAGAACGCGGGCTTCACGGGGGAAAGACTGAGCGGAACCAACCTGCTGCGCCGCCCCATCGTGGAGGGGACCGAAAAATTCTCCGCCAAGGGCTTGAGCTTCGGCGATCGCGCCAAGCTCGCATGGACCAGCCACGTACAGGACACCGTGGGCGCAAGTATCAAGGAGGCGGGCCTCAGCAAGGGCCTGACCAAGGCCATGGAGAGTCGTTTCACTCCGACAGCGGTGAAGGACTCCCTGGGCGCCGCCCTCCGCGCCGACGGCTCCATCGACCCCATATCGTGGTGGAGCAGGGGCCCGCAGGTTGCCCAGCAGGTGCCGGGCATCGCGATCGATGCCCACACCGCCCTCACCTCTCCGGGTACGCCCGCCGCCGGGAGGCTGTGATGAGTGGCCTGAACCCCGAGGTGTCGATCGAGTTCGAGACACCCGACATCTTTCACGAACTCCCGCTGCACCTCCCTGCCGAAGTCCTTGATGCCGCTCTGTGGGAACTGGCCGAGAAGATCTGGCCGGCGGGCACCGAGTTCCAGCGCGAGGCGACCGCGCTGGTCTACGCAGACCTCACGGACACTTTGATGGCCGACGGGGTCATGTACGCCTCGCTGGGGCTCTTCGAAACGGAGGACGGGGAGGTCAGTACCGCCAACCTCATCGCCCGTGTGGAGAGCGTCGACGAGGAGGAACCCGCCGTCGTCGCCGCCTCGGTCCAGGAAGAACTGGCACTTCAGGAGCACCGGGACGTTCATCACGTGGACCTTCCGTGCGGCCCCGCCGTGCTCTCCTTCCACTCCACCGAACTCGACGGCGACTCAGTCCTCTCCTCGCTCGCCTTCGCCCATGTGGAGCTGTATGTGCCCTCCTCCGTGCCCGGGTGGCTGGCCGTCCTCTCCCTCTCCACGCCCAGCTTCGCCGAACTCCCCCGCTACGTCGGATGGTTGCGGCAGATCGGTGAAACCTTCGCCTTCCGCCTCGCCGCGCAGCCCGATGAGGAGTCCCGCACACCCACCGATGTCCGCTCGGTGTTCGGCTAGGAGAAGATCATGAACAGCTCCACGAAGGTTTGGTTCCACGCTCGGAACCCCTCGAACAGCGAACCCGGGGAATGCGCCTTCCCTCTCGAATTTGTCGTCGCACCTTTTCGGGGCGAACCATTCGCCTACGCCGCCACGGGCACGCCCCCGAACTGGGCACTGCCTCCCGGCACCGAACCGCGCTACACCCTGTACCGCACCAAGGACACCTCAGAGCCCGTCGTCGTCCTCGTCGCACAGGGCGAACTTTTCACGGTCCTGACGCCCGACCACCAGGTCCTGGCCGAGCTCCGACTGCCACCACCCGAGCAGAAGTGGCGCCGCGTCCATGAGATCGTGCGGCCGAAGCAGCCCCTTCTGCGGGCTCGCGGAGCCTCCATCGGCTCGATCATCAAGTCGGTGCTCTGCATTCCCCTCATCATTATCGAGTTCATCTCCTATTTGCTCACCGACGGCGACATCGTCATCGACCCCCCGACCCGCACCGTCTGGAAAACCACCCGAGGACTGTGGAAACGCACGGCACTGAAGCAACGGATAGGAGAGCCCACCTACCGCGTCTACGGCAAACACCTCGACCACCGCATCGCCTACGCCCAGTCGGTGGCAGGCCTCTGGCGAGTGGACAGGGGCGACGACAGGTAGGGCCCGATGGGACGGCCGCCACGGCGCAGGATTTGTCGGAGGCTCCGCCCGGCCCGGGGCGGAGCCTCTGCGCGTGGGAAGCGGAATCCGCTGCCCCGTAGGCAGTGACGGATCCCGAGCTGGACGGCAGCCCGGGGAGGTCAGCCGGGTACGTCCATGCGCTGCGTGCCGATGACGGACAGCAGTTGTAGTGCCTCTTCCGAGGGGGAGCCGGGGGGTGCGGTGTAGATGATGACCCGCTGGTCGCGGTCGGTGATGTCCAGGATGTCGCAGTTGACGCTGACGGGGCCGACGAGAGGGTGCTCGAAGGTCTTGCAGAGGGTGGGCCGGGCGGTCACGTCATGGGCTGCCCAGATGCGGGCGAACTCTTCGCTGCCGGCCAGGAGTTCCTTGACCAGACCGGTCAGCTCCGGGTCGGTGGGGTAACGCGCCGCGGCGGCGCGCAGGTGCTGGGCCGAGGTCCGGGTGAATGCGTCCGCGTCCGCGACGCCGTACAGCCGTCGGCCGTGCCGGTACGGGCCGAGGAAGGCGCGTCGGAGGAGATTGCGGTCCCGGCGCGACAGGACGGAGAAGTCCTCCATCAGGGCGGCGGCCAGGCCGTTCCAGGCGATGACCTCGTACGTCGCCGAGATCACGATCGCCGCGGCCCCCGGCAGCCGGTGCAGCAGGTCGACGATGCTCTGCCGTACCTCCCGCGAAGGCCCGGGGGGAGGCAGGGGCGGGGCCCCGGCGAGGTGGTGGAGGTGGTCGCGCTCGGTGTCCGACAGGCGCAGCGCGCGGGCAAGTTGGGCCAGCACCTCGCGGGAGGGATGGAGGGCGCGGGCCTGCTCCAGCCGCGTGTAGTACTCGGTCGAGATGAAGGCCAGCTGCGCCACCTCCTCGCGGCGCAGTCCCGGGGTGCGGCGGCGCGGCCCGGCGGGCCACCCCACGTCTGCGGGGGTGATGCGCTCGCGTCTGCTGCGCAGGAAGTCACCCAGCTCTCGTCGTACTCGTCGATTCACCTGCCCAGTGTGCGCGGGGGCCGAGGTCCCAGCCAGGTACTCCCGGGGCCTGGATGAGCGGGGCGGCCGGACACAGGCTCGTCGGCATGAACAACACACCGATCACGTCAAGCACGAACTCGGGCCTGCTCGCCGGCAAGGTCGCCTTCATCACCGGCGCCGGCCGCGGCATCGGCGCGGCTTCAGCCCGGCTGTTCGCCCGGGAGGGGGCCAGGGTGCTCCTCGCGGCCCGCACGGAGGCCCAGCTCAAGACGGTGACCGAGGAGATCCGGGCGTCCGGCGGTACCGCAGACCATGTGGTGTGCGACCTGGCCGACGCGGCGAGCATCCGGGCCGCCGTCGACCGGGCCGTGGAGCTGTACGGCCGGCTCGACGTGGCCTTCAACAACGGCGCGACGGGCCAGCCGCCCGGCCCGATGGATCAGCTGTCGGAGGCCGATTTCGACCACGTCTGCGCCGTCAACCTCAAGGGTCCTTGGCTGGCCATGACCGCCGAGATCGCCGCCATTCGCGCCACGTCGAAGCGCGGGGCCATCGTCAACACCTCCAGCGTCGGCAGCCTGATGGGCAACCCCCAGCTGCCCGCGTACGGCGCGGCGAAGAGGGCGGTCAACAGTCTCACCGCGTCGGCGTCCGTCACCTACGGCCCGGAGGGGATCCGGGTCAACGCCATCGCGCCCGGCACCACACTCACCGAGATGCTGCACGAGTGGGAGGAGAAGTCCCCGGGCACCATCGAGCAGCTCAACGCCCTGACCCCGCTGGGCCGCGCCGCCGATCCGGACGAGATCGCCCAGGCCGCCGCCTGGCTCCTCAGCGACCGCTCCTCCTACGTCACCGGTACGGTCCTCCGCGTCGACGGCGGTATGCGCGCCTGATGCCGGCAAGGGCGTGCGTGAGGTGACGCGGGGAGGGCCGCTGCTGATATTCCTCAGCATTCCTCAGCATTCCTCAGCCGGAGCGCAGTGACGGGCTCCGTCCGGTCGAGCCGAACGGCGGCCTGGCGTTCTGACGCGACGGTAGGGCTGAGTCGCTTTCCGAGTCACTTGATTGCTGCTTCTGCGCGGTACCAGTTGTAGCCGTAGCCGTAGCCGTAGCCGTAGCCGTAGCCGTAGCCGTAGCCGTCGCTGCCGGACGCATGCGTAGCGTCGTGGCTTTGGGTTGGCCGGGTGGTGTTGTGCGTCCGTGTAGAGGTGTTGCGGGGAGGCGGCATGCCGTTGTGCCCTCGCGTGGCCATCATGGGCATCCAGTCCGCCCGGCCGTCAGGAGCGCGGGGCGGGAAGGGGAAGGTGATGACGGTGGAGCTGTTCCCGCCGATCCCGCTGGCCGAGTGGCGGGACACCAAAGAGACGCTGCATCGCTTCGCTCAGATCGTGGGGAAGGTCCGGCTGGCCGCCGGTCCGCGGCGCAATCACTGGTGGAACGTGCCGTTCCACCTCACCGGACGCGGAATCACCAGCCGGCCGATGGGGCAGGTCGACGGTAACCCGGTCTTCACGGTCGATTTTGACTTCGTCGGTCATCAGCTGGTCGTCACGGCGCTGGACGGCCGGGCGTTCTCCTTTCCGCTCGTCGGCCAGTCCGTGGCGTCCTTTTACGGCGCGGTCATGGAGTCGCTGGCCGCGCTGGGCGTCCGGGTGGAGCTGGACATCCCCCGGCCGTTCGACCTGCCCGATGCCGCCCGGCCGTTCGCCGAGGACACCGAGCATGCGACCTACGACGCCGGGCAGGCCACCCGCTACTGGCAGGTCCTCAGCCAGGTGGCCTCGGTACTGGAGGAGTTCGCCGCGGGCTATTCGGGGAAGGTCAGCCCGGTGCATCACTTCTGGCACACCTTCGACATCGCCCACACCCGGTTCTCCGACCGGCATGTCGACCAGCCCGGGCAGGTCGACTCGGTGACCCGTGAGGCGTACTCCCGGGAGGTCATCAGCTTCGGCTTCTGGTTCGGCGACGACTCCTTCGCCGCGCCCGCGTTCTACTCCTACACCGCTCCGGAGCCCGCGGGGCTGGCCGAGGAGCCGCTGGAGCCTGCCGCGGCACAGTGGGCCGACCGCGGCGGCAGCCACTTGGCGGTGCTGCCGTACGACGAGGCCCGCGCCGCGGCCGATCCCCGTGCCGCCGTGCTCGGTTTCTACGAGAGCGCGTACCAGGCGGGGGCCCGCCGTGCGGGATGGGACCGTGAACGGCTCGCCTGCCCGGGCGGGGTGACGGACCCGTATCTGCGGAGGGAGGGGGAGGCAGGAGGGGCGACCCCTTAAGGGACGCTCCGTTAAGGGGCGAGCCCTAAGGGAGCCAGGAGGGGACCCCTGAGCGGAGCCAGGAGGGGCCCTGAGTGGTGCCGGGGGCCCTGAGCGGGGCCGGGAAGGGCCCCTTAGATGACCGGGGGGCGGCCCAGCTTCGTCATGCGCCATACCGTGCGCCAGCGCATCGGCCGCCGCCGTCCGCACGGGGTCCGTACCCCCTCGGCGAAACCTGCGGCCCAGGCGCGCAGGCCCGCCGCCGAGCGGCTGCGGACGGCCGTCAGCGCGGCCCATACGCCGAGGTAGAGCGGCACCAGGAGCGCGGGGAGATGCCGCTTGGCCAGCCAGACGCGGTTTCTGGCGACCATGCGGTGGTAGACGGCGTGCCGGGTGGGCGAGGTGTACGGGTGCTGGAGCACCAGCTCCGGTGCGTAGCGGATGTGCCAGCCGTCGTCCAGGGCCCGCCAGGCCAGGTCGGTTTCCTCGTGCGCGTAGAAGAATTCGTCCGGCCAGCCGCCGATTCTGTCCAGCATCGGGACGGACAGGGAGTGTCCGCCACCGAGGAACGTGGTGACCAGACCGCCGCGTGCCGGGTCGCCGACGCGCAGGCGGGGGACGTGCCGACGCTGGGTGCGGCCCCGCTCGTCGGCGATGCGGAAGCTCGCGATCCCCAACTTCGGGTCCCGGGCGTGCAGTTCCGCCAGCCGGCTGAACACGTCCGGGCTGATCAGCAGGCCGTCGTCGTCCAGATCGACCACTACGTCGAGGTCCCCGAGCTTGCGCAGCTCGTCCAGGGCGACGTTCCGGCCGCCGGAGACTCCCAGGTTGTCGCTCAGCTCGATGCCCACGGCGCCGTGCGGCAGCGGGGGGAGCGGCGAGCCGTTTCCGATGACCACGATGTGGGCCGGCGGGAGGTCCTGCTTGGCGACCGAATCCAGCAGCGCCTGCAGTTCGGCGGGACGGTTTCCCATGGTCAAGATGGCGACGCCTACGCGCAGATGACGCACAGAAGAATGCTCCGTTCTTGGCAGTCCTTTCGCGATGCTAGCCCCCCAGGGGGGTGACTGCGTGCTACGGCACCTCCCCGGCGACATCCCGTCGGGCGGCAGTGGCGGAGCCCTTCCCGGGGGCCCGCCGGTCGTGCCCGTTGTCGTGCCCGTTGTCGTGCCCGTTGTCGTGCTCGTCAGGCCGGGGGCTGCTCGCCGTGCGCGTCCGGCCCGGGGCCGCGAAGGACACCTCGTGTACCTGCGGGGTGCCGGTTGCGGGGTGCGGGGGGACATCGCGGGGGAGGGGCCGGCCGGGGAGGGCGCGGGCCGGTTCTGCCACGGTGCGCCTCCCGGTCCGGACCCGGTGGCCGGGTGCTCCGGCGCGGCGCACCATGGAAGGACCGGGGGGTATGCCCGGATGGCCAGGGGGGTGGATGGAGGAAGCCCTCATGATGGAAGTCAAGACGGTCGACAAGCCGGATGAACGGCGCGACTTTCCCCGGGGCCACCTCGAAGCCCTGCACCTCACCGGACTGGACTTTGCCGTGGCCACCTTCGAGCCCGGCTGGCACTGGACGGAGTCGGTGGGGCCGATCGTCGGAACCGACAGCTGCGAGGTACACCACAACTGCTACATGGTCCAGGGCCGGATGCGTCTGCGGATGAACGACGGCGCCGAGTCCGAGGTGGGCCCCGGCGATGTGTTCGTCTGTCCGCCCGGTCACGATGCCTGGGTCGTGGGGGACGAACAGGTCATCCTGTACGACTTCGCAGGCGGTATGGCGACCGACTACGCCAAGGCGAAGAGCTAGGAAGGGCCAGCGAGAGCCGGGGAGAGCCGGGGAGAGCCAGCGAGAGCCAGGGGTGTCTCACCGGGTGGTGGCGTGGAGCGCTTCGGGGATCACGCGGAGGGCGACGCGGAGGGCGACGTGGAGGGCGACGCTTCCCGGGGGCGCGCCGGGAGCGGAATCAAGGGGGGCGGGGGCGCTCTCGGCGCCGTGCCGGAGGCCGGTGGGCGGCGTGGGGTTTGCCACGTGAATTGCGATGTCTAGGAACGCGATCGGTGGGCAGGGGTGCGGGACGGTCCGGCGTGCGGAATACGTCACGGGTTGTGCCCGTTACCGCAGCCGGAGACCGACTGGCAATCGTCGACAGACCGGAAGCAGGGAAACACGCATGAGCACCATCGAGCTCACCAAGGAAAACTTCGACGACATCGTCTCCGGCAACGATTTCGTCCTCATCGACTTCTGGGCCGAGTGGTGCGGGCCGTGCAAGCAGTTCGGCCCGGTCTTCGAGAAGTCGTCCGAGACGCATGACGACCTGGTCTTCGCCAAGGTCGACACGGAGGCGCAGCCCGAGCTGGCCCAGGCCCTCCAGATCCAGTCCATCCCGACCGTGATGATCGTCCGCGAGAACATCGCGGTCTTCGCCCAGCCGGGCGCGCTGCCCGCGGAGGCCCTGGAGGACGTCATCGGCCAGGCCCGCGCGCTGGACATGGACGAGGTCCGTGCCTCGGTCACCGAGGCCCAGCAGGGCGAGCAGGCCGAGGCCGCCGAGCAGGGGCAGCAGGCGCAGGGCTCGTGAGCGACCTCCTTCTGGTCCGGCACGGCGAGACCGAGTGGAGTCGGGACGGCAGGCACACCAGCTGGACCGATCTGCCGCTGACCGCGGTCGGTGAGGAGCAGGCCCGCGCACTGCGGCCGCTGCTGTCGGACCGGAAGATCGGGCAGGTGTACGCCAGCCCGATGGAGCGGGCGCTGCGCACCGCCGAGCTGGCGGGCCTCGCCCGCCCGCAGACCGACGCCGACCTGCGGGAATGGGACTACGGCGGCTACGAGGGCATCGCCACCGCCGAGATCCACCGCAGCCGGCCCGGCTGGTATCTGTTCTCCGACGGTGTCCCCGAGGGGCCCGACGGGCACCCCGGGGAGTCACCGGAGCAGGTCGGGGCGCGTGCCGACCGGGTGCTGGCGCGGATCGTGCCGCAGCTGGCAGCCGACGAGGGGGATGTGGCGCTGGTGGCGCACGCCCACTTCCTGCGGGTGCTGGCCGCCCGCAGGCTCGGGCTGCCGCCCGGCGCCGGCGGGCTGTTCACGTTCGAGACCGGGGCGGTGGGTGTCCTGGGCACCGAGCACGACCGCCCCGCCATGGTCGCCTGGAACGCCCGGAGTCTGTAGCGCCCGGAGTCTGTAGCGCCTTGAGTCTGTAGTACCCGAGGTCTGTGGTGCCCGGAGCCCGTAGCGCCCGGAGCCTGTAGCGCCCGGAGTCTGTGGTGTCCCGAGTCGACAGGCTGACAGGGTCTGTGACGCCCCGAGCGGCAGGCTGACCGGCCCGGCCCGGCGTGTGCGCGTCCTTACGGATCCATCGGATCGAGGTGCAGGGGTTGCACCTTGCCCTCGATCATGGCGCCGAGCCCCATGACGGCACAGGTGTCGGGGCGGTCAGCGGTGTGCACCGGCATGGTCGTGGCCTGATGGATCATCGGCTCCAGTCCGGGGATCAGCGCGCTGCCGCCCGCGAGCACGATGCCGCGCTCCCCGAGGTCCGCCACCAGATCCGGCGGGCAGCGGCGCAGCACCGACCCGATGGCGTCGAGGATCGCGGTCAGCGGGGTGGTGATGGCGTCCCGGACCCGCTCGGTGTCGACGTGCACGGAGCGCGCCATCCCGCTGACCACATCCCGGCCGTGCACCTCGGTGGAGCCGGGGGTGAGACCGTCGCCGCCGGAGAGGATCAGCTGCAGCGGACGTACCGCCTGGCCCGCCAGCATCAGCTCGTGGTGCAACCGCAGATGCTGGATCACCGCGTGGTCGATGGCGTTTCCGCCCACCGGAACGGTCTCCGCCGCCACGATCGAACCGAGCGAGAGCACCGCGACCTGTGTGGTTCCCGCGCCGCACACCACGATCATGGTGGCCTCGGGCTGCTCCACCGGCAGCCCGGATCCCACCGCGGCGGCGACCAGGGTGTCGACCAGCTCCACCCGCCGTGCCCCCAGCCCCGTCAGCGTCTCCACGGCCGCCCGCTGGGCCAGCGGCTCGCTGCCGTACGGGAGGCAGACCGCGGCCCGTGTCGTGGGGCGGCGCCGCCAGGTCTTGCGCAGCTTGTCGCCCACCAGGGTGCGCAGCAGCCGCTGGGCCATGTCGATGTCGACGATGGTGCCGTGGGAGACCGGGCGCACCACCCGGATGTAGTCGGGGGTGCGCCCGTCCATCACCTCGGCCTGGGCGCCGACGGCCAGCAGTGCCCCGGTACGGGTGTTGATGGCGGCGACGGTCGGTTCATCGACGACCAGCCCCTGGTTCTTCACATACACCCTGGTCCGGGCCGCTCCGAGGTCGACGGCGGCCGAGCACCGCCGCAATTGGGCGAGGCTGATGGTCATGGATGATTCCTCCCCGACGGGCCGGTATGGACGAAAGCGCTCGTGCGGCCTGTTCGCAGGGACCGCTCGTGCGCCATCCTCCGGTCGTGCGCGGCCGCCCGCCCGCTGGAAAGGTCCGCTCGGGGGACGGGCCGGGGACGGACCGGGGGCGGTTAGGGCGAAGGAGTGATGTCGCGGCGGTCCGCCGGTGTGGCGGGGGCCGAACCGGTCAGCCGCTGGTACAGCCCCCAGGTGAATTCCGCGACGATGTCCCGGGGGGTGCCGTCGGGACCGGGGGCGGTACAGGCCAGCTGCCAGCGGGTGGGGGCGCTGCCCTCCCGCGGGCGGGCCGGTGCGAAGGCGCGGGCGACCTCGTCGACCGTGCACGACCAGGGCGTCAGATCGTCGGTCGTCCGCAGGTCAGGGGTGGTGGCGCCGGGCGCCCGGACGAGCCAGGCGTTCCAGACGGCGCCCCGGGTGCCGGTGAGGACCTCGAAGCGCAGATCGGGCCACAGCGGAACGGTCCAGTTCAGGGCCTCACAGGTCAGGTCGCCGATACGGCGGGTGGTGACGGTCTCGGGGGTGCCGAGCAGCGCACGATACGGCTGGACGCCGCCGCGCGCCCGCGGGGCGTGCATCCGTGCCTGCCAGCGGCGGTTGGCCTCGCGCAGATCGGCCCGGGAGGCCCGCAGGGTGCGCAGGGCGTCCTCGACCAGGCCGGGGTGGTGGTCGGCCATCCGGCGCAGGAGGACGAGCTGGAAGGCGACCGGTCCCGGCAGGCCGGAGGCGGCTCCGGAGCCGGCGGGCGGGTCGGTGTCAGCGGTGCCGTTCATGAGGGCCATGGTCGCGGACGGCGGGCGATCCGGGGGCGCCGGGACGGGGGCCGTCGACGAGCGCCGCCATGCCGTCCAGCAGACGGGCCAGCCCGAACTCGAAGAGCGAGTCCTGATTCACCACGTCCTCGCCGATCGCCGAGGCCCCCGCGTACATGGGGTAGGAGCCCGAGGCGAGGATCCCCTCGAACGCCGGCTCCATCGTGGCCATCCACCGGTCCTGGTCCATGCCGGTCTCCTGCTCGGCCTCCAGATCGTCCTCGAAGCCGGCGGCGGTGGACAGCACGAAGCCCAGCAGCGTCAGCGCCATGTGGATCAGCGTCACCGGGTCCATCCCCCGGACCCGTGCCATGGTCCACTCGATGAGCGCCATCGCCCGCGGCATCGGCTGCGGCCGGGTGATCGACAGGTACTGCGCCAGCCAGGGGTGGCGCCGGTAGAGCTCCCACTGCAGCCGTGCGCCCGCCTCCATCCGTGCGCGCCAGTCCTCCGGCGCCGGTTCGGGCAGCTCGACGTCGTGGAACGCGGCGTCCGCCATCAGCAGCACCAGTTCGTCCTTGCCGGCCACATGACGGTAGAGCGCCATCGAGGACACCCCGAACTCGGCGGCGACCCGGCGCATCGACAGCGCCCGCAGCCCCTCGGCATCGGCGACCTTGATCCCGGCCCGTACGACGCTCTCGCGGCTCAGCCCGCTGTCCGTCTCGCGCGGGCGCCGCTCCCGCGCGGGCCCGCTGCGGGCGGTCCGCTGCGGCTCGGCCACGACCGTGCCCACCCCCGGTACGACCCGTACGAGTCCCTCCTGGCGCAGCGTCGTCAGCACCTTGGTGGCGGTGGCCATCGCCACCCCCCACTCCTGGGTGATCCGCCGGGTCGAGGGCACCCGGTCGCCCGGCGTCAGCTCGCCGGTGGCGATACGGCGCCGGATCGCGTCGGCGATCTTGCGGTAGGGCGGTGGGGATGACTGCTCCACGGGGGACCTCCGTACTAGTGCACCAGGGGAATTCAGGGTAGCGCTGCGGGGCGTGAGGGGAGCAACGCGTACTCCACCAGGGCAGTGCACCAGGACTGGTGCACTAGTGTGATGCATCGCTAACTCCCTTGTCGGGGCTATTGTTTGCACCGTAAGCGCAACCTGCTTACCGTGTCACCCATGTCGTTTACTCCGTACACATCCAGGCCGGTGGCCGGCCGCCGGGAGTGGACCGCCCTGGGCGTCCTCCTGCTGCCCTGTCTGCTCGTCTCGATGGACGTCTCGGTGCTCTACTTCGCGGTGCCGTTCCTGACCGCGGAGCTGGAGCCCAGCAGCGTCCAGCAACTGTGGATCCTCGACGTCTACGGGTTCGTCCTGGCCGGCCTGCTGATCACCATGGGCGCGCTGGGCGACCGCATCGGCCGCCGCAAGCTGCTGCTGTCCGGCGCCCTCCTCTTCGGGCTCGCCTCCGGGGCCGCCGCCTACGCGCAGAACACCGAAATGCTCATCGCCGCACGGGCGTTGCTCGGCATCGGCGGTGCGACCCTGATGCCGTCCACCCTTGCGCTGATCCGCAACCTCTTCCACGACGCCAAGCAGCGCGGCAAGGCGGTCGCGATCTGGTCGGCCGCGATAACCGGTGGCATCGCGGTCGGCCCGGTGCTCAGCGGGGTCCTGCTGGAGCACTTCTGGTGGGGTTCGGTGTTCCTGGTCAATGTTCCGGCGATGGTGCTGCTGCTGGCCTGCGGTCCGCTGCTGCTGCCGGAGTCCAAGAACCCGGCGGCCGGGCGCTTCGATCTGCCCGGCGCGCTGCTCTCCCTGCTCGCCATGCTGCCGCTGGTCTACGGCGTCAAGGAGCTCGCCCGCGACGGCCTGGCGGTGCCGCCCGTCCTCGCCCTGGTGGCCGGCCTGGCGGCAGCCGCGGCCTTCGTGTACCGGCAGCGCACCGCCCGCCATCCGATGCTCGACCTGGAGCTGTTCGGGCACCGCGGGTTCAGCGTCTCGGTGCTGATGAACCTGCTGGCGATGTTCGCGATGGTCGGCTGCGCGGTGTTCTTCACCCAGTACCTGCAGTCCGTACGGGGCATGAGCCCCATGGAAGCGGCGCTGTGGAATCTGCTGCCGACCCTCGCGGTGGGCGGGATGGCGCCGGCCGCCACCGCGCTCGCCCAGCGGATGGACCGGGCCTATGTCATCGCCATGGGGTGTGTCATCGCGGCCGGTGGCTTCGTCTGGCTGTCCTGGCTGGAACCGGGCTCGGCCCTGTGGTTCGTCCTGGTGGGTTCGGCGGTCTACGCCTCGGGTCTGGTGATGGTGATGTCGCTCGGCAACGAACTGGCCATCGGCCTCGCGCCGCCCGGGCGGGCGGGCTCCGCCTCGGCCGTGCTGGAGTCCGGCACCGAACTGGGCGGCGCGCTGGGCATGGCGATCCTGGGCAGTGTCGGGAGCGCGGTCTACCGCGCTGACATCGGTGGCGCGCTGCCCCCCGGCCTTCCGGCGGACGCGGCGGGCGCGGCACGGGAGACGCTGGCGGGCGCCGCCGCGGTGGCCGGCGAACTCCCGGGCCGGGCCGGTGAGATGCTGCTGACCGCGGCCCGGGCCGCGTTCGCCGACGGGCTGCAGACTGCGGTGCTGGGTGCCGCGGGCGTGATGGTCTTTGCCGCGGTGCCGGCGCTGACGCTGCTGCGGGGGCTGCGGACCCAGGGTGCCGAGGCGGGCGACGCCACCGATGCCACCGATGCCACCGATGCCGCCGATGTCACCGATGTCACCGATGCCACCGACGCGGTCGGAGCGCGGCGGGGTGCGGTGGCGATGGCCGGCACGGACCCGGCCGGGTAGCGGGGGCCGTGGGAAACCCCTGGACGCCGGGGCCGAGCGGCTCCGCGGCCGCTCCGCCGGCGCCGGACCGACTGACGTCGGCAGGGGGCTGCCCCGCCAAGGATTGCGGGACAGCTCGTACGGCCCGCAGAGAAGCAGGTTGTCGACTCCGGCCCTTGACGCCGCAGTTCGCGAGGAGGGAAACCACCACGTGCTGTCTCCGCGGGCCCTCAGCTGAAGTCGAACTCTCCGGTGCGGGTCCGCTTGAGCTCGAAGAACTTGTCGTATCCGGCGAGGAGGCGGGCGCCTTCGAAGACCCGCACCGCGTCCTCGCCGCGCGGCACGGCCATCAGGACCGGGCCGAAGAACGCGACCCCGTCGAGGTGGATGGTGGGCGTCCCGACGTCCTCCCCGACCGGGTCCATGCCCTCGTGGTGGCTCTTGCGCAGCGCCTCGTCGTATGCGTCGCTGCCGGCGGCGCCGGCCAGCGCGGCGGGCAGCCCGGTCTCGGCCAGCGCCTCCGCGATGACGGCGGCGGTGTCCTCGCGGCCCTCGTTGTGGAAGCGGGTGCCGAGTGCGGTGTACAGATCGCGCAGCACGCCCTCGCCGTGCTCCTGGGCGGCCGCTACGCACACCCGGACGGGGCCCCAACCGACGTCCAGCAGCTCGCGGTACTGCTCCGGAAGGTCCTCGCGCCCCTCGTTGAGCACGGACAGGCTCATCACCCGGAAGCGCAGCTCCAGGTCCCGGTGGCGCTCGACCTCCAGGATCCAGCGGCTGGAGATCCAGGCGAACGGGCAGATGGGGTCGAAGTAGAAGTCGACGGTGGGGCGGGTGGTGCTCGGGTGCGTCATGGAGCCGAGATTAGGACGCCGCGGGACCGGCCGCCCGGGACATTCCTGCGCCGTGATCCTGGGCCAATGCGGCGTCGTGTCCCGCCCCCCTCGGGCGTCGCGTCCCGCCCCCCTCGGGCGCCGTGTCCCCGCCCACTCCCGCGCCGCCTCCCTGCCCCCTTGGTGTCGCGTCCGCCCTACTCGGGCGCCGCGCCCAGCATCCGCTGGAGCAGCTCCTTCAGCAGCGTCCGCTCGGTGGCCGTCAGGCGGCCGAGGGGTTCGCGGGCGAAGTGGAGCGAGGTGCGCAGCGCCTCGGCCGTGCGCGCGCCCTCGTCGGTCGGGGCGGCGAGCTTGACGCGGCGGTCGGACGGGTCGGGGCGGCGCTCGACCAGGCCGCGGGACTCCAGGCGGTCCACGATTCCGGTGATGTTCGACGGCTCGCACTTCAGGCTCTGGGCGATCTTGCGCATCGGCAGCGGCTCGAGGGAGAGCAGCCTGAGCACCCGGGCCTGGGCGCCGGTGAGGGAGTGCTCGGCCGCGGCGTGCTCGTACTCCTCGTAGTAGCGGGCGACGACGGTGCCGATGAGGTCGACGACCTCGACGGTCAGGGGGTCTGCGCGGGGGGTCATACACACGAGGATACCCATTTACTTGACAACGTGAAATATCGAGGAGCATGGTTGTTTCAGTACCTGAAGCTTTTGGAGGATCGCGCTTATGTCCGCACTGCCCACGACCGGCCGCGAATGGCACCTCGTCGCCCGCCCCCACGGCTGGCCCACTCCGGAGGACTTCGCGCTGCGCGAGGCCGCGGTGCCCGAGCTCGGCGAGGGCCAGATCCTCGTCCGCACGCAGCACTTCTCCGTCGACCCGTACATGCGCGGCCGGATGAACGATGTGAAGTCCTACGTCCCGCCCTTCCGGCTCGACCAGCCGATGGACGGTGGCGCGGTCGGCGAGGTCATCGCCTCGCGCGACGCTTCCCTCGCCGTCGGCGACCACGTCCTGCACGGCCTCGGCTGGCGTGAGTACGCGGTGCTGGACGCCAAGCGCGCCGCCAAGGTGGACCCGTCGCTGGCTCCGCTCACCGCCTACCTCGGCGTGCTGGGTATGCCGGGCCTGACCGCGTATGCGGGTCTGCTGGAGGTCGCGTCCTTCAAAAAGGGCGACGCCGTCTTCGTGTCCGGCGCGGCCGGTGCGGTGGGCAGCGAGGTCGGCCAGATCGCCAAGCTCAAGGGCGCCTCCCGGGTCATCGGCTCGGCCGGCTCCGACGACAAGGTCAAGCTCCTGGTCGAGGAGTACGGCTTCGACGCCGCCTTCAACTACAAGAACGGCGATGTCGCGGGGCAGCTCAAGGCGGCCGCGCCGGACGGCATCGACGTCTACTTCGACAACGTCGGCGGCGACCACCTCGAAGCGGCCATCAGCTCCCTCAACGTCCACGGCCGCGCCGCCATCTGCGGCATGATCTCGATGTACAACGCCACGGAGCCGAGCCCCGCCCCGCGCAACCTCGCGATGGTGATCGGCAAGCGGCTGCGCCTGCAGGGCCTGCTGGTCAGCGACCACGCCGCGCTGCAGCCGCAGTTCGTCGAGGAGGTCTCCGCCTGGATCCGTTCCGGCGAGCTCAAGTACAGCGAGACCAAGGTGGCCGGCATCGAGAACGGCGTCGAGGCGTTCCTGGGACTGCTGCGCGGCGAGAACACCGGGAAGATGATCGTGAGCCTCGACAGCTGACGACGACTCGACGACGACCCGAGGGCCGGGGAGAGCCGGGGGAGTGGGCGGGGAGGGGAGGGGAGGGGGAAGCCCGAGGAGCACCCTCCTCGCCACCCCACCCTCCTCGCCATCCCGCCGCCTCGCCATCCCGCCCGCCTCACGCCCCGCCCCCTTGTCCCGCCCGTTAGGCTCGGCGGCACGCCGTCGCGATCCGTGGGCGCGAGTCGCGGCGAACCACAGGAGGATTCGGTATGTCCATCCAGCCCGTCGACGTCGTCTACACCGCCGTCGCCACCGCTGAGAACGGCCGTGACGGCCGCGTCGCCAGCGATGACGGCAAGCTCGACGTGATCGTCAACCCGCCCACGGAGCAGGGCGGCAGCGGCGCCGGCACCAACCCCGAGCAGCTGTTCGCGGCCGGCTACAGCGCCTGCTTCCAGGGCGCGCTCGGCGTCGTCGCCCGCCGGGAGAACGCCGATGTCTCCGGCTCCCGGGTGACCGCCAAGGTCGGCATCGGCAAGACCCCGGACGGCGGCTTCGGCCTCACGGTCGAGATCTCCGCCGCGATCCCGAACGTGGACGCGGCCACCGCCCGCGACCTCGTGGAGAAGGCGCACCAGGTGTGCCCGTACTCCCACGCCACCCGCGGCAACATCGAGGTCACACTGGCCGTCGTCTGACACCCGGCGCCGCCGCGGAAGTGAGGCCAGGGGCCGTATCCCGTGAACGGGGGTGCGGCCCCTGGCGCGTCTGCCGGTTCCCGCCGACGGGGCGTCAACTCACGCTATTCTTGCGGGGCTTCACCACGTTCCTCCCCACAGCTCCGTCGGCGGTCGGTCGGCGGGGGCCCTGGTCTCCGGGGCCTGTCCGGAGGAGCGAGGAGGAGCGATGGACGATCAGGACACGGAGCAGGAGAGCGACCGGTGGGCGCCGTCTGACAGATGGCAGGTGGTCATCGGGGTGCTGGGCCTGCTGGTGGCGATCGTCGCGTGTGTGGGGCAGTTCGCCCGGTAAATGCCGGAGGGGCCCCGTGGGTCCGGACACGGCCGGTGCCCGTCGTCGAGGCGGGACGGCCAACGGGGGAGTGCCCGGGCTCGACAAGTCCCGCACCTCCCGCGCCTTCCTGCGTCTGCCCGCACCCCTCCCGCACCATCCCGCACCGTGATGTGACGCAGCCAACATTCACGCCGTCTTGACGCACGCCCCGTGTAATCGATTTCGTAGCCCCCGCGAATCCCTCACGAAATCGATTACACATCGATCATGCGAAACCGCTCCCCGCACGGGAAGCGCTCGCACGGACAGAACGGCAACGGCGCCATGGCGAACATCAAAGATGTGGCAGAACGGGCAGGGGTCTCCGTCGCCACGGTCTCCCGGGTCCTCAACGGCCACAGCCCGGTCGCGGAGACCCGCGAGCGGGTGCTCGCCGCCGTACGGGAGCTGGGCTACCGCCCCAACAACGTCGCCCGTGCGCTGCGCACCGCACGGACCGGCGCGCTCGGTCTGATCATCAGCGACCTCACCAACCCCTTCTTCACCGAGCTGGCCGACGCCGTCGAGGAGGAGGCCCGCAGCCTCGGCTACAGCCTGGTCATCGGCAACGCCGGCGAGCGCCCCGCACAGCAGGACGACTACATCCGCACCCTGCTCGACCGCCGGATCGACGGCCTGCTGGTCAGCTCGGCCGGCACCGGCTCGGCGATGCTCCGCGAGGTCGTCGCCTCCGGCACCCCGCTGGTCCTGCTCGACCGCACCGTCCCCGGCATCGACGCCCCCTGCGTACGCGCCGACGGCAGCGCCGCGCTCACCGAACTCGCCGCCCACCTCGCCGCCCTCGGCCGCCGCCGGCCGGCGATCATCGTCGCCCCGGCCGGCACCCCCACCGGCGACGAGCGCCTCGCCCTCTTCCGGGCGGCGCTGGCCGGGCACGGCATCGCACTGCCCGACGAGCGGGTCGGCGCCACCCCCGACCTCCAGCACACCGGCGGCCGGCAGGTGATGAGCGCCTTCCTCGACCTCGCCGAGCCGCCGGACGCGGTGCTGGCCACCGACAACCTGATGGCGCTGGGCGCGATGGACGAACTCCGCGCCCGCGGGCTGCGGGTCCCCGATGATGTGGCGCTGGTGGTCTATGACGACGTGCCGTGGTTCACCCACACCGATCCGCCGCTGACCGCCATCGCCCAGCCCACCCGCGGACTGGGGCGCGCCGCCGTCCACACCCTGTTGGAGCGCATCGAGGGGCGGCCCGCCGACTCGGTGCTGCTGCCGGCCCGGCTGGTCACCCGCCGCTCCTGCGGCGAGCTGCCCACCCCCTGAGCAGGCCCGCCCGGCGCCCGGACCGGCACTCCGGTCCCGGCTCCCCCGGCCGGACGGGCCACCCGAGCCGGCCTTCACAGGCCACTCGAGTCAGTCACCACTCAAGTCACCCGAGGAAGAGAGGGGCAGCGCATGACCGGCGTCAAAGACGACGAACCGGGCGGCCGCGAACTGCTGCGCGTGGAGGGGGTGACGAAGTCGTTCCCGGGCGTCCGCGCGCTGGACGGCGTGGACCTGACCCTGCGCACCGGTGAGGTGCATGTCCTGCTCGGCGAGAACGGCGCGGGCAAGAGCACCCTCATCAAGATGCTCTCCGGCGCCCACCGCCCCGACGAGGGCCGCATCCTCGTGGACGGCGACGAGGTCACCATCCGCTCGGCGCAGGACGCCGAACGGCACGGCATCGCCACCATCTACCAGGAGTTCAACCTCGTCCCCGGGCTGACCGTCGCCGAGAACATCTTCCTGGGCCGCCAGCCGCGCACCGCGCTCGGCCTGGTCGACCGCAAGACGATGCGGGCCCGGGCCGCCGAGCTGCTCCGGCGCGTACGGCTCGACGTCTCCCCGAACACCCCGGTCGCCGAACTGGGCATCGCCCGCCTCCAGATGGTCGAGATCGCCAAGGCGCTCAGCCTGGAAGCGCGCGTCCTGATCATGGACGAGCCGACCGCGGTCCTGACCTCCGAGGAGGTGGAGACCCTCTTCGGGATCGTCCGCGAGCTGCGCGACTCCGGCGTCGGCATCATCTTCATCACCCACCACCTGGACGAGATCGGCGCGCTCGGCGACCGGGTCACCGTCCTGCGCGACGGCCGCTCCGTCGAGGAGGTGCCGGCCTCGACGGACGAGGACGAGCTGATCCGCCTCATGGTGGGCCGGGACATCGCCGAGCAGTATCCGCGGCAGCGCCCGGAGGAGCCGGGCGCGCCCCTGCTGCGTGTCCGCGGTCTGACCCGCCACGGCGCCGTCGCCGGGCCGGTCTTCGAGGGCATCGACTTCGAGGTGCGGGCCGGTGAGGTCGTGGGCCTCGCCGGGCTGGTCGGCGCGGGCCGCACCGAGGTGGTCCGGGCGATCTTCGGCGTGGACCGCTATGACGCCGGTACGGTCGAGATCGACGGCACGGAGCTGGCCCGCGGCGATGTCCGCGCCGCCATGCGCGCCGGGCTCGGTCTCGTACCGGAGGACCGCAAGGGCCAGGGCCTGGTCATGGACGCCTCCCTCCAGGACAACCTCACCCTCGCCCGCCTCGACCGCGACACCCGTGGCGGGCTGGTGGACCGGGGCGCGCAACGGCGCGAAGCGGCCACCGTCGCCGGGCAGTTGAAGGTCCGGATGAGCGGGCTGGGGCAGAGCGCCCGCACCCTCTCCGGCGGTAACCAGCAGAAGATCGTCATCGGCAAGTGGCTGCTGGCGGACACCAGGCTGCTGATCCTCGACGAGCCGACGCGCGGTATCGACGTCGGGGCCAAGGTCGAGATCTACCAGCTCATCAACGAACTGACGGCGTCCGGCCGCGCGGTGCTGATGATCTCCAGCGATCTGCCCGAGGTGCTCGGTATGAGCGACCGGGTGCTGGTGATGTCGCAGGGCCGGCTGGCCGGAGAGCTGTCGGCCGAAGAGGCCACCCAGGACGCCGTGATGGAGCTGGCGCTCCAGTCCCCGCACGGTACGAGCACGAAGCACAACGACGAGAGCGCGATGGAGGGCTCCGATGTCCACTGAGGTGAAGAAGGGAGCCGCCGCCGAGGCGGTGGGACGGGCCCCGGACCGGGACGGCGCGGGAGCGTGGTTCTCCCGGGCGGTGCTCAGGAACGGCCCGCTCGGCGGGCTGATCGCCCTGGTCGTGGTGATGGCGGTGCTGTCCAGGGACTTCCTCAACGGCCAGAACCTCCTCAATGTCGGCGTCCAGGCGTCGGTCACCGCGATCCTCGCCTTCGGCGTCACCTTTGTGATCGTCTCGGCCGGGATCGATCTGTCCGTCGGCTCGGTCGCCGGGCTCTCCGCCACCGTCGTCGCCTGGGCGGCCACGAACCAGGGCCTGCCCGTCTGGACGGCGCTGCTGCTCGGCCTGGCGGTCGGCGCGGCGGCCGGTCTGGTCTCCGGCGCACTGGTCGCGTACGGCAAACTGCCCGCCTTCATCGCCACGCTGGCGATGCTCTCGGTCGGCCGCGGTCTGGCCCTGGTCATCTCCGGCGGCACGCCGATCGCCTTCCCCGGCTCGGTCGGCGCGCTCGGTGACACCCTCGGCGGCTGGCTGCCGGTGCCCGTCCTCGTCATGATCGCCATGGGGCTGATCGCCGCGCTGGTCCTGGCCCGTACGTACACCGGCCGGGCGATGTTCGCGATCGGCGGCAACGAGGAGGCGGCCCGGCTCTCCGGCATCCACGTCAAGCGCCGCAAGCTCGTCATCTATGCGCTGTCCGGGCTGTTCGCCGCGGTCGCCGGCATCGTGCTCGCCGCCCGGCTGACCTCCGCCCAGCCGCAGGCCGCCACCGGCTACGAGCTGGACGCGATCGCCGCGGTCGTCATCGGCGGGGCCAGCCTCTCCGGCGGCTCCGGCAAGGCCTCCGGCACCCTCATCGGCGCGCTGATCCTCGCGGTCCTGCGCAACGGCCTCAACCTGCTGAGCGTTTCGGCGTTCTGGCAGCAGGTGGCCACCGGACTGGTCATCGCGCTGGCGGTGCTCCTGGACACGCTGCGCCGCCGGAGCGCGCGATGAACGCCCGCAGGAGCGACCGGCAGACCGCACCACGCGGGACGGCACAAGGGACGGCACGCGGGACGGCACAAGGGACGGCACGCGGGACCGCACGGCGGGCCGCCCGGCTCAGGATGCCGCTGGCGGCCGGGCTGGCCGCGGCCGTCGCCCTGGGGCTGGCCGGCTGCGACCGCGGAGGCAACACCGACCTGGGGCTGGCACTGTCCACGATGAACAACCCGTTCTTCGTCGGCATCAAGAAGGGCGCCCAGGCCGAGGCGGACGCCCGCCAGCTGCACCTCAACATCACCGATGCGCAGAACGACCCCACCCAGCAGATCAACCAGATGGAGACGTTCACCAGCCAGAACGTCAAGGCGGCCATCATCAACCCGGTGGACTCGGACGCCGCCGTCCCGGCCGTCGGCGTCGCCAACCGGGCGAAGGTACCGGTCATCTCCATCGACCGCGGCGTCAACGGCGGCAAGGTCGGCTCGACCATCGCCTCCGACAATGTCGCGGGCGGCCGGCTCGCCGCGAAGACGCTGGCCGCATCGCTCGGCGGCAAGGGCAAGGTGGCCTTCCTGGAGGGCCAGGCCGGTACCTCCGCCGCCCGCGAGCGCGGCCAGGGCTTCGAGGAAGGCATCAAGAAATACCCCGGCATCAAGGTCGTCGCCCGGCAGCCCGCGGACTTCGACCGCACCAAGGGCATGGACGTGATGACCAACATGCTGCAGGCGCACCGCGACATCGGCGGGGTGTTCGCCGCCAATGACGAGATGGCGCTGGGTGCGTCCAAGGCGCTGGGCGGCCGCTCGGGCAAGGACGTGAAGGTGGTGGCGTTCGACGGCACACCGGACGGCGTCAAGGCGGTCCGCCGCGGCACGCTGACCGCCACCGTCGCCCAGCAGCCGGAGCTCCTCGGCAAGCAGGCCGTGGACTGGGCGCTCAAGGCCTCCCGCGGTGAGAAGCTGCCGCAGTCGGTCAGAGTGCCGGTGGTGCTGGTGACGGCGAAGAACGCCGCGAAGTTCGACGGCTGAGAGTGCGGCCCGGCGGGCCGCCGGGCCATGACGGAGGAGAGAAATGGGAGAGCGGCGCATGTATGACGTCCTGGTGGTCGGCTCGGCCAACGCGGATCTGACGGTACGGGTCGAGCGCCGGCCCGGCGCGGGCGAGACCGTGACCGGCACGGATCTGGTCGAGTCGGCCGGCGGCAAGGGCGCCAACCAGGCGGCCGCCGCGGCCCGGATCGGCGGCCGCACCGCGCTGCTGGCACGGGTCGGCGGCGATGCCTACGGTGAACTGCTGCTGGGCGCCCAGCGCGACGCGGGCACCGATGTCACGCCGGTGATCGTGGACGACACGGCCCGCACCGGCACCGCCATGATCCTCGTCGACCCGGACGGCGACAACAGCATCGTGGTCTCGCCCGGCGCCAACGCCGCCCTCACCCCGCAGGACGTGGCGGCGGCGAAGGACACCATCGCCGCCGCCTCGGTGGTCTCCCTCCAGCTGGAGATCCCCATGGAATCCGTACGGGCCGCCGCCACGGCCGCCGAGCAGGCCGGCACCCGCGTCGTCCTCAACCCCTCCCCGGCACCCGAGGCGGCCGCGCTGGCCCCCGAACTCCTCGCGGCGGCCGACCCGTTGGTGGTCAACGAGCACGAGGCACGGCAGCTCTCCGGGCTCGCCGACGGCACGCCGGCCGCCTGGGCGCAGGCGCTGCGCGAGAGGGGCGCCCGCTCCGTGGTGGTCACCCTCGGCGGCGACGGCGCACTGGTCCTGGATGCCTCGGGGGCCACGGACGTCCCGGGCGTACGGGTCAAGGCCGTGGACACCACCGGTGCCGGCGACGCCTTCACGGGCGCCCTCGCCACCCGGCTGGCCCGTGGCGACGCGCTGCCCGAGGCGGCGCGCTTTGCCGTACGGGTCGGCGCCGCGGCCGTCACCAAGGCGGGCGCCCAGCCGTCCTATCCCACCCGGGCCGAGCTGGAGGCGCTGGCGCCCGAGGCGGCGCAGGGCTGAGACCCGGCCCCGGACGGCCGGCCCCGGACAGCCGGCTTCGGGCGGGCCGGCCGAGGCGGGCCAGTCGAGGACGGCCGGCCGCCAGGCGCGGGTGGCCGGACCGGGAGGCGATCCGTTGCTTACTGCCGGTTTATGGGTCCTTTGGGCAGGATGGGTGCTGTGAGGCAACTGTCGTGTGCCTCACGGGATCTGAGGAAGGACCAGCAGTGCGCCCAACCCCCGTCCCGGTATCGGTCACCGTGCCCGCGTCACCGGGCCCTCGGGGCTGATGACCGTGACAATCTCTTCCCCGTCCTCCCCGAGGTCCCCGTCCTCCCCGCCGTCCGCACCGGTGGCCGCACCTCCGCAGCCCGCCGGGCCTCCCCGGCCACACCACCGTCCGGCGCCGTGGTTGCGACCGACCATCCGGATACGGCTCGCCCTGCTGTACGGCGGCATGTTCCTGATGGCGGGGGTCGTGCTGCTCGCGATCATCTACTTTCTGGCGGCCAAGACCCTCAAGGACGGCACCCCGGAGTTCAGGGTGTTCGGCAGCAACGTCAGGCTGGGCAACATCAGCTGCCCCGACCTGCCGTCGGTCGCCTCGCTCGACGAGATCAACTCGGCGATCGGCCGCTGCCTCCGCAACCAGCGCGAACGGGCCCTGCACACCTTCCTGAACAGCTCCGTGCTGGCTCTGCTGGGGCTGACGGTCGTGGCGTTCGCTTTCGGTTATGCGATGGCGGGGCGGGTGCTGTCGCCGTTGGGGCGGATTACGCGGACTGCTCAGCGGGTGGCGGGTTCGGATCTGCACCGGCGGATCGAGCTGGGGGGTCCCGATGACGAGCTGAAGGAGCTTGCGGACACCTTTGACGAGATGCTGGACCGGCTGGACCGGGCGTTCGAGTCGCAGCGGCGGTTCGTGTCGAATGCCTCGCACGAGTTGCGGACGCCGTTGGCGATCAACCGTACGTTGCTGGAGGTCCAGCTGGCGGATCCGGAGGCGTCGCCGGAGCTGGCGCAGCTGGGCAAGACGCTGCTGGCGACCAATGAGCGCAGTGAGCAGCTGGTGGAGGGGCTGTTGTTGCTGGCGCGCAGTGAGAACAAGGTCGTGGACAAGAAGCCGGTGGATCTGTCGGAGGTGGCGTCGCAGGCGGTGGACCAGGCCCGTGGGGAGGCGCAGGCCAAGGGGGTGGAGCTGCGTGGGGTGCGGCAGCAGGTGTTCGTGCAGGGCAACGGGGTGCTGCTGGAGCGGATCGCGCTGAATCTGGTGCAGAACGCGGTGCGCTACAACGTGCCGGAGGAGGGCTGGGTGGAGGTCACCACGGAGCCGCAGCCGGGCTGTGCGGTGCTGGTGGTGTCCAATACCGGGCCGGTGGTCCCCGCCTACGAGGTGGAGAACCTCTTCGAGCCGTTCCGGCGGCTGCGCACCGAGCGCACGGGCAGCGACAAGGGCGTCGGCCTGGGGCTGTCCATCGTGCGCTCGGTCGTCCGCGCGCACGACGGCACCATCACGGCCCGGCCCCGCGAGAACGGCGGCCTGATGATGCGCGTGGTGCTGCCGCTGTAGGCGCGGGGGAGGCGGGCCGTGATCCGGGCGGCCGTCACCGCTCGGCCGGCTCCCGCGGCCCGTACAGCGCGTGGTCCGCGCCGGTCGCCAGTGCCCAGTAGCGGTCACCGTAGGACCAGTGCCACCACTCGGTCGGGTAGTTGACCAGCCCGGCGGCGTGCAGCGCGGAGTTCAGCACCCGCCGGTGGGCGCGGGCGGCGGGCGTCAGATCCGGGGCGCCCGTGTAGCAGGCACCGTTGCTCTCCTCAGGGGAGGCATCGATCGGTGTCCCCATGTCGACTTCTTCGCCCTCCGCGGTGACGAGGGTGAGATCCACCGCGCCGCCGGCGCTGTGCGGTGCGATCTCGGGCGGTGACACATAGCGGCTGGCGGCCCGGTGGATGCGCCCGGCCTCCCAGTCGGGGTACGAGGCACGCAGTTCGTCCGCGTACCCCTCGAAGTAGCGGCGCTGCAGTGCCGGCGGCCGGTAGCCCTCGACGATCTGCAGCCGCAGCCCGTCCGGCAGCGCTTCCTGTGCCGTCAGCAGCCGCTGCAGCACCCCCGCGCGCAGCCAGGCGAAGGCGCCCTGCGCGTCCTGGCAGTTCGCGGCCACCAGCAGCCCGGGCGCCGCGGTCCGCACGTCCAGCAGCGGCTCGCCGCAGTCCTGGACGGGGATCGCGGCCACCGCCGGATCGCCCATCAGCGTGATCCGGTCGCGGACATCGCTCAGCACCAGCTCCGCACCGTCACCCGGCACCGTCACGCTCCACTCGGCGGCCGCCGCCACCCGCTCGCCGGACGGCAGCCAGGCGCCGCTGAGGCCGCACCCCGAGCCGGAGCGCCCGGTCCCCGTGCCGTTGGCGAGCAGCACCTGCAGCCCGTGCTCGCGCGCCAGCTGCCCGTACTGCGCCACCCGCTGCGCCGCGTCGTGGAAGGAGCTGGCGAGGTACACCCGGCAGCCGTCCGCCGCGGCCCGCGCCGGCACCTCGGGGAAGCTGTTGTCGTAGCAGGTGGCGAGCGCGAAACGGATCCCGCCCAGGGTGAAGCGGCCGTCGGCGGTGCCCGGCGCGAAGAGCGCGCGCTCGCCCTCGCCCTCGCCTTCGCCCCCGAACAGCTGGACCTTGTCGTAACGGGTGATCAGCGCACCGTCCGGTCCGAGGACGAACGAGGAGATCGTCGGGCGGACCCCGTCAGTGGCGGCGCGGCCCGTCGCACTCACCGCCGCCGCACTCACCGCCGCCGCGTTCACCGCCGCTGCGTTCACCACCGCCGCGACTCCCGTCGCCCGGCACGCCTCGCGTATGGGTGCCAGCCGGTCATCGTCCTCCGTGACCGTCATCCCCGATGGATCGGCGGCTATCAGGTCCAGGTCGTAGTGCGTCAGCGCGAGTTCGGAGAACACCACCAAACCCGCGCCCCGTGCGGCGGCCTCGGTGAGGAGCGCGGCCATCCGCGCCGCATTGGCCTCGATATCGCCGGGTACCGGAAGGAATTGCGCGGCAGCAATGATCATTCGCTCATGATGCCCGGGTTCCGCCGGTGCCGGGCCCGAAAGAGGAAGCCAGGAAGCCGGAGCCGGAAAGTCCGAAGCTGGAAAGTCGGAAGCTGGAAAGTCGGAAGTCAGGAGGTCGACGAGCCTCGTCCACGCCGTAGTTCCGGCAGGTTCGACAATGCCTGCAGCCCCTTGAGGAAGCCGGCGCGGTCGGCCTCCGGCAGCCGGGCGAGCAGTCGCTCCTCGCCTTGCCGGATCGCGGACTGCACCGTGTCCCGCAGCCGCCGGCCCTCGGGGGTGAGCGACAGCAGCCGCACCCGACGGTCCTTGGGGTCGGGCTGACGGCGGATCAACTCCCGTGCCTCCAGGTCGTCGAGGACGACGATGATGCGGGTCTTGTCCGCCCGGATGGCCTCGGCCAGCGCCGCTTGGGTGCGGATCGGTGTCTCGTCGAGGTGCAGCAGGACCGAGTACGCCCACATCGTCAGACCGTGCGCGTCGAGGACCGGCTGCTCGGCGGCCATGAGTGCGCGCCCCAGGGGCACGACCATCGCCGCCAGATCGGGACGGGCCGGCCGCCCCCTGGATGCGGTGCCGCTGTCGGCTGCGTTCTCGACTGCGTCTTCCGCTGCGCTCTCGGCCATGGCCAAGAAAATACCCGTTGACAAATTATGTGCTCACTCAGATCGTAAGCGCATGCCTATGAATATCGACGGCGAGGATGCGCCCGCGCCGCATGCGGACTTCGCACGGCTCCGGCGCCTCAATGCCAGGGCGGTACGGGACAGCGTGGCCCTGATGCGCCGGACGACGCCCGGCGACCTCCGCAGGCCGACCCCCTGCTCGGCATGGACGCTGGCCGATCTGCTCGCCCATATGACGGCCCAGCACAACGGGTTCGCGGCGGCAGCGCTCGGGCACGGACAGGACCTGTCGCACTGGTCGGTCGGCCCGCTCGACGAGGACCCCGTCGCGCAGTACCGCACCGCGACCGAACAGGCCATCGCCGCCTTCGCGACCGTGGAAAGCCCCGACCGTGCGTTCACCCTCCCGGAATTCAGCCGCGCCCGGACGTTCCCCGCCGCCCGCGCGATCGGCTTCCACCTCATCGACCATGTGGTGCACAGCTGGGATATCGCCCGCACCCTGGGTCTCACGTACACACCCGACGCCGAACTCCTGCAGGCCGCGGAGCCGATCGCCCGCGCCGTCCCGGACGACGACTCCCGGCTGGCCCCGGGCAGCGCCTTTGGGCCGGGGCTGTCCGCGGACCACTGCACGGGTCCACTGGAGACCATCCTGGCGACTCTCGGCCGTGCGCCGGACTGGTGCGCCCCTCTTCGGTGATTGCCACGCCGGCCGAAGCGGCGCCGGTCGGAGCGGGGCCGGTCGGAGCGGGGCCGGTCGGAGCGGGGCCGGTCGGAGCGGGGCGCGCAATGAGGGGATGCGTCTGTCATGGCGCCGTGGCCGCCCCATCCCTTTCAGGACCCAGCGGACACCCCTGGGTGTGCCGTCCCGGCACGTCGGTGACGGGACAGCGCACTCGGGGGGCGGGGCAGGCCGCCTGGCCCCGGAAACGGAACTCTTGTGGGTAGGCCTAGCCCCGGGTGCCCCGCGCCGTCGCCGTCTCCGAGGCCGCCACCGTCAGGATCGCCCGTATCTGCTCGGTGATCGCGACCCGGTGGTGTACGAAGTCCGGGTCGGTGACCTGGCCGTGCGCCGGGTCGGTGTTGCCGGGGCCGAATTCCAGTACCGGGGTGTGCAGATGCCCGCCCGGGAGCGCCGGGCGCACCGCGTCCCTCAGCAGGGTCGCCCGGTAGGCGATCTCGTTGGACAGATAGTCCCCGCCGCCCCCGGCCCGGGCCGTGGATCCCGGAGTCGGGCCGTCCGGCCGGTCGACCGGCTCGGTGCCGCCCGCCGGGATCTCCGTGACCTCGGTGTGGTCGACCACGGGGAAGGGCCCGGTCCCGGCCGCCACGATCCGTGCGTACGGCAGGCTGGTGGTCGTCCACTGCGGCTGCGGCCGCACGGTCGGCACCCCTGCCGGAATCGGCACGATCTCCGTACGGGATTCCCGCGCATTGTCCGGATAGCCGCCCCGCCAGGCCCCGTTGGTCCGCTCGACGTCGAACCGCCCGGGCTGCCCCTGGCTGATCGTCGTGAACAGATCGGCCTGCCGCGGCCCGCTCCGGAAGTGCGGGAGCAGTGTGCGCTCCACCGTGCCGTCCGCGAAGTCGGCCCACCGTACGGGGAAGACCGCGGTCTCGATCCGGGCCGGCTGCCCGGAGGCGGTACGTACCGTCGTCCCGTCCAGCGCGAGCGCGGCCGCCCCCGACGGATTGCTGCGCCGCGCATCGGCGTCCAGCTGGAACGGGTCGAATCCGGTCACCACGATCCGCAGGATGTGTGTGCCCGCGGGCAGTTCGACCGAGTCCTGACCGCGCGATCCCCGCTCCAACGACCCGAGGAGGGCATCGCGACGCGAGTCCGTCAGCTCGAAGTCCGGCTGCCATTGCCGCAGTTGCTTGGCCATCCCCAGCCGCGCCCAGTACAGCGGCCGGTCGTCGTCCCGGCTCAGATCCCCGCCGTCGGGTCCGCGTCCCTGTGCCCGGTCCACGGCCCGCCGCCACAGCGCCCGTCCCTCGTCGGCGACATGGCGCCGGGCTTCGCCGTAGGTGCTCACCCGGGCCAGCCCGCGCCCGAACTCCCGCTCCACCGCGTCGAATCCGCTGCGCCGCAGGATCTCCTGCGGTGCGGTCTGTGTCAGCCGCCCCTCCTCCACCGTGACATCCGCCGGGGCCGCCGCGGTGGCCGGCGTCGCCAGGGACAGCGGGGCGGCGGCAAGCAGCGCGACACCGAGTGCGCCCATCCTGGTACGTATGCGTCTCATGGGGGCGAGTAAAGCGGTGTGCGGCGCGGGGCGGTAGAGGGAGGGGCGGTTACCCCGGGGAGCCCTGCCCCCTGCCCGCCGATCGCCCGCCGATCGACCGCGGATAGGGTTTCTGATTCGGTCCGGTCCGGCCCACCACCGCGTCCGGCGATATCCACGAGACTCAGGGGGATCTCCGTGGCCACCCCGCCACCACCGCACGGCCCGTACCCGTACGCCCAACCGCCCGCGGAGCCCTCCTCGCAGCAGCCCGCCGGTGCCTTTCCGCATCAGCCGCCGGGTGCTTCCCCGCATCAGCCGCCGGGGGCCTTCCCGTACCAGCCTGCCGGTCCGTATGCCCCGCAGCCGGGATACCCGGGCCAGGGCCCGTACCCGCACGCCCAGCAGCACCCGCAGCCGCACTCGCAACTCCACCCCCACCCGTACCCGCACCCCCACCCCCACCCGCAGCCGTACGCCGCCGCCCCGGGCTGCCGGCTCTGCGGTGCTCAGCCCGCCGTGCAGGCCACCGTGCGCGGGCATCAGGGCATCCTCTTCCTGATGCGATTCCTCAGCCGCAGGGGAGTGTTCTGCCGCTCCTGCGGGCTGGCCACCTACCGTGAGATGTCCGCGAAGACGCTGTGGCAGGGCTGGTGGAGCCCGCTGTCCGTGGCCATCACCCCGCTCACCCTGCTGATGAACCTCGGTCCCCGGGGCCGGTTCCGCAAACTGGCCGCCCCGGTAGGCGGCTTCAGGCCCTCGCTCGACCCGGGCAAGTCGCTGCTGCGCCGGCCGGAGGCGATGCTCTTCCTGGTGCCGATGGTCCTCGTGGTCGTGGCGATTCCGGTCTTGTTCGTATGCGGCGTGTTCATCGAGGAGGCCGGTATCGGGAAGGCACCCACCCTCGCCGTCGGTGACTGTGTACGCAACGAAGGCGACTGGAAGGACCAGGACCTGGAGGTCGTGGGCTGCGGTTCGGCCGACGCGGAGTACAAGGTGACCCGCAGGCTCGACACCTCGAAGGACCAGTGCGTCGACGGTGAGATGCTCGCCGATCCCGAGTACAGCCCGGACAAGGTGACGATTTCCTGCCTCGCCCCCGCCCGGTAGGGGCGCAGAGGCCTGGAGGATCAGCCCCCGTCCGGCTCCTTGCCGGACCCGGCGCCGCCGCCCTGCACCTCTCCTGGCCCGAGCAGCGCCAGGAAGTCCCGGAACGCCGCCGGCATGTCCACCTCCTCCGGGTCCAGCAGCCACTGCAGTTGCAGTCCGTCCATCACGGCGGCCAGCAGCGGCGCCGCCCGCTCGGGGGTCAGGCCGCCGGGCAGTGTGTCGCCGTATTCGGCCCGCAGCACCTCGGTCATCGAAGCCCGCACGGCGCGGAAACGGGATTCGAAGAAGGCACGGGCGGGGTGGTCCTCGGTGACGCTGTCGGCGGACAGCACCGTGTAGGTCCGGACGACGCCGGAGCGGGTGGCGTTGTAGTCGACGAGCTGGGCGAGGGCGTCGGTGCGCAGGGTGTCGGACGCCGCGGCGGCCGAGGCCAGGTCCCAGCGGTCGCGCGCCTCCAGCACGCCGACCAGCAGCAGTTGCTTCGTCGGGAAGTGGTGCAGCAGCCCCTGCTGGGTCAGTCCGGCGCGCTCGGCGACGGCGGCGAGTGAGGTACGGCGGTAGCCGCGCTCGGCGATGAGCTCCATGGCGGCCTGCAGGATGGCCTCGCGCCGCTCCGCGCGCCGGGCCTCCCGCCCGCCACCGCCCCGCCGGGCGCCCGCCCCGCCACCGTGGGATCCGTCCTGGTCTGGTGCAGTCACCGGCCGAGCGTAACGCCCGCGTGGAGATCCCGTACGACTGGTGTATCGGAAAAGTAACGACACCTACCGTTCGGGAGGTGGGACGGCAAGAATCGCGGCAGGGGGGGACCCACACGTCCAGTCAGGGAGTACCGGAGAAGCGCATGACCGACGCCCAGCCCCACCACCCCACCGACGCCCACCACCCCGCCCGCGGCGACGGGCACGACTACACCGCAGTGGTGGAGCGGGCGCTCACCGCGCTCGACCTCGACACCAAGGTCAGGCTGTTGTCCGGCCAGGACATGTGGACCCTGCCGGCCGTGCCGGAGATCGGGCTGCGGTCGCTGGTGATGTCGGACGGCCCGGTCGGTGTGCGGGGCCGGGAGTGGAACGCCGAGGACCCCTCGGTCACGCTGCCCAGCCCCACGGCGCTGGCCGCCACCTGGGACCCCGCGCTCGCCCGCCGGGCCGGCCACCTCCTCGCCCAGGAGGCCCGCCGCAAGGGCGTGCACGTGCTCCTCGCGCCGACCGTCAACCTCCACCGCTCACCGCTGGGCGGCCGCCACTTCGAGTGTTATGCGGAGGACCCGCTGCTCACCGGCGCGATCGGCGCCGGGTATGTGCGCGGTGTGCAGGAAGGCGGCGTCGGCACGACGGTCAAGCACTTCGTCGGCAACGACGCAGAGACCGACCGGTTCACGGTCGACAACCGCATCGCCCCGCGCCCGCTGCGCGAGCTCTACCTCGCGCCCTTCGAGCACATCGTCGAACACGCCCGCCCCTGGGGTGTCATGACCGCCTACAACCAGGTCAACGGCTCGACGATGACCGAACACCGGGCGCTTGTGCAGGACGTGCTGCGCGGCGAATGGGGCTTCGACGGCGTCAACGTCTCCGACTGGACGGCTGCCCGCGACACCGTGCGCGCCCTGCGCGGCGGCCTGGACGTGGCGATGCCGGGGCCCCGTACGGTCTACGGCGCGCCACTCGCCGAGGTCGTCCGTGCGGGTGAGGTGGCCGAGTCGGAGGTGGACGACGCGGTGCGCAGGGTGCTGCTGCTGGCCGCCCGCACCGGATGCCTGGAAGGGGTGCCGGCCGCGGTCGACCCGGCCGGTGTGCCGCAGGGCATCGACGGCCGGGCGGTGGCCCGCGAGATCGCCCGGCGGGGGTGTGTCCTGCTGCGCAACGAGCCGGTGAGCGGGGCGCGACGGGCCCTGCCGGTGGACGCCGCGGCGGTCCGCAGGGTCGCCGTCATCGGGGCGGCCGCCCGCGAGGCCCGGGTCCTCGGCGGCGGCTCCGCGACCGTCTTCCCCGATGCGGTCGTCTCCCCGCTGGAGGGGCTGCGCGCCGCGCTCCCCGACGACGTCGAAGTCACCTTCGCCGTCGGCGCCGACCCGCGCACCCGGGTCCCGCACGCCCGCGAAGGCTTCACGCTGCGCGCCCGCTACCTGGCGGCCGACGGGCAGGTACTGGCGGAGACACCGCAGGCCGACGGCACGGTGCAGATGACGGGCCGCTTGCCCGAGGGTGTCACCCGGCAGGACCTGAGCGCCGTCGAGCTGACCGGGAGCTACCTCCCGCGGATCACCGGCAGCCACACCCTCGCGGTCTCCGGCGCCGGTGAGCTGCGGCTGACCGTCGGCGGGGCGGTGCTCTTCGACGGCCGCCTCGCGCCCGGGGGCACCGACCCCTTCGAGGCGTATCTGCGCCCCGCCCAGCGGCGCATGACGGCGGAGCTGACGGCGGGGGAGAGCGTCGAGGTCACCCTGCGGTGCGCGGCGGGCGGCCCGCAGTGGGGCGAAGGTCCGGCCGGGCTGAACTTCGCCCTCGGCCACGGCGAACCGCAGCCCGACGCCGATGCGGAGATCGAGGAGGCGGTCCGCGCCGCGGCCGGCGCCGATGTCGCGATCGTGGTCGTCGCCACCACCGAAGAGGCCGAGTCCGAGGGCTTCGACCGCAGCGATCTGCGGCTGCCCGGCCGTCAGGACGAGCTGGTCACCAAGGTCGCCGCCGCCAACCCGCACACGGTCGTGGTCGTCAACTCCGGCTCCCCGGTGGAGCTTCCGTGGCGCGCCGAGGTCCCCGCCGTGCTGCTGAGCTGGTTCCCCGGCCAGGAGGCCGGTGCGGCGCTGGCCGACATCCTGCTCGGTGCCCAGGAGCCGGGTGGCCGGCTCCCCACCACCTGGCCGGCCCGGCTCGCCGACGCCCCGGTCACCACCGTGACCCCGGTCGACGGCCAACTCGCCTACTCCGAAGGGGTGTACCTCGGCTATCGGGGCTGGCAGGGCTCCGCTCCCGCGCCCGCCTACCCCTTCGGCCACGGACTCGGCTACACCGACTGGGAGTACGAGTCGCTGGACACCACCCCCGACTCGGTGCGGGTACGGATCCGCAACGCGGGCGACCGGCCCGGCCGCGAGGTCGTCCAGATCTATCTGGCGCCCACTGCGGACGCCGCCCCTGACGCTCCGGAGCGCCCGGCCCGCTGGCTGGCCGGCTTCGCGGTCGTCGAGGCCGGGCCCGGCGAGAGCGCGGAGGCCGAGATCCCGCTGCCGGACCGGGCCTTCGCGGTCTGGGACGCGGGCGACGGCAAGGAAGCGGCGGACGGCGGGGAAGCGGCGGACGGCGGCTGGCGCCGGGTCAAGGGCGTCTACCTCGTCGAGGCGGCGCACAGCGTCGACGACCGCAGGCTGACGGCGGAGGTCACCGTCGGCTGACAGGTCCGGGGACGGGGCGCTCCGGTACGGGGACGGGGGCGCGCCTGCCCGGGAACGCCCCCGGCGGCGCCCCCTCATGAGGTCACCACGGACACATCACCGCCGCTCGTCCGTGCCGTCACCTTGTGCGCGGAGCCCTCGTCCGTCGGGACGGAGACCTTGCGGGTACCGCCGCTCGACGAGGCGTCCACGGCGTAGGAGCCCTTCGGCAGGCGGATGGTGACGCTGCCCCCGCTGGTCCGGCCCGACACCTCGGCGGGTGCCGTGGACAGCGCAAGGTCCACATCTCCGCCGCTGGTCCTCGCCTTCGCCGTGCGGGCCGCGGAGTCCGCGACGGTGATATCGCCGCCGCTGGTCTCCGCGGCGATGCCGCCCGAGGCGCCGCGGACGGTGATGTTCCCGCCGCTGGTCCGCAGATCGACCGAGGCGTTGCGCGGCAGCAGGACCCGGTAGTTCACCGCGCACTTGCGCCCCATGCCGCATTCCTCGGCCTTGAGCGTCAGCCGGCCGTCCTTGACCCCGTGCGCGGGGGACGGCTTCACCTTGTTGTACTCGTACTTCTCCGTCACCTTGACCGACCCGCCGGCGTCTATCGGCACCACCTCGATGTCCCCGCCGTGCGTCGTCGCCGAGAGCGCGGTGACCTTGCCCTTGACGGTGTACGTCCGCTCCGCCTCCTTCGTCAGGCCGAAACCCGACACCGAGCAGCCGGTCACCAGCACGGTCAACGCCGCACAGGACAGTACGAGATGGGGAACGCGAAGGCGGGCCATGATGAGAGGTCTCCCGAGGCAGACGACGGACGAAGGGACCGGAGCTCCGGTCACTGTTCATCGTTCCTGCTGCGCCGCCCCACCGCGTCGGCGCACAGGATGACCTCGTCCGGCCCCGCCCTTAAGGGTTTCCCGCACTCCGAGGCCGCACCGAGAACGCGTACACGGTCTGCGACGAATAGCTCTCGCCGGGCCGCAGCACCGTGCTGGGAAAGTCCGGGCGGTTCGGCGAGTCCGGGAAGTGCTGAGTTTCCAGGGCAAGGCCGGCCGCCGGTCCGTAGGGGACGCCCGAGGTGCAGGTCAGGGTGCCGTCGAGGTGATCCGCGGTGTAGAGCTGCAGACCGGGCTCGGTGGTGGCCAGTTCCAGAACGCGGCCCGAGCGGGGGTCGTACAGCTCGGCCACCGCACGCGGTGCCGCGCACACACCGCCGTCCAGCACGAAGTTGTGGTCGTACGCACCCGCCACCGCACGCGCCGCCCGGAAGTCGAAGCGGGTGCCGGTGACGTCGGCGGGCGCCCCGGGCACCGGTATGCCGGTGTCGTCGACGGGCGTGTACCGGGACGCCGTCAGCCGCAGCTCGTGGCCGGCGGCGCTGCCGCTGCCGTCACCCCCCAGATTGAGGTAGGTGTGGTGGGTGAGGTTGACGACGGTCGGTGCGTCGGTCGTCGCGTGCGAGACGATTCGCAGCGCGCCGGCCGAGAGGGTGTACGTCACGCGGACGTCCAGGGCGCCGGGGAAGCCTTCCTCACCCGCCGGGCTGACCCGGTGCAACTGCACACCACCGTCGACCTCCCGGGCCTCCCACACCACCCGGGAGAAGCCGCCCGGCCCGCCGTGCAGACTGTGCCGCCCGTCGTTCGGCGTCAGCGTGCGGGTCCTGCCGTCGAGCGCGAAGGACGCCCCGGCGATCCGGTTGGCGTACCGCCCGACCAGCGCCCCGAAGTACGACCCGCCGTGCGCGGCATACGACGCGAGGTCGGCGAAGCCCAGTGCCAGTTGCCCTCTCGCCCCGTCCCGGTCCGGCGCCTCCACCGTCTGGATGATCCCGCCGTAGGTGAGGATGCGGACCCGCAGCCCGCCGGGACCCGCCTCCAGGGTCCAGCGGTCGACGCGGGTGCCGTCGTCCAGCGTGCCGAAGGGTTCCCTGCTGACCTGCGTCGTCATGCGGGTGAGCCTATGCCCGAAGCCCGGCGCCCACCGTCCCGGTACCGCACGCAGGTGCCGGGGACGTCACCCCGCCGGGGCGCCTGGCCGGGGCGTATGCCCGGAGAACCGCCCGGAGAGCGGCCCGGAGAGCGGCCCGGAGAACCGCCCGGGGCCGCGCGGAACATCTGGAGTGGCGGGGACAGCGGGGACAGCGGAGGCGGAGGCGGGGGCAACCCCTATGGCTGCGCCCGGGTGATCACGCGGAACGCCAGTGTCGCCAGCTCCTTCTGGCCGCGGGTGCCCGGGTGGAACCAGTCCCAGGTGCTCAACTGGCGCCCGGTGAAGCGGTAGTCGAAGACGGACTTGTCGAAGCGGCACAGCGGATCCTTGCCGCACACTTCGGCCAGCACCGAGTTGTAGGCCATCACCTGTTCCCGCACCGTCGTCCGGCGGTCCTGCGCCGCCTTCGTCAGATCGTCCGGATCGCGCAGCATGGACCCGCAGATGCCCAGCTTCCACACCTGTTTGCCGAGCGGGTTCTTGCGCCCTTCGGACCACAGCCGCAACAGGTCGGGGACCGCCGCGACATACACCTGGGTGTGCGGCAGGGCGCGCCGCAGCCGCTTCATGGAGCGCGCGAAGTCGGCGCGGAAGGCGGCTGTCGGGGTCATCGCCCCGACATCGCGCCGGCAGGCGTCATTGGCGCCGATCAGGACCGTGACCAGCTCGGGTTTGCGGTGGACGGCCGCGGTGATCTGGTCCGGCAGATCGCTCATCAGCGCACCGGTCCTGGCGAAGTTCCAGCTGTCCGTCGCGGGGTGTTTGACGAGGCGCCGGGCGACGCTGCCGACCTTGGGGTCGGTGCCGGTGGCCCAGGAGACCCGGGGGCATTCGGAGAGCAGCGTACAGGCGTCGAAGCCGACCGTGATCGAGTCCCCGAGCGCCGCGATCGAGCCGGGGTCGGTGTGCCAGACGGGCGTCGGCTTGGCGTGCGGCTTCTCGGGGTGCCCGCCGCCGCTACAGGCGGTGAGGGCGATCACCAGTGCGGAAGCGGTGGCGACGGTGCGTGAGGAGCGGCGGCCGAAGCGGCTGCGCCGGGGGCGAACAGGCCGATCGATCTGCTTCATCCCCTGTCCCCTCCGGCGTGCGAGTGATATCTCTTCGGGTACCGACGGTACGTCACCCCCTCGACCGGCACCGCGCGGTAGCTTTGCCCCGTGCCTGCCGGGCGGTGACCCAAAGTGGCTGGTGCAGTCGGCACAGACCAAATTACATCACGTCATTTCCTGTCCCTTTTGCGGCAAATTCCGCCTAATGGTGTTTACTGTAGGTCACCAGCATGCTGGTGCCGAAGTGGTCACTGGGGCAGAATGACAACTGTCCCGGCCGCAACCGGAACGGGCACGAGGCCGCTGGGGAAGGCGAACCTCGAACCGCACTGGAGGTCCCGGTGACGACACGTGGAGTTCTGTACGTCCACTCCGCTCCGCGCGCGCTGTGCCCGCATGTCGAATGGGCCGTCGCGGGCGTCCTCGGTGTGCGCGTCAATCTCGACTGGATCCGCCAGCCGGCGTCCCCGGGCACCTGGAGAGCCGAGTTCTCGTGGCAGGGGGAGGCCGGCACGGCCTCCAAGCTGGCCTCCGCGCTGCGCGGCTGGCATCTGCTGCGCTTCGAAGTGACCGCGGAACCCTGCTCCACCGCCGAGGGCGAGCGCTACAGCTCCACCCCCGACCTGGGCATCTTTCATGCCGTCACGGGCATCCACGGTGACATCCTCATCCCCGAGGACCGGCTGCGCGCCGCGGTCGCCCGCTCGGCGCGCGGCGAGACCGAACTCGCCGCAGAGGTCGACAAGCTCCTCGGCAAGCCCTGGGACGACGAACTGGAGCCGTTCCGGTACGCGGGCGAGGGCGCCCCGGTCCGCTGGCTCCATCAGGTCGTCTAGCCGCAACGGCGCCGCCCCGACACGCGGCAGCGGTTGCCCTGGAGTCCGCTCCACCGCCTAGCGTGCCGTCATGGCCGACAACAACTCTTCCGACGCCCCGTCAGTAGCGGTGCTCGGCACCGGAATCATGGGTGCGGCGATGGCCCGCAACCTCGCCAGGGCCGGTCTGGACGTCCGGGCCTGGAACCGCACGCGCGCCAAGGCCGAGCCACTGGCCGCCGACGGGGCCCACGTCGCCGGCACTCCCGCCGAGGCGGTGGACGGCGCCGATGTGGTCCTCACGATGCTGCTCGACGGGGAGGCGGTCCAAGGCGCGCTCGGGCAGGCCGCGGACGCGCTGCCGGCCGGTGCCCTGTGGCTCCAGACGAGCACGGTGGGCACCGAAGCCCTCCCGCCGCTCGCCCGGTTCGCCGACGCGCACCACCTGCGGTTCGTGGACGCCCCCGTACTGGGCACCAAGGCGCCCGCGGAGAAGGGGGAGTTGACGATCCTGGCGGCCGGCCCGCAGGACGTCCGGGAGCGCGCCGAGCGCATCTTCGGCATCGTCGGGAGCCGGACCCTGTGGGTCGGTGAGGACGGGGCGAGCGGGGCAGCCAGCCATCTCAAGCTCGTCGTCAACAATTGGGTGCTGACGGTCATCAACGGTACGGGTGAGTCTCTCGCGCTCGCCAAGGCGCTCGGAGTGGACCCGCGCGACTTCCTCGACGCGGTCGCCGGCGGGGCGCTCGACATGCCGTATCTCCGGCTGAAGTCCGAGCTGATCCTGTCCGGGAACTACCCGCCGAGCTTCACGGTGTCCGCGGCCCGCAAGGATGCCCGGCTCATCCTGGAGGCCGCCGGCAACGCCGGTGTACGGATGGATCTGGCGGCTGCGGCAGCGGAACGCCTGCGCCGGGCCGAGGGGCAGGGCCACGGCGAAGAGGACGCGGCGGCCGCGCACTTCGCCAGCTTCGGCGGCTGAGACAGGCAAAGGAGACGGGCGAGGGGACGGGCAAAGAGGCGGGCAAGGAGACAGGCAAGGAGACGGGCAAGGAGACGGGCAAGGAGACAGGCGAAGGGCCCCGCCCGGTGACAGTCACCGGACGGGGCCCTTCCGCTGCGTGTCAGACCGTCCGGAAGGCCAGGACCACGTTGTGGCCGCCGAAGCCGAACGAGTCGTTCAGGGCCGCGATCCGGCCCTCGGCGGGCAGCTTGCGGGGCTCGCCGCGGACGATGTCCGCGTCGACCTCCGGGTCGAGCTGGGCGATGTTGATCGTCGGCGGGGCGATCCGGTTCTTGAGCGCGAGGACCGTGGCCACCGTCTCGATGCCGCCCGCGCCACCCAGGAGGTGGCCGGTCATCGACTTCGTGCTGGTGATGGCCATGTGGTCGACGTCGTCGCCGAACGCCTTGCGCAGTGCCCGGAGCTCACCGACGTCACCGGCCGGCGTCGAGGTGGCGTGCGCGTTCACGTGCACGATCTCGGCGGGGTCGAGACCGGTGTTGTCGAGCAGGTTCTGCAGCGCCGCCGCGATGCCGTTGCCGGACGGCTCGGGCTGCGTGATGTGGTGGGCGTCGGCCGAGATGCCCTGGCCGACGGCCTCCGCGTAGATCGTGGCGCCGCGGGCCTTGGCGTGCGCCTCGGACTCCAGGACGATCACGCCCGCGCCCTCGCCGAGCACGAAGCCGTTGCGGTCGACGTCCCAGGGGCGGGAGGCGCCCTGCGGGTCGTCGTTGTTCTTGGACATCGCCATCATGTTGCCGAATGCCGCGATCGGCAGCGGGTGGATGGCGGCCTCCGTGCCACCCGCGACCACGACGTCGGCGCGGCCCGAGCGGATCATCTCGATCGCGTAGCCGATGGCCTCGGCGCCCGATGCACACGCCGAGACCGGTGTGTGCACACCGGCGCGGGCGTTGAACTCGATGCCGACGTTGGCGGACGGCGAGTTCGGCATCAGCATCGGCACGGTGTGCGGGGAGACGCGGCGTACGCCCTTCTCCTTGAGCACGTCGTACTGGTCGAGCAGGGTCGTCACACCGCCGATGCCGGAGGCGATGACGGCGCCCAGACGGTCGGGGTTGACCGCCGTGTCCTCGCCCGCCTTGGCGGTGAAGCCCGCGTCCTTCCAGGCTTCCTGGGCCGCGACGAGCGCGAACTGCGCCGAGCGGTCCAGCTTGCGGGCCTGCGGACGCGGAATGATCTCGGACGGCTCGACGGCGATCTGCCCGGCGATACGGACCGGCAGATCGGTGGCCCAGTCCTGTTCGAGGGTGCTGACACCGGAACGTCCGGCGAGCAGCGCCTCCCAGGACGAAGCGCTGTCGCCACCCAGCGGTGTGGTTGCGCCGATACCGGTGACGACCACGGTGCGATTGGTCGCGTTCACGGGAATTCTTACTCCACGGGTAGAGGGGTCTGAATCGACGGCGCCACCGCGGGGTGGCGACATGCGCGGGAGCTGGATCAGCTCTGGTGCTTGAGGATGTACTCGGTCGCGTCGCCGACCGTCTTGAGGTTCTTGACGTCGTCGTCCGGGATCTTCACGTCGAAGCGCTCTTCGGCGGCGACGACGACCTCGACCATGGACAGCGAGTCGACGTCCAGGTCGTCGGTGAAGGACTTGTCCACCTGGACGTCCTCGGTGGGGATCCCGGCGATCTCGTTCACGATCTCGGCGAGACCGGCGACGATCTCTTCCTGAGTGGCGGCCATGATGGCGCTCCTTCGGTCATTTTATGGGGAAACTGCGTTACTTGCGGTGAGGATCCGTGCGACGGCCGACACGTCCGGAGACGTACGACCCTGCGCAGATCTTGCCTAGGGGAGGGTAACGACCGTCGCGGCGTAGACGAGACCCGCCCCGAAGCCGATGACCAGCGCGGTGTCGCCGCTCTTGGCCTGCCCGGTCGCCAACAGCCGCTCCATGGCGAGCGGAATGGAAGCGGCCGAGGTGTTGCCGGTGGTCTCCACATCGCGGGCGACCGTCACGCTCTCCGGCAGCTTCAGAGTCTTCACCATCGAGTCGATGATCCGCATGTTGGCCTGGTGCGGGATGAAGACGTCCAGGTCGTCCGGGCTGACTCCGGCCGCGTCCAGCGCCTGCTGGGCGACCTTCGCCATCTCGAACACCGCCCACCGGAAGACCGACTGGCCCTCCTGCGTGATGGCGGGGTACCGGATCTCCTCCGGAGCCGGGCGGCCCTCGGGGGCGTCCCCTCCGGGGAGGGGGGTGGAACGGTAGACGTCCCAGCCGAGGGTCTGCTTGATGGTCTCGGACTTGTCGCCCTCCGAGCCCCAGACGGTCGGGCCGATCGCCGGCTCGTTGGCCGGGCCGACGATCACCGCGCCGGCGCCGTCACCGAAGAGGAAGGCCGTCGCGCGGTCCTCCAGGTCGGTCAGGTCGGAGAGCCGCTCGACACCGAGGACCAGGACGTACTCCGCCGAGCCCTCGGTCACCAGGCCCTTGGCCAGGGTCAGGCCGTAGCCGAAGCCCGCGCAGCCCGCCGAGATGTCGAACGCGGCCGGCTTGCCGGCACCGATACGGTGCGCGATCTCGGTCGCGATGGCCGGGGTCTGCTTGAAGTGCGACACGGTGGAGACGATCACGGCGCCGATCTGCGCGGGCGTGATGCCCGCGTCGGCGATCGCCTTGCCCGACGCCTCGACCGACATCGTCGCGACGGTCTCGTCGGGACCCGCCCAGTGGCGGGTCGCGATACCGGACCGCGAACGGATCCATTCGTCGGACGAGTCGATGTACTTGAGGATCTCCTCGTTGGGCACGACGCGGGTCGGACGGTAGCCGCCGACACCCATGATCCGCGCGTACGGGGCGCCCTGCGAGGGCTTGATCTTCGAGGTCATGCGCTTCGGACTCCTATTCGGCCGGTGCAGCGTTGTCGGCGTGTCCGGCGATCAGCGTGCGGGCCGCGTCGAGGTCGTCGGGCGTCTTGAGGGCGAGGGTCCGCACGCCGGGCAGCGCACGCTTGGCCAGACCGGTGAGCGTGCCACCGGGAGCCGCCTCGATGAGCGCGGTGACCCCGAGCTCCTTGAAGGTCTCCATGCACCGGTCCCAGCGCACGGGGTTGGCCACCTGGCCCACCAGCCGCTGCACCAGTTCCTGGCCGGAGGAGACCAGCCGCCCGTCCTTGTTGGAGACGTAGCGCGTGTGCGGGTCGGCGATCGAGAGCCGGGTGGTCGCCGATTCCAGGGCCGAGACAGCGGGTGCCATGTGGTGAGTATGGAACGCGCCGGCCACCTTCAGCGGTACGACCCGGCGAGTGCCCTCCGGCTTGTTCTCGACCAGCGCCGCGATCTGCTCGGCGGTGCCCGCGGCGACGATCTGTCCGGCGCCGTTCACATTCGCCGGGGTCAGGCCCAACTGCTCCAGATGCGGGATGACGACGGCCTCGTCGCCGCCCAGCAGCGCGGCCATACCGGTCTCGGTGACGGCGGCGGCCTCGGCCATCGCCTGGCCGCGCCGGCGCACCAGCTTCATCGCGGCCTCGTCGGAGACCGCGCCGGTCAGTGCGGCGGCGGCGAGCTCACCGACGCTGTGGCCGGCCGCCGCGCCGACCTGCGCGGCGACATCGTCGGCCGTCGCGAACAGTTGCCGGGCGGAGACCAGGGCGGAGGCCACCAGCAGCGGCTGCGCCACCGAGGTGTCGCGGATCTCCTCCTCGTCCGCCTTGGTGCCGTAGTGGACCAGGTCCAGGTCGATGGCGTCCGACCAGGCACGGAGCTGGTCCTCGACACCGGGGAGGTCGAGCCAGGGAGTCAGGAAGCCGGGCGTCTGAGCGCCTTGGCCGGGAGCGACGAGTACGAGCACCCTCACACTCTCTCTTGTGGGTGGTTCCGCCCGCCCGTGGGGACAAGGACGAAGAACCATCGGGGGAATTGTTGGTGTCCGACAAAAGTCTAGGGTTGCGCCTCACTGTCAGCCAGACGCCCCAGAATCAACGCGATACGGAGGGTGAACGCCGAGCGCACATCGGAGGGTGACCAGCCGGTGACGTCCGTCACACGTCGCAGCCGATAGCGCACGGTGTTGGGGTGCACGAACAGCATGCGGGCGGCGCCCTCCAGGCTGCTCGCCTGCTCCAGGTAAACGCTCAGCGTTTCCAGAAGTGCCGAGCCCGCTTCCTCCAGCGGTCTGTAGATCTCCTCCACCAGTTGCTCGCGGGCGACCGGGTCCGAGGCCATCGCGCGCTCCGGCAGCAGATCATCGGCGAGCACCGGCCGCGGCGCGTCGGGCCAGGCGGCACACGCCCGCAGACCGGCCGCTGCGGCCTGTGCCGAGCGGGTCGCGGCCAGCAGGTCGGAGACCACAGGACCGGCCACCACGGCACCGGCGGCATACGGGCCGATCAGCGCCTTCGCGGCCTTCAGCGGATTGTCCGAGCCGCCCGCGATCACGACCAGGCGGGAGCCCAGCACACCGGTCAGCACCTGGAGCTTGGCGTGCCGGGCGGCCCGCCGGATCGCCTCCACGGTCAGCTCGCTGTCCCCGTCCGGGGCCGTGCCCAGCACCACGCACACATGCTCGGGGGAGTTCCAGCCCAGCGCCGCGGCACGGGAGACCGCGCCCTCGTCGGCCTCGCCCGACAGCACCGCGTTGACCACCAGCGACTCCAGCCGGGCGTCCCAGGCGCCGCGGGCCTCCGCGGCCTGGGCGTAGACCTGGGCGGTGGCGAAGGCGATCTCCCGGGCGTAGACCAGCAGCGCCTCGCGCAGCACGGACTCGTCACCCGGGGCCGCGACCTCGTCGATCGCGGACTCCATGACCTCGATGGTGGTCCGCACCATCTCCACGGTCTGCCGCAGGGTGATCGCCCGGGTCAGCTCGCGCGGCGCCGTGCCGAAGACGTCGGTACTGATCGCCTGCGGGGTCTCCGGATGCCGGAACCATTCGGTGAACGCGGCGATACCGGCCTGTGCCACCAGGCCGATCCAGGAGCGGTTCTCCGGGGGCATCGCGCGGTACCACGGCAGCGTGGCGTCCATGCGGGCGATGGCCGCGGCCGCCAGTTTGCCGGAGGAATTCTCCAGGCGCCGGAGGGTGGCGGAGTGCGGGTGCGCGTCGCGCGATGCGGGTTCAGACACGGGACAAGCCTGCACTATCGGGGCGGGAGGGTGCGGGGGCGGGGCTACGGTGGGCCCATGATTCAGGTGCACCGAGGCCATGAACGGTATCCGGGCGGGGACGCGGAGGCCGGGATCGAGTCGCTGCACGCGTTCTCCTTCGGGCCGCATTTCGACCCGGACAATCTGCGCTTCGGCGCGCTGATCGCCTGCAACGAGGAGCGGCTGGCGGCGGGCACCGGATTCGACGAGCATCCGCACCGCGACACGGAGATCGTGACCTGGGTGGTCGAGGGCGAGCTGACCCACCGCGACTCGGCCGGCCACGAGACCACCGTACGCCCCGGCGATCTCCAGCGGCTCAGCTCGGCCGGTGGCGTGCGGCATGTGGAACGCAATGACGGCACGCGGCCGCTGCGCTTCGTCCAGATGTGGCTGGCGCCGCTGGAATTCGGCGGCGAGGCGTCGTACGAGGTGGTGCGCGGTATCGCCGACGGCACCCCGTACGCCGTCCCGCGGGCCGGGGCCCTGCTGCATCTGCGCCGCCTCGCCGAGGATGAGCGCACCGCGGTCCCGGAGGCCGCACGGGCGTATGTGCAGGTGGTGCGCGGCGCCGTACGGGTCGGGGCGGAGCGCCTGGAGGCCGGCGACGCGGCGCGGATCACCGACGGGGTGGGGCTGGAGCTGAAGGGGCTGGAGCCGGCGGAGTGCCTGGTGTGGGAGATGGGGGCGGAGCCGGCGTACGGGTGAGAGCGGTGGCGGGCCCGCAGCCGGCGGTAGCGCGCCGCGCCGTCCGCGCCGTCCCGGGCCGGGGCGTCCGCGCCGTCCGCACGGTCCGGTCCGTCCCGTACCGCGCCGTCAGGCGGACTGTGCCAGTTCGGCCAGCACCGCATCGGTCAGCTGCGGCCAGGCCTCGATGGCCCACGGCCCGAAGGCCCGGTCGGCGAGCGCCACACACGCCGCGCGCGCGTCCGGATCCACCCACAAGAACGTCCCGGACTGGCCGAAATGCCCGAAGGTGCGGGGCGAGGACGCGCTGCCCGTCCAGTGCGGCGACTTGCCGTCGCGGATCTCGAAGCCGAGCCCCCAGTCGTTGGGCTTCTGGTGGCCGTAGCCCGGCAGCACCCCCGCCAGACCGGGGAAGGCCACCTGCGTCGCCTCCGCGAGCGTCTGCGGTGCGAGCAGCCGCGGCGCCTGCAGCTCCGCGGCGAACCGGACCAGGTCGGCGACGGTGGAGACGCCGTCCTTGGCGGGCGAGCCGGGCAGTTCCGTCGCGGTCATCCCCAGCGGTGCGAGCACCGCCTCGTGCAGATACTGCGGGAAGGGGATGTCCGTCGCCTTGGCGAGGTGATCGCCCAGCGCCTCGAAACCGGTGTTGGAGTAGAGCCTGCGGGTGCCCGGCTCGGCCATCGTGCGCTGCTCGTCGAAGGCCAGCCCCGAGGTGTGGGCCAGGAGATGACGGACCGTGGACCCCTCGGGCCCGGCCGGTTCGTCCAGCTCGATGGCGCCCTCCTCGATGGCCAGCAGTGCGGCGTATGCGGCCAGCGGCTTGGTGACGGACGCCAGCGGGAAGCGGTGCTCCTGGGGGCCGTAGGATCCGGCCACCGACCCATCGGCTCGTACGACGGCGGCCGCAGCGGTGGGCACCGGCCAGTTCTCGATCATCCGCAGGCTCTGCATGCCCACGAGCCTAGGGGGTGTGGGGTCTGCCCCGGCCCGGAGGCCCGTACGTTCCCAAAATCCGGTCAAGTCTGCCGGTGATCCGCCCTTGCCTGGAGTGCACTCGAAGTCTCTAGCGTTGAGGACGTCGAGAGGCATCCGGCGATCAGGCCGGGAGACATCCGGCGATACAGGGGAGACGGGGCATGACGGTAACGCAGAGCGAACCGGTCACGAGCGGGGCCGCGGCCGGGAGGCTGCCGGCGAGGCCGCGCGACTGTGGCCCCGCGCTCACGCACCCGCGGCCCGCCGGCCGGGACCAGTACACGATCAGCGAGGTGGCGGAGCACACCGGGCTCAGCGCGCACACCCTGCGCTGGTACGAGCGCATCGGCCTGATGCCGCATGTGGACCGCACCCACACCGGGCAGCGGCGCTTCACCAACCGCGATCTGGACTGGCTGAGCCTGGTGGCCAGGCTGCGGCTGACCGGCATGCCGGTCGCGGACATGGTCCGCTACGCCGAGCTGGTGCGGGACGGGGAGCGCACCTTCGCCGAGCGCGAGGAGCTGCTGACCGCGCATCGCGAGGACGTACGACAGCGGATAGCCGAGCTGCAGAGCACGCTGGACGTACTCGACTACAAAATCGACGTCTATGCCGACGCCCGACGGGCGTCCGAGAGGTTCTGAGGTCATGGGGAGCGAGAAGATCGAGACGGTCGAGCTGGGCACCGGCGGACCGCGGGTCGGGGTGCAGGGCCTCGGCTGCATGGGCATGAGCTTCGCCTATGGTCCGACGACGGACACCGACGAGGCGCGGGCCACGCTGGAGCGGGCCCTGGAGCTGGGCGTGACCCTCTTCGACACGGCCGACATGTACGGCAGGGGGGAGAACGAGAAGTTCATCGCCCCGTTCATCCAGGCGCACCGCGACGAGGTCGTGGTGGCCACCAAGTTCGCGATAGCCGCCGACCCGGACGACCGGTCCAAGCGCGTCATCCGCAACGACCGGCCGTACATCCGCCAGGCCGTCGAAGGCAGCCTGAAGCGCCTGGGCGTCGACGAGATCGACCTGTATTACATGCACCGGCGCACGGCGGACGTCCCCCTGGAGGAATCGGTCGGCGCCATGGCCGAACTGGTGGCCGAGGGCAAGGTCAAGCACCTGGGGCTGAGCGAGGTGACCGCCTCCGAGCTGCGCGCGGCGCAGGCCGTGCACCCGATCGCGGCCCTGCAGTCCGAGTGGTCGCTGTTCAGCCGGGACATCGAGGACGGCGTGGTGCAGGCCGCGGCCGAGCTCGGGGTCGGCGTCGTTCCGTACTCGCCGCTCGGCCGGGGCTTCCTCACCGGTGCGTTCGTCAGCGCCGACAAGGAGCTGACGAAGGACGACTTCCGGCGGACCCAGCCCCGCTTCACCGGTGACAACGCCACCGCCAACGCCGCGCTGCTGGAGCCCGTCCGCAAGGTCGCCGACGCCCATGGCGCGACGCCCGGCCAGATCGCGCTGGCCTGGGTGCAGCACCAGGCCACGGCCCGCGGTCTGGCCGTCGTACCGATCCCCGGCACCCGTCAGCGCAGCCGTGTCGAGGAGAACACCGGGGCCACCCGGATCCCGCTGACCGAGCAGGACCTGGCGCTGCTGGAGCCGATCGCCGGGCAGGTCGCGGGGGCGCGGTACGCGGACATGGCGCACACCTCGGCGGGACGGCGGTAAGGCGCTCGGGGCGGGTCCGGGTGGCCCCCTTGGGCCCCTTGGGCTCCCTTGGGCCCCCTTGCCGTGGGGCGTCCCGGCCCCGGGTGACCCGCCCCGGGCGGCCGGGGCGGGGTGCTCACGCCAGCCCCAGCGCAAAGGCGGCGAAGCCGGCGGCCAGGAGCGCCGCGGCAGCCCGGCGGGCCCGGGTGACACCGGTCCACGGTGCCTCGAAGCGGCGGGTGGTGCGCCCGATGAGGAGCAGCGCCCCGCCGAACACCGGCAGCCAGGCGAGCCGGGCGAGGAGCCAGCCGAGGGTGTCGGGCTGCGCGGTCAGCCCGGGGATCTCGCCCAGGAAGGACGCGGGCACGGCCGCCGAGAGCAGCGCCGTCTGATGCCAGCACAGGACCGTCATCGCCGAGAGGTTGACGATCGTGACCGGTGCCCACAAGGCAGGCCGGCGCAGGAGACGGGCGAGCCGGTCACGGAGCAGGACGGCGGCGCCGGACTGGGCTGCCGCCAGCGCCAGGACCAGCAGCGACGGCGGGTGGGAGTTCGTACGGTCCTGACCGGGGACGCCGACCATGCTCGCCGGGTAGTGGAAGAACAGCAGCAGCGCGGCGAACAGTGCGGCGCCGCCGAGCAGCAGCGACCAGGCGGTCCGCCCGCCGAGCCGCCGCTCACCCCAGGAGACCCCGAGCTGATAGGCGAACAGCCAGCCGGGCACGAGGTTGAGCAGGCCGAGCCAGGTGGGCATGGCGTCGGCGAACGGCCCGTAGCGCAGGAAGTCCACCGCCGCCACGGCGGTCGCCAGCGGTGCCGCGGCCCAGGCGCCCCACCGCCGGGCGGCCCGCAGGCAGTACGGCGTCAGCGCGGTGACCACCGCATACACGCCGACGAACCACAACGGCTGGATCACCAGCGTCGCCCCGGTCCGCAGGGTCGCCTCGGGCACCCCCAGGCCGTACAGGACGGGGAGCAGCACCGCCCACACGGCCGTCACGCCGAGCACCGGGCGGCCCAGCCGGAGGATCCGGCCGCGCAGCCAGGTCCCGGCGGACTCGGCCCGCTCGGTGGCGCGCCGGAGGGAGCGCACCGACGCATGGCCGCCGACCAGGAAGAAGATGCCGAGCAGCTGCAGCACCCAACTGGCGGGCGCGAGGGCGCCGAAGGTGGTCAGCAGGCTGGTGTTGTGCAGTGCGCCACCGGCATCGAGGGTGAAGCCCCCGATCAGCCAGTGGCCGACGGGGACCGCGAGCAGCGCCAGCGCACGCAGTCCGTCGAGGGCGCGGTCGCGGTCCGCCGGCGTGCGGTCCTCGATGGTGCGGACCGCCGTGCGGGTGGCACGTCTGAGAGGCGTGAGGAAGGCGATGTCCATGAGGCGTCCTTGAGTCCTGGGACTGGAGGGGGAGCGGGGAGGAGGGACGGGCGAAGGGCGGACCGGAGGGGCCGGGGCGGTCGCTGCGGCCGGAGCGGCCGGTGCCCGCGCCGGGCGCCCCGGGCCCTGGGCCCTTGCGCGGACCTGCGACGTGGACCTGCGGCGCGGACGTGCGACGCGGACCGGTGGCGCGGACCTGCGGCGCGGGCCGGTGGCGCGGACCGGTGTCAGCGCACGGCGCCGTAGTGGCCCAGCACGATGGCCGCGAAGTTCCGGAGGGAGTCCGTACCGGGGGCGAGATAGCCGGTGTGGCCCACGGCGCGCTCGGCGGAGACCCGGCGGGCGCCGAAGGCGGGGTCGGTGGGGTCGGTGCCGTGGCCCAGGCCGAGCAGTTCGACGTTCGGGACATCGCCGATCCAGTCGGATGCGTCCCGCGCCGCCCAGACCCGGGCCGAGGTGTGCAGCTGTGCCACGTTGTCCCGGCGGACGCCGGGGGAGCCGAAGAGCACCAGGTCGGCGATGCGGCCGCGGGCCGGCTGCGAGGCGGCCAGCCCGCAGACCACCGAGCCGTAGCTGTGGCACAGCACGGCCGGGGCCGGCGCCCCTGCGGCGGCCAGCCCGGACAGGAACCGGGCCAGCCGCGGCGCTCCGGCATCGGCGAGCCGGCCGGTCATGGCATCCGGGCCGATGCCGACCGGCGTGGTGTATCCGGCCCAGGCGATGACCGCGGTACGGGTCCCGGGCGCGTCGGCGGCCAGCCGGGTCCGCAGCGACTTGGCCATGCCCGCCGGTGTGCCGTACGGCTGACCGTCGCGGTCGAAGGAGGCCAGGTCGATGTCCGAGCCCGGCACGATCACGGCGGTGCGTTCGGCGGTGGCCAAGTCGCCGTACACCTCGGCCACTTGCCCGCGGCCGCGGGGGTCGAAAGCGAGGATGTGACGGCCGGGGGAGAGCAGCGAGGCACAGCGGGCGGCCGCCTTCCTGGCCTGCCGGTGGTCCTGGAGGGTGCCGGCCGGAGCGGTGGCACGGGCCAGCTGGCGGTCCCGTTCCGCCTTCAGCGCACGGGAGTTGGCCGCGTACCGCACGGCGGGGGGCGTCCCGTCGAGATTGCCGACGGTGAGCGGGTGCCGGGCCACCAGTGCCTGCCGCTGCCCGTCGGTCAGCGAGGCGAAGAAGCGGGTGACCTCGGCGGGCCGTGCGGTCGCCGGGTCCGGCAGCCGGACGCCGAGGGAGTGGTCGGCGCGCCAGGCGGCGGCGCCGGGCGCCGGGCCCGTGACGGCGCTCTGCGCGGTGCCGGCCGCCCAGCCGCCGGTGCCGGCGGCCACGGTCAGCGCGAGCGCGGCGCCGAGGAGCGTGCGCCGGCCGCGGCGGGCGGTGGTTCGCAGCCTGGACATGATGGTGTCTCCCTCTCCCGTTGGTGTGGCGGAGGGAAACGTAGGAAGAGGGCGTATGACGCGGCGTCACACCGCGGAGCCAACTGCCGGGTGATACCCCGGTAGGGGGGAGAAGCCTCCCTCGTCCTCAAGGAGGAGCGGCAACAAGGAGCAGCAACAAGGAGCAGCAGCGGCAAGGAGGAGCAACAAGGAGGAGCGGCAGGGAAGGGCACGCCGGGCAGCCCTCCGCGGCCGCTACTGCTCCCCGGGCGTGACCAGTCCCGACTCATACGCGAAGATCACGGCCTGGGCGCGGTCGCGCAGCGCCAACTTGGCGAGCACCCGGCTGACATGGGTCTTCACGGTCTGCTCGGCGACGATCAGCGCAGTGGCGATCTCCTGGTTCGACAGGCCACGCGCGATCAGCTCCAGGACCTCCGTCTCCCGCGGGGTGAGGCCCTTCAGCCGGAGCGCGGCCCGGCCCTTGCGGGGCGCGGGCCGCCGGCGGGCGAAATCGGCTATCAGCCGCCGGGTCACGGACGGGGCGAGCAGCGCCTCCCCGGCCGCCACGACCCGGACCGCGGAGATCAGATCACCCGGCGGCGCATCCTTGAGCAAGAAGCCGGACGCCCCCGCCCGCAGCGCCTCGTAGACGTAGTCGTCGACATCGAAGGTGGTCAGCATCAGCACCTTCGGGCGGTGCAGCACGCCGGGGGGCGGGTCGAGCAGCTGCCGGGCCGCCTCCAGCCCGTCCATCTCCGGCATCCGGACATCCATCAGCACCACATCGGGGTGCGTCCGGCGGCTCAGCTCCACTCCCTGCACGCCGTCCGGCGCATCGCCCACCACCTCGATACCGCTCTGCGCGGCGAGCAGCGCGGCGAAGCCCGCGCGCACCATGGCCTGGTCGTCGACGATGATCACGCGCGTGGTCACAGGGAGTCGGAATCCTTCGGTGAAAGGGAAGCCGCCGGGGCGGGCGGCGGCGAAAGGGGGAGCTGCGCGGCCACCCGGAACCCGCCGTCGGGGAGCGGCCCGGTGTCGAGCGAACCGCCCACCAGCCGCACCCGCTCCCGCATGCCGATGAGGCCATGGCCGGTGCCGTTGGTCTCCAGCGGTGCGGACGGTACGGACGGCGCCGGCGGCGGGGAGTTGACGACGAGAACGGTCAGCCGGGAGCCGTCCGCCGCCGTGGTCACCGACACCCGGGTCCGTGCGCCCGGGGCGTGCCGTACGACATTGGCCAGCGCCTCCTGCACGATGCGGTACGCCGACAGATCCACCGCCGGTGCGAGCGGCGCCCGGTCCTCGGACAGCGACAACTCCACCGGCACACCCGCCCGTACGGTCCCCTCGACCAGCTTCGGCAGCATGCCGATACCGGGCTGCGGGGTCTTCTCCGGGCCGCCGTGCCGCTCCGCCTCCTCGCTGCGCAGCACCCCGAGCAGTCGGCGCATCTCCGCCAGCGACTCCCGTGCCGTCGCCGCGATCGAACCGAACTCCTCCGCCGCCTCCCGGGGAATCCCGCTGATGCGGTACGGGGCGCTGTCGGCCTGGACCGTGATCACCGACATGTGGTGGGCGACGACATCGTGCAGCTCGCGGGCGATACGGGTGCGCTCCTCCAGCAGCGTCCGACGGGCCCGCTCGGCCTCGCTGATGGTCTCCTGCTCGATCAACTTCCGCTGGGCGTCGCCGCGTTCCCGCAGTGTGGCGCCCGTCAGCAGTACCACTCCGGTCAGCACGAACAGCAGCACCCAGGTGCTGTTGATGCGGTCCGGGGTGATCGCCTCGGAGAGGACGCCCGCCACACCGGTCGTCAGCCAGACGGCGATCAGGGTGCGGCCGCGCTCGCGCAGGGACAGTGCCAGCATCAGCGCGAGATAGCCGACGATCACCATGGGCGGCCAGGGCCAGGAGCGGTCCGCGACACCGTCCGCGCCGGTGAGCGCCAGGGCGCAGACCACGTCCGCCGTGAAGATCACCCACCAGGCCTGCAGCGGCCGGGTCACCGCGAGCAGCAGCGGCGCGGTCTGTGCCGTGGCCAGCGCACCGGCCAGTCCGCCGCTCATGCCGTAGTCGTGGCTGAGGACGGTGACGGTCGTCGGCAGCAGGGACACCGCGAACGCGAACGCGACGGCATACGGCAGCCAACGCAGCCAGGCATTCCGGACGCTGCCGAAGAGTGGAGTACCGGGCTCGGTGGGAGTGCCGAGCTCGGCGGCGAGGACGTGCGGCGCCTGCCGTACGGCGCGCAGCATCCGGTGACGGGCCGGCTCGGGTGCGGGGCGGGAAGAGGGTCTGATCATCGCGCCCTCCATCCAAGCGGAGCACCGCGGCCACGGCGTCATACCAGGGTCCCGGCTTCGGCCCCCTACCACGGTATGAGTCCCGGGATCCCGCACCTGGATCCCGCCCCCCGGCCCGCACGAGTCCCGAAAGCATCCGGAGCCGACGGAGCCCCTGGATCCCCTGGAACCGGAGCCCCTGAACCGGAACCCCTGGAGCCCCTACAGCTCCGCCAGCAGCTCGGCCTTCTTCGTGCTGAACTCGTCGTCGGTCAGCAGGCCGGCCCCGTGGAGCTCGCCGAGGTGCCGAATCCGTTCCGCGATATCGGCGGGGTCCCGGCGCGCGTCACCGGTCCGGCGGCGCGGTTCGCCCTCCGGCGTCTCCTGCACCGGCTCGGCGGCGCGGACGGCCTGCAGTACCGAGGCCGCGAACGGCAGCGACTCGTGAACGGGGCCGTACCCCAGCCCGAACACCACCGCGGCCGGATCCTGGTCCGCCTCACCCGGCCCCGGCTCACGGGCACCGCGCTCCAGGAGACGCAGATAGCCGTTGAGGATCTCCGGCGACCGCCACTCGACCCCGGCCAGTTCGCCGACCGGGAAGGTCTGGTCGCCGCACTTCCACTTCGCCGAGGACGCACCCGTCCAGAACCACCGGAAGGCGACCGAACGGCCGTCGAAGGATGCCTTGCCGTCGTACGCCTTGAAGTGCAGCGGGGGCTCCGGCGCGGCCACCAGGTGGCGGTCGGCGGGTTCCTTCGCATCGGGGCCGAGCACCGTGCGCAGCTCGTCGGCGTAGTACTCGGCAAGCGTCCCGCGCTCGGCCGGCAGCACCAGCCGGTACGGATCGGCGTCCTCCTTGAGCTGTCCGTCCGCCGCCTCCATCAAAGGATCGGCGCCGGGCCGGGGCACGGCATGCAGCACCACCGTGCCGCGTCTGCCTCCGGTCACCTCGACGGAGCTCAGCGCCTCGTACGGAATGCGTCGCTCGCCGAGCGCCTGGAACAGCTTCGGCCTGCGGATCCCCCGTTCGAAGCGGATGAGTACGGAGTCCGTGTCGAACTCCCAGACGGCATGAAAACCGGCCAGCACATCACCCATGCGGCTCATCGTATGCGGGCGGTTGCCCACCCGTCCCCCTTCCGGACACCTCGGGGGCGTCTGCCGAAGCTACGCGCGTCACTCCGGCCACCCGCTGCGTTCCCTGTGTGGTGGACGTCCCCGGCGCCGGGTGCGGTTCCCGCCGGCACGGCCCGTCCCCGGGCGCCGGGCCGTGCCGGCGGGAACCGGTCTGTACGGGCCGGTGGTCCCGAGGGGGGACACCCCCTAGGCCAGGCCCGAGCTGCAGTGCGGGTCGTCGGTGGCGCAGGAGACGGTGCTGGTCGCGCCCACCCCGAGCAGGGCGAAGTTGCGCAGGCTGCGGGTGCCGGGCGCGAAGTAGCCGGCGTGGCCGACGGCGCCGTCGGCCGACAGGAGTCGTGAGCCGAAGGACGGATCGACGGGGTCGGCGCCGTGGCCGAGCCCGCCGACCTCCAGGTAGGGCACGTCCTGGATCCAGTCGTCGGCGTCCCGCATGGCCCAGACCCGGGCGTGGGTGCCCAGCCCGGAGAGGTTGCCGGCCCGCATGCCGGGGCTGCCGGCCACCGCGATGTCCTCGACGTTGGACGGCAGGTCACGGGCCGCGACGCCGCACACCACGGACCCGTAGCTGTGGCAGAACAGCGAGACGGCCTCGGAGGAGGGCAGCGAGTCCACCAGGGCGCGCAGCCGGACCGCGCCGTCCGCGGCGAGCTTCCCGGTGGCGGCCTCGACGCCCATTCCGGGCGGCGAGGTGTAGTCGGCCCAGGCGATCACGGCGGTACGGGTGCTCGGCCGGGCTTCGCGCTCGGCGCCGTAGAGGGACTGCGCCATGCCGACGGGGGCGGTGTTCGCCCGCGCGGTGCGCTCGAAGGTCGACAGATTGGTGTCCACCCCGGGCACCACGACCGAAACCCGTTGCGCCGCCGGGAGGTTGCCGAAGACTTCGGCGGCCCGGCCGTCGCCGGCCGGATCGAAGGCCAGGATCTGCCGGGCGGGGCTCATCATCGACTCGAAGCGGTGCATCAGCCGGCCCGCTTCCTGGCGGCCGACGGGGGTGAGCCGGCGGTCGCCCATCCGCTGTTTCTCGATCCGGCGGGCATCGTCGATGGCCATCCGGTTGGCGCGGTAACGCAGCGGCACGGGGGCGCCGTTCATATTGCCCACGACGAGCGGATAGCGGTCGGCGAGCTGCTGCTTCTCGGCACCGGTGAGCTTGGCGAAGAAGCCCCGGAGCGCGGCCGGCGAACCGTCGGGGTCGGGCAGCGGGCGGCCGTGGAAAGTGGCGTGCTGCCAGGCGGTCTTGGCAGTGGCCAGCGGATTGGCGTCTTCCTTGGTGCCTCTGACGGCCGTCCAGCCGGTGAGGGCGAGCATCACGAACACCACCGCCAGGGCGAGTGCGGCACGCCAGGTGGAGGACTGCAGGAAGCTGGAGGAGGGGCCGAGGCCCGGGAAAGAAGTCACCGCGTGCCACCCTAGGAGACGCGGAAGGATGCTTGCTGTGACCGTGAGTGAGATCACGTTTCGCGGTGGGTATTTCGACCAAACCGGACACATGTCAGCTGTTTTCGGTGCTCAGTCGTGCAGGCGCGGTCTCAGGGGGCGCTCGGAGTGATCGCGTAAAGGTGGATTGGCGTTACGGGGAGTAACGCATTCCGTGCGGGCTGCCGCGGGCCGTCGCACGGGTCGCCGTGGGTCCTCGCACGGGCCGTCGTGCGACTCGTCGCACGAACCACCGCACGAACCGCCGCACGAACCGTCGTACGGGCGGGCTGACCGGTCCGCGGTCCGCCCGGTCCGCGGTTCGTCCGGCCCGAGGTCCGCCCGCTGACCGGCCACTGACCGGCCGTGGCGCCGGTGCGCTCACCTTGCCCGCCAGTCGCCCTCCATCGCCGGCCCGATGTGGTCCAGATAGGACTGGGTGAGCTCGCGGATGGACGCCACGCTGCAGTCCTGTCCCTCGCCCCACACCTTGCCGGCCACCCGCATCACCCCGCCGAACGCGGCAACCAGCACCCGCGGCCGCGGATCGGCATCCACGTCCAGCCCCTCGCGCCGGGCGATCAACCGCGCCATCTCCAGCTCCAGTTCGGAGGAGCGCCGCAGATGCGCGGCGACCAGTGCGGGCGTCGACTCGATCATTTGGTACGAGCGCATGTGCAGCTCCACCGGGATCACCGACTCGATGGCGCTGCCGATGTCGTCCCAGGCCACCATCACGGCGCTGCGCAGGGCGGTGAGCGGGGCCTCGGTCGCGGGCCGTGCGCTCAGCTCGTCGAGGAAACGGGCCTCGATCATCTCCTGGACGGCGAAGGCGACGTCCTCCTTGTTGGCGAAGTAGCGGAAGTACGTCCGCTGGGAGACATCCACCGCCTCCGCGATCTCATCGATGGTCGTCGCCTCGTACCCCTGCTCCGTGAAGAGTTCGAGCGCCGCGCGGATCAGCGCGTCGCGGGTGCGCTGCTTCTTGCGTTCCCGCAGGCCGGTGGGTGCCGTATGCGGCGTCGGGGTCGCCATCCTGAGCCGCCTTTCCGTGGTGTTCTCGCTGCTCAGGTTACCTGTGAGCGGAATGACAGTTACTGACTCATGATTTGCTTTGTCAACTGTCAGTGGCTGACATTAGCCTCGTCGTATGAGTTCCCAGACCCCGGTTGCCGTTGCTGCGCCGGACCTTCCCGCACCACAGCCCCCGAAGGGGCTGCGCGGCCATCCGTGGCTGACCCTCTTCTCCGTTGCCATCGGCGTCATGATGGTGGCCCTGGACGGCACGATCGTCGCCATCGCCAACCCGGCCATCAAGAAGGACCTCGGTGCCTCGCTCGCCGATGTGCAGTGGATCACCAACGGCTACATGCTCGCGCTGGCCGTCTCGCTGATCACGGCAGGCAAGCTCGGCGACCGCTTCGGCCACCGCCAGACCTTCCTGGTCGGCATCCTCGGCTTCGCCGCCGCTTCCGGCGCCATCGGGTTCTCCCACGAGGTCGCGCTGGTCATCACCTTCCGCGTCCTGCAAGGCCTGTTCGGCGCGCTGCTGATGCCCGCCGCGCTGGGACTGCTGCGCGCCACCTTCCCGGCCGAGAAGCTCAACATGGCGATCGGCATCTGGGGCATGGTCATCGGCGCCTCCACCGCCGGCGGGCCGATAGTCGGCGGACTGCTGGTCGAGCACGTCAACTGGCAGTCCGTGTTCTTCATCAACGTCCCGGTCGGTGTGCTGGCGCTGGTCCTCGGCCTGGTGATCCTCAAGGACCACCGCGCGGAGAATGCCCCGCGTTCGTTCGACATCCCGGGCATCGTGCTGCTCTCCACAGCGATGTTCTGCCTCATCTGGCCGCTGATCAAGGCGTCGGAATGGGGCTGGGGCGATATGAAGACCTGGGGCTTCCTGATCGCCGCGGTGGTCCTCTTCGCGCTGTTCGCCGTGCTGGAGACCAAGGTCCGCGAACCGCTCATCCCGCTGCGGATGTTCCGCTCCCTGCCGCTGACCGCCGGCACGGTCCTGATGGTGCTGATGGCCTTCGCCTTCATGGGCGGCCTGTTCTTCGTGACGTTCTACCTCCAGAACGTCCACGGCATGACCCCCGTCGACAGCGGTCTGCACCTCCTCCCGCTCACGGGCATGATGATCGTCGGCTCGCCGCTCGCCGGTGCCCTGATCACCAAGCTCGGCCCGCGCATTCCGCTGGTCAGCGGCATGGTCCTCACCGCCGTCGCCATGTACGGCATGTCCGGCCTCGACACGGACAGCAGCACCGGCCCGATGTCCCTCTGGTTCGCGCTGCTCGGCCTCGGCCTCGCGCCTGTCATGGTCGGCGCCACCGAGGTCATCGTCGGCAACGCCCCGCTGGAGCTCTCCGGCGTGGCCGGCGGTCTCCAGCAGGCCGCGATGCAGGTCGGCGGCAGCCTCGGCACGGCCGTGCTCGGCGCGGTGATGGCCTCCCGTGTCGACAGCGAACTCCCGGACAACTGGAAGGCGGCCGGCCTCCCGCCCGTCCCGCCCGCGAAGGCGTCCGAGCTCTCCGACGCGGTCTCGGCCGGTATCGCCCCCGTTCCGAAGGGCACCCCGCCGGAGTTCGCCCAGAAGATCACCTCCGTCGCCCACGACACCTTTGTGTCCGGCATGGGCCTGGCCTTCACGGTCGCCTGCGGTGTGGCGGCCGTTGCCGCCGTCGTCGCCGTCTTCACCAAGCGCGGCGCGAACGCCGAGGCGGGCGCCGGGGTCGGCCACATCTGACCGGGCCCCGGCCGCGGCATACGACCGGTCGGCACCATTCCGCGGCGCCCGACGTCTGACGCCCGTCGTCTGACGCCTGACGCCCGAGGCCCGACGCCCGAGGCCCGGACGCCGGCGCGCGGCAGGTACGAGGCTCGTCCTCGTCCGGCCGCGCGCCGCTTTTTGCGTGGTGCCGTCAACGGCGGGCGTCAACCGGCCGTCCCGGACCGCACCCGGCCCCTTCCGCCGTGTGACGGGCGGGAGTTGGCCGCTGGCGGACGGCCGAATCCCTCATCCGGATGAGGCGGTCGGGGAACCGAGCCGGGCACCGGCCCCCTCCGGGGGCGTCAGGTGCCTCCCGACCCCCGGCAGCCCATGGGGCGAACGGTTTCCGCACCCTCTCCCCGCCGGTCCGTCCCACGTCAACGCCGTGCACCCGATGCCCCACGCCGGGCCGTCTTCCCTGTCCACATACCTGATCCGGGTGGCCGTGCCGCCACGGCCTTGGCAACCGCGCCGCGCCCTCGCGAAGCTCGACACCGCAGCACCCGCCGCGGGCAACCCGCCCACGGCGGAACGCCATCGTCGTCCTTCACGGGGGAGAGATTCCTATGCGTCTGCGTCTGCGTACGCCCCACACCACCGCGCTCCTCACCGGCCTCGCCGCGCTCACCGCGGCCCTCGCCGTCCCGCCGGCCCTCGGCACCCCGGCTGCGCACGCGGCCCCCGGCGGCCGTGTCGGTGCCGCCTCGGGCCCCTGCGCGGCAGGACAGCTGTGCCTCTGGCCGAAGGCGGACTTCGGCGGCACGCGGCGGACCTACGAGCTGTCCGGCACCGACATCGAGAGCTGCACCCCGCTGCCCGAGGGAACCAGTGCCGCCGCGCTCGCCAACCGCACCGGCCGGCCGGTCACCACCTACCAGAGCGAGGAATGCGCCGAGACCGCCGAGTTCGACACCTACCCGGGCGGCGGCAGCTGGGTGCCCCGGTCCCCGTACCAGGTACGGGCGTTCAAGGTGTGGGAGCGCTGAACCGGCCGCCCACGGACCTCCCCGTACGCACCGCCGCGCTCCACCACACCGCCGCGCCCCACCACACACCGCCGCGCCCCCCGACCGGCGAAAGACGCTGGTCGGGGGGCGCGGCGGAGGCGGTGCGGCGGCTTGCCGCGGAGGGGTCAGGCGTCGCCGCCGGCCTCACCCGCGTCGGCGGCCGTGACGTCCAGGAGCTGGTAGCGGTCGATCGCCTGCTTCAGCAGCGACCGGTCGACCTTGCCCTCCTTGGCGAGCTCGGTGAGCACGCCGAGGACGATGGACTGCGGGTCGATGTGGAAGAAGCGACGGGCCGCGCCACGGGTGTCCGCGAAGCCGAAGCCATCGGCGCCCAGCGACTGGTACGTGCCGGGAACCCAGCGCGCGATCTGGTCCGGAACCGCCCGCATCCAGTCCGAGACCGCGATCGTCGGACCCTCGGCACCCTGGAGCTTCTGCGTCACATACGGGACGCGCTGCTCCTCCTCCGGGTGCAGCAGGTTGTGCTCCTCGATCTCCACCGCGTCGCGGCGCAGCTCGTTCCAGGACGTCGCCGACCAGACATCGGCCTTGACGTTCCAGTCGTCCGCGAGGATCTGCTGGGCCTCGACGGCCCACGGCACCGCGACACCCGAGGCGAGGATCCGGGCCGCGTGCTCGCCCTTCTCGCCTGCCTTGATGCGGTGCAGACCCTTGAGGATGCCCTCGACATCGGCGTCCGCCGGCTCCGCCGGGTGCTGGATGGGCTCGTTGTAGACGGTCAGGTAGTAGAAGATGTCCTCGGCGTTCTCGCCGTACATCCGCCGCAGACCGTCCTTGACGATGTGTGCGATCTCGTAACCGTAGGCCGGGTCGTAGGCGACACAGGCCGGGTTGGTCGAGGCCAGCAGCTGGGAGTGGCCGTCGGCGTGCTGCAGGCCCTCACCGGTCAGCGTCGTCCGGCCCGCGGTCGCGCCGAGAACGAAGCCGCGCGCGAGCTGGTCGGCCATCTGCCAGAACTGGTCGCCGGTGCGCTGGAAGCCGAACATCGAGTAGAAGACATAGACCGGGATCAGCGGCTCGCCGTGCGTCGCATAGGCGGAGCCCGCGGCGATCAGGGAAGCGGTGCAGCCCGCCTCGGTGATGCCGTCGTGCAGCATCTGGCCGGTCGGCGACTCCTTGTACGCGAGCAGCAGTTCGCGGTCGACCGACTCGTACTGCTGGCCCAGCGGGTTGTAGATCTTGGCCGACGGGAAGAACGCGTCCATACCGAAGGTGCGGTACTCGTCGGGCGCGATCGGCACGAACCGCTTGCCGATCTCCTTGTCCCGCATCAGGTCCTTCAGGACACGGACGAACGCCATGGTCGTGGCGATCTTCTGCTGCCCCGAGCCCTTCTTGGCACCCGCATAGGCCTTGTCGTCCGGCAGCTGCAGCGGCTCGGCGCGCACGACCCGGGTGGGCACATAGCCCCCCAGCCCCTTGCGGCGGTCGTGCATGTACTGGATCTCTTCGGAGTTCCGGCCCGGGTGGTAGTACGGCGGCAGGCCGTCCTCCAGGTCCTTGTCCGGGATCGGCAGGTGCAGCCGGTCACGGAAGCCCTTGAGGTCCGCGACCGTGAGCTTCTTCATCTGGTGGGTCGCGTTGCGGCCCTCGAAGTTCGGGCCGAGCGTCCAGCCCTTGACGGTCTGCGCGAGGATCACCGTCGGCTGGCCCTTGTGGGCCTTGGCCGCCGCGTACGCCGCGTAGATCTTCTTGTGGTCGTGACCGCCACGGCCCAGGTGCAGGATCTGGTCGTCGGTCATGTTCTCGACCATCGCGCGCAGCCGCTGGTCGTCACCGAAGAAGTGCTCGCGGATGTACGAGCCGGTCTCGGTGGCGTACGTCTGGAACTGACCGTCGGGCGTGCTGTTGAGCTTGTTGACCAGGATGCCGTCGCGGTCCTGCGCGAGCAGCGGGTCCCAGCTGCGGTCCCACACCAGCTTGATGACGTTCCAGCCGGCGCCGCGGAACTGCGACTCCAGCTCCTGCATGATCTTGCCGTTGCCGCGGACCGGGCCGTCGAGGCGCTGCAGGTTGCAGTTGACGACGAAGGTCAGGTTGTCCAGGCCCTCCCGGGCGGCGATGGACAGCTGGCCGAGCGACTCGGGCTCGTCCATCTCGCCGTCGCCGAGGTAGGCCCAGACATGCGACTTGGAGGTGTCGGCGATGCCGCGCGCCTCCATGTAGCGGTTCATCCGCGCCTGGTAGATCGCGCCGAGCGGGCCGAGGCCCATCGAGACGGTCGGGAACTCCCAGAAGTCCGGCATCAGCCGCGGGTGCGGGTAGCTGGACAGACCGTTGGGGGCCTTGGACTTCTCCTGCCGGAAGGCGTCGAGCTGGGCCTCGGACAGCCGGTCCAGGAGGAACGCGCGGGCGTAGACACCGGGCGAGGCGTGGCCCTGGAAGAAGATCTGGTCGCCGCCGTCGCCCTCGTCCTTGCCCCGGAAGAAGTGGTTGAAGCCCACGTCGTAGAGGGAGGCGGAGGAGGCGAAGGTGGCGATGTGCCCGCCGACGCCGATGCCCGGACGCTGGGCGCGCGAGACCATGACCGCGGCGTTCCACCGGGTCGCGTTCAGGACCTTGCGCTCGATCTCCTCATTGCCCGGGAAGAACGGCTCGTCCTTGGTCGCGATGGTGTTCACGTAGTCCGAGCTGCGCATCTCGGGCACGGCCACCCGCTTCTCGCGCGCGCGCTCGATCAGGCGGAGCATGAGGTAGCGGGCACGTTCCCGGCCCCGCTCGTCGACGGCTGCGTCGAGCGAGTCGAGCCACTCCTGGGTCTCTTCGGGATCGAAGTCCGGGACCTGGCTGGGAAGGCCGCCAATGATGATCGGGTTTCGATCGGATCCGGAAGCCACGCTGTTCCTTCGTGTTCGGTTCGTTTCGTGCTCTGCAAGTGATGGGTGCCGTGCACGGGACGAATGCTGTCGCTGCCTTGGTGTCGCGCCGTCTCCATCGTGTACCGAGCCACAGGGATACGTCACCTCTACCGATGGGTAACCCATCCGTAGAGAGATGGCGCTGAAAAGGCCGATTTCTCGGGTCGGCCAAATCGCAACCATACGCCCATGTCGAAAGTGCTTCGCGTACGGACGTGCGGTCCCCGAAATCAGGTCCGCAGCCGGCCGGTGCCCCCCGAAGGGACCAGTGCCGCGCAAGTACCCGATAAACTTCACAGAAAGCTGTGGCGTGAATCACTTCAGCCTGGCCTGCGGGGGTCGCGCTTGCGGCGAGACGCCTCGAAACGTCACCGTTTCGGCGGTCTGGACCGCCGGGTACTTGCGCGATCCGCCCGGCCCGTGTGGACTACGCCCAATGCTCCGCGCACGCGCGGGGTCCCCGAGCATTTCCGAAACATGACAGGAGGCAATCCGTGAGCGCGACCGCGGACCACGCGGAGGAGCGGACCAACCCTGCCGCCAGGCTTGGGTTCGAGCCCGGACAGGTGGTCCAGGAGATCGGATACGACGACGACGTCGATCAGGAACTCCGCGAAGGCATTGAGACCGTGATCGGCCAGGATCTCGTCGACGAGGACTACGACGACGTGTGTGACGTCGTTCTGCTGTGGTTCCGCGACGAGGACGGCGACCTCACGGACGCGCTGGTGGACGCCATCGGGCTGATCGACGAGGGCGGGCAGATCTGGCTGCTGACCCCGAAGACCGGCCGCGACGGCTACGTCGAGCCGAGCGACATCAATGAGGCCGCGCAGACCGCGGGTCTGTCCCAGACCAAGAGCATCAATGCGGGCAAGGACTGGGCAGGCAGCCGACTGGTCACGCCCAAGGCCGGCAAGCGCTGAGCCGCACGGTCTCACCATTCGCCACCGAGCCCCCTCCGCCTGTTCCGGAGGGGGCTCGGCCCCGTTCAGGACGGGTTCCCCGGACGTGCACCCCGGCGCGTAGGGTTGGCCGCGTCCTGTTTGAGCGTGAGCGGAAGGGAAGCACCCCATGGCGATCGAGGTCGGCACGAAGGCTCCGGATTTCGAGCTGAAGAACCAGCACGGCGAGCTGGTCAAGCTCTCCGGCTTCCGCGGCGAGAAGGCCGTCGTCCTCCTCTTCTACCCCTTCGCCTTCACCGGCGTCTGCACCGGCGAGCTCTGTGCGCTCCGTGACGAGCTGCCGAAGTTCGTCAACGACGACGTCCAGCTGCTGGCCGTCTCCAACGACTCCCCGTTCTCGCTGCGCGTCTTCGCCGAGCAGGAGGGGCTGGAGTACCCGCTGCTGTCGGACTTCTGGCCGCACGGCGAGGTCTCGCGGGCGTACGGCGTCTTCGACGAGGAGAAGGGCTGCGCGGTGCGCGGCACCTTCATCATCGACAAGGAAGGCGTGGTGCGCTGGACGGTCGTCAACGGCCTGCCCGACGCCCGTGACCTGAACGAGTACGTCAAGGCGCTCGACACCCTCTGAGGCGGCGCACTCTCCCAGGCGCCCCCTGTGCCTCCTGTGTCCCTGCGCCCACCGGGCCGAATCCGCACTGATCCAGGTGCGATATCTGCAATCGGTGGGAACCGGTCACTAGGATCAATTCGTTGATCCGATGCCATGCACGATGGGGGCGCAAATCTTTACGTACCCCTCGAATCTATGGGAGGACTCGTGGGAGTCAGCCTCAGCAAGGGCGGCAACGTCTCGCTGACGAAGGAAGCCCCCAATCTGACCGCCGTCGTCGTCGGTCTGGGCTGGGACGCGCGTACGACCACCGGTACGGACTTCGACCTGGACGCCAGCGCCCTGCTGACGAACGACCAGGGCAAGGTGGCCAACGACCAGAACTTCGTGTTCTTCAACAACCTGAAGAGCCCGGACGGTTCGGTCGAGCACACCGGTGACAACATCACCGGTGAGGGCGAAGGCGACGACGAGCAGATCAAGGTGAATCTGGCCGCGGTGCCGGCCGATGTCTCCAAGATCGTTTTCCCGGTGTCGATCTACGACGCCGAGACCCGCCAGCAGAGCTTCGGCCAGGTCCGCAACGCCTTCATCCGCGTGGTCAACCAGGCCGACAACAACGAGCTGGCGCGCTACGACCTGAGCGAGGACGCCTCGACCGAGACCGCCATGGTCTTCGGTGAGCTGTACCGCAACGGCGCCGAGTGGAAGTTCCGGGCCATCGGCCAGGGCTACGCTTCGGGGCTGCGCGGCATCGCGCAGGACTTCGGCGTCAACGTCTGACCGGCCGGATCCGAGGGGATCCGAGGGGATCCGCCAGCTGATCGTCGACGTCCGGACCGGGCAGCACCACCGCAGTGGCTGCCGGGCCAGGAGTGACCGCGTCCGGCGCCGTACGCCCCGTCCGGGGAGTGCGGCGCCGGACGTGCATGAAGGGACACGGGCCGCGCCGGGCACGGCCCGCACCGACACCGGGGAGGAAGCGAACGATGAGCGTCACGCTCGCCAAGGGGGGCAATGTCTCCCTTTCCAAGGCCGCTCCGAATCTCACGCAGATCATGGTCGGCCTCGGCTGGGACGCACGGTCCACGACCGGGGCACCCTTCGACCTCGACGCCAGCGCGCTGCTGTGCCAGTCGGGCCGGGTGCTGGGGGACGAGTACTTCGTCTTCTACAACAACCTCAAGAGCCCCGAGGGCTCCGTCGAGCACACCGGGGACAATCTCACCGGTGAGGGGGAGGGCGACGACGAGTCGGTCCTGGTGGATCTCTCGCAGGTGCCCGAACAGGTCGACAAGATCGTTTTTCCGGTCTCGATCCATGAAGCCGATGCGCGCGGTCAGAGCTTCGGCCAGGTCAGCAATGCCTTTATCCGGATCGTCAATCAGGCCGACGGCAGTGAGCTCGCCCGCTACGACCTCAGCGAGGACGCCTCCGGCGAAACCGCGATGATCTTCGGTGAGGTGTACCGCTACAACGGCGAATGGAAGTTCCGAGCGGTAGGGCAGGGGTACGCGTCGGGTCTGCGGGGCATCGCTCTAGACTTCGGGGTCAACGTTTCGTAAAGCGCCGCGCGCTGCGCGCGGGGGACCCCATACAGCGAGGGATTGGGTAGGCAGTGCTCCTGAAAACCTTTGGCTGGTCGTTCGCCATCACGGTGATAGGCCTCGCCTTGGCGGGCGTGCTCTGGGGGTGGCAGGGGCTCGCGATCGTCGGGATCCTGTCCGTCCTGGAGATCTCGCTCTCGTTCGACAATGCCGTCATCAACGCAGGCATCCTGCGCAAGATGAACGCCTTCTGGCAGAAGATCTTCCTCACCTTCGGCATCCTCATCGCGGTGTTCGGCATGCGGCTGGTGTTCCCGGTCGTCATTGTCGCGATCACCGCGAAGCTGGGGCCGATCGAGGCGGTCAACCTCGCCATCAATGACAAGGCGCAATACCAGGAACTGGTCACCAGCGCGCACCCGGCCATCGCGGCCTTCGGCGGAATCTTCCTGCTGATGATCTTCCTCGACTTCATATTCGAGGAGCGCGACTACAAGTGGCTTTCCTGGATCGAGAAGCCCATGGCCAAGATGGGCAAGCTCGACATGCTGTCGGTCATCATCGGGCTGGTCGTCCTGCTGGTGAGCGCGATGACGGTGGCCACCGCCGCCGCGCACGGCGCCGGTGACAAGAGCGCCACGGTCCTGCTGGCCGGCGTCGCGGGCATGATCACCTATCTCGTCGTCGGCGGCATCTCCGGCTACTTCGAGGACAAGCTGGAGGACGAGGACGAGGACGAGGACGAGGAAGGCGAGGAGGCCGCGGCGGCTCCCGCGAAGAAGGGCACCGGCGCGGCAGTGGGCCTGGCCGGCAAGGCCGCGTTCTTCATGTTCCTCTACCTCGAGGTCATCGACGCGTCGTTCTCCTTCGACGGCGTCATCGGCGCCTTCGCGATCACCAACGACATCTTCATGATGGCGCTGGGCCTGGGCATCGGCGCGATGTACATCCGCTCGCTGACCGTCTTCCTGGTCCGCAAGGGGACCCTGGACGACTACGTCTACCTGGAGCACGGCGCCCACTACGCGATCGGCGCGCTGGCCGTGATCCTGCTGGCCACGATCAAGTACGAGATCCCCGAGGTCGTCACCGGCCTTGTGGGCATCTCGCTGATCGGTCTCTCCTTCGCCTCGTCCGTGATCAGGAACCGGCGCGAGGGCAAGCCGGGAGATTCCTCAAAGGCACAGTCGGAAGTGGCGCACCGAGTGTGATGCGACGCTGATTGCGGAACGCTCTCTGCGGGGCGGCCCTGAGGTGCGGACCTCCAGGCCGCCCCGCAGCGATATGGGGCCGAGCAATGGGGTGGGGCAAAGTGTCGTTCCTGGGGAATCTGCGGCGCGGTGGCGCGGCGAAGTTCGACTTCGACAGCGGCGGAGCGTCGTACGTCGTCGAGCTGACGAAACGCAATCCGGCCGTCTCCCTGACCAAGCAGGGGGCGGCCAGCGGGCATCTGCGGGTCAATCTGCACTGGCAGATGCGGCCCTCGGACCTGCACGAGCGGAGCAGGCAGGGCAGGGGCGGTCTGCTGCGGCATCCGGGCAAACTGTTCAAACCCGAGATAGTGCAGGCGCAGGGGCCGGCCGTGGTCAATGTCGACCTGGATCTGGCGTGTCTGTACGAGCTCAAGGACGGCACCAGGGGCGTGGTGCAGCCGCTGGGCAACTTTCTGGGCGACCTCAACGGGCCGCCCTTCGTCAAGCTCAGCGGTGACGACCGCTTCGGTTCGGGATCCGGCGAGACGCTCTACATCAACTTGGACCACCGCGACGAGATCAAGCGCATGCTGATCTTCGTCTACATCTACGACGGCACGCCGGCCTTCGACCGTACGCATGCGATCGTGACGCTCTATCCGAGCAGCGGACCGCGGGTGGAGGTCAAGCTGGACGAGCGGGCGCCACAGGCTCGCTCCTGCGCCGTCTTCATGCTCGAAAACGTCAAGGGCGAGCTGACGGTGCGCCGCGAGGTGAAGTACGTCTACGGCTTCCAGGCGGAGCTCGACCGGCTGTACGGCTGGGGGCTGCAGTGGGGGCGGGGCTACAAGACGAACGCGTGAGCCGGGCAGGCTGCGGTCCGCCGCCGGTGCCGCGCGCCACCGGTGCGGCGCGCCGCTCGTTCCGTATCCCGCCCCTGCGGCCCCCGTCCGTGCTGCGCCCTCGCCGCAGCGGGCATCCGTCCGATCTCCCTAACGGCGCTGGAACTGCGGGCCCTGGGGCGGCAGGACGAAGGACGGGTCCGGCACGAAAGGCTGCTGCACCGGGTAGCCGTACGTCGAGGCAGGGTGTTGCTGCGCCGGCTGCGGAGCGACGTACGGGGGCGGTGGCGGCTGCTGGGGCTGGTACTGGGGCGGCGGTCCCGGGTAGCCGTAGGCGGGCTGGGCCGGGGGCTGCGTCGGCGGTGGTGGAACGTTCTGCGGATAGCCGTAGCCGCCGCTCGTGGGCGCCATCCCCGGCGCCTGGGGCGCCGCGGCGGGTGAGGCCAGCGGTGCGGAGGAGAGCGGTGCGGAGGAGAGCGGTGCGGAGGAGAGCGGCTCCGGCATGGCGTCCGGCACATGCTGGGTGACCGCTTCCGGGTCCGACGCCGAAGATGCCTGAGGGTCCGCCGCGGACGGGGGGCCCGAGGCCTCTTCGGGCCAGGTGCTGGGCGGCGGGGTCGCGGCGGAGGCGGCGGGGCTGGTCACGGCCGGGCCGGGGGCGGCCGGGTCGCCGGACGGGCCGGGCTCGTTCCCAGGGGCCGGGGCGACGGCCGGCGCGGGCTCCGGGCCGGGAGGTGCCGACACCGGTGCTTCCGAGGCCGGCGGACCGTCGGCGGCAGCTTCGTTCTCGTCCACCGAGATCCCGAACTCGGTCGCCAGACCGACCAGACCGCTCTCGTACCCCTGCCCCAGGGCGCGGAATTTCCAGCCGTCGGCGCGCCGGTACAACTCCCCGCAGATCAGCGCCGTCTCGTCGCCGGTCTCGGGAACCACATCGAAGACCACGAGCGGCTCGCCGTCGCTCTGTGCCGCGTCGTACAGCACGACCCGCAGATCCGTGACGCCCGCGAACGCGCCACCGTCCGACGACGCGGCCAGCACCACCCGGTCCACCGACGCATCCAGCGCCGACAGCTCCGCCTCGATGGTGTCGGTCAGACTCTCCGCGAGCCGGGTCTTGGGCAGGTGCCGCACCAGACCACTGGGGTGCCGCGGTTGGTTGTAGAAGACGAAGTCCTCGTCGGAGTTCACACGCCCCTCGGGCCCCACCAACAGGGCCGAGGCATCGACATCGGGGACACCGGCGCCGGGGGTCCAGCGCAGGACGGCCCGGACAGCCGTGGCATCGAGGGGTACGTTCGACCCTTTCAGCATCGCGTGCGTCATGCCGCAATCCTGCCTTCCCTGAGGTCGCAGCGACAACGCGGGGGGCCGCGAGCCGTTCCCGGGGTGTGGCAGCGGATACCCGGGCGCCTGGTGGGTGTTACGTGATTTTCCTGTACGCGGGAACTAACCGTGCCCCCACGCACGTACGATTACCGGCTGGATCCAGACAGCGAGACGCAGCGGGGGTGCCGGATCCCGCATGTAGACGGGGAGTTATATGCGTCATTTTGGGCACCTTCCGCCAGACATCCGGAAGGCACTGTTCCACCAGGAGCCGGTGGAGTTCACCGCCGGCTCTCCGGCCCGCACGCTCGCGGTCGCTCTGGGGGCGACGCTCTACAGCCCCGCCACCCGCCCGCGACTCGCCGCCGATGTCCTCAAGCAGGCCGCACGTGGCGTGAAATCCATGGTCCTGTGCCTGGAGGACTCCATAAGCGACGGGGATGTCGAGGCCGGCGAGGAGAACCTCGTGCGGCAGCTCGGCCTTCTCGACGAGGCGGCCGCCACGGGCGCGGATCTTCCCCTGCTGTTCATCCGCGTCCGCACCCCCGGCCAAATACCGGATCTGGTGCGCCGGATGGGCACTGCCGTGCACAGGCTGTCCGGATTTGTACTTCCGAAGTTCACCGAGGAGCGTGGCATCCCGTTCTTTGAGGCGCTGAACGCGGCCGAGGGCGACGCCGCCCGGCGGCTGTTTGTGATGCCGGTGCTGGAATCGCCGCAGTTGCTGCATCTGGAGAGCCGCGCCGAGACCCTTGCGGGCATCGCCCGGACCGTGGACAAATACCGGGACCGGGTGCTTGCCCTGCGGCTCGGCGTCACGGACTTCTGCTCCGCCTACGGACTGCGCAGAGCCCCCGACATGACGGCGTACGACGTCCAGATCGTCGCCTCCGTGATCGCCGACGTGGTGAATGTGCTGGGACGGGCGGACGGCACGGGCTTCACGGTCACCGGCCCGGTGTGGGAGTACTTCCGGCTGCAGGAGCGGATGTTCAAGCCACAGCTGCGACGCAGCCCGTTCCTCGGACGCGCCGAGGAATTGCGGACGGCCCTGATCGAGCACGACATGGACGGCCTTCTGCGGGAGATCGAACTCGACCGTGCGAACGGTCTGCAGGGCAAGACCTGCATCCACCCTTCGCATGTCGCGCCGGTGCACGCCCTCTCGGTCGTCAGCCATGAGGAGTTCAGCGACGCGGTCGACATCCTGCGGCCCGAACGGGGCGACGGCGGGGTTCTGCGCTCCGCCTATACGAACAAGATGAACGAGGTGAAGCCGCATCGCGCCTGGGCCGAACGGACCCTGTTGCGCGCCGAGGCGTTCGGGGTGGCCAGGGAAGGCATCGGGTTCGTGGAGCTGCTGGCGGCGAGCCTGCCGCAGACGTGACACGCGATGAGACAGATGAACGGTACGACGGAGGAGACGGAACACGTGGTCTGGACGGGAGAATGGGTCGCCGGTCGGCTCGGGGTCTCGCTGAGCGGCGGGGACGAGCTGCCGGAACTGCTGGGGCTTGCGCTGCGGCGTAACCCCAAGCGGGCCCATTTGCTCGTGTCGAACGTGCTCGGCAAGCACGTGCCCCAGCGACCGGAGGTGGTCCATGGCGCCGGCCTCGGGCTGGGGCGCCGGGTGCGGAAGCTGCTGGGCGACGAGGCCGCTGCCCGCTCCGTCGTCCTCGGCTATGCCGAAACCGCCACCGGCCTGGGGCACTCGGTGGCCGACGGCCTGGCACTCGCGCCGTATCTGCACTCCACCCGCCGGCCGGTCGCGGGGGTGGCGCAGGTGGGCGGGTTCGAAGAGGAGCACAGTCACGCCACCTCGCATCTGCTGCTCCCGGAGGACCGTGAGCTCCTCGCCGGGGACGGGCCGCTGGTGCTCGTCGACGACGAGTTCTCCACCGGCCGGACCGTCCTGAACACGATCAAGGCGCTGCATGCGCACTTCCCGCGTGAGCGGTACGTGGTCGTCGCCCTGGTCGACATGCGCTCCGCCGCGGACCGCAGCCACCTGGAGACGTTCGCGGCGGAACTGGGCGCCCGCGTCGACCTCGTGGCACTGGCCGCGGGCGGCGTACGCCTGCCCGCGGACGTCCTGGCCCGCGGACAGGAACTCGTCGCCGCCCATGAGGCCCTTCAGGGCCATGGGGCCCGGAAGGCCCCCGGGGCCCGGGAGGCGCGGACGGCGGCGCCCGGAGGCGGTGCCGATGCCGTGCGGATCGACCTCGGCTGGCCCGCCGGGCTGCCGGACGGCGGTCGGCACGGCTTCACACCGGCGCATCGCGCCCGGCTGGAGGCGGCTCTGCCGGACATGGCGGCCCGGATCGCCCGGGAGCTGGACGGTGCCCGCCGCATCCTCGTCCTCGGCAACGAGGAGTTGATGTACGCGCCGCTGCGAATAGCCGGGGCTCTGGACGCTCTCCTGGCCGAGAAGGAGGGCGGCGCCGAGCCGGTGCCGACCCCTGAGGCCACCGAAGCGGGGGATGGCGCCCCGGCGCCCCGAACCGCTCAGCCGTCCGCGCCGGCCGGGGGGACGGGCGTCGTCTTCTCCACCACCACCCGGTCGCCGGTGCTCGCCGTCGACGACCCCGGTTACGCGATACGGACCCGGCTGTCCTTCCCCGCTCACGACAAGCCGGCCGACGGGCCGGGGGAGCGGTACGCCTACAACGTCGCGGCCGGCGCCGACCCGGCCCGCGGCTTCGACGCCATCGTGGCCGTCGTGGACTCGCCCGGAGACGGCCCGGAACTGCACGCCCCCAGCGGTCTGCTGCACCGGCTCGCCGAGCACACCGACCGGCTGCTGCTTGCCGTCATCCCCTCGTACGCCCCCGAACCACAGGCCCGGCCCCCCATGCCCCTTCCCGAGCCGCTGCGCGGCCCCGCCTTCTCCTCCTACACCGCCGACGAGGTCGGCTGGCTGCTGCAGGATCTCTCCGACGTCACCCTGGAAGCGCCGACCGAGGAACGCGAGGAGGCGATTCAGCGCGGTGGCGCCCACTACGCCGAGTCGCTGCCGGTCGAATACCAGCCGAGCGAGCAGTACCAGGCGCTGTTTCACAGCGCGCTGCGGACCTCCGCGAGCCGGATAGCGCGGGCGGTCGGAACCGTCACCGAGACCGTGCTCGCCGAACGCAGCCCACGCCCCGTGCTGGTGTCGCTGGCACGGGCCGGCACCCCCGTCGGGGTGCTGATGCGCCGCTGGGCGCTGCACACCCACGGCGTGGAGTTGCCGCACTACGCGGTCTCGATCGTCCGCGGCCGGGGCATCGACACCACCGCGCTGCGCTGGCTGGCCGCCCATCACGATCCGGCGGATGTCGTCTTCGTGGACGGCTGGACCGGGAAGGGCGCCATCACCCGCGAACTCGCCGAGGCCCTGGCGGACTTCCCGGGCTTCGACCCGCGGATCGCCGTGCTCGCCGACCCCGGCGGTTGTGTCGAGACCTATGGGACCCGGGACGACTTCCTCATCCCGTCCGCCTGCCTCAACTCCACCGTCTCCGGCCTCATATCCCGCACCGTCCTGCGCGACGACCTCGTGGGGCCGGACGACTTCCACGGCGCGAAGTTCTACCGCGACCTGGCGGCGGCCGATGTGTCGCGCGCGTTCCTGGACACGGTCGGTGCCCACTTCGACGACGTGGCCGCGGAGGTCGCCGCGCAGGTCAAGGAGTTGGCCGCCGCCGACCGGGCCCCCACCTGGGAGGGCTGGGCAGCCGTCGAACGGATCAGCGAGGAGTACGGCATCCACGACGTCAATCTCGTGAAGCCCGGTGTCGGCGAGACCACGCGCGTACTGCTGCGCCGGGTCCCCTGGAAGATCCTGGCCCGGCAGGGGGCCGGGGCCGATCTCGATCATGTGCGCCTCCTGGCGGAACAACGGGGCGTGCCCGTCGAAGAGGTCGACGAACTTCCCTACACCTGTGTCGGGTTGATCCACCCCCGCTTCACCCGCGGGGCCACGGGTGCCGACGGCAAGGCGGTGGCCTGCTGATGAGCGCGATCGTCGCCAGCGACCTCGACCGCACCCTGATCTATTCGGCCCCGGCGCTGGGCCTCACCATGCCCGACGCCGAAGCCCCCCGGCTCCTGTGTGTCGAGACATACGAGCGCAAGCCGCTGTCCTATATGACGGAGACGGCCGCCGGACTGCTCGCCGAACTGGCCCGCAGCACCACCTTTGTGCCGGCGACCACCCGCACCCGGGAGCAATACGGCCGCATTCATCTTCCCGGGCCGGCACCGGAGTTCGCCATCTGCGCCAACGGCGGCCAGCTGCTCGTACGGGGTGAGTCCGACCCGGACTGGCAGCGCACCGTCGCCGAGCGGCTCGCCGCGCACTGCGCACCCCTGGACGAGGTCCGCGCGCATCTTGTCCGCACCGCCGACCCGGCCTGGCTCCTCAAGGAGCGCGTCGCCGAGGACCTCTTCGCCTATCTGGTCGTGGAGCGGCCGCTGCTGCCCGACACCTGGGTGAAGGACCTCACCGGCTGGGCGGGCGAACGTGGTTGGACCGTGTCCCTGCAGGGCCGCAAGATCTATGCCGTACCAAAGCCGTTGACCAAAAGCGCCGCCGTGGCGGAGGTGGCGCGCCGAACCGGGGCGTCCGAGATCCTTGCGGCCGGGGACTCTCTTCTCGACGCCGATCTGCTGCTGGCCGCGGACCGCGGATGGCGGCCCGGCCACGGCGAACTGGCGGACTCCGGCTGGCACGCCCCTCATGTCACGGCGCTCGACGAGCGGGGTGTCGCCGCGGGCGAGGAAATCGTGCGGTCCTTCATCCGCGGCGCCGCATCCCCGAGCCACGCCGACTGACCCGGGCGGCCACAAAGACCGCCACCGCCACCGCGGCCGCCACAAGGACCACCTTCGAATACACATCCACATATCCCGTCACCTCCTCCCACTTCTCGCCGAGCAGATAGCCGGCGAGGACGAAGATCGCGTTCCAGATGAGGCTGCCGAGCGTGGTCAGGGCCAGAAAGATCGGTATCGGCATGCGCTCGATGCCGGCGGGTATCGAGATGAAGCTGCGAAAGAGGGGAATCATCCGGCCGAAGAACACCGCCTTCGTCCCGTGCCGCCGGAACCAGCGCTCCGTCTTCTCGATGTCCGACACCTTGACCAGCGGCAGTTTCGACGCGATCGCGATCGTTCGCTCGCGCCCGAGCAACGCGCCCACGCCGTACAGCGCCAGGGCGCCGGTCACCGAGCCGAGGGTTGTCCACGCGAGCGCGGACGCCAGATGCATACTGCCGCGGCCGGCCGTGAAGCCCGCCAGCGGCAGGATCACCTCGCTCGGCAGCGGTGGGAAGAGATTTTCTGCGGCGATGGCCACACCCGCGCCGGGCGCGCCGAGTGTGTCCATGAGGTCGGTGATCCAGCCGGGTGCGGTGCTTCCGATGCTCTCGATCATGTTTTCAACGCTATGAATTCTCGCCTTGCGGCACATTGCGGTACTCCGCACAAAAGACTGCGGTTTTCCGCAGTGCGCGAGGACGTGCGGTGCGGCTAGCGTTTTGATCATGTGGGAAATGGCAAGGCGCGGATTGCGCTTGGCGACAGGGCTTGTGCTCGGTGCCGCGACGACGCTGGCCGAGCTCCCCTTCGTCGTGCTCTCCGGCCTCTCCCTGCTGCTCGTCCTCGCCTGGCCGCGCGGCCGCCGCGCGGTCCTCAAGCATGTGACCGCCGCGGCGCGCCCTCTGACCGAAACCAACCGAAGCCGCCTCCGCGTCTATGTCGCGGCCGGTACATCAGATTCTTACGCCGACCACCGCGCCCTGCAATATCTCTCCCTGCGCTGGGGATTGGGGCTGCTGGCCGCCCTCGTCCTGAGCGTGGCGCTGATCGGAGCGGCGTACGGCACCTCCTGGATCTTCATCCTGCTGTTCACCGAAGTCCACCACCCCGGCACCCTCGCGCTGTCGAGCGTCGGCGGTCTCTTCCTCCTCTTCCTCAGCTTCCAGGGCGCGTTCGGCGTCGCCCGGCTGGAGACCAAGCTGGCGCGGTACTTCCTGGGCCCGAGCCACCATGAGGAGCTGGAGCGCCGCATCGAGCAACTGGCCGCCAGCCGCGCCGGCGTCATCGCCGCGGTCCACGATGAGCGCCGCCGTATCGAGCGGGATCTGCACGACGGTGTGCAGCAGCGGCTGGTGGCCCTGGGCATGCTGCTCGGCCGCGCACTGCGCAGCCAGGACGAGCAGCGCGCGGAGCAACTCCTCCGCCAGGCCCACGAAGAGAGCAGCCAGGCCTTGGCCGAGCTGCGCGAGGTGGCCTGGCGGGTCTATCCGACGGTGCTGGACGAGGCAGGTCTGCGGGCGGCATTGGAGACGGTCGCCGAGCGCTCGGCCATCCCTGTACGTCTCGACTACGCACTTGCCACCGACCCCGACACCAGCGTGGCAACGGTCGCCTACTTCGTGGTCTCCGAAGCCGTCACCAATGCCGTCAAGCATGCGGACGCCGGGCTGATAACCGTCCGCGTCGCCCCTGGCGAGGACGCCGTGCTCGTGCATATCGAGGACGACGGATTGGGCGGCGCGGATTCTTCCGGCAGCGGTCTGTTCGGGCTGGCCCGCCGGGTCGCCGCCCTCGACGGCCGGTTCCGGGTGGAAAGCCCGGTCGGCGGACCGACCACCATCACCGCGGAGCTGCCGTGCGCGTAGTGCTTGCCGACGATTCGACCCTGCTGAGGGAGGGCCTGGTGCGCCTCCTCGCCGAGGAGGGACACCAGGTGGCAGCCGCGGTGGGCGACGCCGATCAGCTGATGGCCGTGCTGGAGCAGGCGGATGAGAAGCAGGAGAAGCCGGATGCCGTGGTGGTGGACGTCCGTATGCCTCCCACGCACACCGATGAAGGGCTGCGCGCTGCCGTGCAGATCCGGGAACGCTGGCCCGACATCGGCGTGCTGGTGCTCTCGCAATATGTCGAGCGCCGGTATGCGACGGAGCTGCTGACCGACGACAGTGAGGGGGTGGGCTATCTGCTCAAGGACCGGGTGGTCCAGGTGGACGAGTTCTTGGACGCGTTGGAGCGGGTGGGGGCCGGGCAGGCGGCCTTCGACCCTGAAGTCGTCCGGCAGTTGCTGATGCGCAGCCGCCGCACGGATCCGCTGGGCACCCTCACCGCACGCGAGCGGGAAGTGCTGGGGGAGATGGCACAGGGCCACACCAACGCGGCGATCGCCGTCCGGCTGCACATCTCGCAGAGCGCCGTGGAGAAACACGCCAACGCGATCTTCGACAAGCTCGATCTGATCGGCACCTCCGGATACTCACGCCGGGTCCTGGCGGTGTTGCGGTACCTGGGGACGTGAAATCCGAGACGCGAGAGTGAGAGGGGGAAGGGCGAGGGAGACGGCGGGGAGGGGCGGGGAGGGGGAGGAGGGCGGCGGCAACACCGAAAGAGCGGGCACGGCTGGGCCGGCACACGAGAATCCGCCAGTCCAGGAAGGGGGAGGCGGGGACTCTGACCGCGGCAATCGGCGAGGCCCGACTCGTCCGAGGCCGTCCGACCGAGTGGGGCACTCGGGACGCGGGCCGACGCGGGGCCGACGCCGATCGATGTCGACCGACGCCGACCGATGCACGGCCGAGGGCTCGGCACGTGGCGGGCGGGGGGCGAAAAACCGTCGGTGGAGGTGAGGCTCGGGTTAGTCTCGCGAGACGGTTGGCTGCATCGTCCGGTGATCGGCCGAGACCGTGATCCTTGATCAAGGGGAGAGCCAGTGACCGAGTCCAAGAGCACGCCGATCACGGCGGAGATGTACGACTACGTCCTCGCCCACAACCCACCGTTGAACGCGGCGCAGCGGGACATCGTGGAGCTCACCCGCCAGCAGTTCCCCGAGGCGGCGGGGATGCAGTCGGCGGAGGAACAGGGGCCCCTGCTGGCGTTCCTGGTGCGGCTGATCGGGGCCCGCCATGTCGTCGAAGTGGGCACGTTCACCGGGTTTTCGGCGCTGTCCATGGCCCAGGCGCTGCCCGCGGACGGCACGCTGATCGCCTGCGATGTCTCCGAGGAGTGGACGGCGTACGGCCGGGAGGCATGGGAGAAGGCCGGTGTCGGGGACCGTGTCGAGCTGCGGATCGCGCCCGCGTTGGAAACGCTGCGGGCGATGCCGTCCGAACCGCACATCGATCTCGCGTACCTCGACGCGGATAAGGGCGGCTATATCGCGTACTGGGAAGAGCTGGTGCCCAGGATGCGGCCGGGGGGCCTGATCGTGGCGGACAACGTCCTGTACCACGGGGAGGTTGTCGACCCGGCGGCGACCGGGTCGGCCCTGGCGATCAGGGCATTCAACGACCATGTCGTGGAGGACGCCCGTATGGAGGCGGTCATTCTCACGGTGGCGGACGGCGTGACCCTGGCGCGCAAGAAATAGCGGCCGGGGCCTCAGATCCGGGGCCTCAGATCCGGGGCCTCGGATCCGAGGCTTCGGAGTCGAGGGACGGTCCTTGAGGCCATGGCGTCACTGCGCGGACGGGGACGGGGGCGGGACGGGGGCGCGGGCGGGGCTCCAGGGCACCCCGCCGGTGCAGCACCAGCCACTAGCCGCCGCAGCAACCGCCTCCGCAGCAGCCGCCGCCCCCGCCTTGCGGGGCGGCAGCGGTCGCGGAGCCGCCCACGGCGACCGTGGAGAGGAGTTTCACGGTGTCCTCATGGCCCTCGGGACACACGGCCGGGGCGGAGGACTCGGCCATCGGCCGGTTCAGCTCGAAGGTGGAACCGCAGGGGCGGCACCGGTATTCGTAACGAGGCATGGGCACAGGTTAGCCGTGGCGCCGCTCAGCGGACGACGGTGCCGGGCGGCGCGCCCAGCATGCCCAGCTCCGCACGGGTCGGCGCGCCCTCCCAGTCGCCGGGGGACGCGACGGCGAACGCTCCGGTGTTCACGGCGCGCTCCAGGCATCCGGCCGGCCCTTCACCGTCCAGCAGCGCGGACAGATAGCCCGCCACGAAGGCATCGCCGGCTCCCACGGCATCGACGGCTCGTACGGCCCTGGCGGGCCGGTGCAGGGAGCCGCCGTGAGTGAAGGCCGTTGCCCCCTCCGCGCCGAGTTTGACCACGATCTCGCCGACGCCCAGCTCCCTCAGCAGCCTGGCCTGCGACGCGAGGGTGGCGGCGGAGCCACCGGCGGCGTCGCGGGGCGGGAGGCACAGCGGGAGTTCGTCATCGGAGGCGATCAGGAGATCCACGTAGGGGAGCCACTCGCCCAGGACCACGGCGGCTTCCTCGGCCGTCCACAGCCGAGCGCGGAAGTTGACATCGAGACAGACCAAGGAGCCGTACTCGCGGGCCAGTCGGAGGGACTGCAGGGCTGCCGAGCGAGCCGTGGGGCTCAGGGACGGGGTGATGCCCGTCAGGTGCAGGATGCGGGGCGGGGCTGCGCGGAAGGCGCGCTCGATCACGCCTGCCGTGAGCCGTGAGCCGGCCGAGCCCGCACGGTAGTAGTGCACCCGGGTGACATCGGGCAGCCGCGGCTCGAAGAGGAGCAGCCCGGTCGGGGCGCCCGGATCGGTCGAGGCGCCGGATACCTCGACGCCCTCGGCGCGCAGCGTACGCAGCACCAGCCGGCCGGCCTCGTCCTCGCCGACCGCACCCGCCCAGCGGACCTCGTGCCCGAGCCGGGCCAGCCCGATCGCGACATTGCTCTCCGCTCCGGCGATGGAGACCTGCATCGTGCCGCCGAGCTTCAGCGGGCCGCTGCCGCGTAGCGCGACCATGGTCTCGCCGAAGGTGAAGAGGTCCGGACGGCCCGGTTGCGGGGGAACCCACGGACGACCGGGGGCGGCGCCGGGGCGGGGATCGGCCCCGCCGTGCTGCGCCTCCCCGTCCCCGTCGCCGTTCCCGTCGCCGTTCCCGTGCCCGTTCCCGTCGCCGTTCCCGTGCCCGTTCCCGTCGCCGTTCCCGTGCCCGTTCCCGTCGCCGTTCCCGTGCCCGTTCCCGTGCCCGTTCCCGTGCCCGTTCCCGTGCCCGTCATCGTCACTGTCCCGCTGGGCTTCGCCGCTCCCGGGACCCGGTTGCTGCGTCATCGTGCGCACACCGCCCTGAACTCCGCCGCGCGCTTGCGCAGCCCGTCCAGGTCACCGCCGTCCGCCGCGTCCCCCACCAGCGGCGAACCGACACCCACCGCCACCGCCCCGGCGGCGAAGTACGCCTGCGCAGCGGCTGCGTCGACCCCACCGACCGGCACGAACGGCAGCTCGGGGAAGGGCGCACGCAGCGCCTGCAGATACCCGGGTCCGCCGACCGACGCCGGGAACAGCTTCAGGGCCGAGACACCCAGCGCGTCCGCCGCGATCACCTCGGACGGCGTCAGCACCCCGGCGAGCGTCGGCAGCCCCTGGCGTACGGACTCCTCCAGACCGGCTCCGAGCCCGGGGGTGACGATGAGATTCGCCCCGGCTTCGGCGGCGCGCCGGGCGTCAGCTGCGGTCAGGATGGTGCCGGCGCCGAGCCAGGCCGTGTCGCCGAGCTCGGCGCGCGCCCGTCGGATCACGGTGAGGGCGTCCTTTCCGCTGAGCGAGATCTCGATCAGCGGAAGGCCCGCCTCCACAAGCGCCATGACGGTACGGAAGGACGCCTCCGCATCTCTGCCCCGGATGATGGCGACCAGCCGTTCGGTCCGGAGCGCTGTGCTGAGGTCCATGGCGTTTCCTGCTTTCTCCTGCACCCCGCCGTGTGCGTACTGCGCGGCGGGGTCGTTCGGGCGCGCGGGTGACACCTTCGATTATTCCGGGCCGGGCCGACGCGCGTGAGGGGTGTGCCGCATGGGGCGGGACTGGAGTTGTGGGGGTGACCTGCGTGTTCGTCGTCCGGTACGCCCCGGGGTGGGTACCTGGTCTCAGGGCCGGGCGGCCCGTGCCGGGGATCCCTTCGGCGGGGGTCAGGGAGGCCCCTGCCCCGTGCCCCCATGCCCCCCCATGCCCCGTGCCCCAATGCCCCCGTCCCCCCGTCCCCCCGTGCCCATCCCGGGGCCGGGCTTCCCCAACAGAGGGGCCAGGGCTCCGAGCACCGGGCGCACCGCTCACCATTCGGCGAACGACCCGTCCTCATGGCGCCACACGGGGTTCCGCCAGGCGTGGCCCCGCTCATCCGCCGCCCGCACCGCGGCCTCGTCCACCTCCACACCGAGCCCGGGGCGGTCGGTCCGCAGCAGTGACCCCTCGTGGAAGCGGAACGGCTCCGGATCCACCACGTAGTCCAGCAGCTCGGCGCCCCGGTGGTAGTGGATCCCGATGGACTGCTCCTGGATGAGGAAGTTCGGGGTGGTGAAGGCGACTTGGAGGCTGGCGGCGAGTGCGACCGGACCGAGCGGGCAGTGCGGGGCGAGCTGTGCCCCGTACGCCTCCGCGAGTGCGGCGATCCGGCGCAGCTCGGAGATGCCGCCCGCATGCGAGATATCGGGCTGGAGGATCGCCACGCCGGCTTGGAGGGGAGCCAGGAACTCTCGCCGGCTGAAGAGACGTTCACCGAGTGCGAGGGGGATATTGGAGGCGTTGACGAGGTCGGGGAGGGCTTGCAGGTAGTCGGAGAGCACCGGCTCCTCGACGAACATCGGTGCGTAGTCGGCCAGCAGGGGGAGGAGCCTGCGGGCGTTGGCGGGCGAGACCCGGCCGTGGAAGTCGAGGCCGAAGTCCCGTTCGTCGCCGAGGACTTCGCGTGCGGTCTCGGCGCGCCGCAGGCATTCCCGTACCTCGGCGCGGGTGGCGACCGGCGTCATCCGGCCGCAGCCGTTCATCTTGACGGCGGTGAAACCCGCCTCGACCTGGGCGGTGACCGCGTCGCGGACGGCGTGCGGCTCGTCGCCGCCCACCCATGCGTATGCGCGGATCCTCTCGCGGACCGGCCCGCCGAGCAGTTGGTGGACGGGGACACCGTGCCGCTTCCCCTTGATGTCCCACAGTGCCTGGTCCAGGCCGGCGACGGCGGACGACAGGACGGGCCCGCCGCGGTAGAAGCCGCCTTTGGTCATGACCTGCCAGTGGTCCTCGATGCGCGCCGGATCCTGGCCCAGAAGGTACTCGGACAGCACCTCCACCGCTGCCCGGACCGGCTCGGCCCGCCCCTCGACCACCGGCTCACCCCAGCCGACGACGCCCTCATCGGTCTCCACCCGGACGAACAGCCAGCGTGGTGGCGCGAGGAACGTCTCGATGCGGCTGATCTTCATGGACCGGTTCCGTCCTTTCGGGGCGTGGGGCGTGGGGCGTGGGGCGTGGGACGCGGGACGGGGGACGGGGGACGGGGGGTGCGGGGTGCAGCGGTGGGCGATGTACGAGGTGGGGTGTGCGGTGTACGGCCGTGCGGCGCGTTGGGGCGTCCGGCCCCTGCGCGGTGTCCTGCCCACCCATGTCCTGGCGATAACCGGTGCGGGACCCTGCACCGGTTATCGCCAGTGCGGCGCGCCGCCTACGGGCGGCCTCCGTCTCACCGGCCCGACCGCCCCACCAGCCCTTACGGATGCTCCCGCGCCGACAGATCAAGCAGTTCGAGCATCGCCATATAGGCCCCGTCGACGTCCCGGTTCCGTACGGCCTCGACCACCGCGGCGTGGGCCGCATGAGGATGCTCGGATGCGCCGTCCCCGGCGAGCACGGCCCGGTCACGCTGGACGAGTATCGGCACGATCACCCGGTGCATCTGCGCGTAGAAGCGATTGTTCGAGGCGATCAGCAGCGCCGTGTGGAACGACGCATCGGCGCGTATGCGCAGTGCCGGATCGGTGTCGGTCGTGGCCATCGCACCGAGCGCGGTGTCCAGTGCCGCCAGATCCTCATCCGTGCGGCGCTCCGCGGCGAGCGCGGCCGCCGCGGGCTCGATGGAACGGCGCAGTTCGAGCACATCGGCGAAGAAATCGGACGAGACACCGGCCGCGAGCTTCCAGCGCAGCACGTCCGAATCCAGGAGGTTCCAGTCGTCCCGGGGGCGGACGAACGTGCCACGCTCCTTGTCGGTGTCGAGGAGGCCTTTCATGGTCAGCACCTTGACCGCCTCACGCAGCACGGTCTGGGTCACGTCCAGCTGCGTCATCACGTCCGGCATGACAAGGCTGTCGCCCTCACCGTAAGTGCCCTTGACGATCCGCTTGGCGAGCGCTTCGACCGCTTCGTGGTGCACCCCGTGCCCGCTGGAGGAGGCGGTGTGCTCCGAACGGCTCATCGTGTGCTCCCTGCTACCCGTCTCCGCCGACCTGCCGTCCCCACCCACACCCACGCCGTCCCCACCCACACCCATGCCGTCCTCACCCACACCCACCCCGTGCCACCCGGCCGTCACACCGGCCTGCCCGCTCCGGTCCCGCCTGCCCGCTCCGGTCCCGCCCGCCGCTGCAGTCCCCGCCCCACCTGCCCACCGCTCGGGCCGTCACACCGCACCTGCCGTCCAGCCGTCCCCGCCAGCACCGTCACCCGCTATGCAACCCCCGTCATCCGGTCCCCGTGATCCGGTCCTTGTGATCCGGTCCCCGTGATCCACCCCCCGTCTCCAGCCCGTCATCAGCCGTCAGGGCGTACCGAGCACCCCATTCCCTTCCCACCTCGGTACGCCCTGACGTCTCCTCGCCCCGGCTCAGGGCCTCTTGCCGACAGTTCCGGCATCCGTCCCGGTGCCGGTGCCGGTGCCGGAGCCAGTACCCGCACCCCTCGTACCGGAGCCAGTACCCGTACTCGCACGCGCACTCGCACCCGTACCCGTACTCATGCCCGTGCGGGATCTGCTCCCGCTGGTGCCGGCCCCGATCGAACCGCGCCCGGCATGCGAGGCGCCTTGGACCTTGACCCGCGCCGCCTGCCGTGCGGCCGTCATGCCGGAGACGGGATGCAGCTGTCCGCGGTCGAACCGCTCCGCTTCCTCCGGGTGCCGGGCGCGCCAGTACGGATTGTCGTGCGGGAGGCCGCCGCTGACCCGTCCGTACATCCCGAAGACCAGCAGCATCAGTCCGACCACAAAGCTGAAGAGGACGTTCTGGAGCTGGAAGGCGAGGAAGTTCGCGCCGGTGTCCAGCAGCGCCAGGTTCACAAAGCCGCTCAGGAGGAAGAGGACACCGAACACGATGTTGAGGGTCGAGGCGAAGTTACCGCCGATCACCATTCCGGCGACGAGGATCGCGCCGACGACGATCGAGAGGACGCTCAGGGAGCCGTTGGTGTTCAGCCCGGCAACGGTGTCGCCGCCGGTGTCGAAGAAGCCGATGTGGTGGGTCAGCCCGAGGATGCCGAAGGCGATCAGCACCAAGCCCATCAGCCCAGCGCCGATGCGGTAGACCTTGCTGAGCCGGTGGTCCACGGGCAGATGCTCATCGAGCCGGGTGTGCGGCGTCTTCGTCCGGTGGAACGGGTTCGAGGGCCCGTGGAGGGTCTGGCCAGTAACCCCAGTAGCCATCTCCGGCCTCCTTCGCGCAGGTGTGCCGCCTGGGCCGTACTTCTCTCCAGGATCCGCCCACGTGCGACATCACGCCATTGCACCCTGGGTGACGGCACGTAGCTGCGGCGACGGGCACATAGCCGCGGTGACGGGCGCAAATCCCGGTGACGAGCACGTAACCCCGGTGATAGCCCCGGTGACGAGTACCTAGGTGTCATCCGGGCTGGCTGGCTGACTGGCTGGCTTCGGGACCACCGGCCGGCCCGTGATCCCAGCCGCTGCCCGGAGCCAGCCGCCCCCCCCGGGAGCCTCAGCCGCCCCCCCCCCGGGAGGCTCACCGCTGCCCGGAGTCTCAGCCGCTCCCCCGGGAATCTCAGCCGCCGCCGGCCCCCGCGCCGCCCCTGGCCTCGCGGATCTCCTGCACCACCCGGGCCGCCGTCTCCCGTACCGCCTCGGTCTCCGTCAGGAAATGCCACCAGTCCGGATGCCGCCCTTCCAGGCCCGCGACCGCACGGTCCAGCCGTGCCACCGCGTCGTCCAGGGGACCGGCATGCCGGGGATCGGGGGTGCTGCGCCCGGTCATCGCCAGCCGCTGCGCATCCCGGACCGCGAAGCGCGTCCGTTCGACCTCCTTCTGCCGGTCGAACGACACCGCATCGAGCCGCTGCAGTCGGTCACCGGCCGCCGAGACCGCCTCGTCGGTGCCGTCCAGCAGCGCCCGTACGGTCGCCAGCAGGCTCGTGGCATCCGCCCAGCGCTGCTCGTCCCGCGCCTGCTGCGCCTCCCGCAGCTTGACCTCGGCCTGCTGGACGGACTGCGCGGCCTGTTCCGGTACCTGCTGCAGGTCCTGCCAGCATGCGGCGCTGTACCGCCGCCGCAGCTCGCTGAGGACCGGGTCGACCTTCCCGGCACGCGTCGTGATCGCCTGCGCCCGGGTCCGCAGCGACACCAGCCGCTTGTCGATCTCCGCCGCTTTCCCCGGCAGCCGCTCGGCCTCGGCCCGTACGCCCTCGGCCGTGCGCAGCATGTCGTCGGCGCGCCGGATCGTCTCCTGTACGCCGTGCTGCCCGGCGCCCTGATTGAGCTTGGTCAGCTCGGGCCCGAGCGCCGCCAGCCGGGTCGCGAGATCATCGGCCCGCAGACCCTGCGCACGGACCGCGTCCAGCGCATTGCTCGCCGCCAGCAGCGCCTGCCGCGCCCGCTCCACGGCCGGAGCCAGCCGCGCCAGCTGCGTCTCGGCGGTCTGCAGCAACGGCCCGAGCCCCTGGGCGAACCGCTCCAGCTCGCCCTTGACGCGGTCCAGCTCCTCCTTGGCACGCGTCAGATCCGCTCGTGCCCGCGCCACCGCGGCGCCGTCCAGGTCGTCGCGGTCCAGATCGTGGGAGTCGACCGCGGTGATGTACCGCTGACTCACCTCGTCGATCCGCCGGCCGAAGCCCTCGTAATCCTCCGCGGCCTTCCGCGCGGCCGGCGAATTGTCGACCGCGGTGATCGCCTCTATGGAGATCCGCAGGTCACGGTGTGCGGTGTCCAGCTCGTAGAACGCCGCCGCGGCGGCATCCTTCGCGGCCTGCGCATCGGCCCGCTGACTCTCCCCGCGCCCGAACCAGCGACGGGTCCCTCCACCCGCGAACGACATCGGCACCATCGCCACCAGCAACGGCAACGGCAGCAACACGAGCCCCACCACATCCCGGAGCGGACCCCCACGGACGCGACGGCGTTCTCGCTGCTCATGCGGCTGCGTCTCTGTCGCCGTCACTTCCCTCTCCCGATCGGATCGCCCCAGGACCGAATGTCATTCTCCCACTCACCGGAAACGAACACACCGGCCGGTAAGTTCGGACTTCGAGCACTGGTTTGCCGTTCAGCCCTGGAGGCAAGGTAGTCTGTCTGCTCGGCCAGGGCGCATAGCTCAGCGGTAGAGCGCTGCTCTTACAAAGCAGATGTCACAGGTTCAAATCCTGTTGTGCCCACCAGTCAAAAGACCCCCTACTGATCATGGTAGGGGGTCTTTGACATCTGGAATTGACATCAACGGCACTGGTCGGCCGGTAGCGGGCCGCCAGTGGGCCGCCGCTTCAAGAGCCGGCCCATGTGGCGCACAGCCGCACGCTGCGTGTCCTGCACGACGTGCGGGTACGTGTGCATCGTGAGGGCGATCCGGCTGTGTCCCAAGATCTCCGTCACCACTCCCACCGGCCCCAGATCCTGTTGTTGCCGCCTGGCCTCCTCGCCAGACCTGGGCACCGCACGGCGCATGGACCATGCAGGGCCTGGCGCCAAGGGGGCGGTTGTTTGCTCACTCCAGGACGGCGAGGTGGTCGGCGGCGCCCCCGCGCCACTCGATCAGGAAGAGGGTCGCGTCGTCGCTGGTGCTCCCGCCCCGTTCCTGCAGCAAGGTGTGGGAGAGCGAGCGCACCACCGCCCGCACTCCCTTCTCCGCTGGCTCGATGCGGTTGACCCAGTGGATGAGTTGTTCCTCGCCGAATTGTTCTTCGCCGGCCTCGTGCTCCTCGATCAGGCCGTCGGTGAAGCACAGCACTCGGTCGCCGCGCTGGAGGATGTGCTCGCTGATCCGGGGTGCTTCACCGCCGAAGCCGACCGGCAAGGTTGTCGGGCTCTCCAGTTGTCGGACGACCCGGTGGTCGCGGATGAGCAGTGGTGCGGGGTGGCCCGCGTTGACCCACTGCAGGTGTCCCGTGGTGATGTTCAAGCGCATCATCTGCGCGGTGACGAAGTGATCGGGCCCGAACTGCTCGGCGATGGCCCGGTCCATGAACACGTAGATCTCGGACAGGCCGATGCCGGCACGTCGGGCGTGCCGGTAGGCGCCGACGGAGACGGTCGCCATCGTGGCGGCGTCCAGGCCGTGGCCCATCGCATCGACCATGGCCACGTGCAGGATGTCCTCGTTGAGGGCGTAGTCGAAGCTGTCGCCGGCGACGTTGTAGGCGGGCTCCAGAATTCCGGCCACCGCGACCTGGGGGACGGACATCGCCAGCGGCGGTAGCAGGGACCACTGGATCTCCGCGGCCAAGCTCATCGGTTCGCGGCGTCGTGCGAGGAAGAACTGGTCGGTGTAGCTGTGCTTGGTGACCAGCATGTCGGCGACGAGACCGGCGAGTCTGCGCAGCAAGCGCCGGTCGTCGTCATCGACGGTGTTCAGAGTGAGGGTCAACACTCCCACCTGGTCGCTGCCGTCCAGCAACGGCAGATACATCCGGACGCCATCGGCCTGCGGAACCTCGACCGGGGCCCCGAACAAGAAGGCCGATCCCGCGGGGGAGTCACCGATCAGCTCGGGCTCGCCGACGGTCAGCCCCCTACCGGGCAGCGGCACCAGCAGCAGCTGCGCATAGTCCTGCAGGAGGATCGAGACGTCGCGGCCGCCAACCCTGGCCACCTCTTCCGCGATCAGCGGGGCGATCAACTGTGGCGGCATCTCATGTGCCCGGTCGAGCAGCACCCCCAGCAGTCGCTCGCCGAACCCTTCCGACCGGTCCACCGTGCCCTTGTCCGGCCGCCGTTCACCCGTCGCCATACCCCTGCCCTTTCATCCCAGCAGCCTCGTTTCACCTTCACCCGCTGGGCCGGCCGTCTCCAGTGGGTCGGCCACCGGGCGGCCTGGCGTGCGACTTTCGGTGGCTTGGCGTCGGTAGGGCTGTGTGGGGTCTGGACAGGTTGCATGGGCAGGGGTGAGCCCGTCTCCGAGGGCTGAGCGCAGACGTGGGTCAATGAAGGCCTTGTCCCGGTACCCGGACGGACCGTCGAAGGCGCTGCGGCCCTTCCGCGCTTCCCGCTCGGTGAAGATCTGGAACACAAGGTCGCGCCCTACTCACCGCCAACTGCACCAAGCCCCGCTCGCAGACCCACTCACGCGATCCGCGCACACGGGCTCCTCAATCCACCGTGATCAACCCGCACAGCGTGACCCGGCCAACCGGACCAAACGCCCATTGCGCCAATAGCGGCATGTCACATCCCTTCAGGGGCAGGTGGCCCTCCACCAGCTCTCACGTATCAAGCCAGGCGGGGGACAGGAACCCTGCCCAGGGGCATGCGGAGGGCAGAAGACCGAGGGCAGAGGGCCGAGGGCAGGCAAGGAGAGGCCGGGTGGGAGTGTCCGCGTACCGCCCGGTCGTGTTCCGTCCGCAGGCTCACCGAGGCGTTCGGCCTCGGCGGCAACCAGCGCGAGAACCTCAGGTCACTCCTGCTCAGCCGACGCCCGGGGCAGTACCGGGCGCCGCTCTGGCACCTCCCGTCAGGGGCCTGACGCTCCCGTCAGGGGCCTGACGAATGGCCCTCCCTGCCTGCCTGATCAAGGCCCGGTGACCTCCGCGTCGTGGGAGAGCAGGTGGTCGCGTGGTGAGCGTGGGCGCGTCGTGCTCCGTGCGTGGGCGCGCCCCTCGTGGGCCGGGCCTGTGGGGGCCGGGCGTGTGGGCTGTGCCCCTACACCTCCGGGACGTGTGGGCTGTGCCCCTACACCTCCGTTTCTGCGAGTTGCCGGATCAGGTGGTCGGCGAATTCGGTGACCACTGCAGGGAGCTGACGGCCTGCCATGGCCTGGATCTGGAGGGTGCGGAGGTGCATTTCCGGGTTGCGGATGGCGAGGGCTTTGAGGCCTTCGCGGCGCAGGCGTTCGTGCACGCTGATGTGGCCGATCAAGGAAACGGCGTTCGTCTCTTTGACGAAGGTGGACAGGGCGCTGGAGCTTGAGCTGACCAGCAGCGGTTCGAAGGAGATTCCCTCGACGGAGCAGCAGAGGTCGAAGAGGCGTCTGTTCGTGGTGCCTTCTTCGGTGAGGGCGACCGGGTAGGGGAGGAGGTCGTGGAGGTGGATTTCGTCTCGTTCGGCCAGCGGGTGGTCCGATCTGACCAGGGCCTGGATCGGGGCCCGCTGGGCGTGTACGACGCGGACGTCGGGGGCGGGGGCGAGGCTGAAGGTGACTCCCAGATCGACCGAGCCGTCCTGGACCATTTGCGTGGTCAATGACGGGGACCCCACGGGCAGTTGGAAAGTGGTGCCCGGGTGCTCCCTGCGGAATGCGGCCATGGCGTGTGGGAGGAATTCCTGTGCGGCGCCTTGTGAACTGGCCACCCGCACGACGCTTCCCAGCCGGTCGCGGCCGCGGATATCCGCGAGCACCTGGTCGGTTTCCAATGCGGCTCGGCGCGCATAGGCGGCGAGCAGGGCACCGGCCTCGCTCGGCACCATTCCGCGCGGTCTGCGCTCGAAGAGCGGTACGCCGATTTCCTGCTCCAGTTTGCCGATCTGCCGACTGATGGCCGAGCCCGCGACCAGCAGCCGCCTGGACGCCTCGTTGACCGAGCCGGTGCGGACCACTTCGAGGAAGTACTCAAGAGCCGGACTGTTCAGCATGGCGCCAGCATAAGGAGCCATTGCATTTAGGGCAACGGTTTGTTCTATAAATTGCGATTGTGCGAATGGTCGGTTTGTGCCTATCTTCTCCCTATGCCCTGCGGGCTCACCCGGCCGGGCGGACCGCACGACGGAGAAGTCCCCCACTACGGCGACGCCGTCAGCGATCGACCCAGGGTCCTTTCAGCCGCTCAGGTGTGCATCCTCCCCGCAGGCAGTCGAGCAGCCGAGGTAGTCGAGGCAGGGGAAAACGATGAATGCGACAGCCCCCAGCGAATTCACCGGCTCGTACGCGATGCCGCACCGGGACGCGGAATTCCGCTGCCCGCTGCCGCACATCCCGGAGGCCGTCGGTGTGGTGCGCCGCCGTGCGCACACGGTCCTGACCGGCTGGAATCTGCCTCCCGCCACCATTGAGGACGCAGTTTTGGTGATTTCGGAAATGGTTACCAATGCGGTCACTCATGCCCTTCCTCCGGCGTTGCTGCTGCTGTCCCGGACCGGGGGCGAAGGGCCCCGCGCCCTGCGTATCGAGGTCACCGATGCGGGGCCGGCGGCCGACGCCCGACAGCCGGACGACGTCCCGCAGTCCGCGGAGCACGGCCGCGGGAGCGGCATCGTCACCGCGCTGTCCGTCCGGCACGGCAGCCGCGCCCATCACGGTTGGATCACGCGGTGGGCAGATCTCCAGGTGGCGTGAGGTCGTTCACCGCGGCGTTGCCGTATGGGCAATCAGGTGTTCTAGAAGTTGCGATTGTGTGAATGGATCGGCGGCCCTAGCGTCGTCGCTCAGCGAGTTCACGAGCCCCCGTCTTCCGTTTCGGACTCACCCATCGGCGGTTCCACCCTGCGCGACAGTTCGCCTGCTCGATTCGAGGGAGTAAAACTCATGACGACCGCTAGAGAGACAGGCCAGATGATTGTGGAGAAGCCCCTCGGCAAAAGCCGCGCGAGGCGTGCCGTGCTCGCGGCAACGGCGGGTAACACGCTGGAGTGGTTCGACCTGACCACGTACGGGTTCTTCGCGGTCTCGATCTCCAAAGCGTTCTTTCCCGCCGGCGACCCGGCGGTTTCCCTGATGCTCGCCTTCGGCACGTTCGGGGTGTCGTATCTGGTCCGGCCCTTGGGGGCCCTTGTCCTGGGGACTTTCGCGGATCGCACCGGACGCAAGGCCGCGCTGCTGCTCACGATTCGGCTCATGATGATCGGCACTTTGCTGATCGCTGTGATGCCGACGTACAAAACCATCGGCCTTGCCGCACCGGTCCTGATTCTGGTGGCCCGTCTGCTGCAGGGATTCTCGGCGGGCGGCGAGTTCGGCAGCGCGACCGCATTCCTGGCCGAGCAGGCGCCCGACCGGCGTGGTTTCATGGCGAGTTGGCAGTTTGCCTCGCAGGGCCTGGCGACGCTGCTGGCCGCGACATTCGGCACCGTGCTGAGCCTGACGCTGTCCGGAGCGCAGCTGGATTCATGGGGCTGGCGTATCCCCTTCCTCGTCGGCCTGCTGATCGGTCCGGTCGGGTATGTGATCCGCCGCCAGGTCCCGGAGTCTCCCGAATTCGCCGAGGCCACCGAGGAGGGGGACGTCGCGGCGACCCCGGTCCGGCAGGTACTCAGGGACCAGAAGCTGCGGGTGCTCCTCATGGTCGGCGCCCTGGTGTTGTCCACCGCGGTGACCTACGTGATCGTCTATATGCCGACCTATGCGCAGGAGACGCTCGGCCTGCCGCCCTCCGCCGGCTTCATCGGGGCGGCGGTGTCCGGTGTGGCGCTGACGACCGTGACGCCGCTGGTCGGTCATCTCTCGGACCGGGTCGGCCGTATCAAGATCATGCTCATTGCCGGGATCGCGATGGTGCTCAGCATCTACCCGCTGTTCCTGCTGCTGTCGGGCAGGCCGTCGCTGCTGGTGATGGGTGTGGTGATGTTGCTGCTCGGCGTCTTGAAGGCCTGCTACTTCGGTGCGCTGCCCGCGTTGATGTCCGAGGCCTTCCCGACCGGCACGCGCAGCACCGGGCTGTCGCTGAGCTACAACATCGGCGTGATGTCCTTCGGTGGCTTCGCTCCCGTGATCATCACCTGGATGATCGCCGCGTCCGGCAGCCACCTCGCGCCGAGCTTCTACATCATGGCGGCCGGCGTCTTGAGCATCGCCGCCCTGCTGGCGAGCCGGCGCTTCCTCTCCCTGCGCTGACGCACCCGCCGGATCCCCATCCGTATCTGAGCGATCTGGCCCGTCTGGCAGATCCGATCGATCCGGCGATCCGATCGATCCGGCGATCTGACCGATCCGGCGATCCGATCGATCCGGTTCCGTACCCCGCGTCCGACGCATCAGCCGGATCCCGGAGCCGGAGCCGGTAGCCGGTACCCGACGCACCGGGCCTCTCCCGCACCCGGTGTCCGGCACGCGCCCCACACCCGACGGGCCCCAGGCCCCAGCCCCCCCCAGCACCCCCAGCACCCCCAGCACCCCCAGCACCCCCCAGCGCCCCACGAAAGAACGAGGCCCACCATGACGGACGCTTCCACGATCCGCGCCCAACTCTCCGGCACCCCGCGTGAACTGGTGCACGAGCGCCAGGAGGAACTCATCGCCGGGTTGATGGACTACGTCAGCCAGCCCAGCGTGAGCGCGACCGGCGAAGGGTTTCCCGCCGCGACCGACCGTGCGGTCGAAGAGGTCAAGCGGGCCGGCCTGACCCCGTCGGTACTCGTCGGCGACGGCCGGCCGCTGGTGACCGGTCACCGCGCCGGGCCCGCCGGAGCGCCACACGTCCTGATCTACGGGCATTACGACGTCCAGCCGACCGGGCCGCGCGAGCTGTGGGATTCCGAACCCTTCGCCCCGGTGGTGCGCGACGGACGGATCTGGGGGCGCGGCACCGGTGACAACAAGGGGCAGCATTACGCGCACCTTCAGGCGCTGCGCCTCTTCGAGGAGCAGGTCGGCGCACTCCCGTGCTCGGTCACGGTGCTGCTCGACGGTGAGGAGGAGATCGGCAGCCCGACGCTGGCAGACATCCTGCGCGCACACCCCGAGCGGTTCGACGGCGATCTCGTCGTCTGGAGCGACCGTTCGGTGCACGAGTCCGGTGAATGGTGCGTCTCGCACGGCGTGCGTGGCATGCTCCGGCTCCGGCTCCGGGCGACCGGTCCCAGCCGCCCGCTGCACTCGGGCAACTTCGGCAATGTCGCGCCCAATCCGGCATGGCAGCTGGTCCAGGCGCTGGCCAGCCTCAAGGACCCCAGCGGCCGGGTCCTCGTCGAGGGCTTCGAGGACGGCCGGGAACCGCTGTCCGACGTCGACCGTGCCGCGTTCACCGCTCTCCCGCTCGATCTGCCGCAGGTCCTCGGCGACATCGGGCTGACCGAAATGGACCCGGCCTTCGACGGGCTGTCCTTCTACGAGCGGCTGGCCGACCGCCCCACGCTGACGATCAACGGGATCACCACCGGCGATGTGGCCCGGACCATCATCCCCGACACCGCGGAGGCGGGCGTCGACATCCGGCTGACGGCGGGCCAGGACCCCCAGGTCGTCTTCGAGCGTGTGGCCGCGCACCTGCGTACCCATGCTCCCGAGGTGACCGTCACCAAGTCCGGCGGCGTACCGGCCTCCAGGACCCCGATCGACAATCCGTATACGCCCAGGGTGGCGCGAGCCATCTCCCGGGTCACCGGGCGCGACCCCCTGCTGGTCCCCGCGTACGGCGGCACTCTTCCCGACTGGATCTTCACCGGGGTCCTCGGTGTGCCCAGCATCGGCCTGCCGTTGGCCAACGCCGACCAGGCCAACCACGCACCCAACGAGAACCTGCGCGTCGACTGCTTCCTCGACGCCACCGCGATCTGCATGGAGCTGCTGCTCGAACTGGGCGCCTGACCCTCCGGCCCCTCGCGACACCACAGGAACAGAGGCGACACCGCAATGCGCACCACACCACACCCCCCGCCCTGGCTCGTCCACGACGGCGTACTGACCGGTCTGAAGGTCCTCGATCTGTCCCGCATCCTGTCCGGGCCGTTCTGCAGCATGATGCTGGCCGATCTGGGCGCTGATGTGATCAAGGTCGAGGACACCGCCTCCGGCGATGACACCCGCGCCTGGGGTCCCCCTTTCCAGGGAGAGGACGCGGCGTACTTCCACAGCGTCAACCGCAACAAGCGCGGTATTGCCGTCGACCTCAAGGACCCCGACTGTCTGCGCCTGATACAGGAGCTGGCGGCCGGCGCCGATGTGATCGTGGAGAACTTCCGGCCCGGCACCGCGGCCCGCCTCGGCCTGGGCTATCAGGACGTCCGCGACCGTAATCCCGGCGTCGTGTACGCCTCCATCAGCGGTTACGGGCAGACCGGTCCGTACCGGAGCGAACCGGGCTATGACGCGATTGCCCAGGCGGTCAGCGGCGTCATGAGCGTGACCGGAGAACCCGGCGGCCCGCCCGTGCGGTTCGGGGTCTCCCCGGCGGATCTCGCCGCCGGGATGTGGGCCGCCATCGGCGTCCTGGCCGCCTTGCGCAACCGCGAGCACACCGGCAGCGGCGAGTGGGTCGATGTCTCGCTGCTGGACGGCCAGGTGGCCTGGCTGAGCTATGTCGCCGCCGGGTACTTCGCCTCCGGCGATGTCCCGCAACGCTATGGCTCGGCCCACCCGACGATCGTGCCCTACCAGGCGTTTCCCACCGCCGACGGTCACCTCATGGTCGCCGCCGGGAACGACGGCCTGTGGCGCCGCTTCGCCACCGCGATCGGATGCGCCGAGCTGGCCGACGATCCACGGTTCGCGACCAACCCCGACCGGGTCCGCCATCGCGGGGAACTGCTCCCGCTCATCGAGCGTGCGCTGCGGGCACGCGATGCCCAGGAGTGGGCCGAGATCCTCACCGAGGCGAAGGTACCGGTCGGTCCGATCAACACCGTCGACCAGGCTCTGCGGCATCCCCAGGTCCTCGCGCGCGGCATGGTCGCCGAAGTCGAGCACCCCGACGCCGGCACCCTGCGCACCATCGCCTCACCCCTCAAGCTGTCCGGCAATCCGGCCACGGTGCGCACCCCGCCGCCCCGCCACGGGGAGCACACCGTGCAGATCCTGACCGCCCTCGGGGTCGGCCCGCGGCAACTGGCCGGGCTCCGCGCGCGAAAGGCCGTGAGGTGACCCCCGTACCCGCCCCCGACCCGGCCCTTCGGACGTCCCGGTCCGGCCCGGTCGCCGAGATCCGGATCGGTGACGGCAGCCGGCGCAATGCCCTCCCGGGCCGGGCCTGGGCGCGGCTGGCCCGGGAGGTCGGGGAGCTCGGGGAGGACCGGTCGCTGCGGGTGCTGGTGATCCGCGGGCAGGGCGATACGTTCTGCGCCGGTTCGAACATGACCGACTGGGTGGATGCGGACACCGGCTATGTCGAGGAGTCCTTCGCCCATATGGAAACGGCGTTCACCGCGATCGAGGACTGTCCCGTTCCGGTGATCGCCGAGATCCGCGGTGTCGCCGCCGGTGCGGGGTGCCAACTCGCCCTCGCCTGCGATCTGCGGCTCATGGCGGACGGGGCACGGATCGGGATGCCGATCGCCCGGCTCGGCATCCTCGCCAGTCCGGCCTTCGCCGCGCGTCTGGTCGCGCTGGCCGGACCTGCCGCGGCGCGGGAGCTGCTCTACACCGGCCGGCTGTTCGACGCCCGTACCGCGGTGGCCCGCGGGCTCGCGGAGGACAGCGTGCCCGAGGAGCAACTCGCCGCCCGCACCCGCGATCTCGCCACTGCGATCGCCGGGCAGCCACCCGCGGCGATCCGGGCCGCCAAGCTGGCGGTGGCCGCCGCGCTGGCACCGCAGCGGCAGGCTGCCGCCGTCAATCCGCGACCGGCGGTGGCCCGGCCCGACTTCGACCGGGCGATCACCACCTTCCTCGGGCAGCGGTCGGCCACCGCACCGGCCCCGCCCGCCGCCTGAAGACCGGCGTCGGTCCGTGCGTCCCTCCTGCGTCGGTCCGTGCGTCCCTCCTGCGTCGGTCCGGGGAGCGCCGGTCCGGGGGCCGCCGGTCCGGGGCCTCGGGCGCCAGGGCCGGAAAGCGGGCCGGAAAACGGCTGGATACCGGCCCATGGACGCTGGGCAGCGGCGGGGCCGGTGGGGTAGATCAGGAGTGGGGAGGGCACGGTGGCCCCTGGCGGTGTCGTGGCAGGAGATCGGAGAGCAGGCTGCATGTCCGTACGACGTCTGAACCATGCGGTGCTTTACGTCCGTGATGTGGCCCGGTCGGTTGCTTTCTACACCGAGGCCCTCGGGCTCACGGTGGGGATGGAGATTTCGGCACAGGCCGCGTTTCTCCGCGCCCCCGGCTCACTCAACGATCATGATCTGGCGCTGTTCGCGGTGGGGGCGGAGGCGCCGGGGCCCGAGGCCGGGCGGGTCGGGCTCTACCACCTGGCCTGGGAGATCGGCACACTCGGCGAGCTTGTCGCGGCACATGCGCAGCTCGTCGAGCGGGGCGCGCTGGTGGGGTCGAGTGATCACCTCGTCGCCAAGTCGCTGTACGCCAAGGACCCGGACGGCAACGAATTCGAGGTGATGTGGCGGGTCCCGCGGGAGGACTGGCCGGGACCGGACGAGCCGGAGCGGCTGCGGCCACTCGATCTGGCGGCGGCGCTGCAGCGCTGGGGACCGGATCTGGCGACGGGGGCGGCAGCCGGTTCGGCCACCTGAAGGGGTGACGGTACCCCGGCGCCGCTACGGGCGCCGGGGACGTATGCGGCGTGTGGGGCCGAGGCGCCTCAGGAGTCCGGCGTGGCGCGCTCCGCCGACCCTGCCGGCCCCGCCTGCTCCGTCGGCTGGGTTCGTTCCGCCCGTTCCGCCCGTTCCGCCCAGCGCTTTTCGACGCCGGCCAGTCGCCAGTACGCCAGCGCGGCGGCCCACACCACCACGAACAGGCCGACGATGAGGAAGCCGACATTGTCGAGGTCGAGGCCGGAAATCCAGCCGGTCAGCGGGTCGTTGAGGGCGAGCTTCTCGTGCAGCACGGTCACCAGCTCGATCGTGCCGATGAAGAAGGCGACGGCGATCGACAGGCCGGTGATGGTGAGGTTGTAGTAGACCTTGCGCACCGGGTTGGAGAACGCCCACTGGTAGGCGAAGTTCATGAAGGTGCCGTCGAGGGTGTCGAACAGGCTCATTCCGGCGGCGAAGAGCAGCGGCAGGCACAGCACGGCGTACCAGGGCAGGCCCGCCGCGGCGCCGCTGCCCGCCATCACCATCAGCGTCACTTCGGTCGCGGTGTCGAAGCCGAGTCCGAAGAGGAAGCCGAGCGGGAACATCTGGCCGGGACGGGAGATCGAGCGGGTGAACCGTCCCAGGAAGCGGTTCATGAAGCCGCGCGCATCGAGGCGCTGCTCCAGCTCGGCCTCGTCGTAGTGGCCGTTGCGCATACCGCGGAAGACCCGCCAGATCCCGGCCAGTGCGATCAGGTTGAGGGCGGCGATGAGGTAGAGAAAGCTCCCCGAGATCGTGGTACCGATCGTGCCGAGGATCTGGTGCGTACGGGACTCGTCGTTGAGCAGGGTGCCCGCGAGCTGGGCGCCGCCCGCCACCAGGGCCGCCATCGCGACGACCACGCTGGAGTGGCCGAGGGCGAACCAGAAGCCGACCGAGACCGGCCGCTTTCCGTCGGCCATCAGCTTGCGGGTGGTGTTGTCGATGGCGGCGATGTGGTCGGCGTCGAAGGCGTGCCGCATGCCGAGGGTGTAGGCGGTGACACCGAGGCCCACGCCGAAGACCTGGCTGCCCACGGCGTAGTGATGCGGCACCACGAGCAGGAAGAGCACGCCGAAGGCGACGACGTGCAGACCGGCTATGACGGCCATCAGGCCCGCGGTGCGGACGGTGTCCTGCCGACGCCAGCGGAATGCCGCGGGGGCAGGGGTGGTACGGGTATCGGTGGACAGGGCCATCCGGCGGTCACGCTCCAGCACCTCGTGGATCACTTCGTGAGATGCCGTGGCCGGTCTCCTGGCTTTTGGGGGTACCTCCCTGCTCCTCAAGAGCTGGGGGGAGGGTGTACGCGCCCGCCCCGCCTTCCCGGCCGCGGGTTGCGGTCAGTGGCGCCGCAGGCGCGCCGTGCGCCTGCGGAAGGGGCGGAAACTCCCCGATCACAGTGGCGAGGGCCGCTCCGGTCTGGGACCACAAGGTCCGTCACCGGATTCCCGAACACCACGGCCCGGTCACTCTAGCTGCCACCCGGGAGGGCTGGGGTTCGCGGGGCACCTTCCGCAGCCCCTGGAGGGGGCGGTCATCGTGAGGCGGTCGGTCGTGCCACGAGTCACGGGGCGTGCCACGGGGCGTGCCACGAGTTGTGCCACGGGGCGTGCCACGGGGCGGTCGCTGGGCGAAAGGAAGGTGTGGAGTCAGTAGTCCAGGGACGAGAGGAAGGTGTGGAGTTCGCGGTCGAAGAGTGCGGTGTTCTCCAGATTGACCATATGCGCGGCGCCCGGTATCCGGACTCTTCGGGCGCCGGGAACGGTCAGCGCTATCGCATGGGCGTTGGCGGAGATGTCCCTGCTGTCGAGGTCGCCGTCGAACACGAGGGTGGGCACCCGTATCTCGCCCAGGCGGTCGGCGGCACCGACCTCAAGGGGCATACCGGCACCCGCACCATCGGCATGTACCTCTGCGTTGGCCTCGGCCGAGGCACGCATCCGCTCACGGAATCCCGGGTGCACCGCGGAGGGTTCGCGGTGCGGTCCGTCCACCCACATCCGCAGGAAGTGCTCGACATAGCGTTCCGCGCCGTCCGGGGCGCCGATCGCCGCCACCTGCGCCTTGATGTGTTCCAGGAGGAAGGGGTCGGTGAAGGCGCGGCCGCTGATGCCGGGGGAGGCGAGGGCGAGGGCCGTCACCCGCTCCGGGCGGGCTAGGGCGGTGTCGAGCGCGACCCGCGCGCCATGGGAGAGGCCGACGAGGACGGCTCCGGGAACATCGAGCGCGTCGAGCAGGGTGCACAGGTCGTCGTGGTTCGCGTAGTCCCCGGTCACGGTGGAGGACAAGCCATGGCCGCGGAAGTCGTAACGGATGGCGCGCAGGCCGGAGTTCACCAGCCAGGCGAACTGCTCGTCCCACATGTGCTGGTCGAGCATGCCGCCGTGGAGCAGCACCACCGCGGGGCCCGAGCCGGCTGTCTCGTAGAACAGCTCACCGTCGTCGACCGGCACGATTCCGTTGTCGATCTCGGACCAGGCGGTGATTCCTCGGGTCATCTTGCAGGCCGTCCTTTGTGTACCGGATGCGATGAGGTGGGCGTGATGCCATTGTCGTCGCTCTTGCCGCTGCTGCCGCAACTGCCGGTTTCCTCCGGTTCCGTGCGTGAGCCGTTCGCGAGCTGCCGGAACTCCTCACCGAGCCGGTCCAGTACGTGCAGCGCGGTACGGACGTCGTCGGCGGGCAGGTCGGCCAGCCGCTGCCTCAGCTCCGCTGCCTCGGATTCCCGGACGCTGCGTATCGCCTCCGTGCCTTCGCCGGTGAGCCGGATCAGGGACGAGCGGCGGTGTGCGGGATTCGGGGCGGCCACGACCAGGCCCAGCTCCATGGCGTGGTTCACCCAGCGCTGCACCGGCTGCCGGTCGAGCCCCATCCCCCGCGCCAACTGCGGCACGGTGCACGGGCCTTCGGCGCGCAGCGCGTCCAGCAGCGCGTGTTCGCCGGCGGTCATGCCCGTGCCGGCCAGCTCGTGTTCCACCGCGCGGACGACCGTGCGGTGCAGCGGCCACAGGCGTCGGATGACGCCGTACAACAGGTCTTCGGTGGACGCCGGCTCTCCGCCGTCGGCGTCTTCCGCATCTCCGGCGAACCTCTCAATGACACTCATGATGTCATGATGACATTGGTGATGTCGTTTGGGAAGGGGGTTGTCGCGGAAGGAGTGGAGAAGGCGGCGGGCGTGACGGGCTCGTGCGGCCGGTCGCCGCGAGAAGGTGAGAAAGACGAGAAAGACAAGAAAGGCGAGAAAGGCAAGCAAGACGAGAAAGATAAGAGAGGCAAGAGAGACAAGAGAGACGCGAAAAAAGGGGACGGCGGATGAAGGTCGGTCTGTTGCGTGCGGTCGGGGCGGCCACGGCCGTGTACGGGGTGGCGGTGGCGGCGCTGCCCGAACTGCTGGCACGGCCCTCCGGGCTGGTCGGCGCCACAGCGCGGACCGAGCCGGCGACCCGGACCGCACTGCGTCCGCTGGCCTGGCGGGACGCGGTGAGCGGGCTGGCGATGTTGGTGGCTCCGGAAGGCCCGGCACTGCGCACCGCCGCGTATGTGCGGATCGCGGCGGACTTCGGGGATGCCGTACTGCTCGGTGCGACGCTGCCGGGGCGCGACCGGAAGCTGACGGCGGTGGCGGTGTCCCTCGGGTGGGGCGCGCTGTCGGTGGCCGGGCTGCTCGCCGACCGGCGGCGGTGGGGGAGCGGGGTCATGCGCTCGGTGGAGGTGGGGCCTCTTCGGGTGCGAAGGTGATGACGAGGTCGGCGCGGTCGCGGGTGGCCGCCACCACGCGGGCGTTGGCTTCGTCCGAGGTGCGTACGAACCGCTCGGCGTCGGCGCGTGGACGCCCGAACCGCTCATGCCGGCCGACCAGCCGCCGGATCCGTTCCGGGGTCTCCAGCTCCACGTACCAGACCTCGTCGAGCAGCGCCCGGACCCGTGGCCACGGTGCGGAGTCGAGGAGGAGGTAGTTGCCCTCGGTGACGATGAGGGGAATGTGGGGTGCCACGGGGATGCTGCCGGCCACCGGCTCCTCGATACGCCGGTCGAACGCCGGGGCGTAGACGGCGGTGTCCGGCTCCGGGGAGCGCAGACGCGCCAGCAGCGCGGCGTAGCCGGCCGGATCGAAGGTGTCCGGCGCGCCCTTGCGGTCCGCACGGCCCAGGCGCCGCAGCTCCGCCTCGGCGAGATGGAAGCCGTCCATCGGGACGAGTGCCGCCTGACCGGCCAGCTCCGCCACGAGGTGGGCGGCGAGGGTGGACTTGCCGGCGCCGGGCGGGCCGGCGATGCCGAGCAGCCGCCGTCGGCCGGGGGGCGCGGAGGCGGCGAGCCGACGGGCGCGGGAGAGGAGGAGCCGGGGATCCATGGTGCCTCCATCGTGCCTGACGGGGCGTGTCCCTCGTGCCTGAGGGAGGGGGCGCCGGTTTCCGGGCTTGCGGTTGCCGCCGCGTCAACTTCTACGGTCATCCATGGGGCCGGAGAAACCGGCCCGGCGAGGGGAGGCACGGCAATGGCCTGGTCGATCGCGGAAGTGGCCCGGATGTCCGGGGTGACGTCCCGGACGCTGCGGCATTACGACGAGATCGGTCTGCTGCCACCTGCGTGGATCGGGAGTAACGGGCACCGCTACTACGAGGAGGCCGATCTGCTGCGGCTGCAGCAGATCCTGCTGATGCGGGAGTTGGACCTGGGGCTGCGCGAGATCGAGGTGGTTCTGGACCGCCAGGTCGATCAAGTGGCCGTGCTGCGCGAGCACCACGGGCGGCTGCTGGCGGAACGGGACCGGCTGGAGACACTGGTCCGCACGGTCGGGCGGACCCTCGCCGAACTGGAGGAAGGCAAGGACGACAACGACATGGCAAAGATCAACAGGCCGGAGAACCTCTTCGAGGGCTTCGAGGCCTCCGCCGCCGAGGCCGAGGCCGAGGCGCGCGCACGGTGGCCGGCGCAGTGGGAGCAGGCCAGGCAGGCCAGGGAGGCCATGACCGCCGAGGACCAGGAGCGGTGGCAGCGTGAGGTGACGGCGCAGATGATCCGCATAGCGGAGTTCATGGTGGCCGGCACACCGGTCGCCGATCCTGCGGTGCAATCCGAAGTACACGCCCACTACCAGGGCATCTGCCGGTTCTGGACCCCGAACGCGGCCGCCTACAAGGGGCTGGCCCAGACCTACGTCGACGACCCGCAGATCCGTGCCAACTACGACACGATCGCCGAGGGGCTGGCCGTCTACCAGCAGCAGGCGATGGCCGTCTACGCCGATGCCCGGCTGAACTGACGGAGCTGACCGAGTCGGTCGAGCTGACCGACGGCTCTCACTGCCGGGGGGCTGCAGACCCCCGGCGGCAAGCAGCTCTTCCCCTGCGCTCGAAACGTGCGACGCCGGACGCCCTCAGGGGGCGCCGGACGCACCCCGGTCCGCGGTGCCCAGGCGCCACAGGGAGGTGACCTCGGCCGCGCGGGCCACATGAAGCGGGTCGGAGGTGTCGCGGGCGCGCGGGTGGCGCGGGGTGATGTCGTGTCGGCCCAGGATCGTCAGGCCGGCCTTGGCGAAGGCGTCGAGCAGCTCGGTGTGCGCGCGCAGGCCGAGGTGTTCGGCCAGGTCGGAGAGGATCAGCCAGCCCTCGCCGTCCGGTGTCAGATGGTCCGCGAGGCCGCTCAGGAAGCCGTACAGCATCCGGTTGCCCGGGTCGTACACCGCGTACTCGACGGGCGAGGTCGGCTTCGCGGGCACCCATGGGGGGTTGCAGACGATCAGCGGGGCGCGGCCGGCCGGGAACAGATCGGCCTGGACCACTTCCACCTGTCCGGCGACGCCCAGCCGTTCGGTGTTCTCACGGGCGCAGGCCAGCGCACGCGGATCCTGGTCGGTGGCCACGACCCGGCGGACGCCGCGCCGGGCGAGTACCGAGGCCAGTACGCCGGTGCCGGTGCCGATGTCGAACGCCAGCTCCTCGCCGGGCAGTACAGCCTCGGCCACCAGGTCGACGTACTCGCCGCGGGCCGGGGAGAAGACGCCGTAGTGCGGATGGATACGGTCGCCGCCGAGCGCCGGGATCGTGACGCCCTTCCTGCGCCATTCGTTGGCGCCGATGAGACCGAGGAGTTCGCGCAGCGAGACGAGCGAGGCGGTCGGATCCGTGCCCTCGACGTCCGCGGTCGCCCCGGCGGCCTCCCCCTGGACGGACTCGACGGGGCCGTACGCTCTGGCGCAGGCCTCGCGGACGTCGGGGGCGCGGTGCAGCGGGACGGCGAGGGCCGCATCGAGCGGGACCAGCAGCATGCCCAGGATGCGGGCGCGGTGATTCTGCGCGGCGCGGTGCAGATGGAACGCCTGGGTGACATCGGCGGGTGGTGCCTTGCGGGGGCGGCGGTCGATGCGGCGGGCCAGCGCCGTGAGCAACTGGCGGGCGTTGTGGAAGTCGCCGCGCCACAGCAGCGCGGTGCCTTCGCAGGCGGATCTGTAGGCGTCGTCGGCCTTCGTCCGGTCGTCCGCGATGACGACGCGGCGCGGGGGCGGGGTGCCGTTCTCGGAGCGCCAACGGGCGGAGCGGGGCTCGTCGGCCTCGGTCCATTCGACGACCGGCGGTTGGTTCACCGAAATGTGCCTCGTGTGTGTGGTTCGGGCCCGTCCCAGGGGTGCCGCTGTGGTGCGGCGCCGGTCCGGCGCGCCGGGGGAGCGGCGAGGCGCTCGCGGGAGACGGTGGGCGGGGTGGTGACGGTCGACTTTACCCGTATCGGCCTCGCGCCCCGCCCCTGCCGTCGGCAGCGCACGGCCGAAGCCGGCAGGGCGGGTCCTGGCAGGGCGGGTCCTGGCAGGGCGGGGCAGGGCCTGGGGCAGGCGGGCAGGCGGGCAGGCCTGGGTCAGGCGATGCCGGCCGAGGCCCCCGTCAGCCCGCGGTCCCGGTCGGTCCGCGGTCCCGGTCGGTCCGCGGTCCCGGTCAGTCCGCGGTCCCGTGGGCCGGACGGCGCATCAGGAAGGCGGCCGCGGACCCGGCGGCGAAGAGGGCCATCACGGACAGGGCGGGGCCCACCCAGGACGTGCCGAGCCAGTGCCCGCCGAAATAGCCGAGGCTGACGCTGTAGGCGGCCCAGGCGAGGGAGGCCAGCGCGGACCAGGGGAGGAACTCGCGGACCGTACGGTGCGCAACGCCGGCACCGAGGCTGACCACGGAGCGCCCGGCGGGTGCGAAGCGGGCCAGGACGACGATGCCGCCGCCGCCTCGCGTCAGCGCCGCGCCGAGACGCTTCTGGGCCGCCGTCAGACGGCGGGAGCGGCCGATGGCGCGGTCGAAGCGGTCGCCGCCGCGCCAGGCGAGCCGGTAGGCGGCCATGTCGCCGAGCACCGAGGCGGTGGCCGCGCACAACATCAGGGAGAACATCTCGGCCGGGTGCGTACCGGTGTGGACGGATGAGGCGACATCGACACCGCCGACCGCATCCGCCGCGGTGCCGGTGCCGGCGGCCGTGGTGGCCGCGGCGATCACCAGGACTCCGCTGGGCAGGATCGGCACGAACACATCGAGAACGATCGAGAGACTGACGATCACATACACCCAAGGGGTGCCGCCGAGGGACCCCAGCTTTTCCAGCAACGCCCTGCTCCCGGTCCGAACCCCGCCGCGACGTCGCTCGGTGCGGCAGGGGCGGCCCTACAGCCATACACCGTACGCCTGGGGCTCTGCGGGTGGCGGGCCGGGGTCGAAGGTGCGGTGCACGGCTCGCACGGCGGCTCCGCCGCACGACCCGCACGGCGGAGATGCCGCACGGCCCGCACGGCGGTGCCGTACGGGCCGTGCGAAGGAGCGGGGCCGGGGGTGCGCCGGGCCCCGCCAGGAGGTGCGTCAGGCGGCGGAAGGTTCCTGACGCACGGTCGAAGTCTGCTCCTGCCGGCCCTCGCCGAAGAAGACCCGGTCGAGCGCCCATGCTCCGGGGCCGGTGAAGAAGATCAGCAGGAAGGCCCAGCAGAACATCACGGAGGCCTCGCCGCCGTTCTGTATCGGCCACAGCGCGGAGCCCTGGTGCATGGAGAAGTACGCGTACGCCATCGAGCCGGAGCTGATGAACGCCGCGGGGCGGGTGCCCAGGCCGAGCATCACCAGGATGCCGCCCGCCAGCTGGATCACAGCGGCGTACCAGCCCGGCCAGGCGCCGGTGGGGACCGTGCCGCCCTGGCCCATGGCGCCACCGAGGACGCCGAAAAGGGAGGACGCTCCGTGGCAGGCGAAGAGCAGCCCGACGACGATGCGGAAGAGCGCGTGCACGTGCGGGGCTGATCTCTGGATGAGCGAGGTCAGAGGTGCGGACATGTGGGGACTCCTGCGGTTTCTGGGGACGAGGTAACCGTTGGAGACAGAGGTTAGGGACACCTAAGCAGTACTTGCAAGTTCAACTTCTGGCCGAATCGGACCTTTGGCCGGAAACCACCGAGCCCGCCACTGTGACCGCTCCGGCGCCCGTGCCGGTGCCCGCGCCCGCGCCTGTCCTCGTGCCCGCGCCTGCCCCCGTGCCCGCGCCCGTGCCTGTCCCCGGGACCGCGCCCCCACCCCTGCCGCCCCCCGCATCCGTCCTCGTCCCGGTCCCCGTCCCCGTTCCCGTCCCCGTCCCTGTCATCGCGGCCCGCAGCGCCGCCCGTGCCACGGCGTCCGTGTCCGCCAACGTGACCGACCCCACCCCTGGGCGGGCCCCCGCCGCCGTCACCCAGTGCACGCCCTCCGTCGGCACCCCGACTGCGAAGCGCCGCGGGTGGAGCGCGCCATCCGCCTCCACGAGGTGGTACGGGCTCGGTGACACATCGAGTCCGCCCGTTTCGTGGCCGTCCGCGGTGTGCGGCCGGCAGCCGCCCTCGGCCAGCAGCCGGGCCAGCAGCGCGTCCGCGGTGTGCCGCAGATCCGGTTCCGGCAGCCGCGCCTCGATCAGTGCCGTCGCCGTCACCTCCGAGCCCGCAACGTCCGGCGAATGCGCCGTGAACCCGGGCCCGCGACCGTCGGCGGTGCCGAGCCGGACGGTCATCCGGGGGCCGATCACCTCCAGCACCCCCGCGTCGATCAGCGCGGTCATCTCCTCGATCCGGCGCCGCGGCGGTCCGATGGACAAGAAGGCGTTGAGCGGCGTGTACCAGCGGTCCAGGTGATGGCGGCGGGAGGCGCCGGCCAGCCCGCCGTGGTCGACGATCTGCCGCAGCTCGTTGCGCAGATCCCGCAGCACGTCGAGGGCCGCCTTGAGCGGGCCGGACACATTGTCCTGCCGGGCGTGTGCGATGTCCCGGCGCAGATGCCCCAGCAGCCACTCCCGGAACGCGGCGCGGTCGGCGAACGACCGCTCGGCGTGCGGCCGGGCGATCCGGTCCCAGTCCCAGCGTTCGGCCGGTGCGATCCCGAAGGTGTCCAGGGCGGCGGCCTCGTCGGGCCCGCGGTGTGCGCTGTTCAGGAAGCGCTCCCGGAAGCGGTGGCGCGGCTCACCGCCCGCACCGCGCCGCCTCAGCAGCGCCTCGTAGTAGACCGCTTCCACCTCCTTGGCCACCAGGGGCCAGACCTCCGTCAGGAAGTCGGGCAGATCGCCACAGGCCGCACGCTTGCGGAAGGCCGCTATCACGTCCGGCGTCAGCAGCAGCGGCAGATGACGGCCGTGCGCGCCCTTCGCGTTGTCGCCGCGTGCGTGATACGGGATGCCGCGGCGGGAGCCCGCGTAGAGATGGGGCTCGCGACCGGACGGCAGGTAGGTCAGCGCCCCGTCCGCACCCTCGACGAACCGGCCGCCGCGAGCCGTGGTCAGCAGCGCCATGTGATCGAAGAAGTTGAGACCGAGACCGCGCAGCAGTACGGGGTGGCCCGGGGCCAGTGCCGCCAGCGGGGCGGAGAGGTCGGCGGGGTTGGCGGGCGGGAGATAGCGCAGGCCGTGCCCGGCGGCGTAGTCGGCCAGGCGCCGTTGCTCCGGGCCGGCCACGGCCGGCAGATGGCCCTGGGCGAGCACCACCGCCCCCAGCCCGTGCAGCGTCCGGCCGTCGTCGAGGGTGAGCGACTGCGAGCCGTCGGGGGCCTCGGCCAGGTGCACCGCGCAGGCCCGGTGCACCACCACCGTCACCTCGTCGGGAGCGGTGCGCACGGTACGGCCGAAGACCCACTCCAGATAGCGGCCGTACAGCGCACGCCCCGGATAGTCGTCCGGGCCGACCTCGCAGCCCTCCCAGGCGTACAGGCTCGGCCCGGTACGTATCGGACCGGCGCACTCGACGCTGTCGTCGGTGAACAGCGTGACTTGCGAGGCCACGGTGTTCATCAGCAGCTCGGGGGGCTGGGCGGTGCGCCACACCTGGCCGGCGCCGGGCGGGGCGGGGTCGATGACGTGGACGGTCAGACGGGCACCCGGGGCCAGTTCGGCGGCCGAGGCGCAGATCCGCTCCAGCACGCTCGTCCCGCGCGGCCCCGCACCGACGAGGGCGAGAGCGGGCCGTGGTTGGCGGTCGGCGAGATGGTCGGCGGCCAAGAGGGGCTCTCCCTGGGGCGGCGGACGGCCGGCGCGCGGGCGCGGCCGCCCGAGAGTGCGGGCGACGGGCAAAGGTGCGCCCCATCATCACCGCCCGATCCGCCGTTGCAGCACCCGGGGGTGGGCAAAAAATACGGCGAATCCCGGGGAAGTTGCCCGGTCGCCGTGCCCTTCCGGACGCTTACCGGAATCAGAGCGTCCGGATCATCCGGTCTTCGGCCGTTCGGTTCCCGGGGCACGCCCGCCCGCACCACCGGATTTCCCGGCAACCCGCGCATCGGACAACGCCGCCCGCCAGACCGTGACGAGCCGGACGCCGCCCCGCTTCTCCCGGCGGGCCTGGTCCAGGGCGAGGCGCGCCGTCCGGCCCGCCAGCGTCAGCGTCATCAGCTGGTTGCCGAACCACGGGCCGCCCGTACGTCGCCACTTCACCGCCGGGCGGGTCAGCCGCCCGTGCCGGGCCAGCAGCTTGCCCAGCCAGCGGCCCGACCGGCTCCAGCCGAAGCGGAAACCGGCCTGCAGCGAGCCGGGGATGCTGTTGTGAACGGGGGAGCAGGTCAGTTGCAGCACCCGGCTCGTGGGGTGCGGCCCGGCGCCGCGCCAGTGCGGCTCCGCCACGTAGGCGTGGTGCACATCCCCGGACAGCACACAGACCGTCGCCGGAGCGTCCGTGCCACCACCGGCCTCGGCGATCAGCTCGGTGAGCGCGGTGAACGAACCGGGGAAGGCCGCCCAGTGCTCCAGGTCGGCGCGCTGGCGCAGGAATTCGCTTCTGCGGGCCCAGCGGGGGCCGCGCTCGCCGGCGCACAGCGCGGCGTTCCAGCCCTCCGCGGCATGGATGAGATGCGGCAGCAGCCAGGGCAGCGAACTGCCCAGCAGCAGGTGGTCGTAGCTGCCGCGCCCCTCCAGCACCGCCTGCCGCAGCCATTCGCCCTCGGTCTTGTCGAGCATCGCGCGATTGCTCTCGTCCAGCACGCGGGTGGCCCGGGTGTCGATCATGACCAGGCGCACCCGGCCGAAGTCGCGGCGGTAGCTCCAGCGTGCGCACGCCGGATCGGCATCCGCGCCGGCCGCGAACTCCCGCACCGCGTCCGTCGCGTCCGGCACCGCCCGCACCCGCGCATACAGCTGGTCGGCGGCCAGCTCGGCGGGCGAGAGATTGCCCAGGTGCTGGTGGACCCAGTACGACATCAGGCCGCCGAGTATCCGCTCCCGCCACCAGGGGGTCGCCCGCATCCGGGCCACCCAGGCCGCCGAGGTGTTCCAGTCGTCGATCACATCGTGGTCGTCGAAGATCATGCAGCTGGGGACCGTGGACAGCAGCCAGCGGACCTCCGGGTCGAGCCAGGACTCGTAGTAGAGGTGGGTGTACTCCTCGTAGTCGGCGACCTGTTTCCAGGGCGGCTCGCCGAGGTCGCGGCGGGCGGCCAGCGCACGGGCGGTCGCCTCGGAGGTCTGGTCGGCGTAGACCTGGTCGCCCAGCAGGAGCAGCACGTCCGGGCGCGGCCGGCCGGGATCGGCGGCCAGCGTGGCGGCGAGGGTGTCCAGCGCGTCCGGGCCCACCGGGTCGTGCGCCGCGTTGGAGGGCGTCGCCGACCAGCGGCAGGAGCCGAAGGCAAAACGCAGCGGCTCGTCGGGGGAGGCGGGCAGCGTACGGATCGTGCTCGCCGGGAAGCGGCTGCCGGGCGGCGGCCAGACCTGCCCCCGGCTACCGCCGGCAGGTGCCCCCGGCTCTTCCAGCAGGACCCGGTAGGGCGTCTCGGTGCCGGGCGCGAGGCCGGTCACCGGGACCAGCGCATAGTGGTGCCCGGCCACCTGCCAGGTCTGTTGCGCGCCGGCCGCCCCGTCGTCGCAGCGGATGTGCACCACACACGGCTCATCGGTCTCCACCCACACCGTCGCGCTCCGTGCGTCGACGTAGCGCAGCAGCGGCCCCAAGCGCAGTCCGGCCATCGGTGTCTCCCCAGTCGTCGTGGTCAGAGGATAGGAGCACAACGGGCACGGTGGGGGGCCGGGGCGGCGGCGCGCCCGCCGGCCGGTGGTTCCGGCCGGCGGGCGCGCAGGATCGGCCCCGCGGGAAAGTGCGGCTCAGCAGCCGTCCAGGATCTTCTTCAGCGCGGCCTTCTCCGCGGAGTCGGCGGTCATGCCGTACTCATGCTTCACCCACACCCACATCCGGGCGTACTCGCAGTGGTAGGAGGCCTTCGGCGGCAGCCACTTCGCCGGGTCCTTGTCGCCCTTCTCCTGGTTGAGGTTGTCGGTGACGGCGATCAGCTGGGAGTGGGTGAGGTCGTTGGCCAGCTCCTGGCGGCGCGCGGTGGTCCACTGTGCGGCGCCCGACTTCCAGGCCTCCGACAGCGGTACGACGTGATCGATGTCGAGGTCGGCCGCGTTGGTCCAGGTCGCGCCGTCGTAGGCCGAGACCCACTTGCCGCTGGTCGCCGCGCAGCTGCTGTCCTGCTGCACGTCCGTGCCGTCGCGCTTGAGCACCACCTCGCGGGTGTTGCAGTTCTTGCCCTGGTCGATCCAGTGCGGGAACTTGTCGCGGCTGTAGCCGTCCTGCGGGCCCTCGGCCTGTTCCTTGATCTGGGTGAGGTACGTCCGTGCGGTGGCCGCGTCCGGCGGGCTGGGCGGTGCCGCCTGGGCGGACTGGCTGCTGAGCACCAGCGTGCAGACCAGCGCCGCCGCCGATCCCGCGGCGAGGGAAACTCGACGCGCGTAGACCTTTTTCATCGAAACTCCCGGAATGTGGGGGGAAGTTGCCGTGCGGTGCCGCCCCATGGTGGCGATGTGGGGTTTCCACGGGATGGGCACCAGGTAACAGAGTGGCGACATGCTCACGTCAGTTCAAGGGGAGCTGACGGGGCACCACAAATGCATCACGGCACTCCGGTTGAGTTGCTCCCGCGCATGCGCCCCCTGCCGCACCCCTACCAGTGATCTTGGCCAGTGGCCCTGCGCCTCGGGCAGGGGGCAGGTCATCTCAGGATTGCCCCGGCCTGGACTTGGAGCACGGATCTGCACTGTTGGCTCACACCTGGCAGCCGGGAGACCCCATCCCGCTTCGGGTGCAAGAACCCTGGCTGCGGGTTCGAGGCCAACGCGGACACCAACGCGGGATGCAACATCGATCATGCCGCCGGGCAGGCGGTGCCAGGACGTGGAGACCTCGGGGTTACCCGGTCTGCGAAACGTCAACCACCCACGCAGCCGCACGGGGCCCGAGATGGGATTCCGCCCCGTACACGGGGCGGAGGATGTCAAAGTGAGCGCGTGCTGCTGCCGGTCAATGTCACCCTCGGGGTCGTCCTCGCCGTCCTGCTGGCCGCCGCGGTGGCCATCGCCGCACTGGCGCGCCTCGGCCATGCCCGGGCCATCGCCGTCGCCGGCCTGCGCGCCGCCGCCCAACTCGCCGCCGTCTCCTACCTCATCGGCTGGGTGGTGCACGCCCTCCCCTGGCTGCTGAGCTTCCTGGCGCTGATGTTCGCGGTGGCGGTACGGACCGCCGGCCGCCGGATCACCCGGAACCGCACCTGGTGGTGGGCCGCCGCGCCGATCGCCGCCGGGGTCGTCCCGGTCGTCGGTCTGCTGCTGCTCACCGGCCTGGTGCCGCCGCGCGGTCTGACCCTCATCCCCGTCGCGGGCATCCTGATCGGCGGCGCGCTGACCGCCACGGTGCTGGGCGGGCGGCGGGCGCTGGACGAGCTGGCGACCCGGCACGGCGAGTTCGAGGCGGGTCTCGCGCTGGGGCTGGCGGACCGTGACGCACGGATGGAGGTGGCCCGCCCGGCCGCTTCGGACGCCCTGCTGCCGGGACTCGACCAGACCCGGACCGTGGGATTGGTCACGCTGCCCGGCGCCTTCGTCGGGATGCTGCTGGGCGGCGCCTCCCCCGTACAGGCAGGCGCGGTGCAGCTGTTCGTGCTGGTCGCCCTGCTGGCGGTGCAGGCGGCGGCCTGCGCGACGGTGCTGGAGCTGGTCGCGCGCGGACGGCTGCACCGCGTACCCTGGGCGGCAGCAGAAGGGGAGTAGCTCTCTGCCGGACCGTCGACATACTGCCCTCCCGTTGCCCGGCCACCATTCCTGGTGGAGCGCGTGATACGCGTGGTGACAACGGGGGAGCCGGCGCCCGGAGCCCGGTACGCACGCGTACCGAGCCAGCGAGACCTTCGGCCGCAGTGTCTGACGCTGCCGTGCCGAAGCGACCCCTCTCCCGGGCCCCTTTGGTGCGGCCCGACCGATCGAGGTATCCCACCCCGTGTTCAGCCTTACCGTCGCCGCAGTCGTCTTCGGCGTTGTCTTCCTCGCCGAACTGCCCGACAAGACCGCTCTCGCCGGCCTGATGCTCGGCACCCGCTACCGCGCCTCGTACGTCTTCGCCGGCGTCGCCGCGGCCTTCCTGGTACATGTGGCGCTCGCCATCGCCGCGGGCAGCGTGCTGACGCTGCTCCCGCACCGCTGGGTCCAGGGGGTGGTCGGTGTCCTCTTCCTGGCGGGTGCCGCCGTGCTGCTGTTCAGGAAGGACGACGACGAGGAAGAAGTGAAGAAGCCCGCCGACCAGAGCTTCTGGAAGGTCTCCGGGGCGGGCTTCATGATGATTCTGGTCGCCGAGTTCGGTGATCTGACCCAGATCATGACCGCCAACCTCGCGGCCCGTTACGACGACCCGCTCTCGGTCGGCATCGGCGCCGTCCTGGCCCTGTGGGCGGTGGCCGGCCTGGGCATCCTGGGCGGCCGTACGCTCATGAAATACGTGCCGCTGAAGCTCATCACCAAGATCGCGGCGGGTGTGATGCTGCTGCTGGCGGGCTTCAGCCTGTACGAGGCGGTTTCCGGCTGAGGCGAGCGCGGCGCGGGACGGGGCGAGCGGGGGGCTCCCGGTGGGTGCTCACTCCTCGCCCCGCGATCCGGGCCCGGCGCGGGGGCTCAGTCCGTGAGGTGCACCGCGATCATGCCGTCCGCCAGCGCCTCGACGCGGATGCCGGTGAGGTCGCGCACCTGCACGGTGGGGGCGAAAGCGGCGGCCCGGTCGCCGACGCCGACCACCCGCATACCGGCCGCCCGGCCCGCCTCGATGCCCGCCTCGGAGTCCTCGAAGACCAGGCAGTCCCCGGGCGCGTAACCCAGCTCGGCCGCGCCCTTGAGGAAGCCCTCCGGGTCGGGCTTGCTGGCGCTCACGCTCTCCGCCGTGATCCGCACGGCGGGCATGGGCAGCCCCGCCGCACCCATCCGGGCATCGGAGAGCGCGATATCGGCGGAGGTCACCAGGGCGTGCGGGACGGTGGCGAGGGCGGCCATGAAGGCGGGCGCGCCGGGCACCGGCACCACGCCGTCCGTATCGGAGGTCTCCTGCGCCAGCATCCGGCGGTTGTCGGCCAGGTTGAGTTCCATCGGGCGGTCCGGCAGCAGCGCGGCCATGGTGGCCCAGCCCTGCCGGCCGTGGACGACCTTGAGGACCTCGTCCGCGTCCAGCTCCTGCTCGTCGGCCCAGCGGCGCCAGCAGCGCTCGACGACCGCCTCGGAGTTCACGATCGTGCTGTCCATGTCCAGCAGCAGGGCGCGGGTGGTGAGCGTGGTGGTGGCCGGCATCGGCGGGCTCCTGGGCGCTACGGGCATACGGACGGTCATACGGATGGTGCCGTATGCGGACGGTCATACGGATGGCGCCGCCGTATGCGGACGGTGCGGATCGCACGAGGAAGACAAAGCGGGCCCGCCCGCCGGTCAGGGAGTGCGGGCGGAACCACTTTGTTTCTTCACGATACAAAACGCATCCGGGTGCCGACAACCGGGCCTGGTCAGCGCCCCGCGCCGGGGCCGGTCCGCCGGATCAGGACGGACCGGGTGGGCGAGGTGGACCGGGTGAGCGAGGTGGACCGGCGGTCGCGGAGCCTTCCGCGGCTACGGGGCCGACGGCCCGGTGCACGGCGGCGTCCACCCCGGGTACCTCGTCGAGCCGGTCGCCCCGGCTCGCGAGGGTGACGTCCGACCCGCCGTGGACCTCCCGTGCGCCGCCGCACGCGCCCGCACCGGCGTCGTCGCCCTCGCCCGCGCAGCCGCCCGCGTCGTCGTCCACGCCGGGCGGTGACACGTACGGCCGAACGCGCAGCGGATCAAAGCCGTCCGCATCGACCGCCGCACACAGACAGGCGGCCGGCCGTCGCCGCGTACGGGGGCAGAGCAGTGCGGGCATGCCGGTGCCGTCACGAGCGGTCCCCTCCCCGGAGGCATCGAGGTCTCCTTCCCGGAGCCATCGAACCGGCAGCGATGATGCAAAGGGCGCACCCGTTCGCGCAAGCGCTCGAAGACCCGTACGGCATACCCCGGGTCCCCTGAACGGCCCCGGATACCGAACGCCGTTCGGCGGGCCATATCCGGCCGAACCGCCCAGGATGGGAGGAGCCCGAAGGGCGCTCCGCGACGGAAAGGGCGGCCCGGCGGAACAGAGGGAGACGCTCATGGCGCAGGACACCGGCGCTCCTGCCGTCCCCGGCGAGGACCGGTCCCGGCGGACGGTCCTGGTCGCGATCGGCGCGCTGCTGCTCGGCATGCTCATCGCGGCGCTCGACCAGACCATCGTCGCCACCGCGCTGCCCACGATCGTCAGCGAGCTCGGTGGCCTCGACCACCTCTCCTGGGTGGTCACCGCCTACCTCCTGGCCGCGACGGCCGCGACTCCGCTGTGGGGCAAGCTCGGTGACCAGTACGGCCGCAAGAAGCTGTTCCAGACCGCCATCGTGATCTTCCTGATCGGCTCGGTGCTGTGCGGTATCGCGCAGAACATGGGCGAGCTGATCGCCTTCCGAGCCCTCCAGGGGCTGGGCGGCGGCGGCCTGATCGTGCTGTCGATGGCCATCGTCGGCGATATCGTGCCGCCCCGCGAACGCGGGAAGTACCAGGGCCTGTTCGGTGCCGTCTTCGGCGGCGCCAGCGTCCTCGGACCGCTGCTCGGCGGGCTGTTCGTGGACCACCTCAGCTGGCGCTGGGTGTTCTACATCAACCTCCCCGTCGGCATCGTCGCACTGGCCGTCATCGCCGCCGTGCTGCACATCCCGCGCCGCCGCACCCCGCACCGCATCGACTACCCGGGCACCGCCCTGATCGCCGCGGTCGCCGCCTGCTTCGTCCTGATGACCTCGCTCGGGGGCGTGACCTACCCCTGGTCCTCCTGGCAGATCGTGGGGTGCGGCGCACTGGGCGTCGTGCTGCTGGGGGCGTTCCTCGTCATCGAGCGCCGGGCCGCCGAACCCGTCCTGCCACTGCGTCTGTTCCGGAGCCGCACCTTTACGCTGACCGCCGTCATCGGCTTCGTCGTCGGTTTCGCGATGTTCGGATCGATGACGTATCTGCCGACGTTTCTGCAGGTCGTGCAGGGGGTGACACCGACCCTGTCCGGTGTGCACATGCTGCCGATGGTGTGCGGCATGCTGGTGGCCTCCACCGGGTCCGGGCAGGTTGTCAGCCGCACCGGCCACTACAAGGTCTTCCCGATCGCCGGCACCGGCATCGTGGCGATCGGACTGTTGCTGCTGCACCGGCTCGACCCGGCCAGCGGCGTCGCCGAGATGAGCGCGTACTTCTTCGTCTTCGGCTTCGGACTCGGCCTGGTCATGCAGGTGCTGGTGCTCATCGCGCAGAACGCCGTCGCCTACCAGGACCTGGGCGTCGCCACCTCCGGTGCCACGTTCTTCCGCTCCATCGGCGGCTCGTTCGGCGTGTCCCTCTTCGGCACGGTCTTCACCAACCACCTCCGGCCGCGGATCGCCGACGCCGTCGCCGGGGTGCAACTTCCGCCGGGTATCGACGCGTCCACGATCGCCGAGGATCCGCGGACCGTCACCCGGCTGCCGTCCGGGCAGGCGGCCGGTGTCCTCCACGCCTACGCCGACTCGATCACCGATGTCTTCCTCTACGCCGTCCCGGTCGTCCTGGTCGCGTTCGTCCTGGCCTGGTTCCTCAGGGAGGAGCCGCTGCGCAGCAGCGTCACCGCCCCCGACACCAGTGAGGTGCTCTCCTCCAACCCCGTCGAGCGGTCCTCGCGCGACGAATGCGCCCGCGCACTGTCCAAACTCGGCAGCGGGGAAGGCCGTAAGCACATCTACGAGAAGATCACCGCACGGGCCGGGCTGGACCTCGAACCGGCCGCCGGCTGGCTGATCCTGCGCATCCACCGCTGCGGCGCGGTGGAACCGGCGCGGCTCGCCGAGCGCAGCACCGTCCCGCTCGGGGTGCTCTCCGGGAGCGTCCGCCAGATCGAGGAACGCGGACTGGCCACCCGTGACGGTCTTTCGCTGCGGCTCACCGACGACGGACGGAAGGCCGCCGAGCGGCTCTCGGCGGCCCGTCAGCAGTCGCTCGTGGAGATGCTCGGCGACTGGTGGACCGAGGACCGGCCCACCGACCTCACCGCACTCGTCCGGGAGCTGACGGATGAGCTGTGCGGCTCGGACGAGGACGAGCCGCACAACGGCGACGACCGCCGTCCGCTGCCCCGCATCCCTCCGCGCACGCCACGGCCGCCGGATCTGGCCAAGTGAGAACGGTCGTGGGGTCGTAGGGTCGCTGACGGCTGACGGCTGACGGCTGACGGCTGACGGCTGACGGCTGACGGTGGCGTGGGGCGGGTTGTCCCGTTGCCGCACCGGCCGTCAGCCGGTCTCGGTCACGCGTCCCCGCCGCCCAGCCGCTTCTCGAAGAAGATCTCGGCGTAAGGGTCCTCGTGGTACGGATCGATCTCCACGAAGCCGTGCCGCCGGTAGAGCGCGACGGCCTCCACCAGATCCAGCCGGGTGTCCAGCCGGATCCGCTCGGCGCCGAGCTGCGCCGCGGCCCGCTCGGCGGCCGTGAGCAGCACGCCCGCCCCGCCCAGGCCGCGCCGACCGGCCCGTACGAACATCTGCTTGAGCTCCGCAGTCCGTGCATCCAGCATCCGCACGCCGACGCAGCCCGCCACCGCCTCGCCGTGGCGGGCCACCAGCAGCACGCCGTTCGGCGGCGTCAGATCGCTGCTGGGGTACTCCGCGACCCCCTCGTCGATCTCCGCCGACGTCGAGCCGCGGCCCTCGTGCAGGGCGAAGTACCGGTCGGCCACCTCGGTGTAGTACTCGCGCAACAGCGCCTCGGCGTCCGGCGAGCCGACCGGCTCGGGGGAGACGGCCCAGGGGAGGCGGAGGGTGGCGGCGTCACTCATGACGTCATTGTGACGGCCGGGGTGGCGCGCGGTGCAACGGGTTTCGAGTGACGCCGCCGGAAGAGCTCAGCCCTGCTTCGGACCGGTCTGCTGCACCACCTCGAAGGACCACAGAGTGGAGCCGGACGCGGCGGGCTTGGGCCGCTCGCCGCCCCCGTCGCCGCCCTGCTGGTGCGCCGCCTTCATCGGGCCCTCCATCCACGCCTGGAACGCCTCCTCGTCCCGCCACCGGGTGTAGACGAGGTACTGCTCTGTGCCCTCCACGGGGCGCAGCAGTTCGAACCACTCGAAGCCGTCCGAGGAGTCCACGGTGCCGGCGCGGGAGGCGAAGCGCTTCTCCAGGACCTCGCGCTGCTCGGCTGGGACGGTCAGTACGTTGATCTTCACGATGCTCATGTCGACCATCGTGCCGCATGGTGCACAAGGAAGGCGGGTCAGGTCCGGTCGGGGCGGCGGCCACGGCCTCGTCAGCCGTGCAGCTTCAGGCCCTTGGTGACCTTGTCGACGATGCCGCGCGGTCCGTACACGGCGAGTCCCACCAGCTCCAGGGCATCGGCGGCCACCGCCCGCACCGCCGCCCGGTTGTCGTCGTCGTTCCCCCTCGTGAACATGTCGGCGGTGTACAGCGCGGTGGGTACGGCCCGGCTGAGTGCACGGGCGTGTGTACGGGCCAGCGCCCCGGCGTCGGCGGCGTAGCACAGCACCGGCTCCCGGAGCAGCGCCAGATAGTCGTGGCCGGAGGCGTCCTCGTAGGGCTTGCCCATGATGTCGCCGGAGGCGTGCGCGATGCCGCTTGCGAGGAACGCGGTGACGTTCAGCTTCTGCCAGACGGCGAGGTCGTCCCGGACGATCACGGCGATCTTGGTGTCGAAGCGGGGAACAGCCGGCGCCGTGCGGGGGGATGCGGTTGCGGTCGGTGCGATCGGTGCGACCGGTGTGGTGGGTGCAGTCGTCATACGGGGAGTGTCGTCCGGCATTCGGACTGCCGTATTGAACGCTGGTGCGGCGCGGCAGACTGGAGCGATGAGCAGGCAGCATGGCGGGGACTGGGCGCGCTACTGGCGCGATCCGGACCGGCCCCTGGAAGCGATGCACGCGCATTTTGTCGGCCATGTCTTCCCTCCGCACAGCCACGATGCCTATTCGTTCGCGGTGACGGAGAGCGGCGCCCAGCGCTTCACCTGCCGCGGCGCGGGCCACACCAGCACGGCGGGCATGGTGATGGCGTTCAACCCGGACGACCCGCACGACGGGGAGTCCGCCGTCGAACTCGGCTTCACCTACCGGATCATGCACCTCGGCCCGGACGTCGTACGCGCGGTGCTCGACGATGTGACGGACGGCCGGGGAGCCATGCCGCTGTTCGACCGCCCGGTGGTCGACGACCCGGTGCTGGCCCGCGCGCTGCGCAGGCTGCATCCGGCGCTCGTCGGCGGTGCGGATCCCCTCGTACGGGAGGAGCGGCTCACCGCGGCCGTCGAAGCCATGGTGCGGCGCAACGCCTCCGGAAGCGCCGCGGTGGCCGGGCCGCGCGAGCTCCCCGCGGGCGCGCAGGCCGGGGCGGCCCGGCGGGTGCGGGATCTGCTGATGGCGGCCTATGACCAGCCGCTGACCGCCCAGCAACTCGCCGATGCCGCGGGGTGCAGCCGCTTCGCGCTCTACCGGGCGTTCCGTGCCGAGTACGGCATGGCGCCCAGCGACTTTCAGCGGCTGCTGCGGCTGCGGCGCGCCCGCGCCCTCCTCGTGGACGGGCGTGCCACGTCGGACGCCGCCACCGAGGCGGGCTTCGCCGACCAGGCGCACTTCCACCGCTGGTTCGTGCGCTGCTTCGGCATCACACCGGGCGCGTTCCGCCGGGCCGGCGCACGGGGTTGAGGCCGGGCAGCGCGCGGTCACCTCGGGTCAGCAGGCCGACAGCGCAAGGCCACTGGCCGCATGCCGCAGCGGCCTCCCGGCACCGCGCGACCGGTGCCGCCATGACGTCCGGGGGCACACCCCGCCCGTGTCCCGGTACCCCGGCCCCCTCAACGCAGAGGCGGCGGCACCCGCGCCCGGACTTCGTGTGCCCGGCCGGCTTCGCGCGCCCGGATTTCGTGTGCCCGGACGTTCGGCTGACCGGCGGGCGGCCGGCACACCCGGCGGCAATGAGCGGCTCCTGGCGGTGGCCGGCACCACCGTGGTCGAGCGGGCAGCAGACCGCCCGGACACCTGAGACGGTGTCCGGGCGGGGATGATTCAGCGCTCGGTCAGCACGAGGGAAGGCCGTCGAACTGCGCCGCGAGACCGCGCTTCGTCTTGAAGCCCTGCCCCGGCTTGAGGGTGTTGCAGCCGGAGTCGGGGGCGAACGACCACCTGACCTTGACCCGCTTGGTCGTCGAGCAGTGGTTCTTCACGTAGGCCGTCCGCGCGATGATGCCCGTGTCGACCTTGACCTTGACGCACGAGGGAGCCGCCGCGAGCGCGCTCGTGCTCCCGCGGGTTTCTGCTGCTTGTGCCGTCCCGGCCGAGGTGGCGACGGCCAGGGCGAGGGTTGCTATGGCTGCCGATCGCCTCAAGAGTGAGTGCCCGCGCAACGGGAGTCTCCATTCGCTGAATGTACTCAACTGCTGTTCCAGCGCGATGATTGCACGAGGATGACGGGCGATCGCCGATCAGGGCGACCGCACTCGTACCCGCACCCGCACCCGCACCTCACCCCCCGGCAGCACTCCGCCCCGCCGGCAGCACTCCGCCCCGCCGGCAGAACCGGCGGGGCGGAATCGACTCACGGCGTCGAAGAATCCGGCCGGGCCTTCACCAGCCCGGGTGGGGGAATCGTGCGGTCAGGCCGCCGAGCCCGCCGCGGCGGCTTCGCGGACCTCGTCCGCCTCCGCCTCGGTCTCGACGGCCGGCGGGGAGCCGGGCAGCGGCTTGCGGGCGCTCTCCGACATCAGCAGGACGGCGATGCCGCCGATCACTGCCGCCGCCATCATGTAGTAGGCGGGCATCATCTTGTTGCCGGTCGCGCCGATCAGGGCGGTGACCACCAGCGGCGTCGTCCCGCCGAAGAGCGACACGGAGACGTTGAAGCCGATCGACAGCGAGCCGTAGCGCACCTTGGTCGGGAACAGCGCGGGCAGCGTGGACGGCATTGCCGCGGTGAAGGTGACCAGCAGCAGTCCGAGGGCGGCCATGCCCAGCGCGATGGCGGCCAGCGACCCCTGCCGGATCAGCAGCAGGGCGGGCACGGACAGCACCAGGAAGCCGACACAGCCCGCGCCGATGACCGGACGGCGGCCGAAGCGGTCGGTGAGCCGGCCCGCGAACGGCTGGACGCCCATCATCAGGACCATCACCGCGAGCACGACCAGCAGTCCGTGCGTCTCGTCGTACTTGAGCTCCGAGGTCAGATAGCTCGGCATGTACGACAGCAGCATGTAGTCCGTGACGTTGAAGACCAGGACCAGCCCGACGCACAGCAGCATCGACCGCCACTGACCGAAGATCATCTCGCGGATGCCGATCCGCTTCTCGGCCTCGCGGCGCGCCTTCTCCTTGGTCCGCGCTTCCTTCTCCAACTGGGCGAAGGCCGGGGTCTCTTCCAGCCGCATCCGCAGGTAGAGGCCGATGATGCCCATCGGTCCGGCGATCAGGAACGGGATGCGCCAGCCCCAGGAGGTCAGGTCGTCGGTGGACAGCAGCGCGGTCATCAGCGTGACCAGGCCGGCGCCGCCGACGTAACCGGCCAGGGTGCCGAACTCCAGCCAGCTGCCGAGGAAGCCGCGCTTCTTGTCGGGCGCGTACTCGGCGATGAAGGTGGAGGCGCCGCCGTATTCGCCGCCGGTGGAGAAGCCCTGCACCAGGCGGGCGACGAGCAGCAGGATGGGCGCCCCGACGCCGATGGAGGCATAGGACGGGATCAGGCCGATGGAGAAGGTGCCCGCCGCCATCATGATCATGGTGATCGCGAGGATCTTCTGTCGTCCGATCCGGTCACCGAGCGGTCCGAAGACCATTCCACCGATGGGACGTACCAGGAAGGCTGCCGCGAACGCTCCGAACGTCGACAGCAACTGCGCGGTCGGATTCCCGGACGGGAAGAAGACATGTCCGAGGGTGACCGCGATGTAGCTGTACACGCCGAAGTCGAACCACTCCATCGCATTGCCGAGCGCGGCCGCCGACACGGCGCGTTTGACCATCGCGGGATCGACGACGGTCACCTCGTCCGATGGCTGCTGTGCCGGATCCTCGGTCCGTCCCCGCTGGGGATCGGATGCGGTATCGGCACGGCTGCCGACGGGGTTACGGGGCCCGGGGGCGACGGTGGAATGCGTCGGCACGTGCTCGCTCGCCTGCGCTCTCTTTGGACGACAACATGACTCCGGCCCGCCACGGAGCGGCGGGCCCAAGCCCGCCATGGAGCGGCGGGCAAAGGTCGACCATAGGGGCAGACCGGATCATCACGGACAGTGCGCGGACGACCGCGCAGGTGGCCGTATACCCGCTCCTTGCTGGGGAAACGCCCTGTCGCACAGCAATTCGCGGCACTTATGTCTGTGATCCATATCGCGATGATCCGCTGCAACCTCCGGCGGATTGTGAGGTGCGCCACGTGCCCGTTGAGGGGGTGGGCCGGGTGACGGGAGCGCCGGGGCGGGTCGCGGGAATGCCGCATGGGGCACGAAAGCGCCGCTTCGAGGCAGGGAAGCGGCGCGGCGGCACACTGCTGACCGCCGCGCCGGTGTGGATCGTCGCGTTCCCTCAAGGATCGGCCATGACGGTCGGCCCCGCCACTCGGGCGCGGGCCCGGCCGACCGGCCGGCGAACCGTTCAGCCGCCGGACCGTTCAGCCGCCGGACCGTTCAGTCGGCGGGCCGTTCAGCCGGCGAAGAGCGCGGCGAGTGAAGCGACGACGGCAAGGGCCGGCTGGGCGATATCGGCGCCGGCGGCCACCACGGCACGCAGTCGCTCCAGCCTGCCCCGTACGGCCGGCGGGTCGGGCGTGGGCCCGGTGGTGAGTCGCGCCAGGTCGTGCACCATGCCCGCGGCCTCGTCCCGGTCGGTGTCGGAAAGATCCCGGCTGCTGAGGACGAGTTGCAGGAGCCGGCTCAACTCGTCCGCGCCGGCCACGGACCGGTAGCTGTTCTGGAAGTCGCGCACGACGGTGTCCGTCGGGCGGTTGATGAAGGTGGTGTTCATGCCCTGGAAGTAGAAGTTCTCCGTCATGGAACCCGATCCTGAGGAAGTGATGACGACATGGCAGTCGGTGAGCTGCAGATCGCGCAGGCGGTCCGCTTCCGTGGCGGGGCGCAGGGCGGCACGGATGGCCGCTTCGGCGGCGCGGACCTTGGCGAAGGCCTCGGCGTCGGTTGCCGCTGCCCGCTGTGCCCGCCCGATTCTTCGGAGCATCTCTTCGGGCGAGGCGCATTGCGCCCCGTCGAGACGGCTGTGCTGGTAGTTCAACGGGTGCGTGTCCGGCGGAAAGGGAAATTCACTGACCGGTTCCGTCGGCCCGGCCTGCTCGGCAGGGTCCTTGAGTGCTCGGGCAATGCTGCCGAAAAGGGACCGGAAGTATCCCACGGTGGACTGCTCGACGGGGAAGAGGATCTTCTCGCTGTCGCGGAGGCCGCCCCGGGGATCGCCCACGAAGACCAGACAGGGCAGCAGGCCGGGCTCGATGCCGAGCCGGTCGGCGAGGGCGTAGGCGCCCTGCGGGTCGTACGGCTGCCAGCGCAGCCACTGCATGCCCGCCAGCGGACGGTAGAGCTCGGGCTCCAGACGGGTGCGCCAGTACCGTTTCGCGGCGCCCCGGTGGGCACGGCGCTCCACGACGAACACCTGGGTCGCCGGGCCGGACAGGGCGTGGAGGTCGTCGAAGTGTGTGCGGACGTAGGTGGCGAGTTCGTGGTCGGCGTCGGTGTAGAGCAGCAGGCCCCACAGCCGCGGACCGCCGTCCGGGGCCGGTGCGTTGGCGGTCAGCTGGAGCTTTTCCAGCAGAGCGGCAGGGTTGCGCGCCGCGCTCATGCGGTAGCAGGCCTCGGGCTCCCGCTCGATGCACAGCACCAGCAGGTCGCCGTCCGCCAGCTCGGCCTCGGCCAGCGTCCCGGACTCGTCCAGCCGTTCGTCCGTGGCCGGGTCCGCGAGCCAGGTGTGGAGGATCCGTGGTTCGTCGGCGGTCCGGGCCGCCCTCGTACGGTGTGCCTCGGCCAGGCACAGGTCCTTCAGCTCCCCGACGGTCAGTGCTTCGGGCGTTCCGGGCGTGGTGACGTCGATGGCGCCCTGCAGACAAGCCTGGGCGACATCGGCCCAGCGCCCGCGCCGCTGTTCCTCGGTGTCGCCGGTGTGGCCCTCGACACCGAGGCGCTCGCTCAGCAGACGAGCGAACCGCACCCCGTACGGGCCGTAGGAAACCGTGGCCCAATCGCCGTCCCGCACATCGACTTTCAGTCGCAACAGTGCCTCCCCGTGGTCACCGGTCCTGCCCGCAGTATGGCCGGGAACCGGGCCGCGGTTCCGGGGAATCGACGCTTTGGGACGCCGCGTCGGCGGCGCCGGTCCGGCGTACCGGTCCGGCGTACCGGTCCGGTGTACAGGTCTGGTGTACAGGTCCGGCGCCGTCGCCTTATGGCATCCACGCCTCGTACGACATGACCTCCCCCGACATGATCCTGAACTCCGGCTCGCCCTTGGTGAAGGTGATCTCCAGTCCGAGCGCCGACAGGAGCTGCGGAGTCGTGCGGGTGCCGCCCGGCCCGCCGTACAGCCACGACAGCTGTTCGCGCAGTGCCGCCGGGTCGGTCGACGGCCTCGTACGGGAGGCGAGGCCGCTGTGCTGGGCTTCCGAGCCCGCCGGACAGGTCTTGCGGTGCGGTACCTTGCCGTCGCTGACGGTCTGCCAGCGGCCGTCGTTGTCGTGGATCACCGGGCGGCCCGGGTGCTGCGGGTCGGTGGCCACGACCAGTTCCGAGCCGCTGCCGTCGTCGTGCCAGCAGGTGATGCGCTCTTCGGGCACGGTGACGGGCGGACCGGCGTCGGGGCCCGACTCCGTGCTCGTGTACCAGCTCTGCAGATGGCCCCGGCTCGGCCCGTCCGCGGCACCGGCCGTCCGTGCCCAGGCCTCCGCCCTGCGGGCGAGGACGTCCAGTGGGCCGTCCCCCGCCCCCGCGGCGCGGGAGCGGGGGACGGCCCACTGCGGGGCGGGAACGGGTGACGCCCGCGCACCACGGCCGGGCGTCACCTGTGACCGGTCCGCCGCTCAGCCCGTGACGGTGATCTGGGACGCGGGGGCGGTGGTGTCGCTGACCGTGTAGAGGGCGTTGAACGTCGAGCTGGTCGCGGTGGTCGGGCAGCCGAAACCGCCGGTCACCTTCACCGGCACCTGTGCGTTGGTGAAGCCGAGAGTGGAGGGCGCGCCGTTGGTCCAGCTGCCGTTCACCGTTGCCGCCGAGGTGGGGGCCGCGGTCACCGTGCAGGACGCCAGACCGCTGGTCTTGAGCACGAAACCGCCGACGGGGATGGTCAGTCCGGCGGTCACCGGCGCTCCGTTCTGCATGGCCACGCCCCAGGTGCCGGAGGTGGAGACGGACGCGCTGACACCGGGCATGCTCGTCGTGCAGGAGCTGTAGGTGGCCGGAGTGGTGGAGCTGCTGACCGGGCCCGCCGGGTTCTGGTTGCCGGGCGCGGCCGGAACCTGCCCGCTGGAGGAAGAGACCGTACAGGTCACGGTCACCGAACCGGCCTTGAAGGTGGCCTTGCCGCTGAGCGCGGCGGTGAAGCTGTGGCCTGCGGGGCTCACGGTCGTGGACGCTGCCGGGGCGGACGGTGCCCCGGCGGGCTGTGCCGTCGCCGCGCCGGTCATGGCGAGCGACAGGCCGAGGGCCGCGACGACCCCGGTACCGGCGGTGCGTAAGGCGCGCTGACGGGGGGCGTGCCGGGCGGGCTGCGTCATGGTCATCGTGGGTCTCCTTCGAGGGGTGGGTGCCGGAGGGAGCGGGTGGGTGCCGGACGAAGCGGTGCGGCGGGTGGTGCGGGCCGCGCCCCGGTTCCGTACGCGGGCAAAGGTGTGGGGAGGCGCGTACGGGCGGGCGCCGTCCGGCGGCGGGTTACGGCTCGCCGGGGGCGGGCGCGCTGCCGCCGGGCTCGGCAACGGACCCCGGCTCGGCAGCGGCCCTGGACTCGGCAACGGCCGCGGGAGCAGCGGCGGGTGCGGCGGGTGCGGTGGGTGCGGTGGTCGCGGCGGTTGCGGGTTCTGCCGGGGCGACCGGCTGCCAGGCAAAGATCATCGAGCCGCCGAGAATCCCGATGACGGTGCCGATCAGAAAGCCGCCGAGGTTGGACATCACCAGCGCGGCCGCCGCACACAGCACGGTGAGCACGCCCGCGAGGCCCCGGTAGTGCGGCGCGAACCACGCCGAGAGCCCCATCACGATCATCACCAGCCCCATCAGCACGGACGGGATCCCCGCGATGCCCTGTTGCAGCATGATCTTCAGCGGTGCCAGCGGGATGGCGCAGATCTCGGCGCCGGCGAGGACGGCCGCCAGGCCGCCCCAGAACGGCCGCCCCCGCCGCCAGCGCCGCCAGGTCAGAAGCATTCCTTCTTGCCCTTGGAGATCTTCATGTTGAGGCCGGACAGCTTGAAGGTCCCCGCGTTGGTGGCCCAGGCGGTCTGCCGGAGATTGCTGATGTTGACGTCATCGGCCTGCTGGGCGAACAGGTCCTGCATGCCCTGGGCGCTGTCCGGCCCCTTGTCCAGGGTGGAGGCGTCCCGGCCGATTTCGATGTGGTGGAAGGACGCATTGCCGGAGAGCTGGGTGGCGTCCACGAAGAGATCACTCGCCTCGACGGGCTTACTGCCCGTACCGGCGCTGAGGTTGAGCGAGATATCGCCGATGACCGGCAGGTGGGTGACGACCGACTGGCACAGATGGTCCAGCTGGGCCGTCTTGATGGCGGTGACGGCGACCGGCAGGAGATCTCCCCTGGCGTTCGCGTCCACGCCGCCGTACTGGGCGAATCCCTTGCCCGTGAGGCTGTCGGCGGAGACCTTGAACTGCTGTCCCGAGACGGCGAATGACGCCGCCAGCGCCCCGTTGGCCAGGGCGATGCCCAGGGCGGCGGTGCCGGCGAGGGCCGGAACGGACAGCACGGCGAACTTCCGCCAGCTGATACGTCCCGTGACAGGTCTGCCGTGTGCGTCCTTCATGATGGTATGTCCCCTTCGAAGAGCGGTGGAGCGCACTGTCGAACGTGTGGGGGTGCGGATGCGCAAGGTGCGCGTGGTACGGAAGTCGCGCGGGGGAGCCGGTCTGTGCATCCCTGGGGGAAGTCGTGCGGCTCGGGGGTGCGCGCTGTCGAGCGGTGCGCGAAAATGCCGAACTGCCAAGTGTTACTGGTGAGTTGAATGTAAGTCTGCCCCATGTGACTGGCAAGGTTGACGGCGGAACCGTTTTCGGACATACCGTCGGACCGGCTTTCGCCGGTCGTCCGCCCCGCCCCCACCCCGCCGTTCCGCCTCCGCCGCCTCCGCCGCCTCCGCCGCCTCCGCCGCCTCCGCCGCCTCCGCCGCCTCCGCCGCCTCCGCCGCCTCCGCCGCCTCCGCCGCCTCCGACCCTCCCCGGCGAGGCGGCGGCGACGGTCAGCCGTAGTGAACCTGAAGCTCCTTGACGCCATTGAGCCAGGCCGAGCGGAGCCGGCGCGGGTCGCCCGCCAGGGTGATGTCCGGCATGGCGTCGGCGAGCGCGTTGAAGATCAGGTTGATTTCCAGGACCGCAAGGGACTTGCCGAGGCAGAAGTGCGGGCCGCCGCCGCCGAATCCCAGGTGGGGGTTGGGGTCACGGGTGATGTCGAAGACCTCGGGGTGATCGAAGACCTCCGGGTCGTGGTTGGCGGAGGAGTAGAAGATCCCCACCCGCTGCCCCTGCTTGATCTTCATCCCGCCCAGTTCGGTGTCCTGGGTGGCGGTGCGCTGGAAGGAGACCACCGGCGTCGCCCACCGCACGATCTCCTCGGCCGTCGTCCCGGGGCGCTCGCGCTTGTAGAGCTCCCACTGCTCGGGATGGGTGAGGAAGGCGTGCATCCCGTGGGTGATCGCATTGCGCGTCGTCTCGTTGCCGGCCACCGCCAGCAGCAGCACGAAGAAGCCGAACTCGTCCGAGCCGAGATTCCCCTCGTCCTCCGCCGCCACCAGCCGGCTGACGATGTCCTCGGCCGGGCACTCCTTGCGCGCCGCGGCGAGGTTCATCGCGTACGAGATCAGCTCCATGGCCGCGTTGACGCCGACCTCTTCGGTGATGGCCAGTTCGGGATCGTCGTACGCGATCATCTTGTTCGACCAGTCGAAGATCCGGGCCCGGTCGTCCTGGGGGATGCCGATGAGTTCCGCGATGGCCTGGAGGGGGAGTTCGCAGGCGATGTCGGTGACGAAGTCGCCGGAGCCCTTCCGGCGCGCCTCGGCGACGATGCGCGCCGCCCGGTCCCGCAGTGCGTCCTCCAGGGCGCGGATGGCGCGCGGGGTGAAGCCGCGCTGCACGATCTGGCGGACCCGGGTGTGCTCGGGCGGGTCCATGTTCAGCATGATCAGTTTCTGGACGTCGATCTGCTCGCGGGTCATGGACGGCTGGAAGCGGATGATCGAGGTGTTGAGGTTCGCCGAAAAGATCTCCGGCTTGGTGGACACCTCCTTGACGTCCTGGTGACGGGTGACCACCCAATAGCCGTCGTCGCCGAAGCCGGCGATGCCGTGCGGCTGGGCGTTCCACCACACGGGCGCGCTCTGCCGCAGCTGCGCGAACTCGGGGAGCGGAACGCGGGACTGGTAGACGTCGGGGTCGGTGAAGTCGAACCCTTCGGGCAACGCGGGGCATGGCATCGGCGACTCCTGGTCCATCCGGCCGTCTGACGGAGCATCAGATATGGGTCGGGTGAAGGTAGTAACGAGTTCTGCAAGTAGCAAGGGTCGTGGCGATCCCTTTCCGGACAACAGCGTTGCACGCCCCTTGCGCCCCGGGAGACGGCTCATAAGACTGTTCCAGAACTAGAACGCGTACTAGTTCTTCTTCCGTGGGTGCCGGGACGCCCGCGGACGCGAGGAGAGGACGAGTCAGTCATGGCCGCGGAACCCGTCATCGTCGAAGCAGTACGCACCCCGATCGGCAGGCGCCAAGGCGCGCTCGCCAACCTGCACCCCGCCTATCTCCTGGGCGAGACCTACCGCGAACTCCTCGCCCGTACGGGCATCCAGCCCGACTGCGTCGAACAGATCGTCGGCGGCACCGTCACCCACGCCGGTGAACAGTCGATGAACCCGGCACGCAACGCCTGGCTGGCAATGGGCCTCCCGTACGAGACCGCCGCGACCACGGTGGACTGCCAGTGCGGATCCTCCCAGCAGGCCAACCACATGGTCGCCAACATGATCGCGGCCGGCGTCATCGACATCGGCATCGGCTGCGGTGTCGAGGCGATGTCCCGGGTGCCGCTGGGCAGCGGCTCCAAACACGGCCCCGGCAAGCCCTGGCCCGACGAGTGGAACGTCGACCTGCCCAACCAGTTCGAGGCGGCCGAACGCATCGCCCGCAACCGGGGGCTGACCCGTGCGGACGTCGACTCGCTCGGCCTGCTCTCCCAGGAGCGGGCGGCCGCTGCCTGGGCCGAGGAACGCTTCAAACGGGAGACGTTCGCCGTCCAGGTCCCCACCACCGAGGACGAACAGGCCGCGGGCCAGGGCATGTGGCGGCTGGTCGACCGCGACGAAGGGCTGCGCGACACCAGCCTGGAAGCCCTGGGCGGCCTCAAGCCCGTGATGCCGACCGCCGTCCACACGGCGGGCAACTCCTCGCAGATCTCCGACGGCGCCGCCGCGGTGATGTGGGCCTCCAAGCGCATGGCACGCGCCCTCAAGCTCAAGCCACGGGCCCGCATCGTGGCCCAGGCGCTGGTCGGCTCCGATCCGCACTTCCACCTGGACGGCCCCGTCGACGCCACCCGGGCCGTACTGGGCAAGGCGGGGATGTCCCTCAAGGACATCGATCTCGTCGAGATCAACGAAGCCTTCGCCTCCGTCGTGCTCTCCTGGACGCAGGTCTTCGAGCAGGACCTGGAGAAGGTGAATGTGAACGGCGGCGCGATCGCCCTGGGCCACCCGGTCGGCGCCACCGGCGCCCGGCTCCTCACCACCGCACTCCATGAACTCGAACGCCGGGACAAGGAGTTCGCCCTGATCACCATGTGCGCGGGCGGGGCACTGGCGACGGGGACGATCATTCAGAGGCTGTAGCGGGAGCCGAGGGCTGCCGGGCTGCCAGGGTTGCCGGGCCGGTAGGGGCGTTCGGAGGGGACGGTTGCCGGGGCCGGGGCCGGGGCCGGAGGGCAGGGGCGGGGAGAGGGGCTGGCGGCCGCCCCTCCCAACCTGGGGAAAACCACAGTCGAGTCGGGTGGGAAACCGCCTCTACTCCGCCACCGGCGACCGCGACGTACCCATGGCGAACACCCGGAGCTGCGAGCAGGAGTTGGCCGGTCACGGTGCCCGGGCCACGGTCGTTGACCAGGGAGCCGACGCCGGCCACACCATGTCGTTCCTGCGCTCGGCGCCCTCCATAGCCCGCGCCCCTGCCCGTCGCCCGCTGACACCGCTCCGGGCGGCGTCAGGCCGGTCCGGTGGTGATGCCGAGAGCGATGCCCCGGGGCATCACGCCGCCGGTCACGGGGCGGTGGTGCCCCGGGACGGATCGGAAGGCTCGGAACGGAAGGACACGGGGACGTCGAAGGCCGCCCGGCGGGTGGCGCGGCGCAGGGCCTTGAGGACGGTGCCGCCCAGCGTGCAGGTGAGGAGCACGGTGACCAGGGCCCGGGGGACGTCCCAGCCGAGGGACGTGGCGAGGCAGTAGGCGAGGTAGCGGGCGAGGTTCTGGTCGAGCGGGTCCCCGGGGACGAAGGAGACTCTTGAGGCCATGCCGGCGATATAGGGCCAGCCCTGAAGGTTCATGACCAGGCCGTAGAGGAGGGCGGAGACGGCTCCGTAGGCGGCGAGCACGGCGAGTTCGCTGCGGCCGCGCAGCCGGTCGGGCCCCGGCAGCAGGCCGGCGCCCATCGACACCCAGCCCATCGACAGCATCTGGAACGGCATCCACGGGCCGACACCGCCGGTCAGCAGCGCCGAAGCGAACATTGCCACGGATCCCAGCACGAACCCGAAGCCGGGCCCGAGCACCCGCCCCGACAGCACCATCAGAAAGAACATCGGCTCGATACCGGCCGTCCCCGCGCCCAGCGGGCGCATCGCGGCCCCGGCCGCGGCCAGGACGCCGAGCATCGCGATGGCCTTCGCGTCCAGGCCGGTGTCGGCGATGGTCGCCACGACCACGGCGAGCAGCATCGGCAGCAGCGCGGCGAACAGCCAGGGCGCGTCCCGGGAATGGGCGAGTCCGGAGGCGGAGTCGGCGAGCAGCGGCCACCCGAAGGCCATCACGCCGATGGCCGAGATGAGGAGCAGCGCGGCGATGGAGCGGGGGCCGAGCCGTACGGCACGGGTCCGGCGGCCGGGGCCGGGACCGGAGCCGGTGAGCTGCCGGTCGTCATCCGGCCGGTGCGGGGGTGCGTTCATGCGGCGGCTTGCAGGGCGTGCGCTCACGCGGTGGCCTCCAGGGCGTGCGCCACCTGAGGAACGGTCAGCCAGGGCAGCGGGGAAAGCACCTTGGCGACCTGCGGTGCGAAGGAAGGAGAGGAGACCACGACCTCATCGGTGGGGCCGTCGGCGACGATCTCACCGTCGGCCAGGAGGACGACCCGGTGGGCCAGCTCGGCGGCGAGTTCCACGTCATGGGTGGCCAGGACGATGGCATGGCCCTCGGCGGCCAGTGTGCGCAGCACCTCGATCAGACGGGCCTTGGCGGCGTAGTCCAGACCACGGGTGGGCTCGTCGAGCAGGAGCAGCGGAGGGCGGGCGGTCAGCACGATGGCCAGGGCCAGGGCGAGCCGTTGGCCCTCGGACAGATCGCGGGGATGGACGGAGTCGGGGACGTCCGGCAGCAGCCGGGTGACCAGGGCCCGGCAGCTGCCGTCGGCGGCGCCCGCGTCCTGGTCGGCCGCGGTGCACTCGGCCGCGACGGTGTCGGCGTACAGGAGGTCCCGAGGCTCCTGGGGGACGAGGCCGGCATGCCGCAGGAGGTCACGCGGGCTGGTGCGGTGCGGGGTGACGCCACCGACCCGCACCGTCCCGGAGAACGGTGGGTGCATACCGACGAGGGTGGTGAGCAGAGTGGACTTCCCCGCGCCGTTCCGGCCCATCAAGGCCAGCATCTCGCCGCCCCGCACGGTCAGATCCACCCGGTGCAGCGCCTCGGTCCGTCCCCGGCGGACACTGAGCCCGGAGACGACCGCGGCGGCACCGGCCGGGGAGCCCGCCGCAGCCGTGGGGGCCGACACCGCCGGCGTGCCCCCGAGGCCCCTGCCTGTGCCTGTACCCGTGCTCCCGCCCGTACCCGTGCTCCCGCTTGTGCCCGTACCCGTACCCGTGCTCCCGCCTGTGCCCGTGCTCATGCCCGTGCCCGTTCGGGTCTCCGGCGCTGCCGGCCTGACTCCTGCCAGCCGCTCGCGCAGCGGAGCGGCCTTCCGGCGGGCATCGCGTACGGACAGCGGGAGGGGTGACCAGCGGGCCAGGCGGCCCAGGGCCACCACCGGGGGGTGGACGGGGGAGACGGCCATGATGTCGGCGGGGGCGCCGATGACCGGGGGAGCGCCGGGGGAGGGGAGCAGGATGACCTGGTCGGCGTACTGGACCACCCGCTCCAGGCGGTGTTCGGCCAGCAGGACCGTGGTGCCGAGGTCGTGGACCAGGCGTTGGAGGACGGCGAGGACCTCTTCGGCGGCGGCGGGGTCGAGTGCCGACGTCGGTTCGTCGAGGACGAGGACCTTGGGGTGGGTGGTGAGGACCGAGCCGATCGCCACCCGCTGCAGCTGGCCGCCCGAGAGGGTGGCCAGGGCGCGGTCGCGCAGCTCGGCCAGGCCCAGCAGGTCCAGGGTCTCCTCGACCCGGCGGCGCATCACGTCGGGCGCGAGGCCGAGCGACTCCATCCCGTAGGCGAGTTCGTCCTCGACGGTGTCGGTGACGAAGTGCGCCCGCGGGTCCTGGCCCACGGTGCCGACGACATCGGCCAGTTCACGCGGTTTATGGGTGCGGGTGTCCCGTCCGTCGACGCTGACCCGGCCGCGCAGGGTGCCGCCGGTGAAGTGTGGGACAAGGCCGCACACGGCGTTCAGGACAGTGGACTTGCCGACGCCGGAAGGGCCGACCAGGAGACAGAGTTCGCCCTCGGGGACGGTCAGGTCGACGCCCTGGACGGCGGGCGCCGCGGCGTCCCCGTAGGTGACCGAGACCTGCTCGAACCGGATCACTGGGTGGGCTCCTTCGCGTGCGGATCGACATCGGGGGCACGGCCACGGGACGCCGCCCCGTCTGCCCTGCTTGCCCTGTTTGCTCTGCTTGTCCTGGCGGTTCGGCCCGCCCCGTCCGCCCGGCCCGCCTGGTCCGCCCGGCCCGCCTGGTCCGCTCCGTCCGCCCGGTCCGCTCCGTCCGCCCGGTCCGCCCGGTCCGCCCGGTCCGTCCGGCCCGTGCCCGGCGGGAGCGGGGCGACGAACGCGGGCAGCAGCCCCACGAGAACGGAGGCGGCCGGCCAGAGGGGGAGGACGGGGGCGGTGAGCGGGACGGCGGCCGGGTGGAGGGCGGCGGGTGCGTAGTCGTTCGCCCAGATCATCAGGGCGGCGACGGCGATGCCGGAGCCCGCGACCAGCCAGGCGCGGGCGCCCCACCGGTCGGGCCGGTAGCGGCTGCGCACCGACCGCCGGCCGCCGAGCCACAGCCCGGCGAGCGCTGCCGCCAGTCCGGCGAGCAGCAGCGGCAGCCCGTAGCCGCCGCCGGTGTCGCCCAGCAGCCCGTACGTCCCGGCGCAGCTGCCGAGCAGCCCGCCGAGAGTGAGGACGGAGGTGAGGTGCCGTACCGCGGGCGGCACCTCGGCGCTACGGCCGTAGCCGCGCGCGTCCATGGCCGCGGCCAGCGCCACCGAGCGCTCCAGCGCGCCCTCCAGAACCGGCATCCCGACCTGGAGGAGCGCCCGGAACCCGCGGTCGGGGCGGCCGCGCAGCCGGCGCGCGGCACGCAGCCGCTGGACATCGGCGACCAGGTTCGGCGCAAAGGTCATCGCGACGACGACCGCGACGCCCGCCTCGTAGAGCGCGCCCGGCAGCGACTTCAGCAGTCGGGCAGGGTTGGCCAGTGCATTGGCGGCGCCCACACAGATGAGGAGGGTGGCCAGTTTCAGCCCGTCGTACAGCGCGAAGACCATGCCCTCGGCGGTGACCCGGCCGCCGATCCGGACGCCCTTCGCCCAGTCGGGCAGCGGCACTTCGGGCAGTGTGACCAGGGTGTGCGTACCGGGGATCGGCGAGCCGAGGACGAAGGCGAAGAGCAGCCGGATGGCGATCACGACCAGCCCGAGCTTGACGAACGCACCGTACGAACGGGACCACGGCGCCTCCGTACGGCGGGCCGCGACCACATAGCCGGCCACCCCCACCAGCAGCCCCAGCAGCAGGGGATTGGTGGTGCGGGAGGCCGCGGTGGCCAGACCGAGTGCCCACAGCCACCAGGCGCCGGCGTGCAGCGCGGTGGTGCGGGTCGCCTGCGGGGCGCTCATCCGCGTCGGCGGCGCGCCTGCCACACCGCCGCCGCGCCCAGTACGACGACGGCCGCGACCCCGCCGACCAGCCCGGCGGACGGGCCCCCGTCGCCCCCGCCGTTCGCGTCGCCTCCGCTGCCCGCATCGCCTCCGTCCGCCGCGCCCGAAGACGGCGCAGCGGACGACGCGGGCTCCTTCGCCCCCTCCACCTGGTCCGCGCACCCCGACTTCGGGTAGCCGGCGATGGCGCACAGCAGGGCGCCGGAGTCGTAGCGCAGCGGCCGGGCTACCGCCGCCAGCGCCTCGCCCGCCGAGGCGTCCTCCGGCACCTGGGCACACTCCGCCCTGGCCTTGGGCGGCCGCTCCCCGCGGGGCGCAGCCGTCGCGGTGCCGAAGTCGATGACGATGCCGACCCGCTTGCGGCCGTCCTTCGCGGGGGTGCCGTGGCAGATCGCGTCGAAGTCGGCGGAGGCGCGGGGCTTGCCGGCCGCGGCGGAGTCGGCGCTGACGGCGAAGCGGAAGCCCTCCACCGCGCCGTCGGCCGGCCGCAGCGTGGCCGGCCCTTCGGTGGCGTACGCCCAGGAGCTGCCCTTGCCGTGCCAGAAGGACCAGTAGCGGTACTCCTGTGCCTGGGCGGGCCCGGCGGCCAGGCCGGTGACCGCACCGGCCAGCAGCACGGCTCCGGCGATCCTGGTACGCCCCATCAGAGCTGCTTCTTCTTACGGCTGCTCAGCAGGAAACCGATTCCGGCACCGATGGCGAGTCCGATGCCGATGATCCACACCAGGCCGAAGCCGCCGCCCTTGGAGTCGTCGGCGTCCTTGCCGTCCTTGCCGTCCTTCGTCGCCGCGGCGGCCGGCTCGGGTCCGGTGGCGTTGAGCGCGGACACCAGATCGGTGCCGCCGAAGGAGCGCGGGTCGGTGCCGGTGGCGTGCGCGGCCAGCACCAGCTGGGCGTACGCGGCGGGGCCGTTCTGCCTGGCCCAGCCCGCCGCGTTCTTCTCCAGCCACTTCAGCGGCTGCGCGGCGGCGGTGGTGTGTGCGCCGGCCGCCAGCGCCACCACGGTGTCGGCGGTGTTGCCGACATCGGGCTGCTTCTCTGCGCCCGGCATCGCGGAGAGCAGATGCTGCCCGTTCTTGTCGAGCTGGGCGACGAGGTAGCCGGCGCCGCCCTCCGCGGCCTGTGCCGGATCGCCGCTGCCCGCCTTCTTGCCGTCGCCGTCCTTGCAGCTCAGCGGCTTGATGGGGGTGTCCGCGCCCTTGCCGGACGGCTCGACGACAAAGCCCTTGCCGAGCGCCCCGGTCGCGGCGGCCGCGGTGGCGTCCGCGTTCGGGGCCGCCCCCTTGAGCTGGAAGGTGAACGCGCCGCGCGCGTCCTCCTTCGCCTCGCAGTCCAGCCGGAAGGTGAGCAGCGCGTCGTAGGGGGTCTTGCCGCCCTTCTTCGACGTCACGGACTGCGGCTTCTCACCCGCCGCCGCGAGCGCGCCGATGACCACGGAAGTGGAGTTGGCATCGCCGGCCGAGCCGGCCATCGAGCTCCAGCCGCCGTCGTCGTTCTGCACCGACTTCAGCCAGCTCACGGCCTTCTGCACGGTGTCGCCGTGCCCGCCCAGCGCGGCCAGCGCCTGCACCGCGGCGGCCGTCTGGTTGGTGTCCCGCAGGGTCTTGGCGTCGCAGGGTTTGCCCGGCTCGGCCCGGAAGGCGGCGAACGAGCCGTCGGCGCACTGCTGTCCGGCCAGCCACTTCACGGCGGACGCCGCGGGGCGTATGCCCACGGTGTCCTGGGCCAGCAGCGCGAGGGATTGCCGCCAGACCCCGTCGTACTGCGGGTCCTTGGTGCCGTACAGCCCGCCGGGCAGCTTCTTGGGGGACGCGGACGCGGAGTCGGAGTCGGCGTACGCGGCGGGGGCAGCGGCCGCGCCCAGCACCGCCACGGCCGCCAGCGCCGTGGCGGCGCGGCGCGCCAGGAAGGCGACGGAATGCGGCAAAGGGGCCTGGTGAGCCATGGAAGCCATGGGGGCCATCGGGTCGGTGCCTCTCGGTCGGGTCGCGGCGATGCTACGCAGCCGCGCTCGGCCGGCCACTCGCGCGCCGATGCATACATCGGCCGCGGTGGCACCGGGCTCAGCTCCGTATACCTCGACGGTGCCGCGCACCGGCCGTCCGCACGGGCAGGCGGTTCGGTGGCGGGAGCCTTGGTCGTGCCCTGTCGGGTGCTCCGGCTCGTACGGTCCGCCACGCCGGGCCAGGGGCACGGTGCGGACGGGGCCGTCCTCACGGTTGCGGGTCAGCGCCGGATTTCCACCGGCTTCCCCCGATCGGGTACGGATGAAGTTGTCCCGCACACCTTAACCGGCGCCCGCCCGGCCATTCGCTCGCCCGTACGAACCGGTCCCGCGCCGGGGAGCGCCGGGAGCGGAGGGGCGGCGGGAAGGGCGAGAACCGGCCGTACGCCGGGCCGGGCGCCCCCGGCCGTGGCCCGCGATGCCCCTGCCCTTGCCCTTGCCCCTGCCCTTGCCCTGCCCTTGCCCCTGAGCCTGCCCTTGCCCCTGAGCCCGCCCGCCCCCGCCCCGCCCCTGAGCCCGTCGCCCTCACACCGCCTGGTACCGCGCCGGACCGGACCCCGGCACCCGCTCCGCCTGCCCCTGTTTCACCAGACGGCGCAGATGGGCCTCGGCCTCCGAGACGGCGATGTTGCGGGAGGCGTAAGGGATCTGCTCCCAGGGGCGGTTCCACTCCATGGCCGTGGCGAGCTGCCAGGGGGTACGGGGTTCGCGGAGCAGCGCCCGCAGTTGGCGGAGCCGTGCCTCGTGGTGCGCGATGAGCTCGCGTACGCGTCCGCCGGCGTCGGTGAAAGCGTGCTGGTGGGCGGGCAGCACCTCGGCGGGGGCGAGCCTGCCGACGCGTTCGAGGGAGTCGAGATAGTCGCCCAGGGGGTCGGGGACGGTGGTTTCCTCCGGGTCCTCGTACAGGCCGATGTGCGGGGTGATGCCGGGGAGGAGGTGGTCGCCGGAGAAGAGCCGGCCGAAGCCGCCGGCCCGCCCCGAGGGGTGCTCCTCCTCCAGATGGAGGCACACATGACCCGGGGTGTGCCCCGGTGTCCAGATGGCGCGCACCCGGCGCCCCGGCAGGTCGAGCAGCTCACCGGGGCCGATGTCGCGGTCGGGCAGTGCGGCCCCCTGCCCGGGCGGCTTCCGGCCGCGGCCTTGCGCGCGCGCCTCCCGCAACGGCGCCAGGTGCTCGTCGGGCGCGCCCGCCGTCACGAGCCTGGCGGTCAGGTGGTCGAGCCACCGGCCCGGTTCGGCCTCGCGGGTGCGGCGGACCACGGCGGTGTCCGCGGCATGCATCGCGATCCATGCGCCGGAGGCCTCCCGCACCTTGGCCGAGAGCCCGTGGTGGTCGGGGTGATGGTGGGTGATCAGGACGCCGTGGAGGTCGGCGGGAGCGAAGCCGCAGGCGCTGAGGCCGGCGACGAGCGTCTCCCAGGAGTCCGGGTCGTCCCAGCCGGTGTCGATGAGCACCGGCCCGCGGTCGGTCTCCAGGAGATGGACGAGGGTGTGGCCGAGCGGGTTGTCCGGGATGGGGACGGCGATGCTCCACACCCCGCCCTTGTGGTCGGTCACCTGTGGCGTCATCCCGGTCCCCTCTCGGTATGCCGTACACCCGGTACCCGGCCTCACTATAACTAGAACTGGTTTCAATATGGCTGCCATGTGACGCGAAGTGTCCCCTCGTTTTCTCGCGAAGTGACCAGTGCTGCTCCAGGAGTTGGTATTCGGCCCCGCGCCGTGGACTCCTCCCACTAGAACTGGTATCAGTTCCTGGGCGGTGGGCAGTTCGGGTACAGCAACGGAAGAACTCCCGGCGGGCAGCCGCGAACCGTCCGGATCCAGGAGCCCCAGGAACCCCGGAGAGCAACCAGCACCCCCGGAATCCGTCAGGGATCGTCGAACAGGCGGCCAACCCGCAGGAGGCGGCAGCGATGAGCGACCTCGTCGAGCACGGAAAGCTCTACATAGGCGGTGAGTGGGCCGATCCGGCCGGCCGGGACGTGATCGAGGTCGTCTCGCCCCACACCGAACAGGTCATCGGCCGGGTGCCGCACGCCTCCCGGGCCGATGTCGACCGTGCGGTGGCCGCGGCCCGTACGTCCTTCGAGTCCGGGGTGTGGGCGAATGCCCCGCTGGCGGACCGGATCGCCGTGGTGACCCGGATCAAGGACGCCTTCGCGGCCCGCAGCGAGGAGATCGCCAAGGTCATCAGCTCCGAGAACGGCACGCCCGTCACCTCCGGTGTCATGGTGCAGTCGCTGGCCGCGATGCTGGCATGGGACGCGGCGCTGACGGTGGCCCGGGACTTCCCGTTCGAGGAGCGGCGGGACGGGGTACTGGGGCCGCTGCTGGTGCGGCGGGAGCCGGCCGGGGTGGTCGCTGCCGTGGTGCCGTGGAACGTCCCGCAGTTCACCGCCGCCGCCAAGCTCGCACCGGCGCTGCTGGCCGGCTGCTCGGTGGTGCTGAAGGTGTCCCCGGAGACCCCGTTGGACGCGTATCTCCTCGCGGAGATCGCGACGGAGGCCGGGCTGCCGCGGGGCGTGCTGTCGATCCTCCCGGCCGACCGCGAGGTGAGCGAGTACCTGGTCGGGCACCCCGGCGTGGACAAGGTGTCGTTCACCGGATCGGTGGCGGCGGGCAAGCGGGTCATGGAGGTCGCGGCCCGGAATCTCAGCCGGGTCACGCTGGAACTGGGCGGGAAGTCCGCGGCGGTGATCCTGCCGGACGCGGATCTGGACGCCGCGGTGGCCGGCATCGTGCCGTTCGCCTGGATGATCAACGGCCAGGCGTGTGTGGCCCAGACGCGGATCCTCGCCCCGCGCAGCCACTACGACGAGATCGCCGAACGGTTCACCGCGGCGGCGTCCGCGCTCACCGTCGGCGACCCGCTGGATCCGGCCACCGAACTCGGCCCGCTGGTCGCCCGCCGCCAGCAGCAGCGCTCGCTGGACTACATCGAGCTCGGCCGGAAGGAAGGCGCCGAGCTCCTCACCGGCGGCGGCCGGCCGCCGGGGCAGCCGACGGGCTGGTATGTCGAGCCGACCCTCTTCGGTGAGGTCGCCAACTCCATGCGGATCGCCCGTGAAGAGATCTTCGGCCCGGTCATCTGCCTGCTGCCGTACGACGACGAGGCCGAGGCGGTACGGATCGCCAACGACTCCGACTACGGGCTCTCCGGCTCCGTCTGGACGGCCGACACCGACCACGGCATCGACCTCGCACGGCAGGTGCGCACCGGTACCTACTCGGTGAACACCTTCAGCATCGACATGCTCGGCCCGTTCGGCGGCTACAAGAACTCCGGCATCGGGCGGGAGTTCGGGCCGGAGGGCTTCGGTGCCTACCTGGAGCACAAGATGATCCATCTGCCGGCCGGTGCCTGATGGGGGACCGCTGGCGGGTGGAGGTGGACCGCGGTGTCTGCATCGGGTCCGGGATGTGTGCCGCCGTGGCACCGGACGGCTTCCGGCTGGACTCGGCCCGGCAGTCGCACCCGGTGGAGCCGGAGGCGGCTGCCGGTGAGGGCGTGCTGGCGGCGGCCGAGGGGTGCCCCGTGGAGGCGATCACCCTGACCGTGGCCGGCAGCGGGGAGGCGGTCTTCCCGCCGGAGGAGTGAGCGGCCCGGGGTGAGGCGAGGGGGAGCGGCGGCCCGTAGGGGGTGGGGGTGGCGGTCCCGTAGGGGTGCGGAAGGCCCCCTACGGGCCAACTACCCAGGTGGCGGGTGGGGTTAACGCTCTGTGGCAGGCGCGTCGGGTGCGTCGGGGGCGGTGAGGTCGATCAGCCGGCACACCGTTTCGATGTCTATCTTCACCTGGGCGATCGAGGCCCGCCCCGACAGCCAGGTGATCAGTGCCGAGTGCCAGGTGTGCTCGATGACCCGGACCGCGGAGAGCTGTTCGGGGGTGGCCGGGCCGTCCAGTCCCATCGCGTCGAGGATGATCGCGGTGGTCAGCCGGGAGACGGTGTCGACCTCGGGGCTGACGGAACGGTCGGCGAAGGTCAGTGCGCGCACCATCGCGTCCGCGAGATGCGGTTCGCGCTGCAGTGCGCGAAAGGCACGCATCAGGGTCTGGGCGACCCGGGCGCCCGGGTCCTGCTCCGACGGCGGGCGCTTGCGCAGCGTTTCGTGCATGTGCTGGAGCTGGTCCTGCATGGTGGCGACCAGCAGATGCACCTTGGAGGGGAAGTAGCGGTAGAGGGTGCCGAGCGCGACGCCCGAGGACTCGGCGACCTCGCGCATCTGCACGGCGTCGAAGCCACCACGGGACGCCAGCTTGGCGCTGGTGTGCAGGATGCGGCGGCGCCGGGCCTCCTGACGCTCGGTCAGGGGAGGACTCGCGGGAAGGGTCGGTCTGGCCGCCTTGGATTCCGTAGTCATATTTCCCATTCCGTGGCATTCCGTCCGCGATGCGGTGAGTGCCGGTGGTGTGCTCGGCACAGCATGGCAGGGGGGCGGGTGGTGGCGCGAATCACCTGGTGCGGCTCTTTTCGCCTCGTTCTCGGCCGGTAGATTCGAAGCTGGTTGAACTGATGAGTAGCCAATCAGTTCTGAAACTTGTTCTAGATTACCGCCAGCGGTTACGCTCCGGCGAAAGTCCAGTGAGAAGGGGGCCGAGCGTGACCGCAGAGGCCGTCCAGGCAGCCGCGCCTCGCCCCGCAGAGGCCTCCCCGGCCTCCGCCCCGTCGAACGGTGAGCGTCCCCTGCGCATTGCGATGCTCACGTATAAGGGGAACCCGTTCTGCGGCGGCCAGGGTGTCTATGTACGCCACCTCTCGCGCGAACTGGCCCGCCTCGGCCACACCGTCGAGGTCATCGGCGCCCAGCCCTACCCCGTCCTGGACGAGGGGGTGCCCCTGACCGAACTGCCCAGCCTGGACCTCTACCGCCAGCCCGACCCGTTCCGCACGCCGAAGCGCGGCGAGTACCGCGACTGGATCGACGCGATCGAGGTCGGCACGATGTGGACCGGCGGGTTCCCCGAGCCGCTGACCTTCTCCCTGCGGGCCCGGCGCCATCTGGCCGCCCGCCGCGGCCGGTTCGATGTCGTCCACGACAACCAGACCCTCGGCTACGGCCTGCTCGGCGGGCCCGGTGCCCTCGGCGCCCCGCTGGTCACCACCATCCACCACCCCATCACCGTCGACCGGCGGCTCGATCTCCAAGCCGCCGACAACTGGCGGCGCCGCGCCTCCGTCCGCCGCTGGTACGGCTTCACCCGCATGCAGAAGCGCGTCGCCCGGCGGCTGCCGTCGGTGCTGACCGTCTCCGGCTCCTCCCGCCAGGAGATCGTCGACGACCTCGGGGTGTCCGCCGACCGGATCCATGTGGTCCATATCGGCGCCGACACCGACCTGTTCTCGCCAGATGCCTCGGTCCCCGAGGTGCCGGGCCGGATCGTCACCACCTCCAGCGCGGACGTGCCTCTCAAGGGCCTGATCCACCTGGTCGAGGCGCTCGCCAAGGTGCGCACCGAGAACCCCGACGCGCATCTGGTGGTCGTCGGCAAGCGCGCCGACGACGGGCCGGTCGCCGCCGCCATCGAACGGCTCGGGCTGTCCGGCGCCATCGAATTTGTCAAGGGCATCACCGACGGCGAACTCGTCGATCTGGTCCGCAGCGCCCAGATCGCCTGTGTCCCCTCCCTCTACGAGGGTTTCTCGCTGCCCGCGGCCGAAGCGATGGCCACCGGCACCCCGCTGCTGGCGACCACCGGCGGCGCCATCCCGGAGGTCGCCGGGCCGGACGGCGAGACCTGCCTCGCGGTGCCGCCGGGCGACGCCGGTGCGCTGGCGGGCGGACTGCTCCGGCTGCTGGGCGACGAGACCCTGCGCCGCCGGCTCGGCGCGGCCGGCCGGGAGCGGGTACTGGCCCGCTTCACCTGGCGCCAGGCCGCCCTCGGCACCGCCGAGCGCTACCGCGAGGCCATCGCCCTCCAGGGCGGCCGGGACGCCGCCCGTGCCTCCTTGCGGGCCACGTCCGACCGGACCGCAGGCGCCGCGCCCGCGCCGAGCACCGCCGGACACGTCTAGCGGCCCGACCGGTCCCGCCCTCTTTCCGCAGCCACCACCGCCACCAACCGCCGGACGAAAGCAGAACGCCGTGCTGACCGTCGACTTTTCCCGTTTCCCGCTCGCCCCGGGCGACCGCGTGCTCGACCTGGGGTGCGGCGCCGGCCGGCATGCCTTCGAGTGCTACCGGCGCGGCGCGCAGGTCGTCGCCCTCGACCAGAACGGCGAGGAGATCCGCGAGGTCGCCAAGTGGTTCGCCGCGATGGAGGAGGCGGGCGAGGCCCCGGCCGGCGCCTCCGCCACCGCCATGGAAGGCGATGCGCTGAACCTGCCGTTCCCCGACGACAGCTTCGACGTCGTGATCATCTCCGAGGTCATGGAGCACATCCCGGACGACAAGGGGGTGCTCGCCGAGATGGTCCGGGTGCTGCGCCCCGGCGGCCGGATCGCCGTCACCGTCCCGCGCTACGGCCCCGAGAAGGTGTGCTGGGCGCTCAGCGACGCCTACCACGAGGTCGAGGGCGGCCATATCCGCATCTACCGCGGCGACGAACTGCTCGGCAGGATGCGGGAGGCCGGACTGGAGCCGTACGGCACCCACCATGCGCATGGGCTGCACAGCCCCTACTGGTGGCTCAAGTGCGCCTTCGGGGTGGACAACGACAAGGCGCTGCCGGTGCAGGCGTACCACAAGCTGCTGGTCTGGGACATCATGAAGAAGCCGCTGGCCACCCGGCTCGCCGAGCGGGCGCTCAACCCCGTCATCGGCAAGAGCTTCGTCGTCTACGCGACCAAGCCGCACCTTCCCGGGACGGCCGCCGCGGCCACCGAACCGGCAGTCGCATCCTCCGAACCGGCCCGGAAGCCCGCCGAAAACGCCACGTCCGGTGCCAGGCCCGCCGCCACGTCCGGTGCCAAGCCCGGCGCCAAGGCTCCTGCCAAGTCCGCCTCCAGGGCTGCCACCTCCAGGGCTGCCACCTCCAAGGCTTCCGCCGCCAAGAACTCCACCGGGGCCGCCAAGTGACAAGTCCCGGGCGTACCGAACGGCTCGTCCTGCCGGGGGTGCTCACCGCCGAAGAGGCGGCCCGCACGGTGGCCGGCATCCTCGCGGCCCAGCGGTCGGACGGTGCGATCCCCTGGTTCCGGGGCCACCACCTCGATCCGTGGGACCACACCGAGGCCGCCATGGCCCTGGACGCGGCCGGCGAACACGAGCGCGCCGAGGCGGCGTACGACTGGCTGATACGGCATCAGAACCCGGACGGCTCCTGGTACGCGGCCTACGCCGACGGTGACGCCGAGGAGCCCACCGACCGCGGCCGGGAGACCAACTTCTGCGCCTATATCGCGGTCGGCGTCTGGCACCACTACCTGTCCACCGGCGACGAGACCTTCCTCGACCGCATGTGGCCCGCGGTCCACTCGGCGATCGAGTACGTCCTGGAGCTCCAGCAGCCCGGCGGCGAGATCGGCTGGAAGCGCGAGGACGACGGCACACCCGTCAACGACGCGCTGCTGACCGGCTCGTCCTCCATATACCAGGCGCTGCGCTGTGCGCTCGCCCTCGCCGAACAGCGCGAGGAGCCGCAGCCCGACTGGGAGCTGGCGGTCGGCAGCCTCGGCCATGCGATACGCAGCCACCCCGAGCGGTTCCTCGACAAGGCCCGCTACTCCATGGACTGGTACTACCCGATCCTGGGCGGCGCGGTCCGCGGTGCGGCGGCCAGGGAGCGGATCGACGCGGAGTGGGAGCGCTTCGTCGTGCCCGGCCTGGGCGTGCGCTGTGTACTGCCCAACCCCTGGGTCACCGGCGGGGAGAGCGCGGAACTGGCGCTCGCGCTGTGGGCGATGGGGGAGTCCGAGCGGGCCGTACAGATCCTCAAGTGGATGCAGCACCTCCGCGCCGAGGACGGCATGTACTGGACCGGTTACGTCTTCGACGACGACGCCATCTGGCCCCGCGAACTCACCTCCTGGACGGCCGGTTCGCTGCTGCTCGCGGTGGCCGCCCTGGGCGGCGACGAGGCCACCACCTCGGTCTTCGGGGGCGAGTGGCTGCCGACGGGGCTCGATCCGGACTGCTGCCGGCAGCCGGGCCGGTAGGACGCTTCCGTAGGACGCGCCCGTAGGACGAGCCGTCCTACGGGCGCGCCTCGGAAAAGGGAGCGCGGCAGGGGGGAGGGCGCACTACTGTGCGCCGCATGACACTCCAAGGATCCCTCACTCACGAGGAATACTGCGCCCAACTCCTCGCCGAGACCGACGCATTCCGGCAGCTCGTGCGGACAGCCGACCTCTCGGCGACCGTGCCGACCTGCCCCGACTGGACGCTGGCCGATCTCGCCCGGCATGTGGGCGGTGCGCACCGCTGGGCCGGCACGATCGTCGCCACCCGGGCCTCGAAGAGCGTCGAGCCGGCGGACGTCCCCGAGGGCGCCGGGCCCGAGGGCGAGGACGCGGCGGCGCTGGACGCCTGGCTGGCGGCGGGCGCCGAGCAGACCGTGGCCGCGCTGCGGGAGGCCGGTCCCGATACGGAGGTCTGGAGCTGGACGACGGCGCGGAACACGGGGTTCTGGGCCCGCCGGATGACCCATGAGACGGTCGTCCACCGGGCCGATGCGGCGCTCACCGCCGGTGTCCCCTTCGACGTCCCCGCGCCGGTCGCCGCGGACTGTCTGGAGGAGTGGCTGCAGATCGGCGAACTGCCGATGGTGGTGGCCCGCTTCGCCGAGCGCGGCACGCAGCTGCTCGGCCCCGGCCGGACGATTCATGTCCACGCCACCGACGCCCCGCCCGGGCTGGAGGCCGAGTGGCTGCTCGACCTCACGGGCGAGGAACCCACCCACCGCCGCACCCACGAGAAGGCGGCGGTCGCGCTGCGCGGCCCCCTCGTCGACGTGCTCCAGGTCCTCTACCGCCGCTTGCCCGCCGACAGCGACCGGGTCGAGGTGCTGGGCGAGCGCGCCCTGCTCGACCAGTGGCTGACGTGGGCGTCCTTCGGGTGAACGACCGGCCGGGGTCAGGAGTTCAGTTCGGCCAGCACCCGTAGCGTGTGCGGGTCCGGGGCGGTGACCAGCAGGTCGGTGACCGGGCCCGCGCGCCACCACTCCAGCCGCTCGGCGATCCGTTCCCGCGGACCGACCAGGGAGATCTCGTCGGCGAAGGCGTCCGGCACGGCGTGGACGGCCTCCTCCTTACGGCCTTCGAGGAAGAGCCGCTGCACCCGCCGGGCCTCCTCCTCGAACCCCATCCGCGCCATCAGGTCCGCGTGGAAGTTCTTGGCGGCGTGGCCCATCCCGCCGATGTAGAAGCCGAGCATGGCCTTCACCGGCAGCAGCCCCTCGGCGAGGTCGTCGCAGACCACGGCGCGGGCCATCGGGGCGACCAGGAAGCCCTCCGGTGCGTCGGCGAGCGAGGCCCGGTAGACGTCGGGGCGCTGCGGTGACCAGTACAGCGGCAGCCAGCCGTCCGCGATCCGGGTGGTCTGGGCGATGTTCTTGGGGCCCTCGGCGCCGAGCAGGAGCGGAATGCCCGCCCGGAGCGGGTGGGTGATGGGCTTGAGCGGTTTGCCGAGGCCGGTGCCGTCCGCACCGCGGTAGGGGTGCGGGTGGAAGAGCCCGTCCGAGGCCACCGGACCCTCGCGGCGCAGGACTTGGCGGATCACGTCCACATATTCGCGGGTGGCGGTCAGCGGGCTCTTGGGGAACGGCCGTCCGTACCACCCCTCGACGACCTGCGGTCCGGAGAGCCCCAGGCCCAGCAGCAGGCGTCCGCCGGAGAGATGGTCGAGGGTGAGGGCGTGCATCGCGGTGGCGGTGGGGGTGCGGGCCGCCATCTGCGCGATACCGGTGCCCAGCTTGATACGGGAGGTGTGGGCGGCGATCCAGGTGAGCGCGGTGAAGGCGTCCGACCCCCAGGCCTCCGCGGTCCACACCGAGTCGTACCCCAGCCGCTCGGCCTCGCGGGCGAGTTCGAGGTGCCGGGGGTCGGGGCCGCGGCCCCAGTAGCCCAGTGCCAGACCCAGTCGCATGCCGATCGCCCCTCCCGGACGCGGTGACCGCCCTGTGCTGACGGTATGTCAGATACCGTGCGTCCGGCGACTGTACGGTCCGGTCGCGGACATGGCAACGGCGGCACGGCAACGGCCGCACGGCAACGGCCGCACGGCAACGGCCCCCCGCCCGTGCGGGCGAGGGGCCGTGCAGGCGAGGGGCCGCCGAAGGACCGCTGGGTGCCCGGTGTCAGCCGCGCTGGATACCGGTGGTGTCCTGCAGTACGCCGCGGCGGCCGTCCTGGGTCTGGGCGATCAGGGCCTGGCCGCGCTGCTCCACCGCGAGGTACCAGGTGCCGGGCGCCAGTTCGGCGATCGGCGCCGGCGAACCGTCCTCGCCGTACAGCGGGCGGGCGACGGGCACCGCGAACCAGAACGGTGCGAAGTCCGTGGGGGCGCCGGCCGCAGGGGTGGCCCCTGCGGGGGCGGCTGCCGCCTGGCCGCCGGCCGTGGCGTCGGCCGGTGCCTGCTGGCCGTAGGGCTGGCCGGGCTGGGGCTGCTGCTGGCCGCCCGGGTAGCCGTAGCCGTGGCCCGCCTGCTGCTGGGCGCCGGGGTAGCCGTAACCCGGGTTGGGGCCCGCACCGTACGGGGCGGGCTGCGGCTTGGGGGCGCCGACCAGCGCGACCTTGAGCGCCGGGACGAGCGGGCCGGCGACGGAGCCGCCGGCCAGGATCAGGGCGGCGATCAGGCCGAGGATCAGGCCTGCTCCGGCGCTGGCGAAGGAGATGATGGTCCACAGCGCCGTCCAGGCCGCGAAGACGGTGAGGGCGACACCGAACTGGCCGAGGTCGAGGCCGGCCACCTTGCGCGGCTGCGACTGCGGCAGCGTCCGGTTGACGATGACGATCGCCGCACCGATCACTCCGGCCAGGTACACGCTCATGAGAAGGCCCAGCGACTGCCAGGCGTTGATGCCGGAGGAGTCCTGGGCTTCGCAGTACTTGGCGAGCGCGCCGGAGCAGTCCGGAGCACCGGTGAGATCGAGGAACGAGGCGATGAACAGCAACACCGCTGCTCCGATCACCACGCCGTCGCCTCGAGTGAGGGAGCGGATGTTCACGTAAGGGTCCTTTGTCGGTTTCGGGGTCCGGTCGTCGCTGTCGCGGTGCGCAGTGCGAGGCACGGCGGTGGCCACCCATCGTAAAGGGGAACCTGTCGCCGAATCCTGCGGGCTGCCTTGTTCGTTTCCCCGCACTATCGGCGCGGAGTACCGGATCCGGTATCGGGTGGGTTTCGGGGTCGCGGGCCGGCGGTCCGGTCAGTGCGTCAAGAAGTCCGTAATGCCCTCGGTGATCCCGCGGGCCGCTTTTTGCCGCCACTGGGCGTCGGTGAATTGCGCGGCGTCCTTGGGGTCGCGCATATTGCCGCACTCGATGAAGACCTTCGGCACCGTGGAGAGGTTGAGGCCGCCGAGATCGGAGCGCACGTCGAGCCCGGTGCCGTGACCGATGTAATTGGAGGGTGCGCTTCCGGTATCCGCGCGGAACCGGCCGGCCAGCCGTTCGCCCAGCTTTCGCGAGGGCGCCACGATCGGGGCGGTGCCGGCCGGACCGGCCGTCACGCGGGCGGGGAGGATGACATGGAAGCCGCGGTTGCCGGCGCCCGAACCGTCGGCGTGGATCGAGAGCGCGGCATCGGCGTGCTGTGCGTTCCCGATATCGGCGCGCTCGTCCACGCACGGCCCGTACCGGCGGTCGCCGTCCTGGGTGAACACGACCTTGGCGCCCGCGTCCCTCAGGAGGGTGCGGGCGCGGCGGGCGACGTCGAGGGTGAAGGACGCCTCGGCGTAACCGTCGTTGGTGGAGGTGCCGGTGGTGTCGCACTCCTTGTGGCCGTTGCCGATGTCCACCTGCCGGGCGATCTCCCGGCCGTGCTCGCGGTTGTGCGGATTGTGGCCGGGGTCGATCACCACGACCTTGCCCTTGAGGCTGCCGTGCGGACCACGGTGCGTGCCGGGGTCACCGTCCCGGGAGCCCTGACCGCCGTCCTTGCCGCCCGGGCCGTGGCTGCCGACGCCGTGTCCGGATATGCCGCCGGTCCGCGGCGGTTCGCCGCCGGTACCCGGCGACCGCCAGACCAGCCAGGCCCCCACGCCGACGACCACCACGGCGGCCACCACGACGAGGAGGGTGCCGCGCAGGCGGCGGTGCGGAGGAGGAGTACTGCCGTTCGACACGTCGGCGATCGTAGCCCGCTCAGATGCCGGCCCCGGTGCGCCGCAGTACGTGCAGCGACCGGTGGGCCGAGATCTCGGTGAACGCGCCGGACTCCAGGGCCCTGCGGTAGATGCGGTACGGGGCCTGGCCGCCGTCCGCCGGGTCCGCGAAGACGTCGTGGATGACCAGCAGCCCGTCGGGGGCGAGATGCGGCGCCCAGCCTTCGTAGTCGGCCGTGGCGTGCTCGTCGGTGTGCCCGCCGTCTATGAAGACCAGGCCCACCGGCGCCTGCCAGACGGCCGCGGCCTGCGGGGAGCGCCCCACCAGGGCGATCACCTGGTCCTCCAGGCCCGCGGCGTGCAGGGTGCGGCGGAAGGCGGGCAGGGTGTCCATCCGGCCGACCTCGGGGTCGACGACGGTCGGATCGTGGTACTCCCAGCCGGGCTGCTGCTCCTCGCTGCCCCGGTGGTGGTCGACGGTGACGACCACCACCCCGGCGGCGCGGGCGGCGTCCGCGAGCAGGATCGTGGACCGGCCGCAGTAGGTGCCGACCTCCACCAGCGGCAGCCCGAGCGCCGCCGCCTTTGCCGCCGCCTCGTACAGCGCGAGGCCCTCGTCCACGGGCATGAAGCCCTTCGCCGCCTCGAACGCGGCGAGGATCTCCGGCTGCGGAGCGGTCGGAGCCGTGGGAGCGGACATGAGCTGCCTCCTGATGGTGCGGTCAGGGCTTCATCGTGCCGTACCGGTCGCGGCGGGCGAGGTGCGGGTCGCCCTTCCGGTCATTCGGATATCGGAACGGCGTCCCGCTTTCCGTGCGTCGGACAAACTGGCTGTTCCTGTCTGTTCCGGCCGGGTTCCCGTCGTGTTCCCGCCGGGTTCCGCTGGAGTCCCCTCGGGATTCCGCCGGTTTCCTGTCCGTTCCCGACGTTTTATCGCCGGTCCTTTCCCTGATGCCCGAAAGCGTCGAATGCGCGACGGGGAACCGGTGCGGAGGGAATGGCGGCTCGCGGCATCCTGCGAAGACGCGTACCGGAATTCACCGGACCGATTCCTGTGCGCCTCTCCGTCGTTCCCCGGGGAATCCCGGACGGGCCGGCGGGGGCGGACCGCGCCGCCGCGGCCCCGGCGGACCGTGCCGATGTGCGGATGCTTGCGGAGCCGGTCGGCGAAGGCGTCGGCCGTGTGATCGGGCAGGGACACCGACAGGACCGCGGCTGTCCCTGCCGATGAGGACGGTGCCGAAGCGCCGGCCTCGGCGGACGGCGAAGGTGAGGTCCTCGACCTGCTCGGTGAAGGTCCGCTTCCGGCACCCGGCGTGGTCGCAGCAGAGCAGAAGAAGCGCCGGACCTCAAGGGCGATCGCGGTCGCCTGGCGGTGGTCAGAAGGCAGGCCGGCGGCCGCGGACGGGGCTGACCTCCTCAAGCCGTTCCGCGAGGTCGAGGAGGAGAGCGTCGGCCCACCACCGGCTCACCAGTAGGCGAGAGGCCGCTTGCGATGGCCGCCGATTCACCGCCGCTGGAGCCTCCGGGGGTGCGCTGCGGGTCGTAGGGGTTCAGGGATCTGCCCGTCAGGCGGTTGTCCGTCTCGGTCCAGTAGGACATCTCCGGCAGGTTCGTCTTGGCCGGCAAAATGCCGCCGGCCCGGCGAAGACGGGCCACCGAGGTGGCATCGCTCTCGGGTACCCGGTCGGCGAAGAGCCTCGACCCCCGGGTGGTACGGACCCCCGCCGTGTCGAAGGAGTCCTTGACCGTGAAGGGAACTCCGCCGAGCGGGCCGCTTGCCGGTCGGGCAGCGGCTTGCAGAGCCTGCTCACCGAGCACGGTCACGAAAGCGTTCACCCGGTCGCCGACAGCCGCGATCCGGTCGAGGTGGGCAGCCACTACCTCGACGGCACTCACCGTGCCCTCGGAGATCAGACGGGCCAGATGGATCGCGTCCTGCCATACCAGGTCGCCGGGTTCCATAGAACACTGCCTTCCGCAACGGACTTCTCAGCTTGCCGGTGCGCGCGCTGCTGCAGCCCCGAAACATACGCGCGGCGGCGCAGGCGGTCTGACTCCGGCGTCCGCTCACCCACCGGTGCGGCCGACCGAGAATCGGGGAACGCCCACTTCCGCTCAGCCTGTGCAGGCCGTCCCGCAACCGCTGCTGCGGTCATGGATGCCGGGGCCGGCAGGGAGCGGGGCGCGCCCGGAGACGGTGCTGCCCGCACGGTCGGCCCGAGGCGTGGCCCGGGGCCGAGCCCGCCGCATTCCTGACCTTCCATCAGAATGAAACGTGTTCTAGTCTGCCTCGTATGGGCATCGGAATCACAGCAGAGCACCGTGACCTGGCCGAGGCGGCGGGGGGCTGGGCCGCGCGGGCCGTGCCGCCCGAAGCGGTGCGCAAGCTGCTCGACACCGCACCCGGACCGCAGGGGCGTCCCCCTTACTGGGGCCGGCTCGCAGCCCAGGGTCTGCTCGGGCTCCACCTCCCCGAGGCCGACGGCGGCGGTGGCGGTGAACTGCTCGACCTCGCCGTCGTGCTGGAGGAACTGGGCCGCGCCGCGCTCCCCGGCCCCTACCTGCCCACCACCCTCGCCGCCGAGCTGCTGCACCGCGGCGGCGGTCACCGGCCCCTGGTACGCGCCCTGGCCGACGGGGAGCGCATCGCCGCCGTCGCCCTGGGCCCCGGCGCCCTCACCGCCACGGCGCACGCCGGCGGCTACGTCCTGGACGGCACCGCGCCCCCGGTCCTGGCCGGTGCCGATGCGGATCTGCTCGTGCTGGCCGCGCAGACCTCCACGGACACCGTCTGGCTCGCCGTCGACGCCGGGACGCTGACCGTACGCGTCCAGGAGAGCGCCGATCCGACCCGGCCGACCGCCGAGGTGAGCGCGGACGCCGTTCCGGTGCCCGGCGACCGGCTGCTGGCCATCGACAGCGACCTCGTCCGCGACACCGCCGGGGTGCTGTTCGCCGCCGAGAGCTGCGGAACGGCCGCCTGGTCGCTGCACACCGCCGTGGAACACGCCAAGGTACGCGAGCAGTTCGGCCGTCCGATCGGCCAGTTCCAGGCGGTCAAACACCTCTGCGCCGACATGCTCGTCCGCTGCGAGCAGGCCCGCGCCCTGGTCTGGGACGCGGCCCGCGCGCTGCACGAGCCTCCCGAGGTCCGCGCGCTGGTCGCGGCGCTGGCCACCGCGACCGCCCTGGACGCCTCGTTCAGCTGCACCAAGGACTGCATCCAGGTGCTCGGCGGCATCGGCTTCACCTGGGAACACGACGCCCATCTCCAGCTGCGGCGGGCGACCGTGGCCCGCCAGCTGCTCGGCAGCGGCGACACCCACCGGCTGCGCGCCGCCGGCCACGCCGCCGCCGGTGCCCGGCGCGCGCTGCACCTGGAACTCCCGGCCGAGGCACAGGAGTACCGGGCCGCGGCCCGCACCGTCGTCGACGGCGTACGCGGCCTCGATCCCGCGGCCGTACGCCGTGCACTCGCCCCCGCCGGCTATGCCGCGCCGCACCTCCCCGAGCCCTACGGACTGGGCGCCGGCCCCGTGCAGCAGCTGGCGATCCAGCAGGAGTTGGCCGCCGCCGGCGTGAGCATCAGCGATCTGGGCATCGCGACCTGGGTGGTCCCCTCGCTGATCGCCCACGGTACCCAGGAGCAGCAGGAGCGCTATCTGCTGCCGTCGCTGCGCGGTGATCTGCTGTGGTGCCAACTGTTCTCCGAGCCCGAGGCCGGTTCGGACCTGGCCTCCCTGCGCACCCGCGCCGAGCGGACGGACGACGGCGGCTGGCGGATCAACGGCCAGAAGGTGTGGACCTCGGCCGCACAGGGGGCGAGCCACGGCATCCTGCTCGCGCGCACCGACCCGGAGGCTCCCAAGCGCAAGGGGCTGACCTTCTTCGTCGTCGATATGAAGACCCCCGGCATCGGCATCCGTCCGCTGAAGGAGATCACCGGCGACGCCCTCTTCCACGAGGTCTACTTCGACGAGGTGCTGCTGCCGGCCGACGCGGTGGTCGGCGAGGTCGACGACGGCTGGAAGGTCGCCCGTACCACCCTGGACAACGAACGCGTCCACATGGCCGACCAGCTGACCTTCGACACCGGCCTGGAGGCGCTGCTCGACCGCGCCGCGGGGCTGGACGCGGCGGTGCGGGCGAAGGTGGGCGCACTGGCCGCCGAGGCGCACGCCCTGGGCTGCATCGGGCTGCGCACCACGCTCCAGCAGGTATCGGGCCTGGAGCCGGGGGCGGGCGCCAGTATCCGCAAGCTGGTGCAGACCCCGCACCAGCAGAAGGTCGCCGAGCTGGCGCTGGAGCTGCTCGGACCGGACGGCGCGGTGCGTGAAGGGGCCGGCGAACGGGCGCTGCACGGCTTCTTGTTGTCGCGCTGTCTGACCATCGCCGGCGGCACCACCCAGGTGCAGTTGAACGTCGTCGCGGAGCGGCTGCTCGGCCTGCCCCGGGACCCGGAGCCCCGCCCGCTGATCTGAGATCCGACTTCCCTGATCTCCCTGATCTGCCTGATCTCCCCCTTGATCTGCCCTCTGTTCTGGCTCCCCTTGATCCGAATGCCCCTTGATCCGAATGCCCTGATCTGAATGCCCTGATCCGATCTGAATGCCCGGATCCGATTCCTCGGATCCGGCCACTTCCAGGAGGACATGCATGGCTGGCAAGGCGTACCTCGTCGGCGTCGGGATGACGAAGTTCGAGAAGCCCGAGACCCGCGAATGGCAGTACTGGGATATGGCGAAGGAAGCTGGTTCCAAGGCGCTCGCCGATGCCGGGATCGGCTACGAGGCGGTCGAGCAGCTACCGGTCGGCTTCTGCTACCAGGCCTCGACGGCAGGCCAGCGCGCCGCCTACGAACTGGGCCTGACCGGCATCCCGGTCTACAACGTCAACAACAACTGCGCGACCGCCTCGACCGCGCTGATGATGGCGCGCCAGTTCGTCGAGGCCGGCATCAATGACTGTGTCATGGCGCTCGGCTTCGAGAAGATGAAGCGGGGCGCGCTGGGCGGCGGCGCGGACAGCGGCGATTTCCGGACCTCGCCGGTGGCCCGCCATTACGGGGTGATGGCCGCTGCCCACGGTTTCGAGATGACTCCGCCCACCGCCCAGATCTTCGGCAACGCGGCCCGCGAACACATGGAGCGCCACGGCACCACCGCCGGACAGCTCGCCGCGGTCGGCGCCAAGAACCACCGGCACTCCGCCCACAACCCCCACGCCCAGTTCCAGGACGTCTACACCGTCGAGGAGATCCTCGCCGCCAGGACCATTCACCGGCCGCTGACCAAGCTGCAGTGCTCTCCGACCTCCGATGGTGCGGCCGCGGCCGTGGTCGCCTCCGAGCGGTTCGTCCGCGAACACGGCCTGGCCGGCCGGGCGGTGGAGATCGTGGCGCAGGCCATGACGACCGACACCGAGGAGAGCTTCTCCTCCGGTTCCTGTATCGATGCCGTCGGCAAGCCCATGACCCGGGCCGCGGCCCGGCAGGTGTTCGCGGCCTCCGGTCTCGGCATCGAGGACGTCGACGTCATCGAGCTGCACGACTGCTTCTCCATCAATGAGCTGCTGACGTACGAGGCCCTGGGCATGTGCGCGGACGGGGAGTCGGGGAAGCTCGTCGCCGACGGTGCCACGACCTACGGCGGCCGCTGGGTGGTCAATCCGTCCGGTGGTCTGATCTCCAAGGGGCATCCGCTGGGCGCGACGGGGCTGGCGCAGACCGCCGAGCTGGTCTGGCAGCTCCGCGGCACGGCGGGCGAACGGCAGGTCCCCGGTGCCCGGGTGGGCCTGGCACACAACATCGGGCTGGGCGGTGCCGCGGTGGTGACCTTGCTGCGCAGGTGATCTTTGTGAGCACGTCGATGCGTGAGTGCATCGATGTGAGCGCGTCAGTGTGAGTGCGTCGATGTGAGCGTGTCAGTGTGAGTGCGTTGATGTGAGCTCGTCGATCCGCGTGGCCCACCGGAGACGCGTGGCCCACCCGAGACGCGTGGCCCACCCGATCCGCGTGGCCCACCGGAGACGCGTGGCCCACCCGAGACGCGTGGCCCACCCGATCCGCGTGGCCCACCCGAGACGCGTGATCCGCCCGGTCCGCGTGATCCACCCCATCCGCGCCGTAGCGGTAATCGAGCCAATTTTATGGGTAGTTGGCTCGCTGGGGGCCCTCCCGCCCCCTAGGGGCCCGCCCCTACGGCCCCGGCCTCCCACGTCCCGCCCCCCCCGCGGCCCCACCCCTACGCCCACCCCTACGCCCACGCCTACGCCCGCCCCTGCGCTCTCCCCCTCGGCCGCGCCCGCCCTCCCGCGCCCTCCGTCCGCCGGCCTAGGCACTGTTTCTCGGATCATGTTCGGAGCCAGATCATGAGGGTCGCGACCGTGATGGTTCCGAGGTAGACGTAGGCGCGTTTCTCGTAGCG
>NZ_JBIBVF010000009.1:0-48279 GCF_043080045.1 Streptomyces sp. NPDC015125
CGCCCGGTTACATTTCGAACCCGGAAGCTAAGCCTTTCAGCGCCGATGGTACTGCAGGGGGGACCCTGTGGGAGAGTAGGACGCCGCCGAACAATCATTGTGGGAAAGCCCCGCACCTTATGGTGCGGGGCTTTTCTGCGTTCCGGGGCAGTCCCCCTTTCTGGGTTCCCGGGGCTGCATTCTCTGGCCCGTGGGGCGGGGCGGCGGGATGCTGTGCCGTATGGCGTATGTGATCAGGCCGGTGAAGGCGGAGGAGTGGCGGCGGCTCAGGGAGCTGCGGCTGGCGGCCCTGGCGGATCCGGTCGCCCGGGTGGCGTTCAACGAGACTCTGGAGGAGGCCGCCGGCCGGCCCGACGAGCTCTGGCAACGCCGGGCGGCGTGCAGCGAAGAGGGTGTCGCGCCGCTGACGTTCATCGGGGAAGCCGCGGACGGCAGGTGGGGCGGCATGGTGGTGGTCCTGGTCGAAACGGGCGAGGAGGTGCCGCAGACGCATCTCGTGGGGGTGTATGTGCGGCCCGAGCACCGGGGGGCCGGGCTGGCGCGGGAGTTGTTCCGGGCGGCACTCGGATGGTCGTGGGAGCTCACCGAGCCGGTGGTCGAGAGGGCACGGCTGTGGGTGCACGAGGAGAACGGGCGGGCCGCGGCGTTCTACCGGGCGCTGGGCTTCGTGGAGACGGGGCGGACCGGCGCCGATCCGAAGGATCCGGCTGCGCTGGAGCGGGAGATGGTGCTGACGAGGGAGTAGCGCGGTGCGGGGGCCCTGTGCGGCGGGCGTCAGGCCGGCAGGGTGTGGTGGGGCCAGCGGGCGCGGGCCTGTTCGCGGGAGCGCATGGTCGCCAGGGTGAGCAGTCCGCGGCTGCGGCCCGTTTCGAGGAGGCCGGGGAGCGCGGGCAGCGGGGCGAGGGCCGCGATGTCGTCCAGGACGAGGGTGAGTGGTGGGTCGAGCCGACCGTCAGATGACCGTTCGGCCATGCGGCGGCCGTGCTCGACCACGTGCGAGAGGAGTGCGGTGAGCAAGGGCATCGCACCCGGGTCGGTACGCGGATCCTCGATGGGGTCGCCTACCACGTAAAGCGTTCCCCCCTCATCGATAAATGATTCGAGGAGAGCTGAATCCGTTCGAAGTGGATTGCAGGCATCCCGGATATGGATGGAGGAGAGGGCGGCCAGCGCCCGTCCCACCAATTGCTGGGCCGCTTCCCGGCGTTCGGAGTGGGCGGTCAGTACCGACTCCAGCTCGCCGGCCTGGCCTGCGGAGGCCTTGGCGCTGGTGCGCAGGATGCGTACGGGCTCCTGGGCGGCGCCGGTGGTGTGCGCCCAGCGGTGCAGTTGGCGGAACGGGCGGCCGTCCACCGCGGCGGCGTGCAGCCAGCAGCGCAGCAGGGTCTGGGCGGCGTCCGCGACGGCCGAGTCCAGCGCCCCGGCGGGGCGTACGGGGGCGAGCAGGGCGGTGGCGCGGGTGGTGGCGGTGGCGAGGTCCGTACAGCCGGAGGTCGGTGACCAGCGCAGCCGGGCCGGGGTGTCGAGTCGGTGGGTGGGGTCGTAGGTCAGCAGCGGGCCGAGCTTGGCGCGGGTGTCCTTGGTGTCGGACCAGAGGGCGGGATCCGTCGTGGCGACGATCAGGGGGCCCGGTGCGGCGGCCGCGGTGGTGAGGGCCGCCGCGAGGGTGCGGGCGCGGTCGGTGGCGAACTGGAGCCGGGGGAGGGCGGGTTCGGCGCGCGGGGCGGTCGTCTCGGCGCCCGGGAGCGCGGGGGCGGCCGGGGGCGCGGTGCGTTGCTCGGGGACGGGGCCGGTGGCCGTGGCCGCGGTGTCGAGGGGCGGTGGGGACGGTGTGACGGGTACGGCCGGGCCGGCCGAACCGGCCGGCGTGTGCTCGCTGTACGCCGGGGGCTCCGGGGCGGTGGGGGCCGTCTCCCGGACCGCGCTGCGGGGGTCCTGTGCCTCTCCGGTCCGCCGCGTCTCCCCGGCCTGCCGCGCGTTCCGTTCCGTCTCGCGGGCGTCGTGTGCCGCCTCCCGGGCCTCCCTGGTCTTCGCCCGCCGTTCCGCCTGTACGGCGCGATAGCGGGTGACCGTCCCCAGCGTGAAGATCGTCAGGACCAGCAGCACCATCAGCTCGCCGATGAGGATGCCCCAGAACAGGCCGTAGCCGGAGAGCTGGTCCTTGGGGGTGTCGGGCCAGGCGGCGGCCATGTCGTGCGGCGCCGAGACCAGATGCCGCAGCGCCATCGGTGTGCCGGGGTAGGTGACGCCGTCGGGCCAGGCGCCATGGGTGAACAGGCCGGCCAGGCCGGTGGCGGTCCACACCAGCAGGGTCAGGCCCAGCAGGAAGGCGAGCAGTCCGACCAGCAGGGAGTCGGGGATGCCGCGGCCCCGGCCACGGGGGGCGTCGCGGTGGTAACCCCGGCCGGCGCCTCGTTCGTCGTCGTATCCGCGCGTCACGCCACCGTCTCGCTCGACTCGTCTCTCCACTGCCGCGCCATCGCCATGGCTTCGGCGCGTGCCTCGGCCTCGGCGTCCGCCGCCGCCTGGAGGGCGCGCGCCTCATCCGTCGGCATGGCGGACGCCTCGGACATCGCGGAGGCCTCGGTCATCGCCCGGTCGGTGTAGACCAGTGGGCGTTCGGCCTCGGTGATGAGGTGTTTGACGACCTGGACATTGCCGTTGACGTCCCAGACCGCGATGCCGGGGGTGAGGGTCGGGATGATCTCGACGGCCCAGCGGGGCAGGCCGAGCACCCGCCCCGTGGCCCGTGCCTCGTCGGCCTTCTGGGCGTAGATGGTGCGGGTCGAGGCCATTTTGAGGATCGCCGCGGCCTCCCGTGCGGCGGCGCCGTCGACCACATCGCTGAGGTGGTGGACGACGGCCACGAACGACAGGCCGAGCCGCCGGCCGAACTTCAGCAGCCGCTGGAAGAGCTGGGCGACGAAGGGGGAGTTGATGATGTGCCAGGCCTCTTCCACCAGGAAGATGCGCTTCTTGCGGTCGGGGCGGATCCAGGTGTGTTCCAGCCAGACTCCGACGATCGCCATCAGGATCGGCATCGCGATGGAGTTGCGGTCGATGTGCGAGAGGTCGAAGACGATCAGCGGTGCGTCGAGGTCGATGCCCGCCGAGGTCGGACCGTCGAACATCCCGCGCAGGTCACCGTCGACCAGGCGGTCGAGGACCAGCGCCACGTCCAGGCCCCAGGCCCGGACGTCGTCTATGTCGACATTCATCGCCTCGGCCGACTCCGCCTCCGGGTGGCGCAGCTGCTCGACGATATCGGTCAGGACGGGCTGCCGGGCGGTGATGGTCTCGGTGACGTAGGCGTGCGCGACCTTGAGGGCGAAGCCGGAGCGCTCGTCCAGGCCGTGGCCCATCGCGACCTCGATGATCGTGCGCAGCAGGGCCAGCTGGCCGGTGGTGGTGATCGACGGGTCGAGGGGGTTGAGGCGGATGCCGCCGTTGAGGGCGGCGGTCGGGTCCAGGCGGATGGGGGTTATCCCCAGCTCCTGGGCGATGAGGTTCCACTCGCCGACGCCGTCCTCGCCCTGGGCGTCGAGCACCACGACCTGGCGGTCACGGAACCTCAACTGCCGCAGGACATAGGTCTTCTCCAGTGCGGACTTGCCGTTGCCGGACTCGCCGAGGACCAGCCAGTGCGGGGCCGGTAGCTGCTGCCCGTACAGCTGGAAGGGGTCGTAGATGTAGCCCTTGCCGCTGTAGACCTCACGGCCGATGATCACGCCGGAGTCGCCGAGGCCCGGGGCCGCGGTGGGCAGGTAGACCGCCTGTGCCTGGCCGGTGGAGGTGCGTACGGGCAGCCGGGTCGTCTCCACCTTCCCGAACAGGAAGCTGGTGAACGCGTCGGTGAGCGCTCCGAGCGGATCGAGCATGGCCATGACGTACGCGCCTCCCAGCGGCTTTAGCGGCGGATTCCGGTCGCGAACGGCAGGGTGTTGACGAACGCCCGGTGGTGCTCGCGGTCGCACCACTCCAGCTTGAGGTAGGACTTGCCGGCCGAGGCGCGGATGGTGCGCTTGTCGCGGGCGAGCGCCTCGGGCGAGCGGGAGGAGACCGTGAGGTAGCCGACGAGGTTGACGCCGGCGGCGCCGGAGGCCAGGTCCTCGCCCCGCTGGTCGACCCGGCCGTGGTGGGCGACGTCCCGCGGGTCGACGACCCGGTTCATCTTCGCCGCCCGGCTGGCCTCGGCGTCGTCGTTCGTCTTCTCCGTGAGCATCCGCTCGATGGCGATCTCGGTGGGCTCCAGGTCCATGCAGACCGCGACCGTGCGGATCACGTCCGGGGTGTGCACCAGGAGGGGCGCGAGGAAGTTGACGCCCACCGGGGTCAGCGGCCACTCCTTGACCCAGGCGGTGGCGTGGCACCACGGTGCGCGGGTCGTCGACTCCCGCGTCTTGGCCTGCAGATACGTCGGCTCCATCGCATCCAGCTCGGCCGGCCAGGTGTTGCGCTTGCTCATCGCCTGGATGTGGTCGATGGGGTGGTCCGGGTCGTACATGGAGTGCACGAGGGAGGCGAGGCGGGACTGCCCGAGGGGCTGGCGCACCCGGATGTCGGCCTCGGCGAGCCGGGCGCAGATATCGGTCAGCTCACGGGCCATGACGACGGCGAGACCGGCGTCGCGGTCCAGCTTCTTGCGCAGCAGCCCGCCCCGGTGCATGTGGGCGGCGCGCGCCATGGTGTGCGCCTCGGCGGCCAGCTCGCGGGTGTAGTGCATACAGGCGACGAGGTAGGCGCGGTGCTGCTCGGAGGAGGTGGAGACCATCGACTGGAGCTGTTCGTAGGACTCCTGCAGCCAGTCGGGGGAGGAGTGGTCGCCGCGCTGGGCGACGTCCTTGGCGTGGGCGTCCGGGTCGGCCGGCAGCGTCCGGGCCAGCATCTGCAGCCGGGTCACGAAGCCGTCGCCGTTGGCCACATGCTTGAGCAGCGTCCCGAAGCGGTCGACCAGCGCCTCCTGGTCCTCGCTGTCGCGCAGGCCGACGCCCGGCCCCTCGATCTCGATGGCCGCCGTCACCGTCTTGCGGTCGGCGTGCAGCAGCACCGCGATCTCGTCCGGGCCGAACGGCGCGGAGAGCCAGTTGATCCGGCCGATGCCGGGCGGCGGGCCGATCTCGATCTCCCGGCCGTCCAGCCGGACGCCCGCCTCGGCGGCGCCGGAGCGGTAGGTGGCGCCGCGGCGGACCGTACGGCGGAAGCTGCGCCGGATTTCGAACCACTTGTAGAACGTACGGCCCTTGTACGGCACGTAGACGAGGGCGAGCGCCAGCATCGGGAAGCCGGTGAGGGACACGATCCGCAGCGGCAGCATGGGCACCAGCAGCCCGCACATCATGCCGAGGAACGCCCCCGCGATGATCAGCGCGATCTCACCGGTCTCGCGGTTCTTGCCGACGATCGCGTTGGGCCGGGCGCGGCCGATCAGGTATGTGCGACGCGGCGCGATCGGGTGGGACTGCGTGCTCAACGCCCCTCACCTCCTGCTGATTTGCCGGTGCGGGAGCTGCTGCCCGGGCCGGGGTTCGTACGGGGGGCGGGGGTGGCGGGGGCCGAGGAGCGGCCGCCGCCGGTGCGGGAGCTGTGCGCGGCGACACCGCCGGCCACCGCGTCGGCCGGCCGGGACTGGCCGCCCTGCGCGCCCTGTGGCTGCCCGCCGCCGTCCCCGCCCGACCGGCGGGAGCTGTGGGTCTTGATGCCCTGGGACACCAGCGCGGCGGGCGAGGAGATCATCGCGGCGGCCTGGCTGCCGTCGGTGGCCCGGCCCTTGTTCGTACGGGCCGAGACCATCTCGTCGCCGAAGCCGGGGACGAAGCGGTAGATCACCGCGCTGGCGAAGATGGCGAGGATGATGATCGCGAGGCCGGAGACGACGGCGGAGAAGGCGTTCGGGCCCTTGTCGTGGGAGAGCGCACCGGCGATGCCGAGCACGATCACAATGACCGGCTTCACCATGATCACCGCGATCATGATGCCCGCCCAGCGGCGCACATGGCCCCACATGTTCTTGTCGACGAGCCCGGCGTAGACGACGGTGCCGAGCAGCGCCCCGACGTAGAGCAGCGCGGCCCGGATCACCAGCTCCAGCCACAGCACACCGGCGGCGAGCACGGAGACCAGCGACACCACGATCAGCATGATCGGGCCGCCGCCGATGTCCGTGCCCTTGGTGAGCGCCTGCGAGAACGCCCCGAAGAAGGTGTCGGTCTGCGCCCCGGTCCCCTTCGCGATGATCTCGGTGACCCCGTCGGTCGCCGAGACGATCGTGTAGAGGATCAGCGGGGTGAAGGCGGAGGCGAGCACGGTCAGCCAGAGGAACCCGACGGCCTCGCTGATCGCCTCGGTGAGCCGCACGCCGCGCACCGCACGCTTGGCGACGGCCAGGAGCCACAGGACGAGGGTGAGGATCGTCGAGGCGGCGAAGACGACGGCGTACTGCCGCAGGAAGGCGGTGTTGGTGAAGTCCACCTGGGAGGTGGCCTTCACCGCGTCGGAGAGCTTGGTGACGATCCAGGCGGCGGCTTTGGCACAGCCCTTGGCGAGGGAGTCGAGGGGGTCGAGGGGGTTGTTGTCGGTGAGGCCGCCGCCACCAGGGCTCGGTGTGCTGCCACTGCCCCCGCCCCGTCGTTCGCAGAGCTCCTTGGCCTTGTCCGCGAGCAGATCGCAGGCGCCCTCACTCGGCTTGGGCGAGGGAGCCGCGAGCGCGCGGGCGGAGAGGACCATCAGCGTTGCCTGCAGACAGACCAGCGCCGAGGTAACAGTGAGGGCGCGACGTCCGTTGTTACCTCGCATACGTGAACCCTCCGAAACCTTGGACGGCCTGGGACATGTCCTTGGCCGTCGCGGCGGCCTGGTCGCCGCCGATCGGCGCCGGCCCGGCCTTCTGCGTGAAGCCGGCGACCTTCCAGTCACCGTTCACCCACTGCATTTGCATCGTGGACGTGTACCAGCTCTCCGCGACCGGATTCTGGGACCCCTGGCCGGCGAGGCCGAACAAGGTGGAGTACCAGACTGCGACCGTGGCCGTGGTGCCCCCGAACTTCTCGGCCTTCGTCCCGGCCGGGTTTGCCCGGGACACGAAGGTCATCCCGCTGGGTGCGTTGCCGTCCGCCTTGAGGCCGATCTTGTTGAGGAACTTGGGGTCCGTGTAGATCTTGCGCAGGCTTTCCTTGCGGTCCGCGGCCGCAGAGGAGGTGTAGACGGCGTCAACGATCGCGTCGCGCTGGGCTGACTTGTACATTCCGCCGCTGGAGAGCGCCACCGCATAATTCGCCGCCGCCGACTGCGCCCCCTGCTCCGTCTTGGCGAAGCCCGACGCGATCCCCCCGTTCTTGCCGGAGACCGGCTTGGTGCCGGTGGGGGCGGTGGGCTGGGCGTGGTCGGTGTCCTTGGGGGAGTCGCCGGCGGGGGTTTCGCTGTTGCCGCTTCCGCCGCGGTTGGCGAAGGCGATGGCCGCGAGCAGCAGGACGATCACGCCGACGATGGTGACGAGGTTGCGGCTGGACATGCCGGCGCGGGGCCGCCGTCCCGAGCCGTAGATGTCACCGTCGCTGTCGGGAAGTCTGGTCCGTGTCTGGCCCGTCTCGGGACCGCGGTGGCCGTCGCCGCCGTAGCCGCCGTCGTCACTGAGACTCATCGCGCCTGTGCCCCCTCTGCCGCCGTCGCCGTGCGTGCCGTAGTTGTGCCGCCCTCATATGACCGTAGCCGCGCGGGCGCCGGCTCGGGTGCAGCGGTACGAGTACATCTCACCGTGACGGGTCCTCAGATGCGGTACGGCAGAGGCGAATGGGGGACTCTGGGTCATTTGTGCTCATCGCCTGCTCCGCGGTTGCCGTCGCCTTCTTGCGCCTTCTTGCTTCCGGGTCCACCTGTCCCCGCGCAGCGGCCCGCCCAATCGGTCCGCTGGTGGCGGGGGTGGCCAGGGCGCGGGGGGCGGGGCCGTCGGGCCGGGCGTGAGGGGGCGTCAGCATGGGGCCTCGGCTGGGAGGTGGGGCCGGTGGGAGCGAGTGGGGGCACGGGACGGCGGAGAGATGGCGGGCGGGGGCGCATGGGGAGCGGCCCGGGGACGGGGGCGGGCCGGGGTGTGCACCACTCGGCCGGCCCCGGCAGGCCCTCGGAAGTGGCCGCGCTAGACCGCCATGCCGTAGACGATGGTGAACAGCGTCCCCAGGGAGCCGATGATGAAGACGCCGGTCAGGCCGGCCACGATCAGGCCCTTGCCCTGCTCGGCGCTGAAGGTGTCGCGCAGCGCGGTGGCGCCGATGCGCTGCTTGGCGGCACCCCAGATCGCGATGCCGAGGCAGAGCAGGATGGCCACCGCCATGACCACCTCGATCATCACGCGGGCCTCGTTGCCCAGGCTCCCGAACGGCCCCCAGTCCGGGGCGATTCCGCCGATGATGGTGGTGATGTCGCCTTTTTCGGCCGCAATGAACATGTGTGAACTCACCGCCCCTTGATGGGTAGTTGCGTGCCCGTGCCGCGCGGCACAGGTCAGTCTCTATCTTCGCTGACAAACGGGCCGTCAGCTGTCGACTTGGCGGCTTTCTTTGACGGATCCCGTGGGAGTGGCGTGTGGATGTGGGCGCACGCCGTCCATTGAACCGACTGGTGTCACTGTGTGTATCACGGGGGGTACCCCTGAGCAATGATCATCGGAAGTAGTGGTGGCCGGTCCGGCGTGCCGTCGTGGCCGGGGCCGTTCGGGTGCCGGTGATCTGCTGTCCTTGTCCGGTTCCGCGGGCCTCGTTCCGTCGCGGGGCTCGTGTGCAGTGTCGCTCATCCGGCGGTGTTCCGGGTGCCGTCGTGAGCGGGGTCGGCCCCCGGGCCGAAGCGCCCCCTGCGCCGGGTCGTGCGCCGCCGTGCTGTGCCGGGAGCGGCACGGCGCGCGCGGAGCGACCGGAAAAAGGCAGTGAACCGGGGCTGAATGGGGGAGGGTTGGGGCGTGCGGAAATTCTGGGTGGCCGGTGGGCTCGGGACAGGGCTGGTGCTCTGCTTGCTCGGGCTGCTTGTGATCGGTACGTACACGGTGGCGGCCCGGCTGGCCGGAGCCGGCGGGCGGGCGCTCGGGCTGGCGAAGGGTGCGGTGCCGGCCGAGTACCAGCCGCTGGTGCAGAAGTGGGGGGCGCTCTGTCCGGCGATAAGCCCCGCACTGCTGGCGGCACAGCTCTATCAGGAGAGCGGGTGGAACCCGAAGGCACAGAGCCCGGCGGCCGCCCAGGGCATGGCGCAGTTCATCCCGGGGACGTGGCAGACGCACGGCGTCGACGGGAACGGCGACGGCAAGAAGGACGTGTGGGACCCGGACGACGCGATTGCGTCGGCGGCCTCGTACGACTGTGAGCTGGCCGGCTACGTGAAGAGCGCGCCGGGCAACGCCACGCACAACATGCTCGCGGCGTACAACGCGGGGGCGTACCGCGTGATCCAGTACAACGGGGTGCCGCCGTACCGCGAGACCCAGAACTACGTGAAGACGATCACGACGCTCGCGAAGAGCTTCGAGGCGCCGTCGGGTCCGGTGGCGCCGTCGAAGCAGGCCGCGGGGGCGATCTACTTCGCGCAGGAGAAGCTCGGTACGCGCTATCTGTGGGGTGGTACGGGAACGGCGGCACAGGGCGGGCGGTTCGACTGTTCGGGGCTGACCCAGGCGGCGTACCACTCCGTGGGTATCGAGCTGCCCCGGGTGGCGAACGACCAGTGGAACGCCGGGGCGCATCCGAAGCGGGATGAGCTGCTCCCGGGTGACCTGGTGTTCTTCGCCTACGACCTGAAGGACCCGCGGTCGATCCACCATGTGGGGATCTATGTGGGTGGTGGGTACATGATCAACGCGCCGTACACCGGGGCCGTGATCCGGTTCGACAAGATCGATACGCCGGACTACATCGGTGCCACCCGCGTCACCTCCGATGGCGCAAAAGCGCTGCCCGGTACGAACGCTGCGTGAACATAGGGCCCTGAACTGCAGTGATGAATCAAGCTTCGATAACGTCCTGGTGATCATCCGGTGGAGAGTGGAACGGCAGGGGTGGACATCGCGTTTCCTTGTCGTGGGGACGTAGCAGAGCTCGACGCAGCACACGCTCGACGACCACGGGGGCAGGCAGCACACGACGGCGCTCGCGCGCGCGAAAGATAAGGGGCCGTGGCAGATGGCTGGACTCGCACTCGAGGGGCCGAACCCCGATGTCGACGTGCTCGACGGCATCAACGGCCTCGCGAAGGACGCCCCTCACTGGGCCAACAAGGCCATGGAGTACATCGGCGAGTACGGCATCATCGCCGGCCTCGGGGTGCTGTGTCTGATCGCCTGGTGGTCCGCCCGCCGTAAGCCGGGCGCGCCGTCCGCCGTCGCGGGCCTGGTCTGGGCGCCGCTGGCCGCGGGCCTCGCGCTGCTGGCCAATATCCCGATCCGGAACTTCGTCGAGCGGCCCCGGCCGTTCAAGGACCACGCCGGGCTGGAAGTGCTGATCCCCGGCAAGAGCGACTTCTCGTTCGTGAGCGATCACGCGACGCTCACCATGGCGGTCGGCGTCGGCCTGTTCGTCGCCCACCGCAAGTACGGCCTGATCGGGATCGCGCTGGCGCTCGCGGAGGGCTTCTGCCGCGTCTACATGGGCGTGCACTACCCGACCGACGTGATCGGCGGGTTCGCGCTGGGCACCGCCGTCGCGCTGCTGCTCGCGCCGCTTGCGCAGGCGCTGCTGGAGCCGCTGACGACGGCGATCGGCCGGTCGAAGGTGGGGTGGCTGGTGCAGGCGCCGGGCGCGGGCGGTGCCGCGGAGCAGGATGCCGAGGGCGGCCGGGTGGTGGCGACCGGATCGGCGATGCCGCGGGGGCACAAAGAGCGGGACAAGGACCTGGCGGCCTGAGGGGCGGTCGGACCGGAGGAACGAACCGGTCTGACGGCCCGGGGAGCGACGACCTGGCGGATGCGGACGGCCCGGACCCCCTTGCGGGGCCGGGCCGTCCGTGTGTCCGCCGGTGTGCCGGGCGGTGTCAGTGCCGGGCGGTGTCAGAGCGCCTGCGGGAAGGTGCTGAACAGCCGCTGCGGGTCGTAGGTCCGCTTGACCTGGGCGAGGCGGGTGGCGGCAGCGCCGTAGTAGGCGGACTTCCAGTCGGTCAGGCCGGGGTCGGTGTAGTTCTGGTAGGCGGCGCCCGAGGAATGGCGGCGCATCGCGTCATGGAAGGAATTCAGCCACGCTGTGCGCGTGGCGGACGAGCCGTTCGCCGGCCAGGACGTCAAGTACTGGGCGAGGAACCGCGAGCCGCGGTGGACGAAGGCGGTGTCGGTGCGCCCGACGCGGTTGATCGCGCCGCCCAGCGCCGTCAGCGCCACATTCCCGTTGACGCCCTTGCGGCCGCCCGCCTCGATCTGGTCCATCAGGGTGCGGATACCGGCCGTGGACAGCGAGCGGTCGAAGAAGTGCGAGCGGGCGGCGTAGGTCTCGCGGCCCAGCTGCCCGGAGCCGGTGTGGCCGGGCAGCGAACCCGGCATATGGCACTGGGCGGTGGACTTGGAGGAGCAGCCCGCGTAGGACTCCATGGCGTCCAGGTAGCCGGTCGGCGTGAGGTGGACGCTCTTGGCGGGGCCGGGGCCGCCCGGCTGGTCGGCGAGCTTGTCGAGGGCGTTCTTCAGGTCGCCGTAGCTGCCCAGGGAGAAGGCCGCGACGGAGACGGACGGGGTGTTGCCGGGGCGGGCGTCGAGATGGCAGGCGGACCATATCTCGTCGGCCTGCACCGGCCCCCACTTCTGCCAGGACGCCACGACCTTCGCCGCCTTGGACCACGGCCAGGTGAGGTATGCCATCACCGCGCGGGGCGCCGGATGCGTACGGAAGCGGAGTTCGGTCACCACGCCGAAGTTGCCGTTGCCGGCGCCGCGCAGCGCCCAGAACAGGTCGGAATGCCGGCTCTTGTCGCAGTCGACGGTCTTGCCGTCGGCCGTGACCAGGGTGGCGCCGACGAGGCTGTCGCAGGTCAGCCCGTACGCACGGGAGGCCACGCCATGGCCGCCGCCGAGGGTGAGACCGGATATGCCGACGGTGGGGCACGAGCCCCCGGGTATCGTCACGCCGTGCGCCCCGAGGCCCTCGTAGACGTCGATGAGCTTGGCGCCGGCCCCGATGCTGGTGGTGCCGCCGGACGGCGTGCCGACCTTGGAGAGGGCGGAGACGTCGATGACGAGCTTGCCGTTGCCGCTGGACCAGCCGGCGTAGGAGTGGCCGCCGCTGCGGATGGCGACCGGGGTGTCGTAGCGCCGGGCGAAGGCGAGGCACTCGGCGATGTCCGCCGGGTGCTCGACATAGGCGATGGCCGACGGCTTCAGCGTGTCGTAGCGGGTGTTGTAGAGGCGGCGGGCGGTCGCGTAGGCGGCGTCGGAGGCCCGCACCAGCTTGCCGTCCAGGCTCTTGCCCAGCGCGGTCCAGGAGGTCTGGGAGGCCCGGCTGTGGACGGCGGCCCCCGCGGGGGCGGAGGCCGCATTGCTCTGTGCCGCAGCGGTGCCGGTGCCCGACGCGGAGGACGCCGCACCCGCCTTGCCGGTCTTGTCGTCGCAGCCGGTGGCCAGGGCGACCGAGGCCGCCGCCAGTCCGCCGCCGGCCTGCAGGAGTGTGCGCCGCTTCACTGGGATGAATCCCCCTCGATGTTTTTGTACGGTCCTGCCCCGCCTGCCGATGGGCCCGGCCGCCGGTCACGGGGCGCGTGCAGGGAGGGCCGCACCGGGCGGTTGCGGCGGCGCGCCCCACTCACGTTCCGCTGTGCCCGGTATTGCTCCGCACTGTCCGGTGCCGTCCGTGACGTCCGTTACCGGTGTGGTGCGCGAACTCCCCTCACTAGGCAGATGCCGTAAGGGCGTTGAGGGTTCCCGGAACGGACTCGTTCATTCCATGGGGCGCTCGGGGCCGGTGTCCGCACCCGGTCCGGCCGCCGCGTCGGCCAGATGGTGCTCCGCGTCCGTACGCGCCTGAGAGCGGGCACGGCGGGCCGGCCCCCGCCAGCCGCAGGTGCAGCGGGCCGTGCAGAAGGAACCGCTCTCGGTGGTGGAGGTCGTATGGGGGGCTCGGTGGGGCACCCCGTCACGCTACGCGTCCCAGGTGCCTTGCGTGACGAGCCCCCTTGACGGTCGTTGAACCGAGCGGTCGACGGAACGTCAGAGGCGGCGGTGGCGGAACGTGTGACCCTCCCGAGCGGACCGGCCGGCCCAGGCCGGTCCCGAAGACAGCGGCCGAGGGGGCTCGTACGCGATGGTGGTGCAGGACAGGCGAGGCGGCGGCGCGGTCGTCGTGGCCGTGGCATGCGGGACGGGTCTGGCGGTCGGGCTGCTGACGACGGGCTGTTCACCGGACGGGGCCGTGGCCGACGACCAGGAGCCGTCCGGCCGGACCGCTGCCGCCGCGGAGGTCCGAGGCAGCGCCGCCGTCCTGCTGCGGGCCGGCTCCGCCAGGGTCCGTACGTCCATGGAGACGACGAGCGGCGGCACCCGTGTCGCCATCCGGGGCGCCGGCGGCTACGACTTCGCCACGAGCACCGGCCGGCTGCGGGTCGTGCTCCCCGACCCCGCGGGCCGGACCGGCGGCGGTCATCAGCCGGTCACGGAGATCCTCGCGCCCGGTGCGCTGTTCATGAAGAACCGCGGGGCGGGGGTGCCCGCCGACAAGTGGGTGCGGGTGGACACCGCCTCCCTGAGCGACGGGAATCTGGTCACCGGCGGGGCGACCGATCCGCTGGCCGCCGCGGAACTGCTGCGCGGCGCGCGGGAGGTGACCTACCAGGGTGAGGAGCGGCTGGACGGCGTGATGGTGCGGCACTACCGCGGGACGACGGACATCGGGACGGCCGCCCGGGAGGCGTCGCCGCGTACGAGGCCCGCGCTGGTCGCCGCGGAGCAGGGGTTCACCACCGACGCGGTGCCGTTCGAGGCGTATCTGGACGAGGACGGGCGGCTGCGCAAGGTGCGCCAGTGGTTCCGCTACGCCAACGGTGCGCCGAAGGGGGTATCGGTGACGTCCACCACGGAACTGTCAGATTTCGGGACAAAGGTCGTGGTGCACCTGCCGGATGAGCGCGACATCTATGCGGGGAAGATCGCTTCGCCCGCGCCGTAGGGATGGGCGCGGTGCGGGAGGGCATGTGACGGGGGCGCTTGCCGGATGGCGGAAATGGTCCATCCGTGCCATGCGCGGAGCGTGCGCCCGTCCTTACGCTGACGGTAACCACCCAAGGCGTGGGAAGGCGCTCGAAAGAGGAGGTGTGGTACGTGGCCGGACACCGCCCTACGACGGTCCAGGACTACGTAGCCCTCGTCGAGATCGACCTGACCGGTGAGTTGATGATCGCGGCCGCGGCGGCGAGCGAGGACCGGCTCAGCCCGGACCGCATCGACGAGGTGCTGGAGGTCGACGGGGAGGGCGGCGACGGCATGGGCCGGGCGCGCCGTCGGCCCGGGCCCGCGGGACGCTCTCCCGGCTGAGGGCTGTCCCGTGGCGCGGGGTGCGCCGGGCCGGCCGGCTCAGGTGCGCAGCATCCGTTCGATGGCCTTGGTGGCCTCCTGGACCTTGGCGTCGATGGCCTCGGGGCCCTGGACGGCCCCCGGAGCGGAGCTCTCAAGGACCGCAGCGGCGACGCAGTGCCGCAGATGTTCTTCCAGGAGCTGGAGGCCGAAGGACTGCAGGCCCTTCGTGCTCGCCGAGACCTGGGTGAGTATGTCGATGCAGTAGACGTCCTCTTCGAGCATCCGCTGCAGTCCGCGGATCTGGCCCTCGATCCGGCGCAGTCGCTTGATGTGTGCGTCTTTCTGCTGTGCGTAGCCGTGGGTGCCGGATGGCGCCGAAGTCTCTGCGTTATCGGTCACGGTTTGAGCTGCGTCCCGGGGGTCGGTGTCCGGCTGCCGGGGGTGGCAGGCCGCGGCGGCTGCGGCGCTGCCGGTGGTGTCGGCGTCCGTGGTCGTCATGGCCGTCTCCCGTGGTATCTAGGCGATCTATATACCCCTGGTGGGTATATGGTACCGAACTTTGCGGGCACCTGTGGTACCCCGTGCAGAGCATGCTGCACGATGGGCGACACTGAAGGAATGCCGGTTAGCTGTGGCTGGATGATGCGCCTAGCATCAACTCGACCGAATCCGATGCACCCCGAGGATTTCACGTGCGCTTTCGTCTGACCCCCAGGGAGACGAGCTTCTACGACATGTTCGCCGCCTCCGCGGACAACATCGTCACGGGCTCCAAGCTCCTGATGGAACTGCTCGGGGCGGACGCCTCCGCTCGCGCAGAGATCGCCGAGCGGATGCGGGCGGCGGAGCACGCGGGTGATGACGCGACCCACGCGATCTTCCACCAGCTGAACTCCTCGTTCATCACGCCGTTCGACCGCGAGGACATCTACAACCTGGCCTCGTCGCTCGACGACATCATGGACTTCATGGAAGAGGCGGTCGACCTGGTCGTCCTCTACAAGGTCGAGGAGCTCCCCAAGGGCGTCGACCAGCAGATCGAGGTACTGGCACGGGCGGCCGAGCTGACCGCCGAGGCCATGCCGCATCTGCGGACCATGACCAACCTCACCGAGTACTGGATCGAGGTCAACCGCCTGGAGAACCAGGCCGATCAGATCCACCGCAAGCTGCTGGCGCACCTCTTCAACGGCAAGTACGACGCCATCGAGGTCCTCAAGCTCAAGCAGATCGTGGACATCCTGGAAGAGGCGGCGGACGCGTTCGAGCATGTCGCCAACACGGTCGAGACCATCGCGGTCAAGGAGTCCTGAGCGCCGCCCATGGAGACCTTCGCGCTCGTCGTGACCATTGTGGTCGCGCTCGGATTCACCTATACCAACGGCTTCCACGACTCCGCGAACGCCATCGCGACCTCGGTCTCGACGCGGGCACTGACCCCGCGCGCGGCGCTGGCGATGGCCGCCGTGATGAACCTCGCCGGTGCGTTTCTCGGCAGCGGGGTCGCCAAGACGGTCAGCGAAGGGCTGATCGCCACTCCCCAGGGCAACCAGGGGATGGGCATTCTCTTTGCCGCGCTGCTCGGCGCGGTGGTCTGGAACCTCGTCACCTGGTACTTCGGCCTGCCGTCCTCGTCCTCGCACGCCTTGTTCGGCGGCATGGTCGGTGCGGCGCTCGCCGGCGGCACCAAGGTCATCTGGGGCGGCGTGATCGAGAAGGTCGTCCTGCCGATGTTCATCTCGCCGGTCATCGGCCTGGTGCTCGGCTATCTGGTGATGGTCGTCATCCTCTGGATGTTCCGTAAGTCCAACCCGCACAAGGCCAAGCGCGGCTTCCGCATAGCCCAGACCGTCTCGGCCGCCGGTATGGCGCTCGGCCACGGTCTGCAGGACGCCCAGAAGACCATGGGTGTCGTGGTGATGGCCCTGGTCATCGCCGATGTCGAGGACGCGGACGACGCCATCCCGATCTGGGTCAAGCTGGCCTGTGCGCTCACCCTCTCGCTCGGTACGTACGCGGGTGGCTGGCGCATCATGCGCACCCTGGGCCGCCGCATCATCGAGCTGGACCCGCCGCAGGGCTTCGCCGCGGAGACCACGGCCGCCTCGGTCATGTACACCGCGTCGTTCATGTTCCAGGCGCCGATCTCCACGACCCATGTCATCACCTCCGCGATCATGGGCGTCGGCTCGACCAAGGGCCCGCGCGCGGTGCGCTGGGGCGTCGCCAAGAACATCGTGATGGGCTGGTTCATCACCATGCCGGCGGCGGCGCTGGTCGCGGCGCTGGCGTTCTGGCTGATCCGGCTGGCCTTCGGCTGACCGACGCCGCTGCGCGGCCGGGCAGGTTGTGGCCCGCGCCCGCGCCCGCGCCCGGGCCACCGGCCTCGGACCGGAGGCCGGATACGGCTGCGGAGCACACAGCCGGATACCGCCGCAGAGCACACAGAACGGGCCCGCCCCCGGGAAGAGGGGCGGGCCCTTCGCCTTGCGGTGGCACCGCCATGCAGCACCGCAGGACGTGGTGGGGGCGGCCCGGCCCGAGCGGCCGGGCCGCACTCGTTGCTCAGCCGAAGCGGCCGGAGATGTAGTCCTCCGTGGCCTGGACCGACGGGTTGGAGAAGATCCGCTCGGTCTCGTCGATCTCGACCAGCTTGCCGGGCTGGCCGACCGCGGCGAGGTTGAAGAACGCCGTACGGTCCGAGACGCGCGCGGCCTGCTGCATGTTGTGCGTCACGATGACGATCGTGAAGCGCTCCTTGAGCTCGCCGATCAGGTCCTCGATGGCGAGGGTGGAGATCGGGTCGAGCGCCGAGCAGGGCTCGTCCATCAGCAGCACCTGCGGCTCGACGGCTATGGCACGGGCGATGCACAGCCGCTGCTGCTGGCCGCCGGACAGGCCCGAGCCGGGCTTGTTGAGGCGGTCCTTGACCTCGTTCCAGAGGTTGGCGCCCTTGAGGGACTTCTCGACGATGTCCTTGAGCTCGCTCTTCTTGCGCGAGCCGTTCAGCCGCAGACCGGCCGCGACATTGTCGAAGATCGACATCGTGGGGAACGGGTTGGGGCGCTGGAAGACCATGCCGACGGTGCGGCGGACGGCGACCGGGTCGACCCCGGAGCCGTAGAGGTTCTCGTCGTCCAGCATCACCTTGCCCTCGACGCGGCCGCCGGGCGTGACCTCGTGCATCCGGTTCAGGGTGCGCAGAAACGTCGACTTGCCGCAGCCGGACGGGCCGATGAAGGCCGTCACGGAGCGCGGCTCGACGGTCATCGAGATGTCGTCGATGGCCTTGTGGCTGCCGTAGTACGCGGAGAGGCCGCTGACGTCGATTCGCTTGGCCATGGAAATCACTGCTTCTTTCTGTCGCCGGGCTGGGTCAGCGGCCGGTTTTGGGGGCCTTCCAGCGGGCGATACCGCGGGCCACCAGGTTGAGGATCATGACGAAGGCGATGAGGACCAGTGCCGCGGCCCATGCGCGGTCGTAGGAGGCCTCGGAACCCTGCTGCCACTGCTGGAAAACGTAGAGCGGAAGCGACTGCTGGGCATCTTCGAAGGGGTTGTTGTTGATCGTCTTCGCGCCCCACACCAACAGCAGCACGGGCGCCGTCTCACCGGCGACACGGGCGATGGAGAGCATCACGCCGGTGGTGATGCCGCCGATCGACGTCGGCAGGACGACCTTGAGAATGGTGCGCCACTTGGGCACGCCGAGGGCCAGCGACGCCTCGCGCAGCTCGTTCGGGACGAGCTTGAGCATCTCCTCGGTGGAGCGGACGACGACCGGCATCATCAGGATCGCCAGGGCCATCGCGCCGGCGAAGCCGGACGGGCCGAAGCCGAGGATCAGGATCCACACGGAGAGGATGAACAGGCCGGCCACGATCGACGGGATGCCGGTCATGACGTCGACGAAGAAGGTGACGGCACGGGCGAGCCGGCCGCGGCCGTACTCGACGAGGTAGATCGCGGTGAGCAGACCGATCGGCGCGGCGATCAGGGTGGCGAGGCCGACCTGCTCCAGGGTGCCGACGATCGCGTGGTTGATGCCGCCGCCGGGCAGCGCGTCCGGGGTGGTGCCCATGGAGTGGGACAGGAAGTAGCCGTTCAGGACCTTGGTGCCGCGGGCGACGGTCTCCCACAGGAGCGAGGCCAGCGGTACGACGGCGACCAGGAAGGCCATCCAGACCAGGCAGGTGGCCAGCCGGTCCTTGGCCTGCCGGGCGCCCTCGACGGCCGCGGCCAGCGCGAAGGTACCGAAGACGAAGAGCAGGGCGGCGATCAGGCCCCACTGGACGGTGCTGTCCAGCCCGGCGCCCCGTCCGATGCCGCAGCCCGCACCGGCCGCGACCAGCGCGAGAACCGGCGGGGTCCAGCGGGGCAGGCGGGCCTGCTTGAGGGAAACGGGGAGCGGGCCGCCGCCGTTCGAGACCGCGGGGCGGTCGGTCGTCATACTCATGCAGCGGCTCCCGAGTACTCCTTGCGGCGGGCGATGATCAGGCGGGCCGCGCCGTTGACGAGCAGCGTGATCACGAAGAGGACGAGGCCGGAGGCGATCAGGGCGTCCTGGCCGAATCCGTCGGCCTCGCTGAACTTGCTGGCGATGTTCTGGGCGAAGGTGCCGCCGCCCGGGTCCAGCAGGCTGGTGTTGATGAGGAAGCTGGGCGAGAGGACCGTGGCGACGGCCATCGTCTCGCCGAGCGCACGGCCCAGGCCCAGCATGGAGGCGCTGATGATGCCGGAGCGGCCGAAGGGGAGCACCGACATCCGGATGACTTCCCAGCGGGTGGCGCCGAGCGCCAGCGCGGCCTCCTCGTGCATCTTCGGGACCTGCAGGAACACTTCGCGGCTGACGCTGGTCACGATCGGCAGGACCATGATCGCGAGCAGGATGCCGACGGTGAACAGCGAACGGGCCGCCCCGCCGCCGTACGAGAAGATGCCGGTCCAGCCGAGGTAGTCGTCCAGCCAGGTGTAGAGGCCGGTCAGGTGCGGGACGAGGAAGAGTGCGCCCCACAGGCCGTAGATGATGCTGGGCACCGCGGCGAGCAGATCGATGACGTAGCCGAGCGGGGAGGACAGCTTGCGCGGGGCGTAGTGCGAGATGAACAGCGCGATGCCGACCGCGACCGGGACCGCGATGACCATCGCGACCACGGAGCTGACGACGGTGCCGAAGGCGAGGACCGCGATGCCGAACTTCGGATCCGACCCGGTGGCGTTCCAGTCCAGGGTGGTGAAGAAGTTGGCCTTGTCGCCGGAGATGGCGAGCACGGAGCGGTAGGTGAGGAAGACCGCGATGGCGGCCATGATCACCAGGAGGGCGATACCGGAGCCCCGGGAGAGCCCGAGGAAGATCCGGTCACCGGGGCGGACCGCCTTGCCGGAGACGGCCGAGGGGCCGTCGTTCCCTGGCGGGGGCGGGGTATCGGTTGGCGAAGTAGCTGAATTCATGGGTTCTCCGGTCTGCGGAGCCGGTGAGGACTCCTGGCGCGGCGGTGCACCGGACGGGCGGCGGCCCGAAAGGGGCCCTGGTGAGGGGCCCCTTTGGCCATACAGCGGTCTGCGGGCCGCCGCCCGGTGGGTCAGGAGAGCGTGGCGACGGTCCTGCGGACCTTGTCGGCGATCTCGGTGGGCAGCGGGGCGTAGCCGAGCTGCTTGAGCGCGCTCTGGCCGTCCTTGCTGGCGATGTAGGTCAGGAAGGACTTGGTGGCGGCCAGCGTCTCGGGCTTGTTGCCCTTGTCGCAGGCGATCTCGTTGGTCACCAGGGTGATCGGGTAGGCGCCTTCGGCCTTGGTGGTGTAGTTGAGCTTCAGGGCCAGGTCGTTGCCCTTGCCGGCCTGCGTGGCCTCGGAGATCGCCTTGGAGGCGTTGTCGACGGTGGCGTCGACCGGGGCCTTGGCGCCGGTGTTCAGCTTGACCGTCGGGATCTTGCCGGCCGTGGCGTACGACAGCTCGAAGTACGAGATCGCGCCGCTGGTCTGCTTGACCTGCGAGGAGACGCCGGCCGAGCCGGAGGCCGCCTGGCCGCCCGCGCCCTCCCACTTCTTCGCCGGCTCGTGCTTCCAGTCACCGGGGGCCGCGCCCTTGAGGTACTTGGTGAAGTTGTCGGTGGTGCCGGAGTCGTCCGAGCGGTGGAACGCCTGGATCTTGAGGTCCGGGAGCTTCGCGCCCGGGTTCAGCTGCTTGATCGCGGGGTCGTTCCACTTGGTGATCTTCGAGTCGAAGATCTTGGCCAGGGTCGGGGCGTCCAGCACGAGGTTGTCCACGCCCGGGACGTTGTAGCCGACCGCGACCGGGCCGCCGACCATCGGCAGGTCGATGGCCTGGCCGCCCTTGCAGACCTGCTTCGACCTCGTGACCTCGTCGGGCTTGAGGGGCGAGTCGGAGCCCGCGAAGGCGGTCTGGCCCTGCAGGAAGGTCGTGACGCCGGCGCCGGAACCCGTCGGCTGGTAGTTGATCTCGGTGCCCTTGCAGGCGCCCGAGTACGCCTGTACCCAGACGTCCATGGCGTTCTTCTGCGCGGAGGAGCCGGACGCGAGCAGCTTGCCCTTGCCCTCGCACTTGATGTTCGACGGCTTGGCGGCACCGCCGCCGGCGCCGGAGGTGTCATCGGAGCCGCACGCCGTCAGGGCCAGGGCACCCGAGACGGCGAGAGCGCCAACGGCGAGGGCGCGAACCCGGTTCTTGCGCTGAAGCTTCACTGTCGAAAGTTCCTTCCTGGGGCGCGCCGCTTCGTCGGCGTGCAAGGCGAAGAGTGATCTGAGGGCTGTCGCGGTCTGCGATGCCAGCTAGCCGTGTCGCGCTTGCACATCAGGCGAGACGCGCACTCGGTACGGCCGAAATTAGGCAGATCAGGTGAAGCGGCCGATGGAGGGGAGTGAACGCACGGTGAACCTCGGCCATCGGATGGGTGCGGGGGAGAAGTGCTCGCCAGCTCGTGCGAAACGGCCCGTCGCCCTGTCGAATTACCGGCCGGTATGGCAGCATCCGCGCCTGTAGGAACACGCGAATCGGTGCGGAACGACCGGAGGTGGCTGGTGGGGAGCCAGGGGGCACGGCAGGGCATTCGGGACGTACGGGGTGGGCGGGCCGGGCGGGGAATATGGGGTGCGCAGGGGTCGTGGGGTGCACGGGGGCCATGGGGCGCACGGGGCAGCCGGCTCGTGGCGTGCACCGCCGTCGTCCTGTGTGCGATGGGGCTGCTCGGCGGCACGGCGACGGCGGCCTACGCGGATGACCCGAAGAACCCGTCCGCGGACGCGGGGCAGGCCGCCGGCGCGGGAGCGGCCGCGGACGCCGACGCCCGGCGCCTCGACGACGTACGCAAGAAGATCGACGCCCTCTACCGCAAGGCCGAGCAGGCCACCGATGCCTATAACGCCGCCAAGGAACAGGTCGAGCTCCAGCAGAAGGAGATCGTCAAGCTGGCGCGCAGCATCGACAGCACCCAGCGCCGGCTGGCCACCCTCAAGCGGCGGGCGGGCGCGCTGGCCAGCGCCCAGTACCGTGGCGGCGGGCTGCCCGCCGAGGCGAAGCTGATGCTCAGCGTCGACCCCGAGGGCTTCCTCGACAATGCCACCCTGGCGCGCAAGGGGCAGCTGGCAGCCAAGCGAATGATCAGCCAACTGTCGCATCTCGAAGGCGACTTGGAGGATTATTCGGACTCGGCAACGGACCGCTGGGAGAAGCTGGAGGCGAACCGCAAGAAGAAGGAGAGCGCCCAGCGGGACATCAAGAAAAAGATCGACGAGGCAAAGAAGCTGGAATCCCGGCTGGCCGCCAAGGAAAAGGACCGGCTGAAGAAGCTGGAGGACGAGCTGGCCTTCAAGCAGCAGCAGAAGTGGCTGGACTCGGGCGTACTGAAAGACATCAGCAACAAAGCATCGGCTCTCGGTAAGAAGGCGATTTCGTACGCCACCGCACAGATCGGCAAGGACTATGTGTGGGGTGCCGAAGGGCCGGACACCTTTGACTGCTCCGGGCTGACCCTGCGGGCGTGGCAGGCCGGCGGCCGGACCATTCCGCGGACCTCGCAGGAGCAGTGGCGCCACCTTCCCCGGGTCGCGCTCAAGGACATGCGACCGGGCGATCTGATCATTTATTTCTCCGATGCCAGCCATGTCGGGATGTATCTCGGTGACGGGGCGATTGTGCATGCGCCGCGGCCCGGCCGGCAGGTCACGATCACCGGCGCCGGGTCGATGCCGATCCTCGGTGTCGTCCGCCCCGACGGTGACGGCTGACACGATGGCGCGCATCACACGCACGATAAATGACCGGATTGTTTCCTGCCCGAGTGTCGTCGTCGCGTAGCGGAATGCACCCGGGCGGGGTGATGTTCGTCATTCCGCATTCCGCCCTCCCCAGGTCAAATGGCTTATCGGGTGCGGCATATGACGATGGCCGATTGCCGCCGGGCATTCCATCCCACTCCGTACTGGCGCTATGGTCGCCTGGCAGTGCCCGGTGTGCCCCCGCTCCATTGACCGACGAGTGGTGGGAAGCCGGGCACGGTGGTGCGCCGGTCGGCGCTCCGCCGCACCCCTCGGGGGGAGGGAAGGAAGCAGACCCATGCCCGTACCCGTACCGCACCAGCGGGCGGTCGTGCTGCCGCACCAGGCAGGACCGGTGGACGACGCCTGCGCGGACACCGCGCGGATCGCCGACGCGCCGGGCGCGGGGGACACGACGGCCCAGGGCGTGAGCGCCCCGCCGACCGCCGTGGGCCGACAGTCGGCCCCTGCGTCATCCCACGGCTTCCAGAAGCCCGAACAGTCGCAGCCGGCCGAACAGCGAGATTCGGCCGACCCTGCGCCCGCCCACCACGGACTGACCCTGCTCCTCATCGGCGAGGACCCCAACAGCCATGTCCCCGATATGTGGGACTGGGCGGGCCGCAAGGTGCGTCTGCGGACCGCCCGCAACCTCACCGAGGCCGGGCGGCTGCTGACCGACGATGTGCACTGCATCCTGCTCGACCTTCCCCCGCGGACGCCCGGCGACCGCACGGAACGCGACCCGGGCCCCGGCGACACCCCCGATGACGAGCTGGGCATGCTGCGCGACGTCCTGCGGATGGCCACCTCGCACGCCGTCCTCGTCCTCACCTACGAGACGGACGCCGAACGTGCCGCCGACGCCGTACGCGTCGGTGCCCAGGACTACCTCTTCCGCGACGAGCTGGACGGTGCGGTGCTCAGCCGCGCGGTCCGCTACGCCGTCGAGCGCAAACGCGCCGACCTCGCGCAGCGCCAGCTCACCGAATCGCGGATGCTCGCCCAGGAGAATGCCCGCCTGGAGCGCGGCCTGCTGCCCACACCCCTGCTCGACGGCTCCAATCTGCGGTTCGCCGCCTGCTACCGCCCCGGCCGCAGCCGTGCGCTGCTCGGTGGCGACTTCTACGACACCGTCCGCACCCCGGACGGCACCGTCCACGCGATGATCGGCGACGTCTGCGGCCACGGCCCCGACGAGGCCGCCCTCGGCGTCGAGCTGCGCATCGCCTGGCGCGCGCTGACCTTCGCCGGGCTCTCCGGCGACGAACTGCTCGCCACGCTCCAGAAGGTCCTGGAGCACGAGCGGGCGGACGACGAGATCTTCGCGACGCTGTGCACCGTCGACATCTCCGCGGACGGCCGCCGCGCCGGTCTGTGCCTGGCCGGCCACCCCGCACCGCTGCTGGCCCAGGCCGGCGAGCCTCCGCAGCTGCTGCCGTACGAATTCGGCGGCCCGGCGCTCGGCCTGCTGCCGCACGCCCGCTGGCCGCGCCGGCAGGTGGAACTGGGCGGCTCGTGGAGCCTGCTGATGTACACCGACGGCCTGATCGAGGGCCGGATCGGCCAGGGGAACCAGCGCCTCGGCCAGGAGGGCATGACCGAGCTGGTGAGCCGGCAGATGGCCGCGGGCCTCACGGGCGAGGAGCTGCTGGAGGCCTCGGTCAGAGAGGTACGCGATCTGAACGGCGGCGAGCTGACGGACGACCTGGCCGTACTGCTGCTGGACCGGCGGTAGGCCGTACTGCTGCTGGAGCGGGGGTAGGCCGTACTGCTGCTGGACCGGCGCTGGCGGGGGCCGGCCGGACGGGAGGTACGGGCCGCGGGTCCGCGACCGAGGGGTCGGGGGGCCGTGACCGAGGGGCCGGGGGCTTTTGGCCGGGCCCTCTCGGGCCTTCACGGGGCCCCTCCGGCCTTCGCGGGGCCCTCGCGGGCCTCCTGTACCGCTCAGCGCCCGCCGTTGTAAGGCCCGTACGGCCCGTCCGAGCTGGAGCCCCCGCGCCGGGGCCCGCGGCCACCGCCGGAGACCTCCCGGAGCGCCGGGCGTACATCGACGGTGTAGACGATCACTGCGATCACGCCGATGACCGGCAGGAACGACATGATCGGGAGAATGAACAGCAGGGCCGTGGCCAGGGCGAGGAAGATCAGCCACATGCCCTTGGTCTGCTTGCTCGCGGCGCGATAGGCGTCGTCACGGCGCACGGCCGCATCGATCAGCATCACGGCGGCATAGACGCCCAGGGCGAGCTGCACCCAGCTCAGAATGCTCTGGAACCCGTAAATCAGCACGCCTTACACCGCCCGTTCGCCAGTCGTGTCGTCTCGGTCTGCGGCGGCCCGTCTGCCGCCCGTGCGGCCCCACCGTACCCGGACAACGGGCCGGGCACCCGAAGTGTGCCCGGCCCGGCCCGTGAAACGGGGCCCTCAGCGAAAGGTGAGCGAGCTCACTTCGTCCTCGTTGTGTGCGTCCGGTGTCCTCACTTGGCGGACGGCGGGGTGCTCTTCTTGGCCGGCGCCGGTGCCGGCTTGCGCTGCGGCGGCGCGGGAGTCGGCTTGCGCTGCGCGACGGGCTTCTTCGTCGAGGCCGGCTTGGGCTGCGCCGAGGGGGTGGCCTTGGTCTCCGCCTTGGTGCCGTTCGCGGTCTGGGGCTTCGTCCCCGCGGTCTGGGTCTTCGCCCCGACCTTGCCCGCCTGCTTCGGCGCCGGCTCCGGCTCGATCGCCACCGCGAGGTCCTCGACCTGGTCGGCGGCCTCGCCGCGCCAGGTCGCCACCGCGCCACGACCGCGCTCGGCCAGCTCCTCGTAACCCTCACGGGTCTTCACGACGGCCTCGGCCGCGCGGCCCACGCCCTGCAGCGCCAGCTCCTGCGCCTGGTCACGGACCTTCTTGATGTCGCCGTCCAGCGAGCCCAGCAGCTCGGTCAGCTTCTCCTTGGCGTCCTTGGCCTGCTTGGTGACCAGGGCCTGGACGTCCTTGGGGTCGGTGCTGCGGACGGATTCGAAGCGCTTGGGCGCCTCGATCCGGATCTTCTCGACGAACTGCGGCACCTCGCCGAGCTTCTCGGCAGCCAGGTCGACGGTGCCGGCCAGGGCGTACAGCGGGGTCGCGTCGGTCAGGGCCTTGCGGAGGTCATCGGTGTTGATGGCCATGACGTTATTCCTCCTGGAAACGAAGTCGGTTGCTCAGGTGGCGTGCGGGCCGCCGTCGGCCTCTGCCTCAAGGGAGTCCGTGCCGCGCCCGTCCTCAGGTCCGCTCGTAGCGGCGTCCTTGCCGCCGCTCCCGAGCCCGTTCTCCTTGCGGAAGGACTCGTAGATCTGCAGCAGGACCTGCTTCTGTCTCTCGTTCAGCGCCGGGTCGGTGAGTATCGCGGTCTGTACCTCGACCCCGTCCAGACCCTGACGTTCGTCCAGAATCCCGGCCTGGACGTACAGCGTCTCGGCGGATATCCGCAGCGCCTTGGCGAGCTGCTGCAGAATCTCCGCGCTCGGCTTGCGCAAGCCGCGCTCGATCTGGCTGAGGTACGGGTTGGACACCCCGGCGGCATCTGCGAGCTGCCGCAGACTCAGCTGCGCCGTGCGCCGCTGCTCCCGCAGGAACTCGCCGAGATTGCCGACGTTGAGTGATGCCATACATCGATGGTGCCCGGAAGTGCTAACTATTGCAAGCAAGGTGCTAGCAGGAGTGGTCCGTGCGGGTGCTGCCGAGCGCCGCTGCGACTGAGCACAACAGGTGTCGCAGGATGCACCGCCACCTCCTGCGAAGCAGCGGTCACACTCGCATCACTCCTGCTCTGGGCAGGATCCGTGGGAAGACGGGACCCCGGTACCGGCGCGGGGCGAGCCGGGCCCGGCCGCCCGGCGGATCATGGGTCCGGGCGCACTGGGTCCGGCTACGGAAGGCCGGCCCGTTCTTCAACCTCGCCGGGTCTCCGCAGCCATCGCCGCGTCGAGCGTGCACGGCGCCCGCCGCATCCGCACATTGAGCTCCAACCCCGACACCTCCGTGCTGCGTGACCTGGCCGGCTACGTGACCTCCGGCGGACTGTGGCCCGTCATCGACAGCGTGTATCCGCTGGCAGACATCGCCTCGGCGCATCAGGCATTCGAGCGAGGCGGTGTGGTGGGCAAGCAGGTGGTGGCCGTCCGGGAGGCAGGGGACAGGAGGTAGGAGGTAGGAGGTAGGAGGCAGGAGGTAGGAGGTAGGGGACAGGAGGCAGGAGGTAGGAGGTAACAAGACAGCCTCTGCCGTCGGGTTCGCCGGCCGGCCGCAGCCGGTGGCGAGGTGTCACGACCGGCAGTGGTCGTGGCGACAGGGCAGTGGTCGTGGTGACCGGCAGGGGTCGTCACGACCGGCAGTGGTCGTTACGACGGTCCGGCCTCTCGGCCCTCCTCGGCAGGTTCCCGGGTCCCTGTGACGACCGTGGCGTAGAGCTCATCGGAATCGGCCACTCGGGGCAGCAGCCCGTTGCGGGTGAAGGCCTCGACGGCCTGCGGCGCCTGGTGTTCGCTGGTCTCGACCAGCAGATGGCCCCCCGGTGCCAGCCACGGCGGGGCCGCCGCGGTCACCCGCCGCAGGACGTCCAGCCCGTCCGCGCCGCCGTCGAGCGCCACCAGCGGCTCGAACTCGCGGGCCTCGGGCGGCAGCAGCCCGACCTCCTCGGTCGGTACGTAGGGAACGTTGGCCACCAGGATGTCGATACGGCCCCGGAGGCCGGCGGGGAGCGCATCGAAGAGGTCGCCCTCGTAGGCACGGCCCCCGGCGTCGGTGATGTTGCGGCGGGTGCAGCGCACCGCGGCGGGCTCGATATCGGCGGCGTGCAGCTCGACCCGGTGAAGGGCTGCGGCCAGTACCGCGCCCACCGCGCCCGATCCGCAGCACAGGTCGACCACGACCGTGGGCCGCCCGGTGCGCTCGGCGGTTCGTAGACCGAGGCCGATGGCCTGGTCCACGAGGAACTCGGTGCGGCGGCGCGGTACGAAGACCCCGGGATCGACGATGATCCGTCGCCCGTGGAACTCCGCCCAGCCGACGACGTGTTCCAGGGGCAGGCCGTACGCGCGCCGCTCCACCATGGCGGCGAGCTCGTCCGCCGTTTGCGCGGTGGACAGGAGCAGCTCGGCCTCGTCCTCGGCAAAGACGCAGCCGGCGGCGCGCAGTGTGGCGACGACGGCGGAACGGGAGAGCGGCGTGGAAGCGGGGGCCGGGGAGGGGGAGGGAAGAGGTGACGGATGGGACGACATCTGGAACGACGACATGTGAGCCTTTCGGGGCGCCGACGGCGCTTCCCGGGTCACTTGCGTCGGACGGTCACCTGCATCGAGGGGACCGCAGGGCGTGAGCCGGGAGCACCTGCCTGGTCTGGCGGGGAATCGGTCTCACCTCCTGGGTCGGTCCACTGCTGAGGACTGCTGAAGGCGCAACAGTACCTGACCTGGCCGCGCCGCACAGGTGGGCTGCCGTGGCCCGACGCCGGGCCCTGCGCCCCTCGTCTCGAAGGAGACCTCGACCGTCGTGGCGGTGGGCAGATCGGGGCTGATCCGGCCGGATGCGTGGCGCCGGGCGACCCGTGGGGCGGGCAGGGGTGCGGAGCGCTGCGGCGGAACAACATCTCCCGAACAGAGGGGAGTTCGCGCCGATAGCGAATGGCTGGAAAGTACTTGTCATATCGGAAAGTACTTGTCACGCTGAATGCAGGAAGTCGGAGCAACACCAGCTGTCAGGGGGGATGGCATGTCGGAGTACGCCTCGCAGGAAGCAGCGGCCGCACTGGACCGTGCGCAGAAGCTGAGCTCGACGGTGCGGGCCGGCGCGAGGTGGTACGTCTGGTACCAACTGATCTACGGCTGCGCCTCTGCGGTCCTGGTGCTCTCCATCGGGCTGCTGGGCCGGCCTTACGGTGTGGCGATCGGCATCGGCTTGTGGTGTGCCACCATCACCGGGTTGTCGGTCTATGTGGCCCGGCAGCGGGTGGCCCGCCGCGGGTTCGGAGTGCGGCACGGCGTCCTGATCGCGTCCTGGGGACTGCTCTACGGCGCGGTGCTGGCGCCTGGCACCATATGGTTCCCGGGGGTCCTGGCGTGGTGGGTGCCCGGCGCACTGGTGGTTGCCCTTCCCGGGCTGGTAGGCGCTTACTTGGAGGCCCGGCGGTGACCGACCCGCATCACGGGGCACATCCGCGTCACGCGCTCGACGACGTGATACACGCGCCGGTCCGTTTCTCCATCGTGGCGACCCTCGCGGCTGCCGAGAAGGCCGAGTTCGCCTTTGTCCGCGACACCGTCGAAGTGAGCGACTCGGTCCTGTCGCGGCAGGTGACCACCCTGGAGAAGGCCGGCTATGTCGCCGTCAACAAGGGGTATGTCGGCAAGCGTCCGCGCACCTGGCTCGCCCTGACGCCCGCCGGCCGCACCGCCTTTGCCGCGCACTGCCAGGCCCTGCGGGCGATAGCGGGCGACGGCAGCTGAAACGGCGGCTGACGGCGGCCGGTGGCTCGGAGGGGACAGGTCCGCCAGTGCAGGCGGCCTTCTCAGAGCCCGTGTTGACTTGAAGTGCGCTCCAACTCGTAGCGTCCGGGACGGGATTCCGGTCCAGGCCCGCCACGAGGGCCCCGGAGTTCAGGAATCGGAGCGGGATCACGGGCAGAGATCCGGATCCGTCCGCCGTACGTCCAGGAGGTAGCAGCAGCATGACCACGATGAACATCCCGTCGCGTCGCCTCGGTGAGCTGGTGGTTTCCGCGCAGGGGCTCGGTTGCATGGGGATGAGCCATGGGTACGGGGCGTCGGACGACGCGCAGTCGATCGCGACCATCAACCGGGCGCTCGACCTCGGTGTCAGCCTGCTGGACACCTCCGACTTCTACGGCGCGGGGCACAACGAGGAGCTGATCGGCCGGGCCATCGCCGGCCGGCGGGACGAGGCGGTGCTGGCGACGAAGTTCGGGTTCGCCAACCGGCTCGGTGAGCCGACCGCGATCCGCGGCGATGCCGCCTACGTACGGGAGGCCTGCGAGGCATCGCTGCGCAGGCTCGGGGTCGAACACCTCGACCTCTACTACCAGCACCGTGTCGACCCCGACGTACCGATCGAGGAGACCGTCGGTGCGATGGCCGAACTCGTCGCGGCGGGCAAGGTGCGGCACCTCGGGCTGTCCGAGGCGAGCGCGGCGACCCTGCGGCGGGCGCATGCGGTGCATCCGATCGCCGCGCTGCAGAGCGAGTGGTCGCTGTGGACCCGGGATCTGGAGCAGGAGATCGCGCCGGTGTGCCGTGAACTCGGCATCGGCCTGGTGCCGTTCTCGCCGCTCGGGCGCGGCTTCCTGACCGGCCGCTACACCTCGGTGAAGGGCCTGCCGGAGTCCGATCTGCGCCGCAGCCAGCCGCGGTTCGCCGACGGCAACCTGGAGCAGAACCTGGCCATCGTCGAGCAGCTCGACGCGCTCGCCGCACAGAAGGGCGTCAGCGCCGGACAGCTCGCGCTGGCCTGGGTGCAGCACCGCGGGGACGACGTCGTGCCGATCCCCGGAACCCGCCGGGAGAAGTACCTGGAGGAGAACCTCGGGGCACTCGCCATCGAGCTGACCGCCGAAGAACTCGCTGCGATCGACGCCGCGGCGCCGGCCGCCCGGATCGCCGGTACGCGGTACGACGAGGCCAGCATGACGTTCGTCAACCGGTGACCGGCCCTGGGAGTAGCGGTCGGCACAGTGTCACGCCCGCATGAGGAGTGCGGCGAGGGGGTGTGGACCTGTGGACAGCACGGTGTGGAACGGGGTGTACGGGCCCGTCAGCCGGCCAGGCGTTCCACCAGCAAGAACCCGCCGATGGCGATCATCATGGCACCAGAGCCGCGAGTGACCGCCCGGGTTGCCGACGGCCGGGTCTTCAAGACGGTGCGGGCGAGCACGGCGACGGCGAGGTAGACGACGGCGCATGCGGTCATGTGGAGCGTGCCGAGCAATCCCGTCTGCGCGGCGACCGGCCAGCCCGTCGCCGGGTCGATGAACTGCGGGAACAGCGAGAAGTACAGCAGCAACGCCTTCGGGTTGAGGCCGCTGGTCCCGGCCCCCTTGAGCATGATCTGCAAACGGGAGGAGCCCACGGCCGCATCGGAGGCCGCCAATGCGGCCGGTTGCCTCAGCACGCTCCAGCCGAGCCACACCAGATAGCCCGCCCCGGCGACGGTCAGCGCGGTGAGCAGGGTCGCCGAACTCGCCACGATCACCACCAGACCCGCGACGGCAAGCAGCGTGTATCCCGCGTACCCGGCTATCAGCCCCGCGACCGCCGGAACGACCGACCGGTCCCGCAGACCCGCCGCAATCGCATAGGCCCAGTCCGCGCCGGGGGTGAACACCAGCAGGAGATCCACTGCCAGAAAACCCGCCAGCGTCGTCGTGTCCATGGGCCGTTCCTCAACCGTTCCTTCTCATGTTCTGTATGACGAGGGGAAGGTTAGGCCCGATCTGCCCGAAAATGTTTCCACATTTACTTCATGATCGCCCTGGTGAGGGGAGAATCTTCTTCATGGATGCCTTGGACCGGAAGATTCTTACCGAGCTGCAGTTGGACGGCCGTCTCACGGTCACCGAGCTCGCCGCCCGCGTGAAGCTGAGCGTGTCGCCCTGCCACCGCCGCCTGCGCGACCTCGAACGGGAAGGCGCAATCCGCGGCTACCGCGCCGTCGTGGACCCGGCCGCCGTCGGCCTCGACTTCGAAGCCCTCGTCTTCGCCACGCTGCGCTGGGAGGACCGCGACACCGTCACCGCGTTCGAGGAGGCAGTCGCCGCCGTCCCGCACGTGCTCCAGGCCCAGCGCCTGTTCGGCGAACCCGACTACCTCCTGCGCATCGCCACCACCGACCTGACTGCCTTCCAGCAGCTCTACGACCAGCGCCTGGCCAGGCTGCCGGGCGTCCAGCGGCTGACCTCCACCCTCGTCATGAAGCACGTCGTCGACGACCGCCCCCTGCCCGAGTAGCCCCGCCGCGACGGCTACGCCACGGATGAGCGCCCGCTCCGCCAATGGATGCGCGTATCCCTCTCTCCCTCCTTAGACTTCTTGCAGGGTGCGGGGCCGGTGCCGACGGTCGCTGTTCCGGGCCGTCGCCCGTACGGAAGGACGGCGCGCCATGGACTGGAAGCTCGAACTGGTGCCGGTTCCGGTTGCCGATGTGGAGCGGGCCAAGCATTTCTACGGCGAGCAGATGGGCTTTGCCGTCGATCACGACATGTGCGTCGGCGACGAGGTGCGCATCGTGCAGCTGACGCCGCCGGGGTCGGGCTGCTCGATCGTGATCGGGGCGGGCGACGGGGTCACGGAAGGAGAGCCCGGTTCGGTGCAGGGGCTCCAGCTGGTGGTCTCCGATATCGCCGCGGCCCGTGCGCAACTGGTCGAACGGGGCGTGGCGGCCGGTCCCGTGCAGCATGTGGAGGACGGGGCGATGGCCGACGGCCCCGGCGGGGCGTGGAACTCGTTCGTCTACTTCAGCGACCCGGACGGCAATGGCTGGGCACTGCAGGAGCGGCCGTCCGAGGACTGAGGGGTCACGCGGCCGCGGGCTCCCAGGATCGATGGATGGCGATGGCTCGGCAAGATTGCTGCGTGCCTCATGCCATGCACCCCCCGGGCGGCGGTGTGCGTCACCCACCGCCGCCCGGGGCCGGGCCGGCTCGTCAGCCAGCACGGCGTCTGCCCGGACACCGGGCCGGGCCGCCTCTCCATCCCCGGAGGTGGTTGCCGAGCTCACCAGCCTGCCGGCCCCCGGCGACGGCAGGCGCTGAACGTGGGAGCGGTGCTGTGCTGTTCCCTCCTGCTGGATGTCCGTTCGGGCCGGGGGATCAGCTGTCCAGTGAGAGTGCGCTCTTGGCGTGCGCGACGGATTCCTCCGAGGCCGGTCCGCCGGGATTCTCGGTGGCCAGTGCCTGGTTGAGGGTGACGAAGGGGCGCATCCGGCGCTCGTAGCGGGCATACGCGATGCGGTGGTCGCCGTTGGCTCGGGCAAGGCAGTCGGCCAGCACGTGGGCGCCCACGAGGGCCAGGCTGGTGCCCTGCCCGGAGAGGGGGGAAGGGCAGTAGCCGGCATCTCCGAGCAGGGTCACCCGGCCCCGCGACCACGGGTCCATGCGGATCTGGGCCATGGCGTCGCAGTAGAAGTCGGGCGCCTTCCGGGCGGCCTCGGCCAGGCGGGTCCCTTCCCACCGCAGCGACGCGAGCTTGTCCACGACGAGCTGCCGCAGGGCGCCGCCGTCGCGGAGGTCGTGGGCGAGGGGGGCGGACTCGAAGCCGAAGGCGATCCGGAGTTCGGTGTTGCTGCGTACGGGCATGATGCCGAAACCCGTGTCGCCGTCCCGCAGCCACAGCTGCCAGTCGTCCAGGGCGAGGAAGTTTTCCGCGCTGAACACCGAGAGGTAGCTGCCCAGGTGGTGGGCGAAACGCTCCTCCGGACCGAAGGCCAGGCGTCGTACGGTGGAGCGGAGGCCGTCGGCCCCGATCACGAGGTCGAAGGTGCGGGACGGCCCGTGCGCGAAGTCGACGCGCACGCCGCTCTCGTCCTCGTCGAGTGCGGTGATGCTGTCGCCGAAGAGGTACTCGACGCCTGCGCGCGTGTGCTCGTACACCATCCGTACCAGGTCCTCGCGCAGCAGCTCGATGTCTTCGCTGTCGAGCCGGCCGCTGCTGAAGGTCGCCTCGGTGGAGCGGTCGACCTCGTGGCCGTCGGGGTCGAGGATCGACATGCCGCGCATCCGGGTCCGTACGCGGCTTGCCTGCTCCAGCAGGCCCATCCGCGCCACGACTTCGAGCGCGACGCCGCGGATGTCCACCGCCTGGCCGCCGGGGCGTTGGCCCGGGGCGCGTTCGACGACGGTGGGCGCGAAGCCGTGGCGGCGCAGCCAGTAGGCGAGGACGGGCCCGGCGATTCCGCCGCCGGAGACGAGTACGGTCTGCATGAGAAGTTCCTCCAGGGCTCTTTACGGTGTACGCGCACTGAACGTACGACGTACACGCACTCCCTCCAACTGGCTAAATACCGGATCTGTACTAGGTCAGAGGACGTCCGTTCGGCGTTGCCGCTGCTACCCTCTGCACTAGTACAGGACAGGGAAGCGGCAGGACGTGACGAAGACCACAGGCGCAGTCGGTGATCCGCCCTATCTGCGCATCGTCGCCGCGATCCGGCGGCGCATCGCGGACGGTGAACTCGCCCCCGGAGACCGGGTTCCCTCGACCCGGCAGATCGCCGGGGAATGGGGCGTTGCGCTCGCCACCGCCACCAAGGCCCTGACCACCCTGCGTCTGGAGGGACTTGTCCAGGCCCGGCCCCGGGTCGGCACGGTCGTCGCCGGAACGGCCCCCGCCGCGCCGGCCCGCAGGCGCCCGTCACCCGGCCCGGACCCCGAGCAGGAGCTGAGCCTCGACCGGATCGTCCGCACGGCCATCGACATCGCCGATACCGAAGGACTGTCGGCGCTCTCCATGCGCGGCGTTGCGGCACGGCTCGGCGTCGCCGCCATGTCGCCCTACCGGTACGTCCCCAGCAAGGACGACCTCATCCTGCTCATGGCCGACACCGCATTCGGCGAGGAGTCCTACCCCGCCAACGCCCCCGAAGAGTGGCGTTACCGCATCGAACTGAGTGCGCGGACCCTCTGGACTCTCTACCGCAAGCACCCGTGGCTGGCCCAGATCGGCTCTCTCACTCGCCCCCTGCTCGTGCCCAACCTGATGGTCCACGGCGAGTGGGTGCTGCGAGCCCTCGACGGCCACGGACTCGATCCCACCACGCTGTTCGACATCCACGTCCTGCTCTACAGCCATGTCCAGGGCCTGGCTGTGCACCTGGAGATGGAAGCGCACGCCGAGGCGGCCACGGGCCAGTCGGAGGACCAGTGGATGGACAGCCGCACCCCCGCTCTCCGGGAACTGCTGGAATCCGGCCGCTTCCCGACCTTCACCAAGGTGGTCGGAGCCTTCGAGGACGGCTATGACCTGCGTCTCGATGCGCTCTTCGAATTCGGCCTCAAGGCACTCCTCGACGGTCTGACGTCCCTCGTCGAAGGTCAGGAAGCTGTCACGTAGACAGATGAATGATCCGGTCCGGTCCGGTCCCGTGGCGTGGCGTGGCGTGGCGTGGGAAACCGTACGGATCGATTTGTCCGGGCCGCCCGCGCGGATCTGGCGCGCCGTCGGCTGCGGCGGTGCGGCGGGGATCCGGCAGCGACTCCGTGGGTGCGGGCCTCAGCCGCCGTACGGGCGGGTCGCACGGGCCTCGCGGAGGGTCACCGCCCACCAGGTCAGCTGGTTGAGCAGGGTGTCGGCGGCCTGTGTGGCGGGGGCCGGGTCGTGCAGGCTGCCCGCCTCGTCGAAGAGGTTGCCGGAGAGCGCGAAGCTCACCGTTTCGCGGACCGTGGTGGCGTGCAACTCGGCGAAAACCAACCGCAGTTGCTCGACGGCGCGCAGGCCGCCGGAGATCCCGCCGTACGAGACGAAGCCGACCGGCTTGGCCTGCCACTGGCGGTGCAGCAGGTCGATGGCGTGCTTGAGGGGGGCCGGGAACGAGTGGTTGTACTCCGGGGTGATCACGACGAACGCGTCCGCCTCGTCGACGCGCTTGGCGAACGACTCGTACTCCTCGCTGCCGTAGCGGAGTTCGTACGGGCGGACGGCGTCGAGGTCGATGATGTCCAGGTCGATATGTGCGTGGGTTTCGGCGTGCCGGGAGAACCAGTTCGCGATGACGGGGGCGAACCGGCCCTCCCGGGTGCTGGCGATGATCACTGCAAGGCGGTAGGGGTGCTCGGACATGCGGGGCCCTTCGTGGCGTGACACGTGAGCGGCGGGAGTGCCGTCGACGACCGACGCTAGGACCTCAAGTGAGCTTGAGGTCAAGCGCGCAGGCCATGCCTGGACCTTGCCCATGGGCGAGCAGCCCTCGTCTCACTCCGCCCCGAACAGCTTCAGCAGCTCCGACTTCTCGAACATCCGCGCCGTCTCGATGGCCGAGGGGGTGCCCGCCGACGGGTCCGCACCGTGTGCCATCAGGACCTTGATGACCTCGTCCTCGGCCTTGAAGACCGCGCCGGCGAGCGGGGTCTGGCCACGGTCGTTGGGGCGGTCGGCGTCGGCGCCGCGCTGCAACAGGGCCTCCACGGTGGCGGAGTGACCGTGGTACGCCGCCAGCATCACCAGCGAGTCGCCCTTGTCGTTCGTCAGGTTGGCGGGGACGCCCGCGTCCACGTATGCGGCGACGGTGTCGGTGTCGCCGTGCCGTGCCAGGTCGAACACCTTCGCCGCGAGCTGCAGCACCTCGGGGTCGTGCGCGTGCTCGATCGCCTCGGGCCCCTGCGGCTCGGAATTCGCGTCGCTCATGGTCGCCGGCCTCCTGCTGTGGTGGGTGGTGCGTGCCTGCACTGTGTCATCGCCACCATATGCAGGCCGGCGCTGTTGGGGGAGCGGGCGCGAGTACGGGACGGGCGAGGCGGGGTGGCTCCGGGCGGGTACGCGTTGACCGCGTCACACCCCCACCCCTCAGAACGCGGCCCGGATCTCCCCCACCCGTACCCCTCCACCGAAGAGCGGGGCATCCTCCAGCCGGGACAGCACGGCGGCGTCGATGTCCATGAGGCGCAGGGTCCGGGCGAGAACCGGGCCCAGAGTGCGGCCGGCGCCGTCGTCGATCTTGAAGGCGAGGGCGCGGCCGTCCGGGAGGGCCAGGGCCTGGACCGCTTCGGCACCCATCTTGGCGAGCGTGCCCGGGAGGGCTTGCATCAGCCAGGTGTCGGGCCGCCGGGTGCCCGCAACGTACTCCGGGTGGGCGCGCATCGCATCCGCGACGCGTCGCTCAGGGCTGCCGGGCTCGGCCATGACGAAGTACTGGAAGGCGCGGGCCAGGCCGGTCAGGGAGAGGGACAGCAGCGGCGCGCCGCAGCCGTCCGTGCCGGTGTGCGCGACGTCCTCGCCGCTCGCGGTGCGCACCCCCTCGGCCACCAGCTGCTGCAGCGGGTGAGCCTGGTCGAGGTACGAGGCGAGCGGCCAGCCGTTGAGCGCGCAGGCGGCCAGCATCGCGGTGTGCTTGCCCGAGCAGTTCATCGTGAGGGGGTCACGGACCCGGCCCGCGGCGAGGTACGCCTCCGCCTCCTCGGGGTCCAGGGGCAGGTCCGCCGGCGTCTGCAGCTGCCCGGCGGTCAGACCGTGCTCGGCCAGCATGGTCCGCACGAGATCGAGGTGGAAGGGCTCGCCGGAGTGGCTCGCGGCGGCCAGCGCCAGCCGCTCGCCGGAGAGGTCCAGCCCCGCCCGCAGGACCGCCGCGGCCTGCATCGGCTTGTTCGTGGAGCGGGGGAAGACCGGGGTGGTCACCTCGCCCAGCGACCACTCCACGCTGCCGTCCGCCGCGAGCACCACCAGGGACCCGCGGTGCCGGCCCTCGACGAAGCCGGAGCGGACGACCTCGGCGAGGACGGGGGACACCGGCGAAGGCGCAGCAGCGGGCGCGGCAGCGGCAGCAAGACCAGCAGCGCCAACGGCAGCGGAACCCGCGGCACCGGCGGAACCCGTGGAACCCGTGGAACCCGCGGAGGCACCGGCTTCCGGGGTCGTTGCGGATATCGGACTGGGCGAGGTCATCGGCGGCCTTCCGGGGAGTGACCCGTCGCCCCCGAAGGCTTGTGGCCCGGTCAGGACAGCAGGTCGTCTACTTGCGCTTCGCCTTCACGGTACCTGCGGGCGATTTCGGCGCTGCAATCGTCGGCCGTGCGCTGCAGTGACTGACGGCGACGCGACACCTGCTGTTCGTAGCGGATCAGCCGGCCCATGGCGTCCTGCAGTTCCTGGTCGGTGCGCGCGGTGAGGTCGGACAGTTCCACCTCGCCGAGGATCTCCTCGGCGAGCCTGCGGCACTCCTCGCTGTGCGGCGTGCCGACCGTCACATGCCGTGCCGAGGAGCGGTGCCGCGACGGCAGGTCCGTCAGGATCTCCGGCAGCCGGTCGAGCAGCGGGGAGTGCTGTGCGGACCGGCGGGCGATCTCGGCGCGCAGAATGTCGATCCGGCCCTGCAACAGCCGTCGCAGATAGCTGAGATCGGCCTCTTCCTGCTGTGAGTCGCGCCGCACCACCCGCAGCTCGGGCAGCCCCAGGCCGGACAGCTCGGGCAGCTCCAGGCCGGACAGCTCGGGCGTCGTGGCCGGACGGCAGTGGTCGCGCTGCTGCGGGGGGCGGGGGTGCTGCGCCTGGCCTGCCTGGAGCATGGGACCGTCCTCGGTGCCGGGGGGCTCGACGCGAGCCGTTGCCGTGGTCGTCGTCAGGGCGGTGGGGGGTGGTGGGGTGCCGGCCGGACGTGCGGTGTCTGTCGTGGGGGCGGTGGAGGTCGTCCGGCCGGTCGGTGTCGTACGGGCGGTTGGTACGGGACCGGGTGTCTGTCCGGCGCCGAGAGTGCTCATGGGTCGTTCCGTCCCCTCGTCCGGTGCCGCTTCCTGGGCATGTTGTCCATGAAACGCACCACGTGCACGCATCGTGCCACTCTGGGCGGTCCTTCTGCAGGGCCATGGCACCCGAACGGCCCCCGGAGGGGCACGGCTGTCCGAAGGCGGGGGGCCGCCCGGCATGATGGCGGGTATGCGAGCTGTGGTGCAAAGGGTTGACGGCGCACGCGTCGAGGTGGCGGGCGAGACGGTCGGGGAGATCGTCGGTGAGGGGCTGTGCGTGCTGGTGGGGGTCACGCACGAGGACACCCCCCAGAAGGCGGCGCAGCTGGCCCGCAAGCTGTGGTCGGTGCGGATTCTGCAGGGCGAGAAGTCCTGCTCGGACACCGCCGTGCCGCTGCTGGTGATCAGCCAGTTCACTCTCTACGGTGACGCCCGCAAGGGGCGCCGTCCCACCTGGAACGCCGCGGCCCCGGGGCCGGTCGCCGAGCCGCTGGTCGACGAGGTCGTGGCGCAGCTGCGGGCGCTGGGCGCCCAGGTGGAGACCGGCCGCTTCGGCGCGGACATGAAGGTGTCGCTGACCAACGACGGGCCGTTCACGGTGCTGGTGGAGGTGTAGGCGCTGGTCGGTGGAGGCGTCGGCGTCGCAGGTGCAGGTGCAGGTGTAAGCCTCCACGGCCGGTGCGGAAGTAAGCCCCGGCCGGTGGAGGTGCAGGCCCCGCCGGGCGCCCCCGGCGCAGAGGGCGCCCCGGGCCCGGCCGCCGGAGTGCCGCCGTGCACCCGTGGAGCGCCTTACGGTTCGACGACCGCCTCCTGCGCCGCCGCCGTGCCGCCCGCCGTCAACTGCGCGTCCAGCGGCACGTTCCGCTTGACCAGGGCGAGCGCGATCGGGCCGAGCTCGTGATGGCGGGCCGAGGTGGTGACGAAGCCGAGCTGCCGGCCCTCCTCGCCGTCCGCGGCGAGACGGACCGGGGTGCCGTGCGGCGGCAGATGGACCTCGCTGCCGTCCAGGTGCAAAAAGACCAGCCGGCGCGGCGGCTTCCCCAGGTTGTGGACCCGGGCGACGGTCTCCTGGCCGCGGTAGCAGCCCTTCTGGAGGTGTACGGCGGTGCCGATCCAGCCCAGCTCGTGCGGGATGGTGCGGTGGTCGGTCTCCAGGCCCAGGCGGGGGCGGTGGCCCTCGACGCGCAGCGCCTCCAGGGCCAGGACGCCGATCGCCGGACCGTGGTCGGCGGAGAACGGCTCCAGCTCGGCGCGCGGCAGGAACAGATCGCGGCCGTGCGCGGTCTCGCGGACGACGGCGCTGTCGGGCGCCTCGGTGATGGAGCCGGCCGGCAGCTGGACGACGGCGATCTCGTCCGTGCGGTCGGCGACCTCGACCCGGTAGAAGAACTTCATGCTCTCCAGGTAGGCGATCAGCGCCTCCTGGTGGCCCGGTTCGGTGTGCATCCAGGTCGTCTCGCCGTCGTCGACGAGGTAGACCGCATGCTCGATGTGGCCGTGCGCGGACAGGATCAGCGCCTCGGTGGCATGTCCGGGCGCGAGGTCGCTGACGTGCTGGGTGAGCAGCAGATGCAGCCAGCTCAGCCGTTCGGCGCCGGAGACGGTGACCACGCCGCGGTGGGAGAGGTCCACGAAGCCGGAGCCGTCGGCGAGGGCGCGCTGCTCACGGAAGAGGTCTCCGTAGTGCGCGGCGACGCCTTCGTCGGGAGCCTCGGCGGGGACGGCGCCGGGCAGCGACAGCAGGGGGCTGGCGGGTGATGGTCGCAGCATGGGGCCAGCCTACGACCCGCCCGCAACAGCCTCGGCCGTCGCCCTCAGCCGTCGCCCTCAGCCGTCGCCCTCGGCGGCCTTCTCCCGGCAGGCCGCGCAGCGTCCGAAGATCGCGAAATGCTTCATATCCGTCTCGAAGCCGAACTGTCCGCGCAGCTGCGCCGTGAACGGCCCGGCCACCGACAGATCCGCCTCGATGACGTCCGAGCAGTCCCGGCAGACCAGGTGGATGTGGTGGTGGCGGTCGGCGAGGTGGTAGGTGGGGGCGCCGTGTCCGAGGTGGGCATGGCTGACCAGGCCCAGCTCTTCGAGGAGTTCCAGGGTCCGGTAGACCGTGGAGATGTTCACCCCGCCCGCGGTCTTGCGTACCTCGGTGAGGATGTCGTCAGGGGTGGCGTGCTCCAGCCTGTCCACAGCCTCCAGTACGAGCTGACGCTGCGGGGTCAGACGGTATCCGCGCCTGCGGAGGTCGCTCTGCCAGTCGGTGGTCACCACACAGCCAGTGTAGGAGGACGGGCGGCGGGCGGGCGTGGGCTGCCGCTTCAGCAGGCCGTCCGTACGCCGCTTCGGCCGCCCGCCTGTACGCCGCTTCGGCCGCCCGCCCCTACGCCGCCTCAGCCGCCCGCCCGTATGCCGCGCAGGTAGCGGGCCAGGTCACTGACGGCGGCGGGGTTGCGGGGGCTTTCGACGAGTTCGGCGTAATCCATGACGTAGATCCGGTGGTGCTTGATGGCCGAGACGCCGGCGAGCGGGGCGTAGGACTCCAGGAACGCCTTCTTCTGTGCGGCGGAGGTGTCGCCGTAGTTGTTGATCACGATGACGTCGGGGTCGCGGTCGACGACGCTCTCCCAGCCGACCGTCGTCCAGGAGTCCTTGAGGTCCTTCATGATGTTCTCGCCGCCCGCTTTGGTGATGATGTCGTGCGGTCCGGCGTACTTGCCCGAGGTGAACGGCTTGTCGCGGCCGTCGTCGTAGAGGAAGACGGTGGGGCGCTCGGCGGGTGCGGGGGCCCGGTCCGCGGCGTCGGCCACCTGTTTCTTGTACTTCTTCACCAGGGCGGCGGCGCGGTCCTCGACGCCGAAGATCTTCCCGAGCGTCGTCAGGTCGGTGTAGAGCGCTTCCAGGGGCGGCATCACGCCGCGGGTCGTGCCGTCCGTGCCGTGGTGGCAGGACTCGGTCAGGACGTAGCTGCCGATACCGAGCTTGCCGAGGGCCGCGGGGGTCAGGCCGGTGTCCTCGCCGAAGCCGTAGTTCCAGCCCGCGAAGACCAGGTCGGCACGGGCGTCAAGGGCCATCTCCTTGGTGAGCGGCTTCTTGGAGAGCCGGGGGACCTTGTCGTACGCGGCCTTCCAGGGGAGGCCGTCGAGATCGCCCTTGTCGTCGGGCATCGCGTAGCCGGCCATCCGGTCCGCCAGGCCCAGCGCGAACATGATCTCGGTGATGCCGACGTCGTTGGTGACCACCCGGCGGGGTGCCGTGTCGTAGGTGGTGCGGGTGCCGCAGTTCTCGACGGTGACGGGGTGCCGGCCGGCGGCCTCGGCAGGGTGCCGGCCGGATGCGTCGTTGCTGCCGTCGCCGGAGACCTTCGCGCCGCAGCCGGTCAGGGCGAGCGCGAGCGCGAGGGCGAGGACGGTGAGCGGGGCGGTGGGGCGGCGCATGGCGGGGTCCTCAGGAGTCGGCGGCGGGGGCGGGGTCTGGGTCGGGATCTGGGTCGGGGTCTGGGCCGGGGTCTGGGCCGGGGTCCGGGCCGGGGGTGGCGAGACGGTCGAACAGCAGCTGGACGGCGCCCGATTCGGGATGCCGTACGCGGTGGGCGCGGACCCCGAAGACCTCGGCGAGCAGCTCGGGGGTGAGCACGTCGTGGGGCGGGCCCGCGGCGACGATCCGGCCGCCGTCGATGACATACAGCTCGTCGCAGTGCACGGCGGCCAGGTTGAGGTCGTGCAGCGCGGTCAGCACCGTCAGCCTTCCCCCGGACTCCGTCCGGGAGGTGCCCCCGGCCCGGACCAGCGCCAGCACCTCCAACTGCTGGGCGATGTCCAGGTGGTTGGTCGGCTCGTCGAGGACCAGCACCTGCGGGTCCTGGGCCAGCGCCCGGGCGATCAGCACCCGCTGTTTCTCGCCGCCGGACAGGCTGAGGAAGCCGCGGTGGGCCAGGTGGTCCGCGCCGACCCGGGCCAGCGCCCGCGCGCACCGTGCGGTGTCCTCGGCGCTCGCCCGGCCCGCGCCGCGCTGGTGCGGCAGCCGTCCCATCGCGACGACCTCGGCCGCGGTGAAGTCGAACTCCGTACCGGACTCCTGGGGCAGCGCGGCCAGCAGCCGGGCGCCCTCGCGCGCGTCCATGGCGTGCAGGTCGGCACCGTCCAGCCGTACGGTCCCGGCGGCCGGCCGCAGCGCGCGGTAGACACAGCGCAACAGGGTGGATTTGCCACTGCCGTTGGGGCCGACCAGGCCGACCATCCGGCCGCTGCCGGCCCGGAGCGTGACGTCGTGGACCAGCCGCCTCCCGGCCACCTCCACGGACAGGCCGGTGAGTTCGAGCCGCATCAGGCGCCGCCTCCGAAGGTGTAGCCGCGCCGCCGCATCAGCAGGACGAAGCAGGGCACGCCGATCACGGCGGTGAGCACGCCGACCGGCAGCTCGACGGGCGCCAGCAGCACCCGCGAGAGCAGATCCACCCACACCAGCAGCACCGCGCCGAGCAGCGGTGCAACGGCCAGTACCCGGCGGTGGTCGGCGCCGACCAGCATCCGGGTCACATGCGGCACCATCAGCCCGACGAAGCCGATCGCGCCGCTGACCGCGACCACCGCACCGGTGACGGCCGCCGCGACGACGAACAGCTCGCGGCGCAGCCGGTGCGCGTCCACGCCCAGGGCGGCGGCGCTCTCGTCGCCCATCGCCAGCGCGTTCAGCCGGCCCGCGGAGAACAGCAGCCGGGCCAGGGCCGCGGCCACCGCGGCGGCGGCGATCGGCACCGAGTTCCAGCCGGCCCCGCTCAGGCTCCCGAGCAGCCACATCATCGCCGAGCGGGCCGCCTCGCCGCGGTCGGCGGTGAAGACCATCAGGGTGGTGACGGCGGAGAAGCCGTAGTACATCGCGGTGCCGGTCAGCACCAGACGCAGCGGGGTGAGCCCGTGGGCGGTGCGGGCGGCCGCGTAGACCAGGGCCATGGCGATCAGCGCGGAGACGAACGCCGACACCGACAGCGCCCACACGCCCAGTGCGCCGAGCGTTCCGAAGAGGAGGACGGCGTTGGCGCCGACGGCGGCGCCGGAGGAGATGCCGAGGACGAACGGGTCGGCGAGCGCATTGCGGACCAGGGCCTGCACGGCGACACCGATGGCGGAGAGCCCGGCGCCGACCACGGCCGCCAGGACGGCCCGGGGGAAACGCAGCTCCCACACGATGGTGTAGGCGGAGACCTCGTCGGACGAGATCGTGCCGCCGGTCAGCCCGGCGCCCAGATAGCGCAGCGCCTCGGACCAGCTCGGACCGGCGGCGCCGAGCGTGGTCCCGCACAGCAGGGAGCCGAGCAGGACGGCGGTGAGGGCGGCGAGCAGGGGTGGTACGGGCAGCCGCCGGGGCGGCGGTGGTGCGCCGGCGCGGGCCGTCGTCGGGTGCGCGGTAGGGGTCGCCACGGTCGGTCGGCCGCCTCGGGGTCGGGCCGCGTTCGTACCTGCCTTCGGTACGTCGTACCAAGGGGCGGCCCGGGACCGCGGGGGCCCGGTGGCGTCCCCTCGCAGTCCACGGCGAGTTGTGCGGGAAGCTGCGCGCACCACGGGCGATCGGGCTTGCGGAAGGATGCCTTCCACCTACCGTTGCGGGTCAGCGCCGGACTTCGACCGGCTTCCCCCGCGGGGCGCTGGCAGGGAGAGCGGGGCTCTCCCGTCGTGCTTATGGGTTGTGTCGTGCTTACGGGTTGTAGGGCGTGCCGTCCGGCCGGAAGAAGGAGACGCCGTCCGGCGTGTCCTCGGGGAGACTCTCCGCCCACTCCTTGAGGTCGGCGACCTTCTTCAGATGCGCCGACATGTACGGCCGCAGCGGCACGTCCGGGGTGGACTTCTCGCCGACCCACATCAGGTCGCTGTTGACGTAGCCGTAGAGCCGCTTGCCGCCGCTGTACGGGCCGGAGGCGGCAGTGCGGGCGATGGCGTCGGTGGCCAGGTCGATCTGCGGCTTCTGGTCGGCCAGCTCGCCGTACCAGACCTCCACCACGCCCTGGTCGCGGCACATCACGATCTCGACCTTGCGGTCCGCGTCGATGCGCCAGTAGCCGCTCTCGCTCTCCAGCGGGCGGACCTTCTTGCCCTCGGCGTCGAGCACCCAGCTGTGCGAGGTGTACTCCAGGAAGTCACGGCCGTCGTGGCTGAAGCTGACCTCCTGCCCGAAGTTGCACTTCTCGGTGCCCGGGAAGTCGGCGACGCCGGCACCCTCCCAGTTGCCGAGGAGGAAGGCGAGCGGCACCAGGGCCGGGTTCAGGTCGGACGGGATCTCGATCATGAGAGCTCAGGCGATCTATGTGGAGGGGAACCGACAGGGGCGCGCGAGGCGCTCCTCTGAGGCTGGGGGTGGGGCTGCCACCCGCCGGTGGCGGGGGGAGCGAAGGCTCAGCGCTGGCCCTGGTACAGCTTCTTCCAGGTCAGACCGGCGAACGCGATCACGCCGATACCGACCAGAACCAGCAGGGTGGTGAAGAATGCCTCAAGCACGAGCGCGCTCCCTGAACGGAGTGAGGGTGTAACGGACCGCCTGAGAGTCTAGTCGGCGGCGGTGACAACGGCGCTGTGAGGTCCACCGCGCCTACTCTTGCCTCATGGCGAAGAAGCTCGTGATCAAGGTGACGGCGGGTGCGGATGCGCCCGAGCGGTGCTCGCAGGCATTCACGGTGGCGGCGGTGGCGGTGGCCAGCGGTGTCGAGGTGTCGCTGTGGCTGACCGGGGAGTCGGTGTGGTTCGCGCTGCCGGGGCGGGCGGCGGACTTCGAGCTGCCGCATTCGGCCCCCCTGCCCGAACTGATCGACGGGATCCGCGCCGGTGGCGGCGCGATCACCGTCTGCACCCAGTGCGCGGCCCGGCGGGACATCGAGCAGAAGGACCTGATCGAGGGCGCCGGGATCGCCGGTTCCCAGTTGTTCGTCAGCGAGATCATGCCGGACGACGTCCAGGCGCTGGTGTACTGAGGCCGGTGTGCTGAGGCCGGTGTGCTGAGGCCGGTGTGCGGAGGGCTGGTGTATTGAGGCCCGCGGCGCCCGGGGCGGCTACTGCCTGTGCTTGTCGTCGCCCCGGTCGTCCAGCTCGCGCCACCAGCGGTCGGACTCCGGGTCGCCGGACTCGTCCCACCAGCGCTCACCGGGCTCCCGGCGGTTGCCGATGATCGCCGCGACGGGCGGAATGACCATGGCGACCACACACATGCCCACCGCGGCCGGTACCGACCACAGCCGCACCACGCCCCAGGCCAGGACGAACAGCACCAGGCACACGCCCATCAGGACGAAGTACCTGCGATGGCGGCGCTGTACGGGCGACCGGCGGTGCGCGTCCATAACTCCACGGTAAGTCCGCGCGGGGCAGGACAGAAGTCGGCGGATGAAACGCCCCTCGCGCCCGGACGGCACGGAGGGCCGCACCCCGGCCAAGGCGTCCAAACCTCCGGGGTGCGGCCCTCCGGCCGTACGGATCGTGGCGAGGCCCCTACTACGGAGCGCGGCCACTCCCGCCGTCAGACAGCGATGGCGACCTCCGCCAGGCCGCCCTGCTGGGCGACGACGGTGCGGTCGGCGGTGCCGCCCGGGACGAGCGCACGCAGCGTCCAGGTGCCCTCGGCCGCGTAGAAGCGGAACTGTCCGGTCGCGGAGGTGGGAACCTCGGCGGTGAACTCACCGGTGCTGTCCAGGAGGCGGACGTAACCGGTGACGGGCTCGCCGTCGCGGGTCACGCTGCCCTGGATCGTGGTCTCACCGGGCTTGATCGTCGAGGCGTCCGGGCCGCCTGCCTGTGCTCCACACATAGGGGTACTTCCTTGAGGGGTGAGGGAGAAGCTTGCTTGCTTACTTGGCTGCGCCGAGCTCGATCGGCACGCCGACCAGCGAGCCGTACTCGGTCCAGGAGCCGTCGTAGTTCTTGACGTTGCTCTGGCCGAGCAGCTCGTGCAGGACGAACCAGGTCAGCGCGGAACGCTCACCGATGCGGCAGTAGGCGATGGTGTCCTTGGCGAGGTCCACCGACTCACCCTCGTAGAGGGCCTTGAGCTCGTCGTCCGACTTGAAGGTGCCGTCGTCGTTGGCGTTCTTCGACCACGGGATGTTGCGGGCGCTGGGCACGTGGCCCGGGCGCTGCGACTGCTCCTGCGGGAGGTGCGCCGGGGCGAGCAGCTTGCCGCTGAACTCGTCGGGGGAGCGCACGTCGACCAGGTTGAGGTTGTCGATCGCGGCGACGACGTCGTCCCGGAAGGCGCGGATGGCGGTGTTCTGGGCCTTGGCCTTGTACGCGGTGGCCGGGCGCTGGGGGACCTCGGAACCGTCGACCAGGTCGCGGGAGTCCAGTTCCCACTTCTTGCGGCCGCCGTCGAGCAGCTTGACGCTGCCGTGGCCGTAGAGCTTGAAGTACCAGTAGGCGTAGGAGGCGAACCAGTTGTTGTTGCCGCCGTAGAGGACGACCGTGTCGTCGTTGCCGATGCCCTTGGCGGAGAGCAGCTTCTCGAAGCCCTCCTGGTCGACGAAGTCGCGGCGGACCGGGTCCTGGAGGTCCTGCTTCCAGTCGATCCGGACGGCGTTCTTGATGTGGTTCTTGTCGTAGGCCGAGGTGTCCTCGTCAACCTCGACGAGGACGACCTTCGGGTCCTCGAGGTGGGCCTCGACCCAGTCGGCGTCTACGAGGACGTCGCTACGGCTCATGGTGTTCTCCTCCGGGGCAGTTGCGGGGGCAGTGGCAGAGATGGATGGCACGCGGGTACGCCGGGTGCGCGCCGGTGACTTCCGGACGGGGTTCCGGGGCGGCGGCGCGCCGGGACGCGTGAGGGGCGGCCGCAGTGGCCGACCGGGCTGGGGACACCTCCCAGCCGGAGCTGGGGGAGCGTGCAAAAGCCCGTCAGACAGGGCGACAGAGCATGGCGGCGACGCGGCACAGGTCTACTGCCCGCCGCTTCGTCAGTACCGCACGTCCCCGCGGACGGAGACCGCTCAATGAGCTCTGCATGCCACCGATCGTAGGGACGCGGAGCGGGGCGTGTCACCGGCGTGTCGAATGGCGAGACGCGTTTGTCCGGGATGTGGGATCGATGGTGTCGCGACCCGTGGAGTCACGGGCCCGGGCGCCCGTACGCCGGTGGGGGGTCTGGCGTACGGACCGGGGTGTCTCAGGAATTGGACGGGCGCCGATGGGCGGCGGACCGGTGGGGCGGCCCGCCGTGGGCGTCCGGGCTTTTGGGTGTCCGGGCTTCCGGTCAGCCGGGGAGCTTGACGCCCTTGCCGGCGGCGGAGATCGAGAGCCCCTCGGGCGTGGTCACGACCTTCTCCAGCTTCAGGTTGCCGGGCAGCTGGTCCAGCTTCCAGTCGTGGTCGGTCTGGGCGCGCACCTTGGTCTCACAGCCCGGCAGGGCCCTGCACACGGCCGGCAGCCCGTCGGCGCGCAGCCGGACGGTGTTGCCGCCCACGATCGTGATGGAGCCGGTCACGTCCAGCGAGCTGAGGACCGGGATCTTCGGCGAGATCTTGACCCGGCTGCGGCCGTCCTTCTGCCCGCCGTAGCCGATCGTGACGCCGCCGCCCGCCGCCTTGGTCAGGTCGGCGTAGTTGATCCGCGCGTTGCCGGTGGCCGTGGCGGCGCTCTCGATGGAGGTGTAGTCGCTGGTCAGCCCGACCTCGTGGAACTGCGCCGACAGCCGGTCGATGCGCAGCGCATGCCCCTGGGCGCGGGCCTCGATCCCCCCGAGTTCGGCGTCCACCTCATCGAGGCTGCGACCGGCGACCTGGGTCAGGAACGGGAAGCCCTTGATCGAGACCTCCGGGGTCTTGCCGAGCCCCTGGCTGCCGCGGATCTTGTCCGCCGCCATGTCCTCGGCCAGATTCACCGCCACCCGGTCGGCGGCCACGAACAGCCCGCCGAATATGACGAGGATGATCAACAGCACACGAAGTGCACGCATCGAACCACTTCCCCCACACCTGGGCCGGAATCCCGGCCGTGTCCGTGCAGGCCCCCTGCCTGCGCTCCGGGGAGCCTAGACGACGTGGTCCGGGAAACGGCAGCGGCGGGCGCCCGCCCCCCCCCCGGGGGGGTCCCGCGGCCCCCCCCCCGGGGGTGGGCCCCGCCGCCCCGGGGGCGGGGCCCCGGGGGTCTGCCCGCGCCCCCCCCCCG
>NZ_JBIBVF010000009.1:48289-253594 GCF_043080045.1 Streptomyces sp. NPDC015125
GGGGCGACCCCGGGGGGGGGGCGGGCCCCCCCCCGGCCGGCCGGGGGGGGCCCCACCCCCCGGGGGGCGGCGGGCGGGCCCGGGGGCCCCCCCCCCCCCCCCGGGGGGCGCCCCCCCCCCCCCCCGCCGCGGTGTTGCTCACGGCCTCCCGGGGAGCTGTCCCCGGGAGTTATCCCAGCGCCCGCCCCAGGACGTACACCGCGGGCGCGGCCAGGGCCAGCGGCAGGGCCACGCCCGCCGTCAGGTGGACAAAGCGGGACGGGTAGTCGTAGCTGGCCACCCGCAGGCCGATCAGGGCGCAGCCGCCGGCCGCCAGACCCAGCAGCGCACCGGACGCGCCGAGGCCGGTCAGCTGCCCGGCCGCGATACCGGCGCCCGCGGCGGCCACCAGGGAGACGCCGATCGAGGCGGCGGAGGGCAGCGGCAGCGCCCGGGCGAGGGTGGCCACCGCGACCGCACAGGCGCCTGCCACCACCGCATGCGGGCTCGCCGCGAGGTGGCCGGCGGCCAGCACCGCGAGCGCGGACGAGGTCAGGCCGGCGGTCAGCGCGTACATCCGCTCGTCGGCGCTGCTGCGATTGCGCAGTTGCAGGACGAGGACGAGCAGACACCACACCCCGAGCGTGCCGATGCCGACCAGCGGCGCGCTCGCGCGGTCGGTGGCGAGCAGCGCGACATCGGTGGTCAGTCCGCCCAGGAAGGCGAGTGCGATGCCCTGGCGGGCCGGCCACATGCCGTTGAGCCGGAACCAGCCGGCCGCGGTGACGGCCTGCAGCAGCGCCACCGGTACGGCGAGCACCGGGCGGCCGAGCGACGCGGTCAGCGCCAGCAGCAGGGCGAGCCCGGCGGTCAGCGCGGCCGGCTGGATCCCGGGCGGGATGATCGGCGAGCGGCCCTCGGCGCGGGCGCGCTGGTTGGGCGCGAGCGGCGCGGAGGAGACCGACGCGGTGGACACCGGAGCGGTGGAGACCGGCGCGGTCGCGGCCGGTGCGGGTGCGGCCGGTGCGGGTGCGGCGGGCGCCGGCCGGGCCTGCTGGGGGTGCCGGCGGGCGTATGGCTCCTCGGCCGGGCGGGCGGTCTGGTGCTGGAGGGGCAGCGGCGCGGTCTCCGCGGGGTGCGGGGCGCCGTAGCCGTCCTGGCCGTGGGCCGGTCGCTGGGGCTGCTGCGGCTGCGGTTGCTGCGGCTGACGGTGCTGCGGCTGCGGCGGCGGCTGTGGCTGCTGCTGTCCGTAGGCCTCGTACCCGTATTGGCCGCGTCCGTACGGGTCGTGTCCGTACGGGTCGGGCCCCGGCCGGCCGCGTCCGTGCGGTCCGTGCCCGTACTGCTCGGGCCTCGGTTGCTGCTGCGCATAGGGGTCGTAGGCCTGCTGGCCCTGCCCGTAGGGCGACGGCTGTCCGTGAGAGGCCTGGTGCCCATGCGGCGCCTGGTGCCCGTGCGACTGCTGCTGTCCGTAGGGAGCCTGCGGCTCGTACGGCGCCGGCGACTCGTGCGGGGCCTGCTGCCCGTAGGGCGTCTGAGCGGACTGCGGTGCCTGCGGGGACTGCGGTGCCTGCTGCCCGTAGGGCGTCTGCTGGGCGTAGGGATCGTGCGGCTCGTACGGATGGCGGTGCTGCGGCTGGTTGTCGCTCATGGTCGTGTGTTCACCCTCCCGCGAACGGTGGCAGGACCTCGACGGTGCCGCCCTCGGCCAGCGGCACCGCCTGGTGGTCGCGGGTGCCGACCGGATCGCCGTCCACCAGGAATGAGCAGCGCAGCAGGACGCGCGCGAACTCGGGGTTCGCGGCATGCGCCGTGCGCGCCGCGGCGAGCGCCTCGGCGAGCGTCGCGGCCGCATACGGCTCCTCTGCCGTGCCGGCGGCGGCCTTGGCCGCGGCCCAGTAGCGCACGGTGCCAGTTGTTGTCACGGCGGCCTCTTCGTCGTGTCGGTCGGGGGACGCCCCCGTAGTGGCGGGGCCCCGTCGTTGCCGCCTCCATGATGGCCTACGCGGCGGGTGATCCGGCTCCGGGCAAGTTCTGGCAAAGCCTCCGCGCCCGTCCCGGCCGTACGCCGGAAATTCGATTGCCGTGGGCAAGTGTTCGCCTAGGCTCATGTCGTGTTGGTCCGACTCGCACGGGCGCATTTGCGGCCCCACCGGCGCTCGATATCCGTGATCGTGCTGCTTCAGCTGATCCAGACCCTGGCAACCCTCTATCTGCCCACCCTCAACGCCGACATCATCGACAACGGTGTCGTGAAGGGGGACACGGGCTACATCCTCGGCGTCGGCGGATTCATGGTCGCCGTCACCCTGCTGCAGATCATCTGCGCGATCGGTGCCGTCTACTTCGGTGCCCGTACGGCCATGGCGCTCGGCCGGGACATCCGTGCCGCGGTCTTCGACCGGGTGCAGTCCTTCTCCGCCCGCGAGGTGGGCACCTTCGGCGCGCCGTCGCTGATCACCCGTACCACCAATGACGTCCAGCAGGTCCAGATGCTGGTGCTGATGACGTTCACGATGATGGTCTCGGCGCCGATCATGTGCGTCGGCGGCGTCATCATGGCGCTCAACCAGGACGTGCCGCTGTCCGGCCTCCTCCTGGTCATCGTCCCGGTCCTCGGGATTCTCGTCTCACTGATCGTGCGCCGGATGCGTCCGCTGTTCCGCGGGGTGCAGGAGCGCATCGACACCGTCAACCGCGTGCTGCGCGAGCAGATCACCGGCATCCGCGTCATCCGCGCCTTCGTCCGCGACCGGCACGAGCGCGAGCGGTTCGCCGGGGCCAGCACCGATCTCTACGACGTGTCACTGCGCGCCGGCCGGCTGATGTCGATGATGTTCCCGCTGGTCATGCTGGTCGTGAACCTCTCCAGCGTGGCCGTGGTGTGGTTCGGCGGGCTGCGGATCGACAGCGGGTCCATGCAGATCGGCGCGCTGACGGCGTTCCTCAGCTACCTGATGTACATCCTGATGTCGATCATGATGGCGACGTTCATGGTGATGATGCTGCCGCGCGCCGAGGTCTGCGCCGAGCGCATCCAGGAGGTGCTGGCGACCGACTCCAGCGTCACCCCGCCCCGGAACCCCGTCACCGAGCTCCGCCGCCACGGCGAACTGGAGCTGCGCGGCGTCGAGTTCCGTTTCCCGGGCGCCGAGCAGCCGGTGCTCAAGGACATCTCGCTGATCGCCCGCCCCGGTGAGACCACCGCCGTCATCGGCTCCACGGGCTCCGGCAAGTCGACCCTCCTGGGGCTCGTCCCGCGGCTGTTCGACGCGACCGGCGGCGCGGTCCTGGTCGACGGCGAGGACGTCCGCACCCTCGACCAGGAAACGCTGGCCAAGGCCATCGGCCTGGTCCCGCAGAAGCCGTATCTCTTCTCCGGCACCGTCGCCACCAACCTGCGCTACGGCAACCCGGACGCCACCGACGACGACCTGTGGCACGCCCTGGAGACCGCCCAGGCGCGGGACTTCGTCGAGCGGATGGAAGGCGGCCTGGACGCCCCCATCGCCCAGGGCGGCGGCAATGTCTCCGGCGGCCAGCGCCAACGGCTGGCGATCGCCCGCGCCCTGGTGCGACGCCCCGAGATCTACCTCTTCGACGACTCCTTCTCCGCGCTGGACTACGCGACGGACGCGGCGCTGCGGGCCGCGCTCTCCCGCGAGACCGACCGCGCGACGGTGGTGATCGTCGCCCAGCGGGTCGCCACGATCCGCGGCGCCGACCGGATCGTCGTCCTCGACGAAGGCCGGGTCGTCGGCACCGGTACCCACACGGAGCTGATGGCCGACAACGAGACCTACCGGGAGATTGTGCTCTCCCAGCTCACCGAGCAGGAGGCGGCGTGACCACCGCGGACAAGGGGGCGGCCCCCCGGGCCGAGGCCCCGGCGGCCACCGAGGAGACACCTCAGGCGGCCCCCCGACGAGGCCCGGCCCCGGCGGCCGGACCCGCCCGGATGATGGGCGGCCAGCCCACCGAGAAGTCGATGGACTTCAAGGGCTCCGGCAAACGGCTGCTGGCCCAGATGCGGCCCGAGCGCGCCGTCATCTCCGTCGCGCTGGTGCTGGGCGTACTGAGCGTGGCGCTCACGGTCGTGGGCCCCAAGGTCCTCGGCCACGCCACCGACCTGATCATGTCCGGCATCATCGGCCGCGAGCTGCCCGCCGGCGTCACCAGGGCCCAGGCCGCGGACCAGCTGCGCGCCCACGGCCAGGGCGGTCTCGCCGACATGATCGCCGCGATGCCGGTGGTCCCCGGCCACGGCATCGACTTCGACGCCGTCGGCCGGATCCTGCTCTGGGTGACCCTGATCTACGTGTGCGCCTCGCTGTTCGGCTTCGTCCAGGCCAGGATCGCCACCCGCGTCGTCCAGCGCACGGTCTTCCGCCTGCGCGAACAGGTGGAGGAGAAGCTCGCGCGGCTGCCGCTGAGCTACTTCGACCGGCAGCAGCGCGGTGAGGTGCTCTCCCGGGCGACCAACGACATCGACAACATCCAGCAGACGCTGCAGCAGACCCTCAGCCAGATCGTGGTCTCGCTGCTGACCATCGTCGGTGTGCTGGTCGTGATGTTCTGGATCTCGTGGCTGCTGGCGCTGGTCGCCCTGATCACGGTTCCGGTCTCCGTCGTCGTCGCCACCAAGGTCGGCAAGCGCGCCCAGCCGCAGTTCGTCCAGCAGTGGAAGACCACCGGCAAGCTCAATGCGCACATCGAGGAGATGTACACCGGCCACGGCCTGGTGAAGGTCTTCGGCCGCCAGCGGGAGTCCGCCGAGCTGTTCCGCGAACAGAACGAGGCCCTGTACGCCGCCGGGTTCAAGGCCCAGTTCATCTCCGGGATCATCCAGCCCGCGATGATGTTCATCGGCAACCTCAACTACGTCCTGGTGGCGGTGGTCGGTGGCCTCCGCGTCGCCTCCGGAGCCCTGTCCATCGGCGACGTCCAGGCCTTCATCCAGTACTCCCGGCAGTTCAGCCAGCCGCTCACCCAGGTCGCTTCGATGGCCAACCTCGTCCAGTCCGGTGTCGCCTCCGCCGAGCGGGTCTTCGAGCTCCTCGACGCCGAGGAGCAGGACCCCGACCCCGAGCGGCCGGCCCGGCCCGACCGCATCGAGGGCCGGGTCGCGTTCGAGGACGTCTCCTTCCGTTACGCGCCGGACAAGCCGCTCATCGAGGATCTGTCGCTGGCCGTCCACCCCGGCCAGACGGTGGCGATCGTCGGCCCGACGGGCGCCGGCAAGACCACCCTCGTCAACCTCCTGATGCGCTTCTACGAGGTGCGCGGCGGCCGGATCACCCTCGACGGCACCGATATCGCCGCGATGTCGCGCGAGGAGCTGCGCGCGCACATCGGCATGGTCCTCCAGGACACCTGGCTCTTCGGCGGCACGATCGCCGAGAACATCGCCTACGGAGCCCCCGCGGGCATCTCGATGGACAAGATCGTGGCGGCCGCCCGGGCCACCCACGTCGACCGCTTCGTGCGCACCCTTCCGGACGGCTACGACACGGTGCTCGACGACGAGGGCAGCAATGTCTCCGTCGGCGAGAAGCAGCTGATCACCATCGCCCGTGCCTTCCTCGCCGAACCCGCGATCCTCGTCCTGGACGAGGCCACCAGCTCGGTCGACACCCGCACCGAGGTGCTCATCCAGCACGCGATGGCCCAGCTCCGCAGCGGCCGCACCAGCTTCGTCATCGCCCACCGGCTCTCCACGATCCGCGACGCCGACGTCATCCTGGTGATGGAGAACGGCGCGATCGTCGAACAGGGTCCGCACGATGCGTTGTTGGCGGCGAACGGCGCGTATGCGCGCTTGTATGCGGCGCAATTCGCCGAGGCGATCACCGGCTGAATCCCGGGTGTTCGGCTACGGAGGGGCTTCTCGGTCTGGTCGGTCACGGCAGGATCTCGATGTACCCGTCGGTTCCGTGCACGCGGATCCGCTGCCCGTCCCGGATCAGCCGGGTGGCCTGCTCCACGCCCACGACGGCCGGCAAGCCGTACTCCCGGGCGATCACTGCGCCATGGGTCATCAGGCCGCCCACCTCCGTCACCAGGCCCGCGATTCCGACGAACAGCGGCGACCAGCTGGGGTCCGTGAAGGTCGTGACCAGGATGTCGCCCGCTTCGAGTTCGGCCTCCGCCATGTCAAGGATGACGCGGGCCCTGCCCTCGATGGTCCCGGCGGAGACCGGCAGGCCGACCAGGGCGCCGGCCGGCACGTCGTCGCGCCGGTACGCCCCGGTGACGGCCTCGCCATCCGAGGTGAGCACCCGGGGCGGTGTGAGCGCGTGGTACGACCGGAACGCGTCCTTGCGCTGCTGGACGAGCCGGTCGTCCACGTGGTGCGAGCGCACGACGTCGTGGAGTTCCTGGAACGTGAGGGAGAAGACGTCCTCCTTCTCGGTCAGCACGTTGGCCTGTACGAGGCGCTCGGCCTCCGCCAGCAGGGCCTGCTTGTAGACGAAGTAGCGGCTGACGATGCCGTACTTCGGGTACTCCCGGTACCCGATGAAGGTTCTGACCCGGTCGATCATCCCCTTGGCCTCGTCGGCTTTGCGGTCCCCGTCCGGCAGGGCCCGCAAGCGTGACAGCACGTCCTGTTCCTTCTTCTGCGCCTTCTGCCGCCCTTGCTCGAAGCGGCGCCCGGCGGCGCCCGGCTCGAAGTTCCTGACGTTGTCGAGGATCACGGGCACGAGCGTGGTGGGGCGTTCGCGCCACCGTGGCCTCGTGATGTCGATCTCGCCGACGCAGCGCATGCCGTACCGGTCGAGGTAGGCCTCTATGGCGTCGCGCGCTTCGGTCCCGCCCGCGCGCTTCGCCAGCTCGTCCAGGAAGGCCGTGCCCTCGGTGTACTCGGCGTCCTCGATGCCCTGCAGGAACGCCAGCACCTCCGAGTGCGGGCGGATCACGTCCGCGACGTCGAGCAGCGCCAGTCCCATCTCCGACGTGATGTTGCCGGGGGCGGACAGCGTGAGCGTGTCAGCCGCGTTCTTCTCGCCCAGCCACTCCTGCAGCTTGTCGTTGAGCCACCACGTGGCCTCCATCCCCGCCATGATCGCCTGAAGGTTCAGCGGATCACTGAGGACCTGCTTGTGCTCCTCGAAGGCCTCCAGCAGGAAGTCGAACAGCGCCGGTCCGGTCTTCGTCCGGATGCCGCGCTCCAGGGCGGCGACGGACGCCTGGCTGCGCTCGATCAGCTCGGTGACGATGGCCGGATCGGTCTCGATCGGGGCGGACGCACCGCCGGACGGCGGCCCGCCGGGACCCGCGTCCGGGAGCGACGGGACGAAATCGTCGCGGTCGAGGACGGTCTCCAGAGCGTCCCTGACCAGCGGATCGCCTCTCCCCATGAGGTCCAGGAGGCCGGCGCGGCTCGCGGGCGAGGCCAGCCGCCGGGTGACATCGACGAACAGCCGTCCGCCGGCCTCGTGCATCGGCACCATGGCCGTCAGCTGCCACATGGAGAGCCCCAGGGGCCTCATGGGGTCGGTCATCATCTGCTGATGGCCGACGGAGACGTAGACGTGATTCTCCTGGTCGCCGGTCTCGGGGAGGGGGAACAGCGTGGTGATCGGCCGGCTCTGAACGATCTGGAAGCCCTCGTCGACCAGGCACCATTCGATGTCCTGCGGACGGCCGAAGTGCGCTTCGATCCGCCGCCCGAGCTGCACGAGCCGCACGACCTGCGCATCCGTCAGCGCCGGCTGCTCCTGCCGCTGCGAGTCGATCGCCACTTCCTGCGTACCGCCGCCCGGCAGGGCCTGAACGGCACGCTGTTTGGCGGCGATCGCCCTGCCGACGACTTCGCCGTGTCGCACCGTGAAGACGTCCGGGTTCACCAGGCCGGAGACCAGGGCCTCGCCGAGGCCGAAGCCGGCGTCCACGGTGGCGACCTTCCGGTTGCCCGTGACGGGGTCGGCCGTGAACAGGATGCCGGCCGCATGCGGGAAGACCATCTGCTGCACGACCACGGCCATGTGGACCGTACGGTGGTCGATGCCGTTCCGTCGGCGGTAGGTCACGGCCCGCTCGGTGAACAGCGAGGCCCAGCACCGGCTGACGTGCTGGAGGATCGCCGCCGGCCCCACGACGTTCAGGTACGTGTCCTGCTGGCCGGCGAAGGAGGCCGTCGGCAGGTCCTCTGCCGTTGCGCTGGATCGGACGGCGTAGGCGGCTTGCTCGCCGAGCTCGGCGAGCGCGCGGGTGATCGCCGCCACGAGATCGTCCGGGAGGGCAATCCCTTCGATGGTCCGGCGAATCTGCGCGCTGAGCGTGCGGATCGCCTCCCGGTCGTCCGGGTCCAAGCGCGACAACTGATCGAGCCGATCGTCGATCGACGGCGCCTTTGCCATGACCCGCCGGAAGGCGTCCGTCGTCACGCAGAAGCCGCCCGGCACGCGGATGCCTTCGATCCGCGACAGCCCGCCCAGGTGCGCGCCCTTGCCGCCGACGACCGCCACCTGCGTCTCGTCAACCTCTCGAAGATCCCGCACGTACTGCTCGATCATCGCGATACCTCCGAGGCGGCCGTGCTCCGTAGCAGTGCGGTGGCCGATCGAATCACCGGCGGCGCGCACCCCCGCACCACCGCCCCGAGCCCTCGCGACCGCACTGCCGGTCCCCCCACTGGTTCGACGTCACCGCGTCCCCCATACGTCGACAACAACACACGCACGTCGTGCCCCTCATTTCCGCAGGTTGTGGCATCGGCCGACGATTCTGCGCCGTGACCCGGGTCTTGCGGCAAGCCCCCCGGCGCGCTATAAGTTGAGAGTGGCAAGGAGAGCGCTCTCCTTGCCTTTTCCTTTTGCCGTCCAGGCAACTGACACGCTTCTCGCGAAGCGGTGGCGCGCCGCGTACGGGTACGCGTCGTTCGCCCCCACGTCCACCCGCACCGGCCTCCGCACCCCGGCAGCCCACCCGCCGCGGAACCGGCCCGCCGCAGGTGCCACGGCGAGAGGCCGCCACGGCGAGAGGCCGCCACGGCGAGAAGCCGCCACGGTGGGAAAGCCGAAAACGTGGGAAGCCAGTCCACATCGTGGGACGGCGCGGCGAAGATTTGAGGGGCCTCCGGAGTGCCCGCGAAGCCGCGCGCGAGCACGGCGGCGGGCATGCCGCCGGAGGCACACGCAACCCTTCACATGGGGGTTTTGGCGGGTGTGGGCGGCCTCGGGGCGGGCGACGCCGACGGTCAGCAGGGAGGCCCGGCAACCACACGAAGTGATCGGCGAAACACAAAAAGCTGCCAATTCCGCCTCCGGTCCGGAGGCCAGGTGAGCTATTCTGCTGGGCAAGAAGGATCCGGGCAGCGTTGCCCCCGGGTCCTTTTGTGCTTTCAGCCACGTGAGGCGCGGCTGAGAGGACCGTACGAAGCAGTGCCGCAGACTCCCCCGGCCGAGGCCGGGAGGTGCCCCCCGTCGCAGGGACCGAGGAGGAACCAGACGTCATGGGCGAGCGAAGCAGGCAGGACCGCACGCAGCAACAGAGGATGGAACACCCCGAGATGCGGGTAGGTGGTCGGAGGTGAGTTCACTTCTGCTGCTGACCAATGCACTCCAGCCGTCGACGGAGGTGCTCCCGGCGCTCGGCCTGTTGCTGCACAGCGTCCGGGTGGCTCCCGCCGAAGGCCCGGCTCTCATCGACACCCCAGGCGCCGACGTCATACTGATCGACGGCCGCCGCGACCTCCCGCACGTACGGTCGCTGTGCCAACTGCTGCGGTCCACGGGGCCCGGCTGCCCGCTGGTCCTGGTCGTGACGGAGGGCGGACTCGCCGCCGTCACCGCGGACTGGGGGATCGACGACGTCCTGCTGGACACCGCGGGCCCCGCCGAGGTCGAGGCGCGGCTGCGGCTGGCGATGGGCCGCCAGCAGATCACGACCGACGACAGCCCGATGGAGATCCGCAACGGAGATCTCTCGGTGGACGAGGCGACCTACAGCGCGAAGCTGAAGGGGCGGGTCCTGGACCTGACCTTCAAGGAGTTCGAGCTGCTGAAGTACCTGGCGCAGCACCCGGGCCGGGTGTTCACCCGTGCCCAGCTCCTGCAGGAGGTGTGGGGCTATGACTACTTCGGTGGTACGCGGACGGTCGACGTCCACGTCCGCCGGCTGCGCGCCAAGCTCGGCCCCGAACACGAGTCGCTCATCGGCACGGTCCGTAACGTCGGCTACCGCTTTGTGACGCCGGAGAAGGTGGAGCGGGCGGCGGAGGCCAAGGCCAAGGAGGCCAAGGCCAAGGAGGACGCGGCGAAGGCGGCGAAGACCGCCCCGGACCCGGCGCCGGCCGAGCGCCGCGCGCCCGAGAGCGGTGACGGCTCCGGGAAGGCGGTCACCGCCGGTGTGGACCCCCACGGCGTACGGGCCGGACGCAGGTAGGGACAGGCAGGGACAGCGGTAGGAGACAGGCAGGGGAGTGGTGCGGCGCAGGTCCGTGAACCCGCGGAGAACTGCCGCACACGCCCTTGCACCACCCGCGTAGACTGCCGCGCGTGGCCAAGGTGACGCGGGATGATGTGGCAAGACTGGCGGGTACCTCGACCGCCGTTGTCAGCTATGTCATCAACAACGGACCACGGCCGGTTGCTCCGGCCACGCGCGAGCGGGTGCTCGCCGCCATCAAGGAGCTCGGCTACCGGCCGGACCGTGTCGCGCAGGCGATGGCGTCCCGCCGTACCGACCTCATAGGCCTGATCGTGCCGGACACCCGGCAGCCGTTCTTCGCGGAGATGGCGCACGCCGTCGAACAGGCCGCCGCCGAGCGCGGAAAGATGGTCCTGGTCGGCAATGCCAACTATGTCGACGAGCGCGAAGTGCACTATCTGCGCGCGTTCCTCGGGATGCGGGTGTCCGGGCTGATCCTGATCAGCCAGGGGCCCAGCGAGCACGCCGCCGCCGAGATCGACGCCTGGGACGCCCGGGTGGTGCTGCTGCACCGCCGGCCGGACGCCATCGACGATGTCGCGGTGATGACCGACGACGTCTGGGGCGCGCAGCTGGCGACCCGGCATCTGCTGGAGCACGGCCATCCCTACGTCGCCTTCCTCGGCGGCACGGAGGAGACCCCGAAGTCCGGCGATCCGGTCACCGATCACGTCGAGGGCTGGCGGCGGGCCATGCTGGAGTCCGGGAAGGCCACGGACGGCCGCTACTTCCAGGCGCCGTACAACCGTTACGACGCCTACCAGGTCGCGCTGAAGCTGCTGGCGGGTCCGGACCGGCCGCCGGCCATCATGTGCGCGACGGACGACCAGGCGATCGGGGTGCTGCGGGCCGCCCGCGAGCTGCGGATCGATGTGCCCGGCGAGCTGGCGGTCGCGGGCTTCGACGATGTGAAGGAAGCCGGGCTGACCGATCCGCCGCTGACCACGGTCGCCTCGGACCGCCAGGCGATGGCGCGCGCGGCGGTGGATCTGGTGCTCGACGACGGACTGCGGATCGTCGGCTCCCGGCGGGAGCGGCTGCGGCAGTTCCCGTCGCGGCTGGTGGTGCGGCGGTCCTGTGGCTGTGGCGGCTGACGGCGCCGGGGCGTACCGCTGACCCGGGCATCTTTATATCGGTCATACCCTCTTCTGTCGGGTCTCTCAGGGCATTCTCAGGCCGTTCTCATGGACCGGCGGCAGAGTGATCACCATGACCGAGAGCTACCGCCGAAGCGGCGATGAGGTGCCACAGGACCGGCCGTACGCGTACGGCAACGACCACGGCAGCGACCACGGCAGCGACTACGGGCGTCCCCACGGCCACGGGGCGGGCCAGGGCGTGCCGGGTGCCGGGGGCGCCGGGGGGCAGGCGTTTCCGCCGCCGCCCCCGTACGCACCCGAGCCGCGGCGCCGGGCCCGCCGGCCGGTCGCGCTGATCGCGGCAGTGGCACTCGTCTCCGGTCTCGTCGGGGGCGGCAGCGCGGCACTGATCGCCGGTGCCACCACCCAGGCGGCACAGAGCGGCCCCTCCACGCCGCTCGTCAACGCGGGCAAGACCAGCGGCACCGGTGTCTCGGGGGTGGCCAAGGCGGTCAGCCCGGCGATCGTGGAGATCAAGGCGCGGACCGGCAGCGAGGAGTCCACCGGCTCCGGTGTGGTCGTCACCAGCAGCGGCGAGATCGTCACCAACAACCACGTGCTGGCCGGGGCGCGCACGGTGGCCGTCACCTTCAGTGACGGCAGCCGGAAGGCGGCCGAGGTCGTCGGCACCGACCCCGGAAAGGACCTGGCGCTGATCAAGGTGCGCGGTGCCAAGGGCCTGACCGCGGCCTCGCTCGGCGACTCCGACAAGATCGCGGTCGGCGACCAGGTGGTGGCGATCGGCTCGCCCGAGGGCCTCACCGGGTCCGTGACCAGCGGTATCGTCTCCGCCCTCAACCGGGATGTCACCGTCCCCAAGGAGGAGGGGCAGGGGCAGGGCCAAGGTCAGGGGCAGGGCGGCCCGGATGACGGCGGTGGCTGGCCGTTCGAGTTCGGCGGCAACCACTACAACGGCGACACCGGCTCGTCGAAGACCTCGTACAAGGCCATACAGACCGACGCCTCGCTCAACCCGGGCAACTCCGGCGGCGCCCTGATCAATCTGCAGGGGCAGATCATCGGCATCAACTCCGCGATGTACGCGCCGAGTTCGGCGTCGAGCAGCTCGGCCGGCAGCTCGGCCGGCAGCATCGGCCTCGGCTTCGCCATCCCGATCAACACCGTCAAGGCCGATCTGGACTCACTGCGTGGCGGCGGGAGCGGTGGCAGCAACAGTGGCGTCTGACCGCCGCCCTTTCCTTCCCCGTCCAGCGGTCGCCGGGAGATCCCCCGGCGACCGCCGACGGGTGCCACCGCCCCGCCCCGGTGGGGCCCTGGCCCGCTCCGGCGCGCCCCGGCCCCGGCACGGGACTCCCCGGAGGCCGTCCGGGAGGAGCCCTCTCGCGTCACCCCCTGTCGGATTGTCCGCGTCGTGCAAGGCTGAGCACCAGCCGTTCCGATTCCCACCCGAGGTAGTCACGCATGAGCCCCGCCGAGCACGGTGACCATCCCGCCCGCATCCTGATCGTCGACGACGAGCCCGCGGTCCGGGAGGCCCTGCAGCGCTCACTGGTCTTCGAGGGGTACATCACCGAGCAGGCGGTCGACGGTCTGGACGCGGTCGAGAAGGTCGCGGCCTTTGATCCCGAACTGATCGTGCTGGACGTCCTGATGCCCCGGATGGACGGGCTGACCGCCGCCCGCAGGCTGCGGGCGAACGGGGTGCGGGTGCCGATCCTGATGCTGACCGCGCGCGACACGGTCGGCGACCGTGTCACGGGGCTGGACGCCGGCGCCGACGACTACCTCGTCAAGCCCTTCGAGCTGGACGAGCTGCTCGCCCGGATCCGCGCGCTGCTGCGCCGCAGCTCGTACGCGGCGGCGGCCGGTGCGCAGCCCGAGGAGGGCGAGACGCTGAGCCTGGGCGATCTGCGGATGGACCTGGCGACCCGCGAGGTGACCCGCGGCAGCCGGCAGGTCGAGCTGACCCGTACCGAATTCACCCTGCTGGAGATGTTCCTCGCGCATCCACGGCAGGTCCTCACCCGTGAGCAGATCCTGAAGGCCGTATGGGGCTTCGACTTCGAACCCACCTCCAACTCCCTTGATGTGTACGTGATGTACCTGCGCCGCAAGACGGAAGCGGGCGGCGAGCCGCGGCTGGTGCACACCGTGCGGGGGGTCGGCTACGTCCTGCGGGCGGACGGCGGCGCGGAGTGACCGGAGTGACCGGAGCGAACCCCGCACACGGAGCACCTGGCACGGGCTTCGCGCGAAGCCGGCTCGGCGCCCGGATCGCGCGGCTGCCGTTGCGCTCGCGGCTGACCCTGCTCACCGCGGCCGCGGTGGCGGTGGCGGTGGCCGTCTCCGCGCTGGCCTGCTGGCTGCTCACCCGGGCCCAACTGCGCGACGAGGTGGACAACTCGCTGCAGAACGTCGGCATCGCCGCGGGATATCTGCAGGAGACCTACACCGAATGCCAGCCCACCGACCCGACGGAGAACAAGAACGCTCCGCCCTCGTACTACAACGTCCAGATCGTTCAGGTCGACGGCTCGCGCTGCATCGGGTCCAACGCCCAGCCCGTGCAGGTGCAGCGCTCGGACGTCGCCGTGGCGCGGGGCGTGCAGCGCGACACCCTGCACGATGCCGTCACCACCGACGGCACGGACGTCCGGGTGCTGACCAAGCACATCGATGTCCAGGGTGTGCAGTTCGCGGTGTCCATCTCCCGCCCGCTGACCGAGGTCGACAGCGCGCTGAACCGCCTTGCGCTGCTGCTGGCGGCCGTCGCGGGGCTGGGTGTCATCGGTGCGGGCACGGCGGGACTGGTCATCGCACGCTCCGGCCTCAAGCCGGTGGACCGGCTGACCGGCGCCGTCGAACATGTCGCCCGTACCCAGGACTTGACCATCCGCATCCCGGCCGACGGCGAGGACGAGATCGCCCGGCTCTCCCGCTCCTTCAACGCCATGACCGCCGCGCTGGCCGCGTCCCGCGATCTCCAGCAGCAGCTGATCGCGGATGCGGGCCATGAGCTGCGTACGCCGCTGACCTCGCTGCGTACCAATATCGACCTGCTGGTGCGCAGCGAGCAGGCCGGCCGGCCGATCCCGGCGGCCGACAAGGCGGCGCTGCTGGCCTCGGTGAAGGCGCAGATGGGGGAGCTGGCGGCGCTGATCGGCGATCTGCAGGAACTGTCGCGGCCCCCGGCGCCGGGACAGAGCGCCATCGAGGTCGTGGCGCTGCACGAGATCGTCCGCTCCGGGCTGGAGCGGGCCCGGCTGCGCGGCCCGTCACTGACCATCGCGGCGGACCTCGCCCCCTGGTACGTACGTGCCGAGCCGGCCGCGCTGGAGCGGGCGGTGGTGAACCTGCTGGACAACGCGGTGAAGTTCAGCCCGCCCGGTGGCACCGTCGAGGTCCGGCTGGCGCGCGGCGAGCTGACCGTGCGCGATCACGGCCCGGGCATTCCACAGGACGAACTGCCGCATGTCTTCGAGCGGTTCTGGCGCTCGCCGTCCGCCCGCAGCCTGCCGGGCAGCGGCCTGGGACTGTCGATCGTGGCGCGTACGGCGGAACAGGCGGGCGGCGCCGTACGGCTGCGGTCCGCGGACGTGGGCGGCACGGAGGCGGTACTGACGCTGCCGGGCGCGGCGACGCCACCGCCGGGGGTGCCGGAGCCGCCGAGGCCCCAGGGCCCGCCCCCGGGAGTGTAAGGGCGGAGTGCCGGGAACGCAGTAAGGGCGGTGTCCCCCAAGACGCCGCCCCTGCTGCCCGCCCCTGCCGGGGCGAGCCCTCACTCTCCTGCCGGCTTACTTTCCTGCCGGCTTCTTCGCCGCGTCCCCGAACGGCAGGTTCGACCCCGAAAGGTCGGCGCGGATGCCGTCCCGCTCGACGGAGATATGGCGCAGCCGGACGTTCCCGGGCGTCTTGGGGAGCTGGAAGGACAGCGACAGCCGGTCCGCGAGCTGCGGCTTGGTGAGCCCGGTCAGCGTGCCGAGGATCTTCGGGTCGATGCCCACCTTCTGCAGCAGCCAGGGGTGGTCCGCGACCACATCGACGAGATTGACCTTCATCAGATTCCGGACGAAGCGCGGCGACCCGGTCAGCTCGTGCAGCTTGTCCTCGTTCTGCAGCGCTTCCTGGATGTACCCCTTGGGGATGCCGATCCGGTCCACGATCGCCGGGATGCCCAGCATCGCCTTGACCTTGGCGGCCTGCCGGCTGAGCTCGGCGGCGGTCTTGCGGGTCAGCCGCAGGCCCTCCTCCTTGCCGGTGCCGGGGCGGTAGACGGCGATGTCACCGATGTCCAGACGCATCTGGCTGATGTCGGTGGAGATGCCACGGTCGCCGGCCCGCTGAATGCGCGCCTCGGCCCGTACCCGCAAATCATGGCCGGCGACCGGCAGTTGACCGACCGCACGGACGGAATTCGGGCCCATTTCGCTGAATTTCACCTGCGAGGCGCCCAGTTCGCGGTTCATGTCGTCGAAGGCCAGCAGCACGCTGCCGTGCATTTTGCCGATCGTGGCGCCCTTGATGGAGCTGGGCAGATCGCCGTCGATACGTACGTCGTTGGCGGTGGCCTCGAATTTCGCCAGCGAAACCCGGTCGGCGGCCAGGTCGGGAATGGTGACCTTCACCTGGTCGACGTGCTTGTCCATGACCTGGGTGAGGAACGGGAACCCCTCGATATCGACCTCGGGTGTGGCGTTCAGATGCAGGGCATCCTTCACCTTTTCCGCGGTCTTGTTCTGCGCGTACAGCACCGCGAACCGGTCGAAGAGCCCGAGGAAGGACGTACCGACGAGGACGGCGACCAGCAGCTTCAGGGCGAGCGGTATGGCGGCGAACCGGCTGAGGCCGCGCTTCTTGCGGCGGTGGTTCGGCGGCTTCCAGGCCTCGCCGTCCGTCTCGTCGTCCGAGCGCAGTCCGAGGCCCAGCGGGTCGTCGCTGTCGTCGCGCTCGTTGAGGTAGGTGCGGCGGCGGGGAGCGCCGGCGGCATCGAACGAGCCGGATTCCCACTCCGGTTCGGGCTCCGGCTCGGGGTCGGCGAGGGCTGCCAGATCCGCGTACGGATTGACCGTGTCGAGCGTTCTGGTGTCGCCGGTGGAGTCGTCCGGGGCGCCCGTCGCGGCGGTGGCGGAGTGCTGCCGGCCGGCGGGCGTGGGCGAGGGTGAAGATATGCGGGTGGGGGTTCGCATCCGTACATCTGACCACGGGCAGGACCCTTGAACGCAACTTGTACCGGAGGTAAGTCGGATACGCGAGGGTTGTCCCGCCGGTCTTGATAAAAATTTGCCGCGCTTGTGGGGTGACCTGAACTACCGTCACACCTCTTGGTGACCTGACCGACACGTGCGCCTTGTCGGGATCCGCCGCGCTCTCTCCGCTGTATCCGCCGTATCGCCCTATCCTCCGTATTGGCCGTACCCCCGTGGCGCACCTTCGTCGATTCCTCCGTCGATTCCTCCCGCTCCCTCAGTCCATTCGGCTCATCCGATTCGGCTCATCCGATCGACTCATCCGACCCGCAAACCGAAGAGGGCAGTCATCCCATGACATCTCACGAAGGCCGTTCCATGATCGTCGTTACCGGGGCAACCGGCAATATCGGCCGCAGTCTGGTCGGCCGGCTCCTCGCCGAGGGCGCCGCCGTACGCGCACTGACCCGCGATCCGGCGCGCGCCGCTCTGCCGGCCGGGGCCGAGACGGTCGGCGCCGACCTCACCGGCGCCGACGACCTCGCACCGCTGCTGGCCGGCGCCGATGCGCTGTTCCTCAACCTCGCGGCCGGCGGCGAGGGGGCCGCGCTGGCGGTGCTCGACGCCGCCGTCGGGGCCGGGGTCCGCCGGGTGGTTCTCAACTCCTCGATGGCGGTGACCGATACCCCGGACGACGACGCGCATTTCATCGCCCGGCTGCACGCCGGTCTGGAGCGCGCGGTACGCGATTCCGGTCTGGAGTGGACCTTTGTCCGCGGCGGCAACTACGCCACCAACGCCCTGGCCTGGGCCCCGTCGATCCGCGGGACGGGGGTGGTACGCGAGGCACACCCGGGTGCCCAGGGCGCCCCCGTTCACGAGGCCGACCTCGCCGATGTCGCGGCCGTCGCCCTGCTGGACCGCAGCGGTGCGCACCTGGGCAAGGCGTATGCCGTCACCGGCCCGGAGCAGCTGACCCTCGCCCAGCAGATCGCCGAGATCGGGCGGGCGACCGGCAAGGACATCCGGGTCGAGCAGATCTCCGAGGACGAAGCGGCCGACGCGATGTCGGGGCGGTTCCTGACCAAGGAGGCCGCGCTGGAACTCGTCCGGATGTTCGGCCGGACGGTCGATGCGCCGTCCTTCCCGGTCTCGGACGCCGTCGAGCGGATCACCGGCCACCCGGGCCGGACGTTCGCCCGGTGGGCGCGGGACCACGCCGCCGACTTCTCCTGAACAAAACCCTTTGCCGCCTTCCCCGCCTGCGCCTTACCGTCCGCGCGTGCTGCCTCGCGTGGACACGGACGACGAGTGGGACGCGACCGTCCCCGACGAGCGGTGATGCGGCCGGGCGCCGCCGCACTCTGCACCCGTCTCGGCCTCGGCGCGGGCCCCCTGACCCGCTTTCCCACCGGCTCCCAGCCCGTCTACGCCGTCGGGGACTGCTATGTCCTCAGAGGCTGAGGCGAACGAGCAGCGGATGCGGCTCGCCGCTGTCGGGAGCGAGATTGCCGGCCTTGCCGCTTGGCTGTCATGGGACATGGGCGACTACGGGTCGGCCCGCACATGGTACGGCTCATCGGTGAAGGCAGCACGGCGCGCCGCCAACCCCCTGCTGACGGCATATCAGGTAGGTAGTCTGGCGCAGTTTGAAGCGCATGGGGGCAATGCTTCACAGGCTTTGGACCTTTGCCGCGTGGCACGGAAACAGCTCGGCGCAGGGCGCCCGCACATCGCTGATGCCTGGTTGTCGAGTGTGGAGGCGCTGGCACATGCTGCGGCGAGGGATGAACCAGCAGCAGACGCGGCACTGACTGCTGCAGCTCGTAGCACGGAAAAGATCGCAGATGACGAACCGCCTCCATGGCCATGGGTATTCACCTTCAACGAAAGCAAAGTTGCAGCGTGTCGGGTCTCCTGTGGTGCTCGCCTGGGGAATTCGCGGTGGGTTTCGGGTGCGCAGGATTCAGCCGGTGCGGTCATGACAGGTGGGCATGAGAAGCAAAGGGCATTGCTGGCACTCGACGTAGCGTCCGGGCACCTGGCCGGCGGTCGCCTGGACGCGGCGTTCGGCTTGGGCTCGCGCGCATTGGAGATCGGCCTGCGGTACAAGTCCGGCCGGATCGTTGAACGGGCACGCGTGCTACGGAGAGGCTACACATCGGCAACGCCGGCGAAGATCGTGCGCGATTTCGATGAACGGCTCTATGGAGTCTTCCTGTGACCATGATGAAAAAGGTGCGTTGCTATGAGGGTCGGAATCACGGGGCATCGCGGGCTGTCAGCCGCTGTCGAAAAGCTCGTCAGGGCGAGCCTTGATGCCGAGGTGAAGACGTACGAGCCGACGGAGCTGTGCGGTGTCTCGTGCGTCGCGGACGGGCCCGACACCTGGTTCGCCGAGTCTGTGCTCGCTGCTGGGGGCCGGATTGAGGTGGTGATTCCTGCTGACCAGTACCGGGATGGCTTGCCTTCGACGCATCACGTTACCTACGACGCACTGCTACGCCAGGCCGTGGAAATGCACCACACGGGCATGGGCGAATCGACCTCACAGGCCCATATGGCGGGGAGCGAAATCCTGGTGGGGCTGGTCGACCGGTTGGTCGCTGTGTGGGATGGGGAAGTGGCCCGGGGTTTTGGCGGAACTGCCGACGTGGTTGCCTACGCCCGACGCACAGGGGTGCCGGTGGACATCATCTGGCCCGACGGCGCGACGCGCGATTAGGCATGGCACAACCACAGATCGCGCCCCTCTGCGCGACGCATCGTGAACGCTGCTATGCCTGCAGCAGTGTCCGCCGCTGACTCATCGGAGCCGCTGACGTGACCGAGCAGCCCGCCGAGCACGACGCCGCCGTGACCGATCGCGCAATCCTTGCCGGTAGCGCCTACAACACCGGGCGGGACCTCTCCGCTCGGCAGTCGATCTATCAGTGGCAAAAGCCGCGCTATGACCTACCGGGCATCGTCGTCGAGCAGTTGCAGGGGACGCTAGGCACGGTCGTCGATGTGGGTTGCGGCAACGGCAAGTTCTCGACCGTCTGTGGGAGCGCTCCGCGGGCGACGTGCTCGGCGTGGACAAGGGGCCGGCCAGGATTTCCCTCAGTGCCCGCTTCTCCTTGGAGCAGGCGCCGGGTCTGCTCGGCGCGGCGTTCGACAAGGTCGAGACGATCGAGCTACCGGGGACCATCGCCGTGCCCAGTCCCGGGCCGGTCATCGCTCACCTGAAGTCGTACCGCGCGTGGGCGGATCACCATGCAGTCCCGTTCGAGGCAACGGTCGAGCGGGCCGGGGAGATCGTGACTGAGCACATCGAGAGGAATGGTGCATTCGAGATCGAGTGTCTCGGCGGAATGCTCATCTGCACTCGGTGAGGCTCCGTGCATCGATGAGGGCGTCCCGAGGATGTCCCGAGGGTGTCCCCGCTCCGGCGCCTGGCCGGAGCGGGGAGGCGGTGTTCGAGGGAGTCGAGTCGGTGCCCGACGCTTCGTCGAGAGGGGCCGAGCGGCTGCCCGGCCCTACTTCACGACCGTGATCCGGTCCGCCTTCGGCGGGGTGAGGGGGCTGTCGGCCGAGGAGTGCGCGGTCAGGTAGCCGGTGAAGGCTTCCAGGTCGGAGGGGCCGACGTATTTGTTCTTGCCGTCCTTGAAGGCGGCGAAGCCGTCACCGCCGCCGGCCAGGAATTCGTTCATCGCGACGCGGTAGGTCTTGGCGGGGTCGAGCGCGGCGCCGTCCAGCTTCACCGAGTCCTTGACGATGCGGGCGGCGCCCGACTTGGTCAGGTCGAGGGTGTAGGTCAGGCCCTTGGAGACCTGGAGGATCTTCGGGGAGGCCTCGTTGGGGCCGCTGACCTGCTGCTGGAGTGCCGTGAGGAGCTGGGCGCCGGTGAGGTCGACGACGTTCATCATGTTGGTGAAGGGCTGGACGGTGAACGCCTCGCCGTAGGTGACCACCCCGTCGCCCTCCGAGCCGGACGCCTTGAAGGCGAGGCCGGAGCGCACCCCGCCGGGGTTCATCAGGGCGAGCTGGGCGCCGCCCTTGCCGTCCGCCTTGGTGGCCTCCAGCTGGGCGTCGGAGATGACATCGCCGAGCGGTGACTCGGGGGCGGCGGCGCCGCGGCCCGCGATATCGGCGGAGATATGGCCGACGGGGCGGGCCGCGACCGGCGCGGCCAGCTTGTTCCAGCGGGTGATCAGCGACGTCATGTCCGCGGCCTTGGGCTGGGTGCGGTCGACGACGTGGTTGACCGCGCCGGGTGCCTTGACGCTGGTCCGCACGATGTCGCGGGTGCGGCGGTCGTAGGTCAGCGTGGTGTCGGTGTAGAGCTTGCCGTAGGACGCGGCGGAGGTGACGGTGCGCGGCCTCCCGGACGGGTCCGGGATGGTGCAGCTGTACGCCTGGTGGGTGTGGCCGGTGACCAGCGCGTCGACCGCCGGGGTGACGTGCTTGGCGATGTCGGTGATCGGGCCGGAGATGCCTCCCCCAGAGCCGGACGCCTGGGGGGACCCCCATCCGGGCCCCGGGCTGTCGCAGTGGTAGTTGTACGAGGTGGAGGCGGGCAGACCGCCCTCGTGGATGAGGGCGACGATCGACTTCACGCCCTGCCGGTTGAGGACCTTGGCGTACTTGTTGATCGTGGCGACCTCGTCGTGGAACTTCAGGCCCTTGACGCCGTTGGCGCTGACGATGTCCGGGGTGCCCTCCAGCGTCACCCCGATGAAGCCGATCCTGACGCCCTTGTGCTTCCAGACGGTGTACGGCTTGAGCAGCGGCTTGCCGGTCTTTGCGTCCGTGACATTGGCGGCGAGGTAGGGGAAGCCGGCGCCCCGGAACTTCTTGCCCTTCTCGTAGCAGCCGTCCTTCGGGTGGCAGCCGCCCGTCTGAAGGCGCGTCAGTTCGGTCCGGCCCTCGTCGAATTCGTGGTTGCCGACCGAGGTGACGTCGAGGCCCAGCTTGTTCATCGCCTCGATGGTCGGCTCGTCGTGGAACAGCCCGGACAGCAGCGGGCTGGCCCCGACCAGGTCACCGGCCGCAGCGGTGACCGAGTAGGGGTGGCCCTTACGGGCCGTCCGCAGGGACTGCGCGAGGTACTCCACGCCGCCCGCCGGGATGCTCTTCTTGCTGCCGTCCGGCTGGGCCTCCTCGACCGTGCCGGAGGAGCCCTGCGGCGGTTCGAGATTGCCGTGGAAGTCGTTGAAGGAGAGCAGCTGCACATCGACGGTGCGGTCGGGGTGTCCGGTGCGGGCGGCGTGGCCGGTGTCGGCCCCGGCCGGCAGGGCGGCGGCGGTGAGTCCGGCGGCGGCCAGTACGGCGGCGCCGATCGTCAATCTTCGTAGGGTGCGGCCCCGTTGCGGTGTCGCTGGCATGTGTTCCCCTCCTGGATGGTCCTGAGCGGACGGCAGCTTATTGTCGACGCGCGTAGTGCAACAGGGGTTGCCGGGTGACGAGCTGCTTGCCGGGCGGGTGACGAGCTGGTTGCCGGGAAGAGCGGGGGAGCGCGGGTGGTGCCCCGCCGCGAACCCGGCTGGGTCGTACGCTTCACACATGACTGACGCTGCACAGGAGATGGGCCGGGCCGGCCGCAGGATCCAGGTGGTCGACGAGCTCGCGCCGGAAGAGGCCACGGCCGTCGCCGAGCTGATCGAGCGGGCCGCTCGTACGGACGGGCAGCCCGCCGTGTCCGAGCAGGGGCGGCTGCAGCTGCGCGGGGGCGTGCGCCCTGGCGTACGCCATGTGCTGCTGTACCTGCGTGGTGACGAGGCCGAGGAGCTGGTCGCATACGGGCAGCTGGAGGACACCGACCCGGTGGAGGCACCGGCCGCCGAGCTGGTGGTGCACCCGGGGCACCGCGGCCGCGGACACGGCCGGGCGCTGGGCAGCGAGCTGCTGGAGCAGTCCGGGCGCCGGCTGCGGGTCTGGGCCCACGGCGGGCATCCGGCCGCCCGGCATCTCGCCCAGACCCTGGGACTGACGATGTTCCGGGAGCTGCGCCAGATGCGGCGCTCGCTGACGGATCTGGAGCTGCCGGAGCCGGTGCTCCCCGAGGGGGTCTCCGTAAGGACCTTCCAGCCGGGCACCGATGACGAGGCCTGGCTGGAGGTGAACGCGGAGGCCTTTGCGCACCACCCGGAGCAGGGTTCGCTGATCCAGCGCGATCTGGACGACCGCAAGGGCGAGGCGTGGTTCGATCCGAAGGGCTTCTTCCTGGCGGAGAAGGACGGCCGGCTGGTCGGCTTCCACTGGACCAAGGTGCACGCCGACGAGGGCCTGGGCGAGGTCTATGTGCTCGGGGTGCGGCCGGGCGCCCAGGGCGGCGGCCTGGGCAAGGCGCTGACCTCGGTGGGGCTGCGGCATCTGGCCGGCCAGGGCCTGCCGACGGCGATGCTGTACGTGGACGCGGACAACGCCGCGGCGGTGAGCGTGTACGAGCGGATGGGGTTCGCCACGCACGAGACGGATCTGATGTACCGCTCGGAGACGTGAGCCCTGAGACCTGAGTCCTGAGTTCTCCCGAGCCCTGAGACCTGAGTTCTGAGTTCTCCCGAGCCCTGAGCCCTGAGACCTGAGTTCTGAGACCGGACGGCGGACGAGCGCCTAGCGGACGAGCGCGCGGCGGACGAGCATGCAGCGGGGCGGGCCCACCAGGGTCCGCCCCGTTGTGTCATTGCTGCTGGGCGCGCTCCTCCGGCTGCGCCGGGCCGCCCGTCTCTTCCTGCTGCTGCGGCTGGCACTCGTGCTCTGCGCCCGCCGCCCGTCTCTCCTCCCGCTGCGCCTGGCACCCGTGCTCTGCGCCCGTCACTCGTGCTGCTGTGCCCGCCACTCGCGCGCCAGCATCGCGTAGACGACCTCGTCGGTCCATTCGCCGTCGAGGAACTCGTTCTCCCGCAGATGGCCTTCCCGGCGCATCCCCAGCCGTTCGAGCACCCGGGCCGAGGCGGTGTTGCGCCCGTCCAACTCCGCCTGGATGCGGTGCAGGTGCAGTTCCTCGAAGCCCAGCTTCAGCAAGGCCCGGCTCGCCTCGGTGGCGTAGCCGTGGCCGGCGTGGTCCGGGTGGAAGACATAGCCGATCCCGCCCTGGCGGTGTGCGCGGCTCTTCCAGAAGAAGGTGACGTCGCCGACCAGGATGCCGCTCTCGCGGACGACGACGGCGAGCTGGAGGACGTCGCCGGACTCGCGCAGCGCGGTGCGGGTGGTCTTGGCGGTGACGGAGGCACGGGACCCGGCCTCGTCGAGAGGGCCCCAGTAGAGGTAGCGGCAGACCTCGGGGCGGCGCTGGTAGGCGTGGATCGCGGCGAAATCGTCGTGGATGACGGGGCGCAGATCCAGGCGCTCGGTGCGTATCGGGTAGTCGGGGGTGTACGGCAGCGGCGGCGTCACGGAGGCGGGAAGCGGGGGCACGCCGGCAGCGTAGAGAGCGGAGGTTGACAGCCGCAGCCCATTTCCCCCACCCTTTCACTACTTAATTAGTGGAATGGCTCAGGGGGACGAGTGATGCGGCCAGTGGGTACGGACGAGGTGGCCGGCCGGGCCTCCGGGCGCACCGCCATCGAGGCGATCGGCCTCGGCAGGCGCCACCGCCGCCGCCGCTGGGCGCTGCGCGACTGCACCTTCCGGCTGCCGGCCGGCCGTATCTGTGCACTGGTCGGGCCCAGCGGCGCCGGAAAGAGCACCCTGCTCTCGCTCGTCTCCGGCCTGACCCGCCCCGGTGAGGGGACCGTACGGATCGGTGGCGAGGCCCCGGCCGACGCCGCGGTCCGCGCCCGGACCGCCCACGTCACCCAGGGCAAGCCCCTCTACCCGCGGCTGACGGTCGCCGAGACGCTGCGGATGGGCCGCGCGCTCAACCCCGGCCGCTGGAACGAGCCGTGCGCCGAACGGATCGTCCGGGAGGGCCGGATGCCCCTCGACGCCCGGGTCGGCACCCTCTCCGGCGGGCAGCGCACCTGCCTCGGGCTCGCCCTGGCCTTCGCCAGGAGTCCCGAACTCCTGCTCCTCGACGATCCGTTGGCCGGCCTCGACCCGATCGCCCGGCACCGGTTCACCGCACTGCTGCTGGCCCAGGCCGCCGAGCACGGCACCACCGTCGTGCTGTCGTCGGACCTGCTCGCCGAGCTCGACGGGGTCTGTGACTACCTGCTGGTACTGGGCGGCGGCCGGGTGCGGCTCGCGGGCGAGGTCGATGACGTCATCGGGGCGCACGCCCTGGTGATGGGGACGCACCGGGGCGGCGCGCTGCCGCCCGCGATCGCGGCGCACACGGTCGTCGAAACACAGACGTCAGGGCGTCACTTCACCACCGTCGTACGGCGGAAGGGCCCGGTCGCCGCCGGGCCCTGGGAGACCGCGGACCCGTCCCTGGAGGAACTTCTGCTTGCTTATCTGCGCGCGCCCGACGCGCCCGCGCTGATTGCGCCGAGCGCGGAGCCGGTATCGGCGCGGTCGCGCCGCCCTCCCGGCAACAAGCCGGGGATCCCCGGTATGCCGCGCAACGGGCCGCCCGGCCCGGCAGGCCGTACGGACGGACGGAGTACGGACGGACGGAGTACGGGCGAATGGAGTACGGACGGATGGAAAAGCCCGCCGGGCGGCGCGGCGGGCACACGGCATGACCACCACAGCGGCAAGGGAGCGGCAGCATGACCACCACGGCACACCCCGGCACGAACGGGCGCGGCACAGCGGGCGATCCGGGCGGAACCCGGGAGGCGGGCGGCCTTGCGCCGCTGGGCGGTCTCCTCTGGCTGGTGTGGCGCCAGCACCGGCTGGTCTTCGGCGTGCTGCTGGCCGCGGCGGCCGGCGGCGCGGTCTGGTGCGCGGTGCTGCGCGGCCAGATGGCCGGATTCATCGACGCCCACCACATCGCCGGCTGCTCGCAGATCTCCCTCGATCCGCGCTGCGCCCACACCCAGGAGGCGGTCACCGCTTTCCGTGACACCTACGGCTCGCCCCTGCGACTCGCCGAAGTGGGCCTGGTGCTGCTGCCCGCCCTGACCGGGCTGTTCCTCGGCGCCCCGCTGATCGCCCGCGAGCTGGAGGCCGGTACCCACAAGCTCGTCCTGACCCAGTCCGTCGGCCCGCTGCGCTGGCTGGCGGCGAAGACCGGCCTGCCCGCGCTGGTCGTCCTGACCGCCACCACGGGGCTCTCGCTGGCCTTCAGCTGGCTCTGGCAGGTCGCCGGCGACGAGGTCTCCGGCTTCTACTGGTACTCGGCCCTCGGCTTCCAGGCGCTCGGCCCGGTGCCGGTGGCCTACTCCCTGCTGGCCCTGGCGGTCGGCGTACTGGCCGGTCTGCTGCTGCGCCGTACGGTGCTGTCGATGGGCGTCACGCTCGCCGCCGTGGTGGCGCTGCAGGTGGGGCTGGCCCAGCTCAGGCCCTATCTGCTGCCGGTCGTGACGACCGAGTTCCCGAACCGCCGCCCGGCCCAGCTGCCGGACGACGCCTGGCTCGTCGGACAGGGCAACTACACCCGCTCCGGCGCCCAGCTGCCCGACGTCCCGTGCGATCCCGCCCCCAACTACCAGAACTGTCTGGAGCAGCACGATGTGGCCGGCCAGTACATGGATCACCACCCGGCGTCGCAGCACTGGCCGCTGGCGTGGATCGAGGCCGGGATCGTGCTGGCGGTGGCGGCGGTGCTGACGGTGATCGCCTTCCGGGTGATGCGGCGCCGGCACGGCTGAACCGGGCGCCTCAGGAGCCCGCCGCCGGGGGAGGCGGGCTCCCGGGTTGCGGGATCGGCCGCAGCGGTCCGGTCCCGCAACCCGGGAGGCACCATGCGTGTGACAAAGGCTGCCCCGGGGGAGGCACAGGGGGCGCGCCCCGGCGGCGGCACCCGGCCCCGGCCTCCGGGCCGCACCGCGCCAGGAGCCGCCCCGCCGCGCTCCTGGCGCAGGAGCCGCCCCGCAGCGCTCCTGGCCCCGGCAACGGCTGACGGCCTCCGGCCCCGGCCGGGCAACGGCCCCCGGACGGCCCGGAAAACGCCGGGGAGTAGCACCCCGCTTGCCTGGCCGCCATATCCGCGTTACCGGCGATTCAATATCGCTTGCGAGCATCGGTGAATGCAGCCCGCTGTGCCGAACGGCCCCCACCCGAGGCTCCATCTCGCGCCGCCGCCTCCGTCTGACGCGCCTGGAACCCCCCGGACGCGGAAGAATAGGTTCATGAAGCAGCAGCCCAGCGCTCAGGCACAGGCCCAGCCCGAGGTGCCCACCCCGCAGCCCCCGCGGGCCGCGGCGCCCTCGGCCCAGCCTTCCGTGGGTTCCATCGCCGCGCACCGCCCACAGGCGGTCCGGGGCACGGTGCCCGGCCTGGAGCCCGACCTGGACGCCGACCCCGACGCGTACGAGGACGAGGGCGTGGTCGGCGCGGACGGCGAGGAACTGCCCAGCGGACGGTTCCTGGACCGCGAGCGCAGCTGGCTGGCCTTCAACGAGCGGGTGCTCGAACTGGCCGAGGACCCGGCCACCCCCCTCCTCGAACGGGCGAACTTCCTGGCGATTTTCGCCAGCAATCTGGACGAGTTCTTCATGGTCCGGGTGGCCGGACTCAAGCGACGGATAGCCACCGGCGTCGCCACCCGCTCCGCGTCCGGACTCCAGCCCCGCGAGGTACTGGACCTGATCTGGACCCGCTCGCGCGAACTCATGGCCCGGCACGCCGCCTGCTTCCAGCAGGACATCGCCCCCGAGCTCGCCGACCAGGGCATTCATCTGATCCGCTGGCCCGAGCTGACCGAGAAGGAGCAGGCCCGCCTGTTCACCCTCTTCCGCCAGCAGATCTTCCCGGTGCTCACCCCCCTGGCGGTGGACCCCGCGCACCCCTTCCCGTACATCTCCGGCCTCTCGCTGAACCTGGCCGTCGTCGTACGCAACCCGGTCAGCGGGCACGACCACTTTGCCCGCGTGAAGGTGCCACCGCTGCTCTCCCGCTTCCTGGAGGCCTCTCCGCAGCGCTACGTCCCCATCGAGGACGTCATCGCCGCCCACCTGGAGGAGCTGTTCCCGGGGATGGAGGTGCGGGCGCACCACATGTTCCGGGTGACCCGCAACGAAGACCTGGAGGTCGAGGAGGACGACGCGGAGAACCTCCTCCAGGCCCTGGAGAAGGAGCTGATGCGGCGCCGCTTCGGGCCGCCGGTCCGTCTGGAGGTCGAGGAGTCCATCGACCCGGCGGTGCTCGATCTGCTCGTCCAGGAGCTGAAGATCTCCGACGCCGAGGTCTATCCGCTGCCCGGCCCGCTGGACCTGACCGGCCTCTTCGGGATTGGCGCGCTGGACCGGCCCGAGCTCAAGTACCCCAAGTTCGTCGCCGGCACCCACCGTGACCTCGCCGAGGTGGAATCGGCGTCCGCGCCGGACATCTTCGCCGCCCTGCGCGCCCGCGATGTGCTCCTCCACCACCCTTACGACTCCTTCTCCACCTCCGTGCAGGCGTTCCTGGAGCAGGCCGCCGCCGATCCGGACGTCCTCGCCATCAAGCAGACGCTCTACCGCACCTCCGGCGACTCGCCGATCGTGGACGCCTTGATAGACGCCGCGGAATCCGGCAAGCAGGTTCTCGTCCTCGTCGAGATCAAGGCCCGCTTCGACGAACAGGCCAACATCAAGTGGGCGCGCAAGCTGGAGGAGTCCGGCTGCCATGTCGTCTACGGGCTGGTCGGCCTCAAGACGCACTCCAAGCTCTCGCTCGTCGTCCGCCAGGAAGGCGAGATGCTGCGCCGCTACTCCCATGTGGGGACCGGCAATTACCACCCCAAGACGGCCCGGCTTTACGAGGACCTCGGCCTGCTGACCGCCGACCCGCAGGTCGGCGCCGACCTCTCCGACCTCTTCAACCGGCTCTCCGGCTACTCACGCCGCGAGACCTACCGCCGTCTCCTGGTCGCCCCCAAATCCCTGCGGGACGGCCTGATACAGCGCATCAACAAGGAGATCACGCACCAGGGGGCGGGCGGTCCCGCCTACGTCCGCATCAAGGTCAATTCGATGGTCGACGAGGCCGTCATCGACGCGCTCTACCGCGCCTCCCAGGCCGGCGTCCCGGTCGATGTCTGGGTACGCGGCATCTGCGCGCTGCGTCCGGGAGTCACCGGCCTGAGCGAGAACATCCGCGTCCGCAGCATCCTCGGCCGCTTCCTGGAACACTCCCGGGTCTTCATCTTCGGCAACGGCGGCGAGCCCGAAGTGTGGCTGGGCAGCGCCGACATGATGCACCGCAACCTCGACCGCCGGATCGAGGCGCTGGTACGGGTCACCGACCCGGCGCACCGCGCCTCCCTCAACCGGATGCTGGAGACGGGGATGTCGGACACCACGTCCTCCTGGCACCTCGGCCAGGACGGCGACTGGACCCGGCATGCGGCGGACGCGGACGGCGCGCCGCTGCGCAACATTCAGGAAATGCTCATCGACGCCCGGAGGCGCCGGCGTGGCCCAGCGACATGACCAGCCGACCGGAGGGCCCGCGGGTCTCATCGGCACCGGATACGAGCCCGGCGGAGCGCCCGGAGCCCGTTCGGCAGTGGTGGACGGCCCGTACCCAGGAGGCGACGGCACACCACGGCCGGACGACGCCACCCGCGGCCGGGACGGCACCGCGTACCGGCCGCTTATGACCCACGACTCCGCCGGCGACGACCCCGGCACGGGCGCTGGTCCCGGCACGGGCACAGGTTCCGGCACGGGCAGGGGCACTGGTCCCGGCACCGGCACTGGCACCGGCACCGGCGGCACCGACATCAGTGCCGCCCTCGCCGCCCGCACAGCCGAGGAGGTCCTTGCCGACTATCTGCACCAGCAGTCCGCGGAATTCCTGCGCAGCCTGCGCCTGCACCGGGAGAGCGGTTCGGACGTGGAGGGCGCCGGCGAGGCCGCCCGCCAGCTGCGCCGCGCCGCCCGCCGGATCAGCGCCACCCTGCACACCTTCCGCCCGCTGACCGAGGAGGCCTGGGCCGACCAGCTCAGCTCCGAACTGGGCTGGCTGTCCGGCGCGCTGGCCCGCGAACAGGCCTGCGCCGCGCGCCGCGAGCGGCTGATGACGGCACTGCAGCGGCTGACGGGCCGCGGCGACCGGCCCGAACGCGCTGACCGGACTGGCCGCGCCGACCGGAACGACCGCCTGGGCCGGCCGGACCGGAGCAAACGGGGAGGCCGCACGACCACGGGCTCCGCCACGGGGCCCGCCAGGGGCACTGCCACGGGTCCCGCCTCGGGCTCCGCCACCGACCCCACCGCTCTGACCGCCCTGTCGTCCGCCGCGTCGTCCGCAACTCCCGCCGCAACGTCCGCCACCGACCCGGATCCCGACGGCGCACTGTCGGCCGGTGCGGCTCGGGCCGGCGCACTGCTGGACCGCCAGCTCACCCTCGCCCGCACCCGCGCCCACTCCGCCGCGCTGCAGGCCCTGGGCTCCTCCCGTTTCCACGCGGTCGCCGACTCCGTGGCGGTACTCGCCTCCGAGGCGCCGCTCGCCCGTACGACCACCGAGCTGCCCGCCGCCGAGGCGCTGCCGCCGCTCGCCGAGCAGGCCCACCGACGGCTCGCGGAGGCGGTCGCCGCACTGCCGCTGTCCCGTGCCGGATACCCGTACAACGCCGCCGCGCTCGTCGCCGACCAGCGCCAGGACGCGCCCTGGCACCAGGTCCGGCTGCTGGTGCGGCTGAGCCGCTACGCCCGGGAGGTGCTCGCGCCGGAGTACGCCGACTTCCGGCTGGCGGAGGCCGGCCGGGCGCTGGAGTGGCACCGCGACGCCGCGGAGGCCGCCGCCGCGGCCGCCGCCGCGGCCCGCACCCCCCGGATCGCCCCGGCCACGGCATACGCCCTGGGAGTGCTGCATGCCGACCAGCGACACGAAGTGGAGGCGGCCCGCTTCGCCTTCGGCCGGGTGTGGCTGCCGCGGACGCCGGATCGGACGAACTGAGAACGAAGGGACGGGCTGAGGAGACGGCGGGAAGGGCTGAGGAGACGGGGGGAACCGCAGCGGAGACGGCGGGAAGGGTCGAGAAAACGGCGGGAAGGGCTGAGCACACGGAGTGGGCTGAAGGAACGGCAGACGGAAAGGGGTGATGATGTGACGGTGCCTCAGAAGCCAATTCGAGCAGCGGGATGTGTCCTGTGGCGTCGCGCGGCGACCGAGGACGGGCTGGAGATCGCGCTCGTCCACCGCCCCAAGTACGACGACTGGTCCCACCCCAAAGGCAAGCTGAAGCGCGGCGAGGACGCGCTGGCCGGCGCGGTGCGCGAGGTGGCGGAGGAGACCGGCATGGAGTGCCGGCCCGGTGCCCCGCTGCCCACCTCCTTCTACCTGGCCAACGGCCGCCCCAAGCAGGTCCGCTACTGGGCGGCAGAAGCGGTCGCCGGAGCCTTCACCCCGAACAGCGAGGTCGACCGCATGGTGTGGCTCCCGCCCACCGACGCCCGCCTCCGCCTCACCCAGGAACGCGACCGGCCCCTGGTGGACGCCTTGCTCGCGGCGCTGCATCTGGCGTGAGGGCGCGGCCGAAGACCCAGCCTCTTGGCAGGCTTCGCCCCGCAGACGTGACGAGGGCCCTCCCCGGGATGTGGGGGAGAGCCCTCGGCTGTGCGTGGGGGGTCAGCTGGACTGGCCCTTGGCGTACTCGACGAAGTGGCTCCACCCCGACGCAGGGAAAGCGAGAGCCGGGCCGTTCGGGTCCTTGCTGTCCCGGACCGGAACGACACCGTGGGCCGCCGCGTGCTCCGGTGCCCACTCGATGCACTGTCCGCCGTTGTTGCTGTACGAGGATTTGACCCATCGGAGGGATTCGGTCACGGGGTGCCCTTTCGCAACTCATTGATCATGGCTACGGTCGCCGCCTGCGAGCGGGCGTCGGCCTGTAGCTGATGGTAGGCCGTCAATATGGGCAGCACCGAGGTGCTTTCCCGCTCCAGATGGCCCCGTTGTGACGACTCCGCGTACGACATGAGTGAGCGGTCCGGCAGCGTCAACACAGTGATGGGCAGATCGAACGGCCGGTGCTCTCCCATGCCGAACGGGGCGACGTGGAGCACCGTGTTCGGCAGCTCGGCGAACTCGACCAGTCGCGCCAACTGGGCGTCCATGACGGCGGATCCACCGATGGGCCGACGGATGCAGCTCTCGTCCAGCACCACGAACACCAGCGGCGGGGGTGTACGGACCAGCGCCCCTTGCCGTTCCGCCACGAGCGACACCCGCTCGTGCGCCTGCTCGGGCGTGATCGCTCCGCGCTTTACGGCACTCCCCGCGAGCACGGACGCATACTCCGGGGTCTGGAGCAGGCCGGGAACGACGCCCACTTCGTAGAGCCGGATCTCCGCTGCCCGGCCCTCGTGGCCGACGTACTCCGGGAAACCCTCCAACAGGCTGCCGTGCCGGATCTCGCGCCACTGACGTTCGAACGTGTCCACGGTGCCTTCGGTGCCGAACGCGCGGTCCGCGCTGCGCGAAAAGCGCAGAGTCGGGGGCTTCCGACCAGTTTCGACAGCGGACACGTGCGTACTGGAATACCCCAGCCGCTCGGCAAGCTCATCTTGAGTCCAGCCACGTGTTTCTCGTGAGCTGCGTAAACGCGCCCCGAAGGCTTCCCGAGGGCTGCGCTCCGGCGTCAACTCCTTGCGATTCAAGGGGCTTTCACCAACGCTTCCTCCTCCTCTGACAGGTTGAACGGCTTCTGACTCTAGGCCACGCTGAATCGCCCCGGTAGTGGAATCGCTACAGAGAGGAGTCACTGTTGAGTCGGAAAGACACTCCCCCCGATCCCCCCACTGCTCAGCACCGCAACGACGCGGACGAGCCGACCGGCGGGCCCGTGCCCGTGGACGGCTGCGTGCTCAACAGCCCTGCTGCCGACGACGATCCGGAGCACGAGCGGGCCGCCGACAACGACAGCGAAGCCTTGACCCGCCTTCGCGCACGCATGCATCAGGACTACGCGCGGTGGCAGCAGTACGGACCGCTGGGGCGGTCGCTGTGAGCTGTGACGAGTGCCGGACGTTGCGAGCCGAACTGGCGGATGCCGAAAGGAACGGCGACAAGACGAAGGCCGTCGACTGCCGCGTGTTGCTGCGGCGGCATCCCCAGCACGACGGAGTGCCGGTGGAGAGCAAGGCGGAGCAGTGGGTCCCCCGGCCGTAGGGACCACCGCCGCCGACCCCTTCGCGGGCACGCCGTACGAGAACAGCCCCCAAGGGCCATGGACGCCGTACGGAGGCGCGCTGGACGTGACGTCCGGTGTGGTCCACATCCCCCGTCCCGGCGCCCTTGATCCGGACGACAGACCCCTCCGCCACCGGCGTGGACGGGGCGTCACACCGCTTGCGGGCCGGACCTGTCCCGGGCCGGTATCTCCCTGCCGATCCGCACCGGGGCAAATCGGTCATGTCCCTCTCAAGTCGCGCAATATTCTGGGCGACTCCCTTGAAGCGCCACCGGCTGCAACGACGGCCGGCTCGGAGGATTTTTTCCCGTCAACCTGGCCGTCGCACCAGCAGGCGGGGGAAAGGGGCGGCGGCTCTATTTCATGGGTTTACACTGCCTGCATGGCACAGAAAGTAATCACCATCTTCACAGACGACCTCACGGGCGAAGAGTCCACCGAGGCCGCAACGCACACTCTTTCTCTTGACGGTGTGACTTACGAGATCGATTTGAGTCCGGACAGCTACGACCAGCTGCTGGAAGCCGTTGGGCCGTTCTTGAAGGCCGGTCGCAAGTCCGGGAAGGGCCGTAAGCCGCGTAAGGCGGCAGGCGGCAATGAGGACACTGCCGCGATCCGGGCCTGGGCCAAGTCGAGCGGCTACAACGTCAGCGACCGCGGGCGGGTGCCCGCTGAGATTCGCGAGGCGTACCAAAAGGCCAAGTGAATTTTTTGTATAAACCGGAAGCCCCTCACCGCGTGTGAGGGGCTTCTTTGTGTCCGGTTCCGGCAAGGCCGCCCTGCCCGTGGCGGGCGGCGGCAGCCCGGAGTTGCGGGGAATGGAAAGGAACAATCAAGGAGCCATTCTTTTCCCGGGACAATCCGAACGTCGCCACCGCTGCGGTGCATTGCGGGCAGAGGGAGAGAGCACCCCCGGCGCAGAGGCGCAGAGGGGTAGAGGGGCAGAGGGGGGAGGGCGCGGGCCGCTGCCCCGGACCCGGCCCGGGGCAGCGGCGTCGCCCAAGGGTCAGCGGCGTCGCAGGGACGCGTCCGCGATGGCCGGCGGTGCGTAGTAGTTGTCGGCCGGGTTGAGGTCGGTGCCGGGCGGCACGATCGCGTCGATCCGGTCCAGGACGTCCGCGCCGAGCGTGACCTCGGAGCCCTCCAGCATGCTGTCGAGCTGGTCGAGGGTGCGCGGGCCGATGATCACGGAGGTCACCGCGGGGTGGGACCGTACGAAGGCCGTCGCCAGATGCGGCAGCGTGAGGCCCGCCTCCGCCGCGACCTTCGACAGCGCGGCGACCGCCTCCGCCTTCCGGGCGTTCTCCGGGACCGACGGATCGAACTTCTGGCTCTCCAGGCCGGCGCGCGAACTGGCGGAGAGGTCGCGGCCGGAGAGCCAGCCGGCGCTGAGCGGGCCCCAGGTCAGCACGCCCATCCCGTAGCGCTGCGCGGTCGGCAGCACCGCGCTCTCCACGCCGCGCGCCAGCATCGAGTAGGGCGGCTGCTCGGTGCGGAAGCGGACATGGCCGCGGCGCTCGGCGGTCCACTGCGCCTCGACGAGGTGCTCGGCGGGGAAGGTCGAGGTGCCGATCGCCCGCACCTTGCCGGACCGTACGAGGTCCGAGAGCGCGGAGAGCGTCTCGTCGATATCGGTGGCCGGGTCGGGCCGGTGCACCTGGTAGAGGTCGAGGTAGTCGGTGTCCAGCCGGCGCAGGCTGTCCTCCACCGCGCGCACGATCCAGCGCCGGGAGCTGCCGCCGTGGTTGGCGTCCGGCCCCATCGAGTGGAAGAACTTCGTGGCCAGGACGACGTCCTCGCGGCGCCCCTTGAGCGCCTTGCCGACGATCTCCTCGGACTCGCCCGCGGCGTACACGTCCGCGGTGTCCACGAAGTTGATACCGGCGTCCAGCGCACGGTGCACGATCCGTACGCAGTCGTCGTGATCGGTGTTGCCCCAGGCGCCGAGCATCATCGCGCCGAGCGCGTACTCGCTGACCGAGATGCCGGTACCGCCGAGGATCCTGCGCTGCATGAGCTGCTCCTTATGCCAGATGCGAGAGGTGAGAGGTGAGAGGTGAGAGGTGAGATGCGAGTTCTCAGGGGTCGCCAGGTGAGTGCTGTGGGTGTTCTCAGGGAGTCGCTGTGCGCGTTCTCAGGGATTGGCATGCGCGTTCTCCGGGGCCGCTCCGGGCCCTCCGGGGTGTGCCGGAGCGGCCCGGGGGCGCCCCCGAGGTGTGTGTCCACCACCTTGGTGCCCGTACGGGGAGCGGACCAGGCCCGTCGCAGCCTGGGTCCGGCGGAACCACCCGACCGGTGGTGCATCGCATACTGGACCGATGCTGCACGCGGAAATCGAGATCGGCTCGTTCCTCAAGGCGCGCCGGGCGGCGCTCGACCCGGCGGACCTCGGCCTGCCCGGCGGGATCAGCCGCCGCCGGGTGCGCGGTCTGCGGCGCGAGGAGGTCGCCCAGCTCGCCGGCATCAGCGTCGACTACTACACCCGCATCGAGCAGGGCCGTGCGCATGCCATCTCCGACTCCGTCCTGGACGCGATCGCGCGGGCGCTGCGGTTGTCCGGCGGCGAAATGGCGTATCTGCGCAATGTCGCGGTACCCCGGCGCCGCACGGCGGACTGCGTCGCCGTCCCGGGCGAGGGGGGCGGCCCCTGCACCGCCCCCCGGCAGACCGTGCGCCCCGAGATCCAGCGGCTCCTGGACGCGATGGCGACCACCGTCCCGGCCATGGTCCTCGGGCGCGGCCTGGACATCCTGGCCTGGAACGCGCTCGGCGGCCGGATCTCCTTCGACCTCCCGGCGCTCGCCCCGGACCGGCGCAACACCGCGCTGCTGGTCTTCCTCGACCCGGCGGCGCGCGCCCTGCACCCGGACTGGGAGGCGAAGGCGGTGGAGGTGGTCGGCAATCTGCGTGCGGAGAGCGGGCGGCACCCCGAGGACCCACGGATCTGCGAGGTGGTCAATGAACTCCTCGCGCAGAGCCGGGACTTCCGGCGGATCTGGGAGACCCAGTCGGTGTTCGAGTGCCTGCGCGGCACCAAGTCCCTCCTGCATCCGCACGTCGGCGAGCTGGTGCTCACCTTCGAGAGCTTCCGGCTGAGCACCGACTCGGACCAGGCGCTCGTGACGTACACGGCCGAGCGCGGGTCGAAGACGGAGGGGCGGCTGCGGGAACTGGGGGCCTTCGGGCACCGGGTGCTGACCGCGTAGCGACGGGCGCGCGCTGCTGCCCGCGGGCCTCAGCGGACGGCGCTTGTCCTCACGCTTCCCACCGCACTCCCCACGGCGCTTGTCCTCACGCTTCCCACCGCACTCCCCACCGCACTCCCCACCGCGCTGCCCCTGGGCGCAAGCGCCTCCCACCGCACGGTGACCTCTCCCTGCCGCCTGCGCCGCGGGTCACCGGTCAGCGGCCAGTCCGTGGCCAGGGCCTGTACGGCGGCGCGCCACCGCTGGCGGGCGCCGAGCGCGCCGAGCGGGGCGGCGGTGGCCCAGGCGCGGTCGAAGTCCCGCAGGAAGGCGTGGACCGGCTCACCCGGCACATTGCGGTGGATCAGCGCCTTGGGGAGGCGTTCTGCCAGGTCAGAGGGTGTGTGGAGGGAGCTGAGGCGGGTGGCGAAGGTGACCGTGCGCGGGCCCTCGGGGCCCAGCGCCACCCAGACGTGCCGTCGCCCTATCTCGTCGCAGGTGCCCTCGACCAGCAGCCCGCCGGGCGCCAGCCGTGCGCACAGCCGCTGCCACACGGCGGCCACTGCGTCCTCGTCGTACTGCCGCAGCACATTCGCGGCCCGGATGAGGACCGGCGCCCGCTTGCGCTGCCCCGGCAGCGGAACCTCGAAGCCGCCGTGGAGGAAGTCCAGCCCCGCCCGCTCGTACGGCCGGGCGGCCTCGACCCGCGCCGGATCTATCTCTATGCCGACGACCCGGGCGTCCGGGCGCACCGTCCGCAGCCGGCTCAGCAGCTCCACCGCGGTCCAGGGGGCGGCGCCGTAGCCGAGATCGACCGCCACGGGGTCGGCGGCACGGCGCAGCGCGGCGCCGTGCTCGGCGGCTATCCAGCGGTCCATACGGCGCAGCCGGTTGGGGTTGGTGGTCCCGCGGGTGGCGTTTCCGACGGGCCGGGACTGCGCGGGTATCAGAGCGGCGGAGGAGACGGGGGGCACAGGGGACACGGAGGACACGGGGGAGATGCGGGAGATGCGGGAGGCGGGGGAGGCGGGGGAGGCGGGGGAGGCGCTGGGACGGCGGACCATGTCCTCGAGGGTATGGGGTGGCCGCGGGAAAGCCGCCCGGCCAGGCGCCTATGGCCCCCGCTTGGTCACGCTTTGGCAAAGTACGGCCAGAGCATGCCGGACGGAAATGGATGGCCGCGGTCCATTGTTGGAGGGGGGCGGAGGCGTGCCGCCCGCCCCGCCTAGGAGGTAGCTCGACGTGAGCCCATACGTGTCCCGGCTCCGCAGTAGGCCCCACGGCCAGTTCCCGGGCCAGGCCCGCCTGCGCCTGCCCGGCAGCGTGCGCCGTCCGCGCCGGGTGGCGATGCTCAGCGTCCACACCTCCCCGCTGCACCAGCCCGGTACGGGCGACGCCGGCGGTATGAACGTCTACATCGTCGAGCTGGCCAGGAAGCTCGCCTCGATCAACATCGAGGTGGAGATCTTCACCCGCGCCACCACCGGCACCCTCCCGCCCGCCGTCGAGCTGGCCCCGGGAGTCCTCGTACGGCATGTGGACGCCGGCCCGTACGAAGGCCTGGCCAAGGAGGAGCTGCCCGCCCAGCTGTGCGCCTTCACCCATGGCGTGATGCAGGCCTGGGCCGGCCACCGCCCCGGTTACTACGACCTGGTGCACTCCCACTACTGGCTCTCCGGCCATGTCGGCTGGCTGGCCGCCGAGCGCTGGGGCGTCCCGCTGGTGCACGCCATGCACACCATGGCCAAGGTCAAGAACGCCGCGCTGGCCGCCGGCGACGCCCCCGAGCCCGCCGCCCGGGTGATCGGCGAGACGCAGATCGTCCGGGCCGCGGACCGCCTGATAGCCAACACCGCCGAGGAGGCGGACGAACTCGTCCGGCATTACGAGGCCGAGCCCGGCAAGGTTGCCGTGGTGCACCCCGGGGTCAACCTCGACCGCTTCCGGCCCACCGGCGGCGAGGTCGCCGAGAGCCGGGCCGCCGCCCGTGCCCGCCTCGGCCTGCCGCAGGACGCGGTCATCCCGCTGTTCGCCGGCCGGATACAGCCGCTGAAGGCGCCCGACATCCTGCTGCGGGCGGCCGCCGCGCTGCTGGCCGAGGACCCCTCGCTGCGCTCCCGCATGGTCGTGCCCGTGGTCGGCGGTCCCAGCGGCAGCGGGCTGGCCAAGCCCGAGGGGCTGCAGAAGCTGGCCGCCCGGCTCGGCATCGCCGACCTGGTGCAGTTCCGCCCACCGGTCGGCCAGGAACAGCTCGCCGACTGGTACCGCGCCGCATCCGTGCTGGTCATGCCCTCGTACAGCGAATCCTTCGGACTGGTCGCCATCGAGGCCCAGGCCTGTGGGACCCCGGTCATCGCGGCCGCGGTCGGCGGTCTGCCGGTGGCCGTGCGCGACGGCGTCAGCGGCTTCCTCGTCAGTGGCCACGACCCGGCCGACTACGCCCGCGCGCTCGGCCGCTTCGTCGCGGACCCGGCCCTGCCCGCCCGGATGGGCACCGACGCCGCCCGGCACGCCCAGTCCTTCGGCTGGGACACCGCCGCCGCGGCAACGGGCGACGTCTACACCGCCGCCATGCAGGATCACCGCCGTCACCTACGATCCCTCCATGGGTGACGAGCGCGATCCCTCCACGGGCGACGAGCGAGAGACGAGCGGTGCAGTGGGCAACGGCAACACCACGGCCGAGACGGTTCCGACGGCGCAGGCCGTGATCGAGCGGACCCTGACCGACGCCGAGCTCGAATGGGAATCGCCCTCCGACGGCACCTACGTCATCAAGCTCCCCGGCACCCGCAAGCTCTCCACGACCTGCTCGCTCATCGTCGGCAGGCACTCCCTGTCCATCAACGCCTTCGTCGTCCGCCACCCCGACGAGAACCACGAGGCCGTGCACCGCTGGCTCCTCGAACGCAACACCCGCCTCTACGGCGTCAGTTACGCGATCGACAAGCTCGGCGACATCTACCTCGTCGGCAAGCTCCCGCTGGCCGCCGTCACCCCCGACGAGCTCGACCGCATCCTCGGCACCGTCCTGGAGAACGCCGACGGCAGCTTCAACACCCTGCTGGAAATGGGCTTCGCCACCGCCATCCGCAAGGAGTACGCCTGGCGGGTGTCCCGCGGCGAGTCCACCCGCAACCTGGACGCGTTCACGCATCTGACGCGGGGCAGCGCCGCGGAGCAGTAGGCCGCCGCGGTACGGACCTTCAGTGCGGCGCACACTCCGTGAAACGGCCGGCCGCTCGGCAGGAAGAGAGCCCTGCCGCTTCGCGCGCACCACCTCTTGCGGAAGCACTTCTTGCCGTACCACCTCTTGCCGAACCACCTTTCACGGAACCACCTTTCGCGGAACCCCCCTTTGCCACCTTTTGCGGAAATGGCAAGAACGTTTGCCGATTTCGGCCGTCCTGGCGCATGGTCGGCGCCAGGAGCTGCTCGCGGTGAACGCGGGCCTGATCGAGGAAGAGCCGACGGAGCACGAATCACGCGCGAATCACGCACGAATCACTGGAGAAGGTGCGATGACCGACGACGACCACACCCACGACAACGACCACACTCACGACGGCAACCACGCCCATGAGCAGCACGGGCAGCGCGGGCAGCACGGGCAGCGCGGGCAGCGCGAGGACAAGCCCGTCCACGTCCACGGCCACGGTCATGCCCACAGCCATGCCCACGGCCACGCCCCCGACCCAGACTTCGACTGGGCCGCCATGGCCGACCTGCTGGAGCTGGAGGGCGAGACGCACAGCCCCTACGTCCAGCAGGCCCTCGCCGGGCTGACGCACCTCACTCCCCGCCGGATCCTGGACATCGGCAGCGGCCCGGGCGTCGCGGCCTGCCGGCTGGCTGCGACGTTCCCGCAGGCCGAGGTCACCGCGGTGGACGGTGCCCCGGAGCTGCTGGCCCGCGCCGGGGAACGGGCCGGACGGCTCGGCGTCCGGCTGCATACCCAGCAGGCCGACTTCCCCGCGGAGCTGAGCGCTCTCGGACCGGCGGACCTGGTGTGGTCCGGGCAGGCCCTCCACCACGTAGGCGACCAGCAGGGCGTGGTGAAGCAGCTGGCCGGGCTGCTCGAACCCGGCGGGGTACTGGCCGTCGTCGAGGGCGGTCTGCCGGCCCGCTGGCTCCCGCGCGACCTCGGTTTCGGACGCCCCGGACTGCAGGAACGGCTCGACGCGGCGCAGGCGGACCGCTTCAGCCGGATGCGGGCCGAGCTGCCCGGCTCGGTGGCGGTGGTCGAGGACTGGCCCGGCATGCTGCGCGCCGCGGGGCTCACCGACGCCCGGAGCAGGACCTTCCTCGTGGACCACCCCGCGCCCCTGGCCGACGGGCCCCGGCAGTTCGCGCGGCGATCCCTGGAGCGGTCTCGCCAGACGCTCGCCGAACTCCTCGACGCCGAGGACCGGGCGACCCTGGACCGGCTCCTCGACCCGGCCGACCCGGCAGGCGTCGACCGCCGTACGGACCTGTTCCTGCTGACCGCGAAGACCGTGCACTTCGGGACGTCCGCCTGAGCGTGGCGGCCCCCGCGCCCCCGCGCCCCGGGGGCCGGCCGGAGTGCCGGTCGGCCCCTAACGCGTGGGCGCTTCCGCATCCGCACGGGCTTCCGCATCCGCACGGGCTTCCGCATCCGTGCGGGCTTCCATGTACGTGGGCGCTTCCGTACCCGTGGGCCGTGGCGAGCGGACCACCGCCGCCCTCTGCCCCGGCAGGCTCCGCAGCAGCAGCCCGTAGCCCATGGCCGCCACCGTGCCGACGGCCGCGCAGCCGGCCCACAGCGCATCGGCGCCGTAGTGGTCGATCACCATGCCACCGAGGAGAGGGGCCGTCAGGGAGGCGATGGACCACGACAGCGCGTACATGCCCTGATAGCGGCCGCGGCCGTGCAGGGGTGAGAGGCGCACCACCAGGCCCATCTGGGTGGGGGAGTTGATGATCTCGCCGAGCGTCCAGACGGTGACCGCGAGCGCGTACAGGGCGACCGAGCCCGCCAGCGCGGTCAGCCCGAAGCCGTAACCGGCCAGTAGGGCCGAGCCGATGAGGAGCATGGCCGGGCTGCGGTGTTCGATGAAGCGCGTCACGGGGATCTGCAACAGCACGACGAGGACGCCGTTGACCGCGATGACCAGGCCGAAGTCGGCGCTGGAGAAGCCGTCCTGCCCCATCGACACGGGCATGGAGACATAGGCCTGCTGGAAGATCAGGGCGAGCAGCAGGTTGAGGCCGACGACGGTCATGAAGCGGCCGTCACGCAGAACGGTCAGCATGGAGACGGGGGCTGGGGCCACGCCGCCGTCGTCGTCCGGGCCGTCCGGTGTGCCCGCGGCGGGGCGCGATTCGGGGAGCTTCCGGAAGACGACCAGCGCGCAGGCCAGCACCAGCGCGGATTCGCCCAGGAAGAGGGACAAGTAGCCGTGCTGGGCGATGAGTCCGGCGGCGGAGGAGGAGACGGCGAAGCCGAGGTTGATCGCCCAGTAGTTGAGGGAGAAGGCGCGGACGCGGTCTTCCGGGGCGACGATGTCCGCCATCATCGCCTGTACGGCGGGGCGGGAGGCGTTGGTCGCCATGCCGACCACGCCCGCCACCGCCGCGATCGCGACCGGGTTCTCCATGAAGCCGAGCAGTGCCACGGAGGCCGCCGTCGACAGCTGGGCGGTCAGCATCGTGGGCCGGCGGCCGAGCCGGTCGGTCAGCACCCCGGCGCCCACGGACGAGATCACTCCGCCGAGGCCGTAGAGCGCACCGACCAGACCCGCGTACGAGGCCGAGTAGCCGCGCTCGACGGTCAGGTAGAGGGCGAGGAAGGTGGCGACGAACGCGCCCAGCCGGTTGATCAAAGTGCTGGTCCACAGCCACCAGAACTGCCGGGGGAGACCGGAGACGCTCTCAAGGGCGGCTTGCTTGAGGCGGGCCGGCCCGGAAGGTTTCGCTGTGGATGCGGACATGACATTTCCCCCGTGGAGTGGTGATGCGGCGCGTAGAAGGGGTGCGGGAGGGCGGGAAGCGGCGACGAAGCGGGTGGGCCGGCCGTACGGGAGCGCGGCGTGGGGCGTGCGGCGTGAGACGTTGGGCGTGGGACGTGAGACGCGGGGCGTGCGGAGGGCCACGGTCACGCAGGGCGGCGCGCCCGCCCCACGTAACCGCGCCCCCTGCTGTGTAAGTGGCACTGGAGACATGCGCAACCTACATAGGGGACGGTCCCCGCCGCCAGTCGTTTGACGGGAAACGTCAAACGACGCCGGAAAGCCCAGGTCCTGGACCCCCGCAAGGCGCCGCGCCGACTTGGATTACGCTCGACGCCATGGCCGACGCACCGTACAAGCTGATCCTCCTCCGCCACGGCGAGAGCGAGTGGAACGCGAAGAACCTGTTCACCGGCTGGGTGGACGTCAACCTCAACGAGAAGGGCGAGAAGGAGGCAGTCCGCGGCGGAGAGCTGCTCAAGGACGCCGGCCTGCTCCCCGACGTCGTGCACACCTCCCTCCAGAAGCGCGCCATCCGCACCGCGCAGCTGGCCCTGGAGTCCGCCGACCGGCACTGGATCCCGGTCCACCGCAGCTGGCGACTGAACGAGCGCCACTACGGTGCGCTGCAGGGCAAGGACAAGGCGCAGACGCTGGCCGAGTTCGGCGAGGAGCAGTTCATGCTCTGGCGCCGCTCGTACGACACCCCGCCGCCGGCGCTCGACCGTGACGCCGAGTACTCGCAGTTCTCCGACCCGCGCTACGCCGGCCTCCCGCCGGAGCTGCGCCCGCAGACGGAGTGCCTCAAGGACGTCGTCGTCCGCATGCTGCCGTACTGGTTCGACGGCATCGTCCCGGACCTCCGTGCCGGCAAGACGGTCCTGGTCGCCGCCCACGGCAACTCGCTGCGCGCCCTGGTCAAGCACCTCGACGGCATCTCCGACGAGGACATCGCCGGCCTGAACATCCCCACCGGCATCCCGCTCGCCTACGACCTGGACGCCGACTTCCGCCCGGTCAAGCCCGGCGGCACCTACCTCGACCCGGAGGCCGCCAAGGCCGCCATCGAGGCAGTGAAGAACCAGGGCAAGAAGAAGTAAGCCCACCCGCTTCCAAGCCCCCTGCCTACGGGTTTCCCGCGAGCAGGGGGCTTTTCGCTGCCCTGGGGCCGCCTCAGGGCCGTCAGTGGCCTAAGCGCGCACCGGGGGCTGGTCCGGCCAGGCGAATGCGTATCGGGGATCGCCCCCGCGGCTCAGCCGTACGAAGCGCAGGAGTTCGCGCACGATGCCCGCGTTGCCCATCGCCCAGCCGGTGCACGGTTCGAGGTCGCTCGGGGTGGGCCGGTGCTCAAAGTTGCACCAGCGGGCGCCGTCGGTGTCCCGAATCGCGCGGGCGGCGAGGTCCGCGACGAGGGCGTGGGCGAAGTCGTACGGATCCTGCCGTTCGACGAGCCGGTCGCAGGCCAGGGCCAGAACGCCCGCGGTGCCACAGCAGCGGCCGTTGTTGTCCCAGAAGCCGGGGCGCAGCCGCTGGGGCAGGCCGGAGTGGGTGACCGTGTGCCAGCAGCGGTCGGCCAGGGCGGGCCAGACGGGGTCGGCCGTGATGTCCCGCAGCAGCCGGAAGACCTGGGCATCGCCGGCCGGGCCGTGGCACCAGCCGTAGCTGGTGGGCTCGACCACATCGGGGCGAAACTGCGGAGTGGAGTGGAGCACCAGAAAGCCCTCGGGCCCCGCTTCGTCACGCGCCACTACGTCTGCGGCACCGGCCAGCGCCAGCTCGACCAGGTCCTCACGGCCGGTGGCCCGGCCGACCCTGGCAAGTGACAGGGCGATGCCGAGCGTGCCGTGCGAGATGTGGTGCAGACGGGCGTCGACGCCGGTGCGGTGGGCCCAGTGGACGCCTGCCGGAGTCTGCTCAGCCGTCCGTAGATACGGCTCCACGGCGAGAACGGCCAGTTCGGCGTCGCCGGCCACGAGCGCGCCGAGGCCGATCCCCGCGTTGCCGCCCATCAGCTCGTACAGCTCGCCCCAGCGCGCCCCGTCGAAGCGTGACCGCACGAGTTCCAGCGCGCGGTCCGCGGCGGCGCCGGCGGCCGTGTCGCCGAGTTCGTCGTGAACGGACCGCAGGGCGAGGGTCATTCCGGTGCGGCCGAAGTAGAGGGAGTCGTCGTCGATGCCGTCGACGGAGTCCGCGAGGCTGCGGGCCGCGCGCAGGGCGCGGTCGGCATAGGCGTCATCGCCGAAGTGCCGCCACGCCTCCAGGAGCACGGGGACGATCCCGGCCGTACCGCTGTAGAGCATCGGGTTGAGCTTGTCGTCCGAGGGCCTGGTCGTCCAGGCCAGGCCGCCACCAGCGGTTTCCCGCGCTGCCCCGGTAAGCCACCGCAGGCCCTCCACCGCGAGTCCCTCGACCTCGTCGACCGCCACCACCGTGGCTTCTGGTGCCGTCATGGGGCCACTCTCGCATGATCTTTCGGCCCCGCCCAGGGGAAGGCGACCCTCCGCAGGGTGGCACAAAACAGCAGCGAGGGGCGGGAGTTCGGTCCCGCGCAGGGCTCCGCGGATCAGAAGGGTGCAGGTTCGAACCCCTGCCGAGCGCACAGCGGGTCAAGCCTCCGCCGGGGCACCCGGACGAGGGCTTCGTCGTGCCGTGCGGCAGCGAAGTACAGCACCGTGCTGGGTTTGCCGGAATGCGGAGGCCGACATTCTGGCGGAATGTCGTGCGATCTGGGTGTATTCCTTTCTCTGGTTGATGGAGGCCGGGGCGGAGGGGGCTGGGCGATGACAACAGCACGGGCGAGGGTTCACGGCACGGGCGGACTGCCGGGCAAGGACGGTGCCGGCCGGCAGTCGCCTGGTCGGGCGCGGTTCATGGGCGTGCTGCTGATCCTGCTGTCCCTGATACCGGCGGCGCTCTGCTACGTGTCGTTCGCTGCCTGGTTGCCCGCCGACCGGGCGCTCTACCGGGACTACCAGGCAGCCGAGCCGTGTCCCGCTCATGCGACGGTGCAGGCAGCGAGTGACTGCCTGAGCACCTGGCCTTTCACCGTCGTGAAGACGGTCGTCAAGACCGGGAGGAATTCCACCTACGAGGCGACCCTGAAGGATGAGGACTCCTGGCGGGGAGTCGTGAGCTTCGGCGACTCGGGACCGCTCGTCGAGCGGCTGGAGCCGGGCGACCGGGTCACCGCCACCATCTGGCGCCGTGGCATCGTGGTGCTCGACAAGGGCGGGGTCCGGCAGAACAGCGCCGATGCGCCCCGTGACGAGCTTCAGATGAACGCCGCCCTCGGCACCCTCGCCGCGCTCCTCGCGGCTCAGGCGTTCGCGTTCGGCGCGGTACGCCTTGTCGGACCACGCGGCTACGAGCCGTTCACCTGGAATCCGTACGGCAAACGCCTGCTCATCACCAGCATCGGCGTCTGCTTCGGGGTGGGGATCCCGGCCGTGTGGATCGGCATCCCGTGGTGGGCCGTACCCGCGGTCGGAGTCCCCGTCGTGGTGTGCGCGGCGACGCTGATGCACCGCTACCTGCGGCCCCGAGCCGCAGGCGGAGTGTGACGGCCCTGGTGCATGTCGGCGTGCTCGTGTGAGGGGCGGGCGAGCCACACAAGATCAAACGACCGCCGGCTGTCGCAGCCACGTGGTGAAGTCACTCCCGACCTCCCGACCTCCCGACCCCCCGCCCGATGGCAGCCCCAGCCCCAGCCCCAGCCCCAAGCCCCTCCGCACCGGCCGCGTGGCTTACTCACGGAGAGCCGTTGGTCAGGAGTAAGTAGCAGACGAGGCCGCGGTGGATGAACGTCGCGGTATCGGAGTCGCTGCCGTCGAAATACGCCGGATGCAGCGGCTCTTCGCCGCTGTAGTAGCCGGTCCAACGCAAGAAGTCGGGCTGGACTGAAGCGAACGTCCAAGCGGAACCGCCCTGGCCGAGCAACTCGTGAACGAAATCGCGCACGAGCTGTTCGGCATGCGCCGGCGAGTGGTGGTGCCCGTAGGGGCTGTAGGCCTCGTAGAGCATCCAGCGCAGCCGGGCGAGGAAGCCCGCATAGCGGAGTGGGCTGGTCGTCGCGAGGAATCCCTCACGGATGAGCGGGCGCTCATTGGGGAGTCCGCCGAATTCTTCGGGTTCGGACAGGTTGTACCACTCGCGATGACGGTCGGCGGCGAGCATCATTTCCTCGAACAGCCCGCTGCGCAGGTAGGTGTGGAGGACATGCCGTTGGTTCTCCGCCGTGATCGACACGTCGGTAGCAACCTTGAGCAGCAGGGTGTTGCTGTTCATCGCCGAGTCCACGGCCGACAGGAACGCGTCGACGGCAGGACGGTCGAGATCGCCCGGCAGGCCGGTGAATCTCATTGCACTCCCTTGCCAGTTCTCCCATGACCGCTCTCCCAAGACTGCACCCGCCCGCCCGGTGCACTGGGTGGTCTCCGGATGGACCGGTCGCGGTCCCCGGCAGGCTTGCACAACGAGGGGAAGAGCCGAGGGTCCTGGCAAGAGTCTTTCGAATCGCCCTCCACCGGGGCGACGGACTTTCAGCCCCGCAAGATCGATCACGGGGGCCGGGCGTATTGGGGATCGTCAGCCCACTCCCCGCCGGGCCGTCTCTGGGCCGTGCGAGGTTCCCAACAGCGGCCGACGACGATCGATGACACCCACTCAGGCACACGGAAGCACCGCTCGGACCATCGAAAACGCAGGTCGCAGTGAGCCCCGACAAGCCCCGAGGCAAGAAGAAGTAGTCCGGCGCGGTCAAGCCCCCTGCCTGCGGTCCATGTTCCGCAGGCAGGGGGCTTGACCGCGGGCCCGCGCATCGGAGCAGCGGACGTCGCATCGCCGCGGGAGTTCAGGGACGGTGCGTCGGCGGCTCGTCCGGCAGGTGTCCACCACCAGCCGTGCCATCTCAGGCAGATCGCCGGGCGCCGCGGTGCCTCGAGCGCGGCACAGCTCGGCGAGCAGCCCCGGCACGACCCGGGCGATGCGAGCGTACGGAGCGCTCAGCCTGTGCCCGACGACTGTGGATGCAGCCGCGCGCAGCTCGGGCAGGTCGCGGTACGGTCCGTCGTCCGGCTCCTCATACGTGGCGAGAACGGCCGACACCCCCCGCTCACCGCGCTCCACCTTTCGAATCGTTCCGAGCGAGACGCGGGCGCCGCGGGCAAGGTGGCCCGGCTCAGGCAGGCAATCCGACGTTCGTAGGTGATGCGTGGGCCCACCCCGCGGTACAGGATGCCGACCATATGCTCTCCGTTCGGTGCAGCCACTCCGTACCGTACCCGCGCCGTCATGGTCGGTGAGGGCAAACGACCCCGCTCACATCATGTGTGCGGCGCCGTGCAGTTGAGTCATCGCGGCGTCAGCGCGTCCACCAGCTCGGACAGTTCCGTGAACCGATAGTCCGCGGCTTGCGCGGCATCGCTCTCCGCCCAGAGGTGCCCGAGGGGGCCACGGCGCAGGTGGGCCGCCCGCAAGCCCGCAGCGCGGGCCGGCACGACATCGTTCTGAGGGTGGTCGCCTACGTACACCACCTCATCAGCCGGCACGCCTGCCAGCTCAATAACGCGTGCGAAGAACTCCGGAGCCGGCTTGGCCACGCCCCACTCGCCGGACGTGGCCAGGCCATCCACCGGCAGTTCGAGCCCGCGCAGCAACTCCCCCGCCCTGACTGTCTGGTTGCCGGCCACGACCACACGCATCCCAGCCGACCGGAGCGCCGCCAGCGACGGGCGGACATCGGGGTACAGGTCCGACTCATCCAGGAACTCCCCCTGGCCGGCACGTTCCATCGCCGCCCGTTCGGCCTCGATGTCGATGCCCGGTCGCACGAGTCTCAGCGCGTCGGCGTTGTCCCGCCCCTGGGCGACCACAGCGCCCACCAGGGCGGACAACGTGTGCCGGTTGACGCCGAGCCAGCCGGCCCACGCCCCCCACCCACGGTCGTCCTTGACCAGCGTCTCTCCCACGTCGAACGCCACCACACGGATCATGCAGGCAGCCTACGGCGGGCCAACTCACCTGCGTCTGTACGCGAGATGCCGATCGGCATCGGAGCATTTCCCGGCACCGACTCCAGGACAGGCACACCGGCAGGCGGCATCAGCGCCACTGAGGGTCGCAGCTATCGAGGCGGCACCCGGGACCGGCCCGTTCTCCGCCCCCCGGCGCCACACCCGCCTCACCCCGGCAGTTCCCGGTCTCCCCGCCACACCACGCACGTCATCGCGGCGAGGCCGCCGTTCGCCAGGCCTTTGTAGGTCACCGTCCGGGTGGGGCCGAGTTCGTGGGCGAGCTGCCTGGCCAGGTTTCCGCCCTCGTGGAACAGGCGCTGCCAGGTGTTGTCGTACTTGCCCTCCACCCGATCGCGGAGGTCGAGGTTGAGGGTGGTGTCGATTTCGTCTGCCCAGCCGTACAGGGCGGCGACGAGGCCGTCGGACAGGTCCAGGGCGGCGGCCGGGTCATCGGGGAAGAAGTCCCCGAACCCTTCGGAGCGCAGCGGGCCGAACTGGAACTCGCCCTCGACGGTGAGGTCCACCGGGTGCGCAGGCGTGCCGTGGCTGTCGCGCTCCCAGTGCAGGCGTTCGCAGCCCCAGCACACCCACTTGGATGTCCGGTGGCGCTCGTCCCGGTAGCGCACGGCCCACGACGGCCCGAGGTGTCCGGCCAGTCGCTGAGCCGCCACCAGGCCCTGCTTGGCGTGCTTCCGCAGGTCCGGGCGGGAGGCGAAACCGGCCGGTGGACGGGACAGTGACCATGAGCGCAGCGTGTGCCTCAGGTCTTCCGGCAGGTCCAGGGCGGGGTCGTCCAGTGGGACGTTGCCGGTGAAGGACTCGATGTCCTCGTTCGTCCCGCGTCCGCACGGCTCGTACAGGGGGGAGGGCTCGGAGCGGGCCTGTACGAGGAGGTGGCGCGGTCCTTCGAGGGGCATGTGGATCTCCGCGATCGTGGCGGGAGGCGGCCCGTAGACCTAGACCTAGATGTAGACGGCGCTCGAACCAGGGCGCCGAACCCCCAGCCTGTGGAGAGGACCCACCCTGTGGAGAGGACCCACCCTGCGGGGAGGGGCCACTCTGCGGGGAGGGCTTCGGTCCCGCCTCGCGGGACGAGTTGCCCGGTGGATCGGAAGCTTACGGGGCCGGGGCGGCGGGCCGATGAGGGTTCCCGGGTGGGGGGAGCTCGACTGCACGCGTCTCCCTGGCCGGGCCGGCGGCGCCGCCGTGCCGCGGGCGGTGGGCCTTGGGGGCGAGGACCGCGGTGTTCGGATGCAGCATGGAAGAGGGACCGTATTCCTCTGCGACCGGAAGGATGAGTTCGATGCCCAAGTTCATGGACATCCATCACGGTATGAAGGGCGTGACGCCCGACGAGCTCAGTGCGGCGCATCAGGCCGATCTCGCCATTCAGAGTGAGGAGGGCGTGACCTTCGAGCACGCCTGGGCCGACACCGACTCCGGGGATGTCTTCTGCCTGTCGGATGCGCCTTCGGCGGGGGCCGTGCAGCGCATCCACGAGCGGGCCGGCCACAAGGCCGACGAGATCCATCCGCTGTCGATCTCTCTCTGACCCCCCTCTGCCCCCCCTCTGACCTCCCTCTGCCCCTCCTCTGACCTCCCTCTGACCTCCCTCCGACCGACCGCGGAGGGGCCGCGGAGGGGCAGACCGAGGGGCAGACCGAGCGGCAGCGGCCCCGGTTCCGGGGAGCGTGAAGCCCTCGGAACCGGGGCCGCGGTGGCGCTGAGCCGTAGTGGCGCCGCCTCGTAGTGGCGCCGTGCCGTGCAGTGTGGCTAGCAGCCGCCGCCGCACTGGCACGGGCCGCCCGACTGGCAGCCGCAGCTACAGCCGGAGCCGCAGCCGCAGGCGCCGAGCAGAGGGAGCAGCGGACGCCCGACGACCGTCGGGGCGTCCTGGAGCGCGGGGTTGGGGGAGTCCGCCATGGGTGCCATGCATTGCCTCCTAGGGGTCACCTGGTGCCCATTGCAAGCCCGGGTGAAGAGGCGCGTCAACGGCGCGTGGAGGCACACGTCAACGGCGCACGACGGCTCACGGGGCGGACCCGCGCCCCCCTCGCGCTGCCGCGGTTACGCGCCTTCCACCGCCGTCGGCGGGGCGATCTCGTCGGCGTGCTCGCCGGTCACGAGGTAGACGACCCGCTTGGCGACGGAGACCGCGTGGTCCGCGAAGCGCTCGTAGTAGCGCCCCAGCAGCGTCACGTCGACGGCCGTCTCGATGCCGTGCTTCCAGCGGTCGTCCATCAGGTGCTGGAAGAGGGTGCGGTGCAGCATGTCCATCGCGTCGTCGTCCTGCTCCAGCTGCAGCGCGAGGTCGACGTCCTTGGTGATGATGACCTCGGCGGCCTTGGCCATCAGGCGCTGCGCCAGCTGCCCCATCTCCAGGATGGTGGCGTGCAGATCCTGCGGAACGGCCGACTGCGGGAAGCGCAGCCGGGCCAGCTTGGCCACATGCTGGGCCAGGTCGCCGGAGCGCTCCAGGTCGGCGCTCATCCGCAGCGAGGTGACGACGATCCGCAGGTCGGTGGCGACCGGCTGCTGCCGCGCCAGCAGGGCGATCGCGCGGGCCTCCAGATCGCGCTGGAGGTCGTCGACCTTCTCGTCGGCGGCGATGACGTTCTCGGCCAGCTTGAGGTCCGCGTCGAGTATCGCCGTGGTGGCGCGCCCGATCGCGGAGCCGACGAGCCGGGCCATCTCGACCAGGCCCTCGCCGATCGAATCCAGCTCCTCGTGGTACGCGTCCCGCATCTGTGACCTTCTCTCGCATCGATGTGGTGGTGTGGCGTGGTGGGAGGTGGAACGGGGTGCAGGGTGACCTGTGCCCACGCTCTCACGGCGGGTGCCCGCGCGACCCGTGCCCCGTAGAAGTGGTGCTCCAGGGAGCCGGCACTCCGCGGTGGCGGTGCTCCAGAGGGGCCGTGGCCCCGCGGTCGCTCAGGGTGTCCGGTCGCGCGTCGGTGCACAACCGTGGCGGCACCCGCACCGTCTGCGGCACCCGCACCGTCACCCTGCGGGCACCGCGCGACCTGCGGTGCCACCGGGAGTGAACCGGCGCCGACGTGAAGGTGAACTCTGGGCGACGCATCCACGGCCCCGAGGGCGGGGGCGCGGTTCACCTGGGCGAGCGTCGGAGAGGCAGGGTGCTCGCGCCGGTTTCCCTAGGGACACCCGGTGGGCAGCCGACCGCCCGGCACCGGCCTCCGGAGTGAACCAGCGCAGACGGCACGGTGAACTCTGGGCGACGGCTGTTCGAGCAGAGCCCCGCATGGCTGGGGAAGTGTCCGACCCGGCGCATAACCTGGAGTCATGAACGTGGACGCGGCCGTCGCCGCAGTGGCTGCGATCGCCGGACTGTGTACCGGTGTCTTCGCCATGCTGGCGTTCCGCTGGAGCGAGCGTGACCAGGCCAAACCCACCCGTACCTCCCTGCACACGGAGGCCGTGCTGCCGCCCGGGGTCGACACCGTGCTCTCGGTGCTCCGCTCCTCGGCCGTGGTCCTCGACGAGGCCGACGCCGTCGTCAAGGCCAGCTCCGCCGCCTATGCCCTCGGGCTGGTCCGGGGTGGCAAGCTCGCCGTCGAGCCGATGATGCAGATGGCCCGCGACACCCGCAGGGACGGCGAGATACGCCAGGTCGAGCTGGATCTGCCGCGCCGCGGTACCGGCCGCGGCGAGGCACTCGCGGTCTCCGCCAGAGTCGCCCCGCTCGGCTCCCGGCTCGTTCTCCTGCTGGTCGAGGACCTCACGGAGGCCCGCCGCATAGAGGCGGTGCGCCGCGACTTCGTGGCCAATGTCAGCCATGAGCTCAAGACGCCGGTCGGCGCTCTGTCGCTGCTCTCCGAGGCCGTGATGGACGCCAGCGACGACCCCGAGGCCGTCGAGCGTTTCGCCGGCCGGATGCAGAACGAGGCCACCCGCCTGACCAACCTCGTCCAGGAGCTCATCGACCTCTCCCGGGTGCAGAACGACAACCCGCTGGAGGACGCCGAGCCGGTCCGGGTCGACGAACTGGTCGCCGAGGCGATGGACCGCTGCCGCCAGCAGGCCGGCGCGAAGCAGATCACCATGGCCGTCGGCGGCGCTGCCGACCTGCACGTATGGGGAAATCGCGGCCAGCTCGCGGCGGCCCTGGGCAATCTCGTCGAGAACGCCGTCAACTACTCCCCGGCACGCACCCGCGTCGGGATCGCCGGACGCCGTGTTTCCGCGCCCGGCGGCGACCTGATCGAGATCGCGGTGACCGACCAGGGCATCGGGATATCCGAAAAGGACCGTGACCGCGTCTTCGAGCGGTTCTACCGTGTGGACCCGGCGCGCTCGCGCGCCACCGGCGGGACCGGCCTCGGCCTCGCCATCGTCAAGCATGTGGCCGCCTCGCACGGCGGGGAGGTCACGGTGTGGAGCGCTGAGGGACAGGGCTCCACCTTCACCCTGCGTCTCCCGGAAGCCGGAGCCGTACGCGACCGCGAACGGCCCGCCGACCCCTCCGCGGAGGGCCTCGACGACGAGGACCGCCCGTACGAGACCTTCAACGATCCGCTCCCTGCTCACCCAGCCCCGGAGGTCCTTCCGTGACCCGAGTGCTTGTCGTCGAGGACGAGGAATCGTTCAGCGACGCACTGTCGTACATGCTCCGCAAGGAGGGTTTCGAGGTCGCCATCGCGGCTACGGGCCCCGACGGACTCGACGAGTTCGAGCGCAACGGCGCCGACCTCGTCCTGCTCGACCTGATGCTGCCGGGCCTGCCCGGCACCGAGGTCTGCCGCCAGCTGCGTGGCCGTTCCAACGTCCCGGTCATCATGGTGACCGCCAAGGACAGCGAGATCGACAAGGTCGTCGGTCTGGAGATAGGGGCCGACGACTACGTCACCAAGCCCTTCTCCTCCCGCGAACTGGTCGCCCGCATCCGCGCCGTGATGCGCCGCCGCGGCGAGCCGGAGGAGGTCACCCCGCAGGCTCTGGAGGCCGGCCCGGTCCGGATGGACGTGGACCGCCATGTCGTCACGGTTTCCGGCGGCAAGGTCGACCTGCCCCTGAAGGAGTTCGACCTCCTGGAGATGCTCCTGCGCAACGCCGGCCGCGTGCTGACCCGGATGCAGCTCATCGACCGGGTCTGGGGCGCCGACTACGTGGGCGACACCAAGACCCTGGATGTGCACGTCAAGCGACTGCGCGCCAAGATCGAACCCGACCCGGGCGCGCCGCGCTATCTCGTCACGGTCCGCGGCCTGGGCTACAAGTTCGAGCCGTAAAGACTGCAAGGCCGTAAGCCGTAAGCCGTAAGCCGTCAGCCGTAAAGAGCAGCCGGCCACTCCTGCCTCGGCGGCGTGCACTCCACCCGCCTCGGCCGCGGTGCGCTCCACCCACCTCGGCCGCGGTGCGCTCCTCGAGCCACAGCGGTGAGCCTCCGTGGCCCGGCGATGCCGCGCCACGCCGTACCGCGATGCCGCGACGCCTCGCTCAGGCATGCCGCGACGTGTCGCTCAGTGCATGCACGACGCGTCGCTCGGTCATGCCATGCAAGGACGCTCGGCGGGGCACCGGCTGCCTCGCTCCGCGGCGACCCGCCCGTGCGCGGCAGCAAGCACGCCTCAGGGGCGCCCATCCGATAGGACGGGCGCCCCTGAGGCGTAGCTGTGACGGCCGGCGTGACGGCCGCTGTGACGGGCCTGGCCGCCGTCGCGCGCGGCGAGTGGTGTCGGTGACCCGCGAGCGGTGTCAGTGACCGCTGTGCGCCGACGCGGAGGGCGTGCCCGAGCCGGAGGGGCCGGCCGACCCGGACGGCTTGCCCGACTGCGACGGCTTGGCGGAGCCGGACGGAGACGCCGAGCCGGACGGCTGCGGCAGCTGCGAGGGACCGTAGCCCTGGAAGTAGTTCTTCGCGGGGACGACGTAGGAGCTGGCCTTCACCTTGCCGAGCGAGGTGAAGGTGAACGTCAGGGGCTGCACGTTCCCGTCCTTGACGGCCTCGCGGCCGCTGGTCAGGACGGCCGAGGCGTTGTCCTTGCCGCCGATCATCACGGAGCCCCCGGCCGGCACGGTGATCGGGCCCGAGCCACCGCCGGCGGGCGAGAGCTTGGCCGACTGGCCGGTGCCGTCGACGGAGATCGCCGTCAGCTTCTGGTCCTTGTCGCCGTTGTTGAACACCGTCGCGGCCACCACGGCCGGGCCCTTGGCGTTCACATCGGGCTGGGTGATCACGTTGATGTTCTGGATCTTGATGCCGTCGACGGAGGTCGCGGCGTTGTCCGGCTTGACCTGCAGCGTCTGGGCTTCGTTCCCGGCCCCGCACGCGGACAGCGTGGCGATCGAGAGCGAGAGGACGGTGGCGGCGAGGACGCCGCGTCGAAGGCTGCGGCTCACGGCGGCGGCATCTCCTTGACGAGCTACGGCGGCCGAACGTTCGTGCCCGGTCGCGGATGGACGGCTGGGGCGGCCCTGCGTACGCGTCATGACGACGGGTGCGTAAAGCCGCCCTAAGGGTGTGTCAGCGCCGCTAGGTTACCGAGCCGTCCTCGCGCCGCCGCACCCGACCCGCCCCCAGCGCGATCGGCGGCCCGCCTTCGCCGTCCGGGCGCGGTTGCCCGGCCCCCGGAAGCGGAAGCGCGCACGGAAAGCTGACGGTGGATCAAGGAGGGTGGGCAAGGTCCGCCGAGAGGCGGCCGGGAGGACACGCCGGACAACACGCCCGGCAACACGCTGGAGAACCCACCGGAGAACCCACCGGAGAACCCACCGGAGAACGCAGGCCCGGCAGGCACGGCAGGCGCGGGTTCGGCAAGCCCACCCCTCGCCCTCACCCATCGAGATCAGAGCAACCCTCGCCCTCGCCCTCGCCCTCGCCCTCGACATCGCCACCGCCCTCACCCATCAAGAAGACCCAGCAAGATCACCAGCCCAGATCACCAGCCCGGATCACCAGCCGAGATCGCCCATCGAGATCGTTCTCAAGAACCGAGATCGTCCGTCGAGAACAGGGAAGGAATATTCGGCAAGCGGCCGTTCGGGTGGCGACCCGTGCGTTTCCCGCCGGGGAAAAGCAGTATTCGCAGGGAATGTGAAGGCCTCGCGGAATTGATCACACTCTTCGGGACACCGGATCGTGATCAATTCCGGAATCGCCCTCGAAGGGTCGGGAGCAGCCGAACGGAGTAGCGGAACTCGCTCATCTGGATCCATACAAAACGGGACGTTCGGCCCGTCGATCACCGCGCTCCCGGTATGTGACGGGCGGGTTTCCGCTCACCCGCGCAGCCCCTCCGACCTGCGAATACCCGCCTTCCAGGGTCCTTCGCAGCACGTTCCGGTCATGCTTGTCAAGCCCCGAGATATGCCCTGACCTGCGAAAACGCCATTCAGAACGGCCCGTTCCCGTGTTAGCATGGATAGCCACGGAAGGGGTACCTGTCACATGACGTTCAAGGTTGGCGACACCGTGGTCTATCCCCATCACGGGGCCGCGCTGATCGAGGCCATCGAAACTCGCCAGATCAAAGGCGTGGACAAGACCTACTTGGTGCTGAAGGTCGCCCAGGGCGACTTGACTGTTCGTGTTCCAGCGGACAATGCGGAGTTCGTCGGCGTACGCGACGTGGTTGGCCAGGACGGGCTGGACCGGGTCTTCGAGGTGCTTCGTGCACCGTATGCCGAAGAGCCGACGAACTGGTCCCGTCGCTACAAGGCAAATCTTGAGAAGCTCGCTTCCGGTGATGTCATCAAGGTCGCCGAAGTGGTGCGCGACCTGTGGCGGCGTGAGCGGGAGCGCGGACTGTCCGCCGGTGAGAAGAGGATGCTCGCGAAGGCGCGCCAGATTCTGGTGAGCGAGCTTGCTCTCGCGGAGAACACCAACGAGGACAAGGCCGAGGCCCTGCTCGACGAGGTACTCGCGTCCTGACGACGTATGCGTTGGCGAGATCCAGCGCAGCGACGACGTAGCAATGCCGCGGTGCCCGAGTGACGACCGTTTCCCAGTGAAGCGGTCTGTTGCCGGGCGCTGCGGCATATCTGCTGCTGTGTCATGACTCGCACGTCACGACGTGTATGTCATGACCGGTGTATGTCATGACGTGCGTGTGACGACTTGTGCGACATCACGTATGGACTTGTGCGACATGACGTATGGGGTATGACCTGCCGGGACCGGCAAGCGCTGGCCCCCTGTGGGGTGCCGGGCCCGGGCAGCTGCCTCGACCGATGTCACGGAAGGGTCCGGTCAAGGCGTCGCGCCCGGCACTCCCCCCAGCCTCCGGCCGGGGGTACCCACAGGGCCATACCCACCTCTCCCGAGGAAACAAACCTGTCTGCGTCAATTCCGGGCTCGCCCCGGACTCCGGAGCTTTCGATGCCAGATTCCTCCCGCCCGATCCGCACCGCCGCGGTGATCCCCGCCGCCGGCCGTGGTGTCCGGCTCGGCCCCGGCACCCCCAAGGCGCTGCGCGCGCTGGGCGGCACCCCCATGCTGGTGCACGCCGTCCGTGCGATGGCCGCCTCGCGTGCCGTCTCGCTCATCGTGGTGGTCGCCCCGCCCGACGGCGCCGCCGAGGTCGGCCACCTCCTCCACGAGCACCCGCTCGCCGAGCGCACCGACCTCGCGGTGGTCCCCGGCGGCCAGACCCGCCAGGAGTCCGTACAGCTCGGGCTGGCCGCGCTCCCGGACACCATCGATGTCGTGCTGGTGCATGACGCCGCGCGCCCGCTGGTCCCGGTCGAGACCGTCGACGCGGTGATCGCCGCCGTACGCGACGGTGCGCCCGCCGTCGTCCCGGCGCTGCCGCTCGCCGACACCGTCAAGCAGGTCGACCCGCAGCCGCAGGGCACCCCGGAGCCGGTGGTCGGCACTCCGGAGCGGGCCCTGCTGCGTGCCGTGCAGACGCCGCAGGGCTTCGACCTGGCGACCCTGCGCAAGGCCCATGACACCGTCGTCGAGGGCGAGGGTGCCACCGATGACGCCGGGCTGGTCGAGCGGCTCGGGTCGCCGGTCGTGGTCGTCCCGGGGCACGAGGAAGCGTTCAAGGTGACCCGGCCGCTGGACCTGGTCCTGGCCGAGGCCGTACTCGCCCGCAGGAGGGCCACCGATGGCTATGTCTGAGCAGACCGGAGCCCGCTCCGCCGGGGCCGCCCCGGCCGGCGGCGCGCCCTCCGCCGTCCCCCTCGTCCCCCTCGTCGGCATCGGCACGGATGTACACGCCTTCGAGCACGGCCGCGAGCTGTGGTGCGCCGGGCTGCTCTGGGACGCGGCGGAGAGCGACGGCTACGGCCTGGCCGGTCACAGCGACGGTGATGTGGCGGCACACGCCGCCTGTGACGCGCTGTTCTCGGCGGCCGGCGTCGGCGATCTGGGGGCGCACTTCGGCACCGGCCGCCCCGAGTGGTCCGGTGCCTCCGGGGTGACGCTGCTCGCCGAGGCCGCCCGGATCGTCCGGGCCGAGGGCTTCACCATCGGCAATGTCGCGGTGCAGGTCATCGGCGTCCGCCCGAAGGTCGGCAAGCGGCGGGACGAGGCCCGGAAGGCGCTGTCGGCGGCCGTCGGCGCGCCGGTCTCGGTCTCCGGCACGACCTCGGACGGACTGGGGCTGACCGGCCGCGCCGAGGGCCTGGCCGCGGTGGCCACGGCGATCGTCTTCCGGACGGCCTGACCCGGCGGGCGCTTCCGTCCTTCCGTGTGCGGCGCCCGGCATCCCCCGTATGGCGTGGGAATGCCGGGCGCCGTACGGGTGTTGGGGGGAGGATCGGAGTATTCGTGTCCCCGGAAGGCCCGCAGGAAGGACCGCTCGTGACTGCCACCCTGTCCGACGACCTCAAGACGCTCCTCGACACTCCGGTCTTCGTGACCGTGGCGACCATCCAGCCGGACGGCAGCCCCCAGGTCTCCCCGGTCTGGGTGAAGCGGGACGGCGGCGACCTGCTGTTCTCGACGACCGTCGGCCGGCGCAAGGAGGCCAACCTCCGCCGCGACCCGCGGGTCTCGGTCGTCGTCCAGCCCTTCGACGCCCCGTACACCTACGCGGAGGTCCGTGGCTCCGCCTCCCTCACCACCGAGGGCGGGCAGGAGCTGATCGACGAGCTGTCGCGGAAGTACACCGGCAAGCCGTACGCCGAGTTCAACCCGGAGGCGGGCAAGGACGCCGAGCGGGTGGTCGTCCGGATCACGCCGCGTAAGGTGGTCGGCGGCATCTGACGGGCCCGCCGGCCGCGCCGGAAGCGGCGACACTTCCGGCGTATCGGACGCCGATGACGGATACGTCACCCTGTGGCCCAATGGGTCGCGGGGCACTGCCTCGTTCCGACTACCCTGGTTCCGTGACGATTCGCCTGTACGACACCAGCGCCCGGCAGATTCGCGATTTCACCCCGCTCGTGCCGGGCTGTGTCTCGATCTACCTGTGTGGTGCGACCGTGCAGGCCGCCCCGCATATCGGGCACATCAGGTCGGGACTGAACTTCGACATCATGCGCCGCTGGTTCGAGTACCGCGGCTACGACGTGACGTTCGTGCGCAACGTCACGGACATCGACGACAAGATCATCAAGAAGGCGGACGAGCAGGGCCGCCCCTGGTGGTCGATCGGCTACGAGAACGAGGTCGCCTTCAACACGGCGTACGACGCTCTCGGCTGCCTGCGCCCGACCTACGAGCCGCGTGCCACCGGCCACATCCCCGAGATGATCGAGATGATGCGCGGCCTGATCGAGCGCGGTCACGCCTACGCCGCCGACGGCAACGTCTACTTCGACGTCAGGTCCTTCCCGGAGTATCTCCAGCTGTCCAACCAGGAGTTGGACAACCTCCTCCAGCCGTCCGGCGAGGGGGAGACCGGCAAGCGGGACCCGCGCGACTTCGCCATGTGGAAGGCGGCGAAGGAGGGCGAGCCCAGCTGGGAGACCCCGTGGGGCCGCGGCAGGCCCGGCTGGCACCTGGAGTGCTCGGCGATGGCCCACAAGTACCTGGGGACCGCGTTCGACATCCACGGCGGCGGCATCGACCTGATCTTCCCGCACCACGAGAACGAGATCGCCCAGGCCAAGGCCTTCGGCGACGACTTCGCCGCGTACTGGACCCACAACGCGTGGGTGACCATGAGCGGCGAGAAGATGGCCAAGTCGCTGGGCAACTCCGTGCTGGTCTCGGAGATGGTCCAGCGCTGGCGCCCGATCGTGTTGCGCTACTACTTGGGCACCCCGCACTACCGCTCGATGATCGAGTACAGCGAGGACGCGCTGCGCGAGGCCGAGTCCGCCTTCGCGCGGATCGAGGGGTTCGTCCAGCGGGTCGTCGAGAAGGCCGGCGTCGTCGAGCCGGCGCCCGAGGTGCCGCCGGCCTTCGCCGAGGCGATGGACGACGATCTGGGCGTCCCGCAGGCGCTGGCGATCGTGCACACCACCGTCCGCCAGGGCAATTCCGCACTGACCGCCGACGACAAGGAAGCGGCGGTGGCCCGGCTGGCCGAGCTGCGGGCGATGCTCGGGGTGCTCGGTCTGGACCCGCTCGACGAGCGCTGGTCCGGCGGCGGCACCGACCGCGGCGAAGACCTCCACGGCGTTGTGGACTCGCTGGTCCGCCTCGTCCTCGAACAGCGCCAGGCCGCCCGCTCCCGCAAGGACTACGCCACCGCCGACGCCATCCGCGACCAGCTCCAGCAGTCCGGACTCGCCATCGAGGACACCCCCTCGGGCCCGCGCTGGTCGCTGTCCTGACCCCGGTCCCGCGCCCCGCCGGCCACCCGGATTCGCCTCGCACGGTGGCCGCGGGCGACACTCAATCCATACGTACGTACCCACTCCACGTCGCGAGACGTCGAGAGCAGTGAAGAAACAGGTGACCCATGGCCGGCAACAGCCAGCGCAGGAACCGCCGCATGTCCAACAAGAAGGGCGCGCAGGTCGGCAGCGGCGGTAAGCGGCGCCGGGGCCTGGAGGGCAAGGGCCCGACCCCGCCCGCCTCCGAGCGCAAGGGACACGTCAAGAATCGCGTGGCCAACGCCAAGGCGAAGCAGGCCGCATCGCGCCGCCCGGCCCCGCGGCGCGGCGGCGCCAAGGGCACCGCCGAGCTGGTCGTCGGCCGTAACCCGGTCTTCGAGGCGCTGCGCGACGGCGTGCCCGCGACGAACCTCTACGTCCAGCAGTTCATCGACACCGACGAGCGGGTGCGCGAGGCGCTCCAGCTCGCCTCGGAGCGCGGCAACATCAACCTGATGGAGGCGCCGCGCCCCGAGCTGGACCGGATGACCAACGGTCTCAACCACCAGGGCCTGGTCCTGCAGGTCCCGCCGTACGACTACGCCCACCCCGAGGACCTGGCCGCGGCCGCCTTCGACGACGGTGACGACCCGCTGATCGTCGCGCTCGACGGCGTCACCGACCCGCGCAACCTCGGCGCCGTGGTCCGCTCCGTGTGTGCCTTCGGCGGCCATGGCGTGGTCGTGCCGGAGCGCCGGGCGGCCGGTATGACGGCCGGTGCGTGGAAGACCTCGGCGGGCACCGCGGCCCGTACGCCGGTCGCGCGCGCCACCAACCTGACCCGGACCCTGGAGTCGTACCAGAAGGCCGGTCTGACGGTCGTCGGTCTGGCCGCGGACGGCGAGCTGGAGCTGCAGGACGTCGCGGCGCTGGACGGCCCGGTCGTCATCGTGGTCGGCAGCGAGGGCAAGGGCCTGTCGCGGCTGGTCGGCGAGACCTGTGACGTACGGGTGCGGATCCCGATGCCGGGCGGCGCGGAGTCGCTGAACGCCGGTGTCGCGGCCGGTGTCGTCCTGTGGGAAGCGGCGCGCCGCCGCGGCTGAGTCCCCGGGTGCCCCGGGGGCGGTGCGCACCTGTGCCACACCCCGGGGCACGACCTGACCCTCTGTGTGTCCTTCCCGTTTCCCGTGAGGCGTCTTTCCCGCGTCACGTGATCCTTTGACGGGTCTCGGACAGATCGGCCCGGTCAAGGCAGTGTCTTAACCGCGGGTCACTCGGTTAGATGAGCGTGGACACCAGAACACCCCGCACGCCTACGGGGGGACGCTCGCCGGGCTTCGATGACGAGCCGGGCCTGAGCTCGGTCAAGGTGCCGTGCGATCCCGCGCAGGTCATCGTCAACCACGCCAGTTTCCGGGTACAGCTCGCCGCGCCCGCGGCGCGCGGCGCCCTGGCCGACACCGCGCGCATCCCCGCCCTCGGCGGCTCGGCCGCCGGTGCCAGACGCCGGGCGCCCGTGGTGTGGAGCGGCCGCACCGAACCGGGCGGCACGACCGGCGCCACCACCCAGCTCCTGCACGCGGTGCGCAACGCGGGCATCGGCCTCGACGGCGGCCGGGGCGAGGACGTCGGCACGACCCAGGTCCTGCCCCGGGTCCGCCTCGGCGACGCCGCCCCCGCCGCGACCGTGATCGGCCAGCGCGGCCCCGCCGACTCCGACCGCACCCCGCTGCTGCGCGGCGTACGCCCCGTGGGCAGCGCGTACGGCGACACCTACCACGACCACCCCTACCGCAGTCCCTACGGCGACCGCGGCCACACCGACGACGGCTACGACGACGACCGGTTCCAGGCACCGGACGGCTACGACCCCGGTGCCAAGCGGCGCGGCACCGACAGCGTGCGGCACGCGTACTACCCGGGCCGCCGGATGAACCTCGGCGTCGTCCTGCTGCCGCTGCGCATCTTCCTCGGACTGATCTCCGTCTACGCCGGCATGGGCAAGCTCTGTGACCCCGTCTACTTCGACGGCGGTGAGCGGGGCTCGATGGTCAAGTGGCTGCTGTCGCTCGACCCCTGGGCGCTGGCCGTGCCGCTCCGCGACTTCGCCGTCTCGCACCCCGTCGGTGCCGGTCTGACCGTCGCCTTCCTCCAGGTCGTCGTCGGCGTCCTGACCATCTGCGGGCTGTGGCAGCGGGTCGCCGCGTCCATCGGTGCGCTGCTCTCCGCGGTGCTGCTGATGACCGTCAGCTGGCGCAGCCTCCCCGCCTACGACGCCCCCGACATCATCTACCTCGCCGCCTGGAGCCCGCTGATCATCGCGGGTGCGCCCGTCTACTCCATGGACGGGCGGCTGGCCGGTGAGGCCTGGCGGCGTCTCGGCCCCCGTGTCGAGGTGGCCGACCTGCGGCGCCGGGTGCTGCGCCGCGGCGCCGTGATGACCGCGGTGGTGGCCGGACTGACCCTGCTGATCGGCTCACTGCTCGGCGGCGCCGTACGCTCCGCGACGGTCGCGACCGTCCCGCGGCCCGGCGAGCCCGCCATCAACAACCTCCCCGGCTCCCCGCTGCCCCGCCCCGGCAAGCACACCGCCCGGCCCGGCCAGCGCCACAAGGGCAGCGCCGCACCGCGCCCCGGAACCCCCTCGGCCAACGCCTCCCACCAGGCCCGTAAGCCCGGCACGCCGTCCGCGTCGACCTCCGGCACGGGACGGTCGGCGGGCAGCAGCAGCGGCCTCTCCCAGCAGCCGGGAGCGACCACCAGCGCACCCCAGCAGACCGTGCCGACCCGCGCCCCGGTACCGACCCATGTACCGACCTCGGCGGGCGGCACCGGCGGCGGCACCACCGGCACCGGCAGCACCGGCTCCAGCGGCTCCGGCAGCGACTCCGGCGGCGGGAGCCTCGGCGGCCTCCTGGGCTGACCGGCCTTCCCGCACCTGGCACCTGGCACCTGTCCCCGATCGCCCCGCTCTCCGTACGGCTCGGACCCACCGGCCGTGACGGGGAGGGGGAGCGGTCGGGGACAGGTGTGTGCGGGGACAGGTGTGTGCGGGGCGGGCGGCAGGGAGGCGACGCCCCTGGGGGTGGGGGCGGGGGCCGGGGCCCCTGGGGGCCAGGAGGGGCCCGGGGGCGCTCAATGGGCCCTCTACGGGCTTCAACGGGCCCTGTGCAGCCCCTCCTCGACCTCCGTGCGCGCTAACCTCCGTGCGCGCTCAGTTCCTTGGCGGCCTCGGTGAGGTCCTTGGCGGTATCGATGGCGCGCCAGTAGGCGCCCTGGGGCAGCGGGAAGCCGGCGAGCCGGCGTTCGCGGGCAAGGCGCGGGAAGGTGGTGCGCTCGTGGTCGCCGCGGTCGGGCAGGAGCTCCGCAAATGCGGCGGAGAAGACATAGACGCCGGCGTTGATGAGATACGGCGAGGGCGGCGACTCGATGAAGTCCAGGACGTGTCCGAACGCGTCGGTCTCCACGGCACCCCAGGGGATACGGGGACGGGCCAGCGCGAGGGTGGCCTCGGCATCGCGTTCGTGATGGAAGTCGGCCATCTCCCGGAGCGGGAAGCGGGTCCAGATGTCGCCGTTGGTGGCGTACCAGGGCTCGTCCGGGCGGGGGAGGGAGCCGGCCGCGTACTTGAGTCCGCCGCCGCGGCCCAGTGGCTCGGTCTCGACAACGGTCGTGACGCGCAACGGCAGTTGGGCCCGGTCCAGCCATTCCTGGAGCACCCCGGCGAGGTGCCCGCAGGAGACGACGGCGTCCGTGACGCCTTCCTCGGCCAGCCAGTTCAGCTGGTGGCCGATGATCGGGGTCCCGGTGCCGGGAATCTCGACCATCGGCTTGGGGCGGTCGTCGGTGTACGGGCGGAGACGCGAGCCCTGGCCGCCGGCCAGGACCACGGCCTGCGTGGGGTGAGGATGCTGGGCACCTGTCATGGTTCGCACCCTAGGGGGTGCGAGCGGGGGTCACTGGGCGGCGGCGACGCCGGTGGCGAAGGAGGTGTCGCAGACCGGGCGGGAGAAGGCCTGGGCGCGGTGTGCGGCACCGTACTTGGCGACCGCGGCACGGCCGAGGTCACGGGCGATGGAGACGCAGTGCTTGGCCAGCGAGGGCCGCCTGGTGGTCGCCTCCTGGAGGTGGGTCAGGGCGACGCCCGGATCCTTCTCCTGGAGCTCGACCAGGAGGCGCTTGCGCAGGGCCTCCTGGGGGGCGAGCGGGCCGGCCTTGGTGGAGGCCCTTCCGGACGATGCGGTCAGCACCTGGGAGTCGGTGGCCGTCGATGCCCACGGGACGCGGGTGACCGCGAGGGTTCCGGAGAGCACGAGGACGACGGGAAGGACGAGGGCGAGAGTTCTGCCGATGCGGCGGGCTGCGGAGTTCACGGTCGCGATCGTAGCGAGGAGTGATGATTTGGCGACATTTGGTCACCTTATCGAGGGACGCAATGACTCGTCGGTGCGGTTTCGATGTTGACGCACGGGTACGAAAAGCACGGTTATGCCCCTATGGTGCCGCCACGGCACGGCCGCACAACGCAACGGCGGCGGTACCGGGTACTCCGTACTACCCGCCACCGCCGCCGCTTTCACGCGCCACTCGTCCCGTATCCGCGAGTTCCCGTATCCGCGAGTTCCCCCGTATCGGCGGGTTCCCGCGTCGGTCGGTTCCCGCGTCGGTCGGGTCCCGTGTCGGTCGGGTCCCGTGTCGGTCGGGTCCCGTGTCGGTCGGGTCCCGTATCGGTCGGGTCCCGTGTCCGTCGGGCCCGTCTCAGTCGGTGAGGCGCTCCCCGGACGACGTCGAGAAGACATGCGTCTCGCCGGGCAGCGGTACGACGTGCAGCCGGGTGCCCTTGTCCGGGACCTGGCGGCCGTTGACCCGTACGACGAGGTCCTTGACCTCGCCGCCGACCTCCGCGGTGCCGTACACATAGCCGTCGGCGCCGAGCTCCTCGACGACATTGACCGTGACAGCCAGACCGGCCGGGGCGTCGGCGGTCTCCTTGGACAGCGACTTCGCGGCGGCGCCGTTCTGCTCGACGATCTCGAAGTGCTCGGGGCGCACGCCCACGGTCACCGTCGTGTCGCCTTTGTCGGCGGCCGCGGTCAGCGCCTCACGGCTGACGGGGACGACGCTGTTGCCGAACTTCACGCCGCCGTCCGTGATCGGCACCTCGACCAGATTCATGGCCGGCGACCCGATGAACCCCGCCACGAAGAGATTCGCCGGCCGGTCGTACATGTTCCGCGGGGAATCGATCTGCTGCAGCAGACCGTCCTTGAGCACGGCCACCCGATCGCCCATGGTCATGGCCTCGACCTGGTCGTGGGTGACGTACACGGTCGTGATCCCGAGCCGGCGCTGCAGTCCCGCGATCTGCGTACGGGTCTGGACGCGGAGCTTGGCGTCCAGGTTGGACAGCGGCTCGTCCATGAGGAAGACCTGCGGCTCCCGGACGATCGCCCGTCCCATCGCGACCCGCTGCCGCTGACCGCCGGACAGTGCCTTGGGCTTGCGCCCCAGGTACTCCGTGAGGTCCAGGATCTTGGCCGCATCCTCGACCTTCTGCCGGATCTCGGTCTTCGACACCCCGGCGATCTTGAGCGCGAAGCCCATGTTGTCGGCGACCGTCATGTGCGGGTAGAGCGCGTAGTTCTGGAACACCATGGCGATGTCCCGGTCCTTCGGCGGAAGGTGGGTGACATCGCGGTCCCCGATGCGGATGGCGCCTCCGTCGACGTCCTCCAGTCCTGCGAGCATCCGCAGAGAGGTGGACTTGCCGCATCCGGAGGGGCCGACCAGGACAAGAAATTCGCCGTCTTCGATGGCGATGTCCAGTTTGTCGACGGCGGGCTTGTCGGAACCCGGGTAGATGCGGGTTGCCTGGTCATACGTGACCGTAGCCATGGTGAAAGTCCCTTCACCGGCAGGAACGTGCCGGACGATCCGAGTAAAAGGAGTGGTGTAGTCCACTGATATGGACTCTCCGTGACGCTACCCGCGCCGGACCCCGGTGTCAGTAGCCCTGCACTCACCAATTTGGGAACCCGCACCCGGCCCACCTGGGTACACTGCTTCACGCACGCCTCCTTAGCTCAGCTGGCCAGAGCACCGCTCTTGTAAAGCGAAGGTCGTCGGTTCGAATCCGACAGGGGGCTCTACGCGCACCGCGCTGACCTGGGGTTTCTCCCCAGAGGGGCGCTCTATTCGGCCTCGGACTCCCCGTCCGGGGCCGTTTGCGTGCGCGGTGCGTGAGCGGATGGGGCACCAGAGCCGCGCTCAGCCGCGGATTTTCCGGCACCGTCTGCCACGGCTTCGGGTTCGGTTCCGGGTTCTTCATCCGCTTCGAGGTCCGTCACGTCTCGGTGGTCGGCTCCATCGGGCGTGCGCGGGGGACGAGGCGGGCGGCGGCTTCGGCGATTGCCCGGTCGGTCTCCGGCAGCAAGCTCGTGTAGGTATCTGCCGTGATCGCGATCGAGGAGTGGCCGAGCCTCTCCTGGATGTCCTTCAAGTCGGCCCCGGCCGCGTGGGCGAGAGTTGCTGCACCGTTACGCAGATCATGGAGCCGGATCGGCGGGAGGCCGATCTCCTCGCACAGCTCGATGAAGCGGCGGGTGACGTTGGCGGGGTGGAGCATCTCGCCGTTCTCCTTGGTGAAGACGCGTCCGGTCTCCACCCAGGCGCTGCTCCACTCCTCGCGGTCCTTGTCCTGCTGGATGGGGCGCCGCTTGAGGGCTCGGACGGTGTCTGAGTCGAGTGCGATCGTCCGAGCGCCGGCGTCGGTCTTGGGATCGTCCTCTTACACCTCCCAGCCACTCACGACGAGTTGCTTGGCGACGGTGATGCGGCCGTCGTCGAGGTGCGTGTCAGTCCACCTCTGCCCGCACGCTTCGCCTCGCCGCAGTCCACGAAAGACGATCAGGTGCCACAGCGCGTAGAGACGGTCCTCCGCGACGTGGTCGAGGAAGAGGCCGGTGTGCTCCGTCGTCCGGACCATCACGGGCGAGGGCTTCTCGCCAGTGCGCTTCCAGTGAAGGATGCGCTCCTCTGTCCACACCAGCGCCTTGGGGCGCTTGCCGGCCTCCAACTCGACGTGGGAGGCCGGGGTGAAGGTAATCAGCTGCTGGGCGATCGCAGCGCTCAACGCGGCCCGCAGCGTGGAGCGGATGCGCTGACGCGTGGCCGGAGTGACGATGCGGCGGAAGGGATCCATCTCGGCGATGGCAGCCTTCAACACCTGGCGGCGGGCGCGGTGGGCGCGGTGGGCGCGGTGGGCGCGACCCTTCCAGGGAATCTCGGCAAGGTCCTCAATCGTCCTGCGACGGGTGGCACTTCCCTCGGTGATGGTGACGTTGGCCTCGGCGATGGCCTCGAATATCTCCGACAGGTGGCTGACGCGAAGACGGTCAAGGCGGATGTGCCCGATCCGCGGTTTGAGGTGGAGGTGGATGTTTCCCTCATCGCGGCTGATGCCGCTCGGTCGCCCCTTCTTGCCCGCCAGCCACATGTCCAGCCAGTCGCCGACAGTGAGGCGGCTGGTCAGGTCCAGGCCGTGGCTGAGGCGTCGCCGGGTCTCTTCGACGTTCGGCAGGGACGCTTTTTCGTCGGCTACCTTCTCCAGCAGCTCGGCGATCTGGGCCAGGCCCTCGGGGTCGTCGGCGTCGGGGAGCCCGAAGAGGGCGCGTATGCGGTCGAGGTCGGCCTGTGCGGCCACCAACACCCGACGTCCCACCCAGGCCGAGATGCACAAGGCCCAGCGCCTCGGCTGGGAGCAGACCAGCAAGGAGTGGCTTCAGGACCGCATCCGCGCCGCGATCCCCCACGCCAAGAGCGCCGAGGAACTCCTCGCCTACCTCGAAGCCGAGGGCATCCGAGTCAAGGCCAAGCGGGGACCGTCCGGTGACCTCCTCGGCTACGCCGTCGGACGCCCCGGCGATCTCAACAAGGGCGACGAACAGATCTTCCACCCCGGCGGAAAGATCGCCCCTGACCTCTCCCTTCCCAAGATCAAGGCCCGCCTCGAATCCAGCCAGCCCGAAGAGCACCCCACGGCCCGTCGCACTCAGCCCAGCACCCCCTGGCACCAAGCCCTCGACGCCCTCCACACCGACCTCGCCGACGACGCACGAGCCCAGGCCCACATCACAGCCCTCGGTGAACTGATCGAAGCCACCGCTCAGAAAGCACCCACCAGCCTGCGGGCTGAACTTCAAGCCGCCTCGAAGGCGTTCGCACGTGCCCAGCGCTCCCAGACCCGGGCAGAAGACCGAGCTGCCCACACTCTGCGCAACGCGGCCCGCGACATCGCCCACACCGCCACCGGCCCCGACGGCAGCGCCCTCGCTGCCCTGGTCGCAGCGCTCGTCTGGGCCGCAATCGTCGCGGGACGCTGGCACGAGGCCAAGGGCCACGCCCACCAAGCCGACGCCGCCCGCCAAGCCCTTCAGGGGCTTCAGAGCGCCGCCGACCACGCCCTCACCCTGGATCTCACAGAACTCGCGCAACGCCAGCCCAAGGAGGAGACCCGTCGCACCCTGGCCAGCGACGTACGCGCCGCCATCCCCGACCACGCCGAGCGGATCCTCACCGACACCGGCTGGCCGGCCCTCGCCACCGTCCTCGCCGATGCCGAAGCCCGCGGCCACAAACCCCACCAACTCCTCAAGGAAGCAGCCGCCCAGCGCGAACTGGCCACCGCTCGCCAACCCGTCCGCGTCCTGATCACCCGCATCCAGCACACCGGACGCAACCCCATCCCCAACCGCCGCGCAACAGCAGCCCGCCTCCGCACCACCACGGTCCCGCACCCGCCCCTCGGGCCCGTCTCAGCCCAGTCAACGGCGGCAACTACGGCACCGGTCGAGCAGCAGCGTGGTCCGCGCCGCTAGCTGCCCAACACGCCGCTGCACGACCGTGGCTCCACTGCGGTCGTGCAGCGAGAGGCCGGACGTGCACTCGGTGAATCCCCCCTACGGGAATCCGGCTGGTAGGCGGCTGCGGTCTTGCGCCCGACCACCAGCCGGGCGGTGCTGCATCGTGGCTGAAACCCACTCCCACCAGGTCGATTGTCAGTGCTGTATGCGAGGGTCACTATCTGTGAGTCGAAGGCATCGCCAGTGGCTCACAACGGGTTACGAGTACACGGCCAAGGGGGGAAGCACGGCATGGCCGGCGACGGCTTCGACATAGACACCGCCCAACTCAAGTCCGCCGCTCCAACGTTTCACCGAGAATCTGTTGCCCTGGAACGGGCGACGGCCAAGCTTCGTCACACGCTCGGCGGGCTGGGGGAGCCGTGGGGCGGTGACGAGCAAGGCAAGAAGTTCGAGCACGCCTACGCCCCGCACCAGGCGCAGATCGAGAAGGCAGCCGCAGCCCTGGTCAAGGGTCTGTCCAGCATCACCAAGGCCATGAACGACATGGCCGCCAACCACGAAGACGCTGACCACTCGGCCAAGTCCGGCTTCGAGGGTGGTAAGTGATGGGCGCTGCCGACAAGGCCAAAGAGATCGTCCAAGACCTGACCGGCATGTGGTGGCCGGAGGGCAACGAGGACGAACTCCGGGAAGCCGCCCGCGCTTGGCGTACGTACGCCGACGACGTCGAGGACTCCACGGCCGCCTGCCACAAGAAGGCCCAGGACGTCATCGACAACAACAAGGGCAAGTCGATCGAGGCGTTCGGGGAGTTCTGGCGCAAGTACCACGGCGGCGGCAAGGGCTACCTCGACGACGTGGCCAGCGCCGCCCGCGACATGGCCAAGGCCCTGGACAAGTACGCCGACCAGGTCGCCGAGGCCAAGAAGAAGATCGAGCACGAGCTGGAGATCGCCGGCGCGGTCCTGGTCGCCGGAGCCGCGCTGGCCGTCTTCACAGGCGGCATCAGCGGAGCCGCGGCGGCCGGTGCCAGCGAGGCGATCGTCGCCGCAGCGAGTACGGCGGGCATCGCCGTCTCCGCCACCGTCACCGAGATCGCCGGAACGGTCCTCGCCACCGCCGCCATCGGCGGCATCGAAGCCATCACCGTCGACGTGGTCGTCGCCCAAGGCGGACGTAATCTCCTCGGCGACCAGAAGGGCATCAACCTGGCGGAGATCAAGGACGCCGGAGTCAGCGGGGTCTTGCTGGGGGGTGCCCTGGGCGGCGCAGGCCGCGCGGCGAAGGCTGTCGGCGACGCCGGTGGCTTCAAGAACGCCTTCGGCAAGATGAAGCTGGATGGCTTGGGCAACTTCAAGAACCCGCTGCGCGACTTCGAGATGTCGCTGCCCAACTTGGGGGGACCGCGCTTTGCGATGGCCGGCGAGGGGCCTGTCGGTCCGAACGGCCAGCCGCTGATGCGCAGCGCCGAGCGCGGCGGAGGGGGAGTCCGCGCACCTCAAAAGCCAATTCCGCCGTATGCCAAGCCGCTGGACAGCATGGGCCGAGCCACCGGCGTCGAAACGAGGATCACGCAAGACATGCTCGACACCGGCACCAAGGCATCCCGGCGGATGCAGCCCCCGGGCTGGGGAGGCGAACCGGCTGGTCACACGCGCGGACACCTCCTGGCCCGATCACTCGGGGGAGACGGCCGCTCTGAGGCCAACATCGTGATCATGCACAAGACGGCGAACAACGAGGTGATGGAAAAGCTCGAAGAGCGAATCTATGAAACCGTGAAGCAGCGCGGGAGCGTGGAGTATTCAGCGGCACCTGCCTACCGAAATCCAGGCGACATAATTCCTGCGGGCGTGCACGTCAGGGCCATTGGGCCTGGCCTGCACATCGACCAGACCATCATCAACAAGTAGGCGGCCATGACTGATCTCGAACTCTTGGCATCGTTTCGCGCAACTGGTGAAGCGGGACCGGTCATCAATGACTGGAAGGCCGCTGAGGAGGCCCTGAGCACCGCCTTTCCGCCTGCGTTCAAAACGTTTCTCGAAGCTTTTGGCGGCGCGAAGTTCGACGACTTTCTGCGAGTGTATCGGGCAGGTGCCGAGAACGAGTACGCCGACCTGGTGGCGAACACGGTCACGGCGCGGCACACCATGGAGGTGACGCGGGACACGATCCGGGAACTGCTGGCAGAGCGGGGTGTGAAACCCTCGCAGCTGATCTGCTGGGGCGGCACGGACAACGCGGACATGTGCTTCCTGATCCCGCACGAGGACCCCGAGCAGTGGGCCGTCCTCACCGTCATCGGCCGTGGCAGGGAGTACGACCTGTACGAAGGTCCGGTGGAGAGCTATCTGCTGCGGATCCTCCGGGGCGACATCGTGAGCGAGGTCTTCCCGGACGACTTCCCCGACGAGGAACCGGGCTACGAGCGCAACCCGTGGATCTAGCGGGTGCAGCAACGCGCCTCCGATCCGGGCACGTGCCCGGATCGGAGGCGTCGTGGTCTTCGCCGCAACCCGCGACGAACGCAACCGCTTCGCGGTCAAGCACCGAACGGCATCCGAACCGCCCTCCTCCTCTGCGGAGGTCCAGCGGAGTCTTGCTGGGGGCGGCGCGGTCCGCACGGCGAAGGCTGTAGGCGACGCCGGTGGCTTCAAGAACGCTTCGGCAAGGTGAAGCGGGATGGCTTGGGCAACTTGACCGGTGAGTAATGACGCGAACAAGCCACATTTCGCGAAGGTTGGCTTTAACTCAGCACTGTCAGGAGCGAGCCCAGGTGTGACGATCACGAGCCGCCATGTACACCGCGCGCGTCAGCGCAGCTGAGGCCCGCTGTGCCTCAGCTCGGCTCTTCCGCACGTAGGGGTATGACTGGCCGCCTATGCGAACCGAGTCGTCGCCCACCCAAACGCGAGCGCCTCGGTGGCACTTCGTGTTGATGCAGAAGGCTCCGCCCGGACCTATCAGGACGTGGTCGATGTCAACATCGCCCGCCAGGGGTATGGAATGCAGTACTCGCCAGCCTCGTCGTACTAGCCTCTCCAGCTCTGCTCCCACCCGGCGCTCGCCGGCCAGTCCTGCGCGCCAACTGTCCGCTTCCAGACGTCGACCGGACAGTCTGGCCAGCGCCCATCGCCAGAAGCCGGGTGTCAGCTCGTCCACCTTCATTTGCAGTGCGTCTCCCGGGCGGTTCCCGGCAAGGTCGTCCTCAGGGCGCAGTGACTTGTGCGCTACGGTCGGAGAAGAAGCAGTGAGATAGGGCGCAAGGACATCAAGTACCGCGTCCCGCTGTTCCTCAACCAGAAGCGTCAGGTACCCCGTGCTGCGGTCGAGCCATGCGACCTTCTTGCCATCCGACTGATTCACGTAGAGACGGTCATGTCCGTAACGCTTCCATGCGGAGACCTGTAAGCCGCTCACGCGCCCCCCGTTTCGCATCCCATCCAAGACCAATGACCATGTGACCAGGATCAGAAACAGCGAGCAAGACGGCCTCGTCTCTACGCCGAGCCGGCTGGTGGCCGAGATTAGGCGCTTCCCAGCTTTGACCGGTGAGAACTACTGAGAGGAGTTCCCCCGGGTAAACGCCACATTTCGCCAAGAAGCCCCAGGTCACCCCCCGCCCCTACCGCATTCGCTGCACGAGAGGCAGTGCCACAACTTCAACCAAGCCGCACGTGCGCATCTCCTTCATGCGTGCGCGATGCGTGAGCGGATGATCTGGCACGAGGCATCATGAGCGGGACCGACTAGGCAGCCGCGTCGCGCTGAACAGGGAAAACGGCACCACGCGGCAGCGTCGAGCCCCCCCCCGGCAAGGATTCGACCCCACTTGCAAAGCGAAGGTCGTCGGTTCGGGAGATCGGTCTCCTCTTGGCGCTCGATGAAGCGGCGAGTGGTGTTGGCGGGGTGTGGCATCTCGCCGTTCTCATGGGGGAAGACCCGACCGTGTTCGGTGGCGGTGTCGGGCGTGCCTGTCGTTTGACAGCCGTTTATGGCATGGGAAAGTCTCGGCCTACAGACTTCCGGGATGCTAGAGGTGGGCCATGACCAGCGAGGAGCTTCTGGCTGTGCTTGCCGCGGTCGGCCATGCTCAGCGCCTGAGGGTGGTCGCCGAGCTCGCCGAGGGGCGGCTGTACGTCAGTGAGCTGGCCCGCCGTCTCGGTATGTCCCGACCCCTGCTCTACATGCACCTGGAACGCCTGGAGAAGGCCGGTCTGGTGCGCGGAAACCTGGAGCTGTCCGAGGACGGCAAGGCGTTGAAGTACTTCGAACTGGCCCCCTTCGACCTGCACTTGAACGTGGATACGATCCTCGCGGCAGTCGCGCAGGACGCCGTGGCCGCCGAGAGCGGGACGGAGGCCGGGGGAGCTGCCGGCCCGAAGCAATCGAGCGAATCAAAACCAAAGGGGAAGCGCACATGACCGGCGCTGTCATCGCCATCGCGATCGTCCTGATTGTCGTGGGAGGCATCACGGCGAGCGTGGTCGCGTACTTCCGACTGCAGCGCCATCGTGCCGATGCCGTGGCCATGGCCGAATACCGCAAGCTCGCCGAGGAAACCGTCGCCCATCAGCAGTCCCTGCACAGCCGGCTGGCCGAGCTGGGCGACCGGGTCAAGGCCGTCGAGAGTCTGCTGCGCAGCGTCGACTAGCCGTCTCACGCGGGTGGCCCTTTGCCGTGGATACCGGTCCTGAACTGCGACTTTCGCCGGGAACTCAAGGACGTTGCAGGGGCGATTGCCCCGGCCTCGGCTTACCGCTGTTCCTACTGGGTACCGGGCCAAGCCTGTTGACGTACTGCTGAAAGCCGCCCCGAGCCCCAGGATGCCGCCGCCTGCCGTCCCGGAGCGGCACCGCCGGCACACCGAATCCCGGCGCAGTCCCGGTACTACGTACGCGACATGGCCGAGCAGCGGATCGCCCGACCTCCGGGGCCGGCGAAACCCACGACGCCCTCGGCACGTTCGCGCGTGCCGAGGGCGTCGTCGCGGGTTCTGCTCACTCGCGCATGCCCACCACGCCCCCGGGCCGGTTGTGCAGCACGACCGCGGCCGAGAGCAAGGTGGTGGCCAGGGTCAGGGCGCCCGCCGCGCCGACCACGGCGATGCAGATCCACAGCGGGCCGTCGGGCATCGGTGAACCGAGCACCGCCTCGCTCAGCGGTACCAGGGTGAGTCCGGCGACCGCCAGGCCGAGCACGCTGCCGGCCATCGAGACCAGGACGGCCTCCACGGCCTCCACGGCCATCAGCTGCATCACCTGGCGCCGGGGGAGCCGATGAGCCGCTGCAGCAGGAACTCGCGGCGCCGTTCGTCGGTCGCCAGGATCTGGGTGTTGACCAGTGCGATCGTGGCGTAGTCGACGACCATGCCGAGGAGCAGGTACGACATCCACGCCTGCGTATCGTCCTGGTCGGCGTGCAGGGCACCGACCGACTCCCGGTCGGCGACGTGCAGTCCGGGCAGGTTCTTGGCCAGACCCGACGGGGTCCGCGTTGTCGAGACGTACGACGTGCTGGTCGTGCGGGCGCGGCGTCCCGGTCATGAGCGGTGTCCTCCGTCGACGGTGGGCCCGGGTAACGGGCCGACGGGTGGGCGGGAGAGGGGGCCGGGTTCGGCGAGCACGCGCTTGGCGGGTGCGAGCGGGTCCGTCGGCGGGCGGAGCAGCGTGTGGGTGACGGCCAGGTGCAACCGGGCCGCCGCGACCACGAGGTAGGAGGCGTACAGGGCGAGGAGGAGGGCGATGGCCGCGGCGATCAGAGCGGCCGGCCAGGTGTCGATCCAGACGCCGGGGCCGGTGCCGTCGGACCGTCCCAGCCTGACGCCGTGGACGGAACTGCCCTCCGGTGGGCGCGAGGTGACGGACCAGAACCACAGCGGGAGGGACACGCCGATCAGCAACGGGAGCCAGAGCAGCAGGGCGAGCGTGTCGAGGAGGAGCAGCAGCGGGTACATCAGGATCAGGCATGCGCAGTCCCGGAAGAAGGCCGGGTCCGTGCAGCGGGCCTTGAGGTGGCCCGCCAGACCGGGTTCGGTGACCTCCTGGTAGGCGTACGGGATCGGGGCGTCGATCAGAGCGGCGCGGCCCCGCTCGACCTGCGCACAGCAGCGCACGAACCAGGCGGAACCGACGGTCACCACCACGGTGAGGGTGAGCTGGCCGAAGACCAGCCCGGCGAGGACGGCCGCCGTCGAGACGGCGAACAGGACGGTCCCGGAGACGAGGTAGCCCGCGAGGTAGGCGGTGGCACGCCACGGCGCGGGGGAGGTCAGCATGCGCAGCGGACCGGGCTGGTGTGGCAGCAGCCGGGCGCTCGGGAGCTTGCTCATCCCACGCTCCGCAACAGGCCGTCGATCGACTGGAGTCGCTCGTCGAGCCGCTCCAGCGAGTCCTGCACCACCTGGTACTGCGCCGTCGCCTCCTCGGCGAGCTTGCGGTAGTGGGCCATGGCGACGGCGTCCGCGCGGTGGCGCTGCAGTCTGAAGTACGCGACCACGCTGGCTGTGATGCCACCAACGACGATCAGGATGATGGTGATGGTGATCACGGCGCCGGTCATGTCGGGTTCCTCTTCATGTCGCTTTCATGTCGCTGTGCCCTTCCGCGTCTGCCGCGACAGCCGTGGATATCGTGCCGATGTTCAAGTGCAGGTCGAACGGCTCCAGTTCGAAGTACTTCAGCGCCTTGCCGTCCTCGGAGAGGTCCAGGTGCCCGGCGACGAGGTCGGCCTTCTCCAGGCGGTCCAGGTGCATGGAGAGCAGTGGCCGGGATATCCCGAGCCGACGCGCCAGTTCGCTGACGTACATCCGGCCCCCGGAGAGTCCGGCGAGTCCGGCGATGACGCGTAGGCGCTGCCCGTGGCCGACGGCGGTCAGGACGGCCAGGAGTTCCTCGCTCGTCATGCCTCGCCCCCTCAGGTGCCACTCAAGGTGTGTAAGTCGAAACTGACATATGCGCTCTGTGGCTGTCAACGGTAAGTCAGTTCGCTCTGGTGCCTTGCTGGTATGTCACCCCGGACACGGACAGCGCCACCGGGCGCGAGGTCTGGTGGCGCTGTCGGGAGAAGCCGTGCCGGCCGGGGCGACCGTAGGGCCAGCCCCGCGACCGGGAGCGGAACTCACGCAGGCCGCACAGGAGCGGGGGATGGCCGTGGCGGCGCGTGATCCGGCGGGCTTCGCCGAAGACGGTCACGTGTGAGCCCGGCCGCCGGGTGAGGACACGATCTGGCTAGTCATGCCCCGGGGCGCGTCGTCGTGGCCGGTGCTGGTGACACGCAGACGCCCATCGGGAAGCCTGTGTTCGACCGAGCGCGGGTCAGTCGGTCACGCCCAGGTCTTCGCGCATGATCCGGCGCATGGCGGTGAGGGCGGGTTCGGCGGCTTTGAGGTCGAGGAGTGCCTGATCCGCGCTTTCTCCCTCTCCGGAGAGGCCGCGATCGATCCGCTTGGCGGTGGCGTCGATCCCGGCCAGGACGACGTTCAGCTCGCGGGATGCCGTGAGCACCGCTTCGGGAACGATCATCTGGGCCTCGGCGTAGCGGTCCCGGTAGTCCCGCCGCGCCGCTTCGACCTGGGCGCGGTCGTCGTCGGTGTAGACCCCGTCTCGCAGGCGGTGCAGGGCGTCTTTCAGCATGGTGTGGAAGTGGCGGGAGGCTCGGTTCATCGCGGTGTAGGCGGCACGTCGCTCCTCGAAGAGCCGCCTGCTCTCCTCGGTTTGGCGTTCCTGTGCTCGGTGGCGCTTGGTCGCCCCCATGGCGACCAAGGGCGCCAGGAGCGTGCCGAGCACTCCAACGATGGCAGTGATCATGGCGGCTGTAGTGGCACCCATGCACGCGACCCTATGGGCTGCTTGTCTTCGGTGGTCACGGAATCCCGAGGACGGGCAGCAGGGTCGTCGGTGTCGGTGTCGGTGTCGGTGTCGGTGTCTGTGTCTGCGTGTACGTGTGCGTGTACGTCTGCGTGTGCGTCCGCGTTCGCGTGTGTGTGCGGGGTGACCGGGAGGGGGAAGCGGTCGCGGGAGCACCCGACCACTGCACGTGGTGTCGTGGTCGGGTGCTCTCCAAGCTGCGCGGAGGCGTCAGGATCCGGCCTTCGTTACTGCGTACCGCCGGTCAGGATCCTCGTTCCTCATGGTGAACTGCTGCCGCTGCGGGCGCCTCAGGATGACCGGGTGCCCGCTCGGGTTCCGCGCCCGGCTGCCGTTCGGGTACCGGTCGTGGTGCGGCCGCCGGTCCCTGCGGTGACCGTCCCGCAGCAGAGTGCATCAGGGCGGCGCACACCAGCAGCAGGGCGAGTGCGGGCAGCGCGATGGCCACCGCGAGTCCGGGGAACTCCGGGTCACCGCCCAGTCCGGTCACTCCGGTGTAGGCGGCACCGGAGGCCATCTGCAGCGCGAAGAACAATCCGGAGGCGGCGCCCGCGTGCTGCCCGTCGTAGCGCATCATCCCGGCCTGGCAGGTCGGGAACATCGCCCCGACTCCCACCATGCAGAACGCCATGGGGACGACCAGGCTCAGCGGCTCGTCCGGCCAGATCCGCACGCTGACGGACATCACGAGTGCCGCGGCCGCCGCGACCGCTGAAGCGAGCCGGGCGACCAGTTCCAGCGAGCGCACCCGCCCCAGGCGCTTGGCCACGCTGCTCCCCGTCACATAACCGGCGATCACCAGCGTGTACAGGCCCCCGTACTCCACGGGGGAGGCGCCGAGCCCGACCTGGATGGCGTGGCTGGAGTAGGTGGTGAAGGTGAAGTACGCGCACCAGGCGAGGCTGATGGCGGTGGCGAACACGGTGAAGTCCCGGTTGCCGAGGATGCGCCGGTACGCCGTGAGCGGCCCTCCGGACGAGGCGCGGCGAGGGTGCGCGGACTGCCCCTGGGAGGGGGCCGGGGCCGTCGCCATACGGTCCTCGTCAGGTCCCGGTGTGTACTCGGCTGTGGCTGTGGCTGTGTCTGCTGTTGCCGCTGCCGTCGCCTGCCGCCCGACGGGCATCTGCGGCCTGCCGCGCGGCCTGTCGGACGGCAGCAGGAACAGCGCTCCCACGAGGGTGCCGATGCCGAGTGCCGTCATACAGGCGAACAGCACGCGCCATGACGCGTACTGGACCAGAAGGCCCGCGAGCGGTGGTGAGACGGCGGGGGTCACCGCGATCACTGTCGTGAGCGCGGTGAGCACATTGAGCCGTTCCCGTTGCGGCAGGTCCTTCTGTACCCAGAGCCGGGCGATGACCGTGCCCGCGCCTGCGCCCAGGGCTTGGAGGACCCGGCCGGCGATGAAGACTGCGACGTTCGGGGCCAGGAGGCAGAGAGCGGAGGCGCCCGAGAACAGGGCGAGGGCTGCCAGCTGGGTCCGCTTCGCTCCGTACCGGTCGGCCAACTGGCCGGTCACCAGCATGGAGATGGCGTACGCCGCCATGTAGCCGACCATCGAGCGGCTGAGGTCCGACTCGCCCGCGCCGAAGTGGGCCCCGATCTCCGGGATGGCCGGAACGAAGGCGGCGAGGGCGAGTTGGGGCACACACACCAGCGACATCAGGCACAGAGTGAGCCCCCGGGAGAGGCGGATGTCACTCATCAGACCGCCTGCAGGGCGTACCGGCCGTGCTCGTCGACGCTGTACCTGGCGACCCGTGCCGCCTGCCGGGCGACGTACTCCATGGAGCTGGAATGGAAGTGGACCCCCGAGGCCAGATCGCCGACCACGTGGAAGCCCGGCCGGGGGGTGCCGTCCGGACGGAGCGCACGGTTGCTCTCCGGTTCCACCTGGATTCCCCCTGCCGGGTGCGCGGCCACCATGGACCGGCGGGCGAGGTCCCGCAGAAGGGAGCCTTCGGGGGCGGCGGTGAGGTCGTTGGTCCGGCCGACGGCGTTGACGACACGGTCGTACCGCTCGGTGGAGCCGTCGGCGAACGCGGCCGTGAAGCCGCCGCTCGGTTCCCTGCGCACCGCGGTGACCCCACGCCGGAAGCCGATGTCCCCTGCCTCGGCGAGAGCGACCAGCTTGCGCGCGTTCACCGGCGGCATGGGGTTCCGCAGGCAGGCGAAGGTGCGGTGGTGTCTTCGGAGGAAGGCCCGCTGCTCCCCTGGGGACAGTGCACGCCAGAGCGCGGAGTACACCGGGGTGAGTCCGGTGACGCAGCGCTGGAGCAGGCCCGCGGGGCCGGGGTCCGCCAGCCGCGACCGCAGCAGCTCCGCCGCGGGCCACCGTTCCGCGTACGGTCGCACCGCGTCCCGCAGGCTGGTGCCGTGGTCACGGAGAGAGGAATCGATGAGGGCGTAGATGTCCCTGAGCGTCACGGCACCCCGGGAGGCGAGTTCCTGGCCGCCGAAGGAGTGTTCCGGATCATCCCAGCGCGATACCGGACTGGACCTCACATCCGGTACGAAGCCGGAGCGGGAGGCCAGGGTGACCCGTACGCCCTGCTCGGTGAGCACCAGCGCGCTGTCGACGGCTGTCAGTCCCGTGCCCAGCACCAGCACCCGGTCCGCGGGATCCACGCAGGCCAGCGACGGTGCCAGCGGATAGGGCTGGGCGATGAAACCTGGTGCGCCGGCCAGGCCGAAAACGTCGACGGGAGGCAGCGTTCCCACCGCCAGGATCACGCTGTCGGCGGTGAATTTCATGCCGTCCGCGGTCGTGACGGCGTAGGCGTCCGGTCCCTCGGTGGCTCCGGTGGCTCCGGTGGCTCCGGTGGCTCCGGCGGCTCCGGTGGCTCCGGTGGCTCCCGCGACCTCGGTGACCTCGGTGACCGAGCTGCGCACGGTCGTCACCCGGGCGCCGAGGTGTTCGAGATCGTCGCACGCCCCGGCGAAGACCCCTTCCAGATAGTGGCCGAAGGCGGCGCGCGGTGCGAAGGCCGAGGCGGCCTTCCAGTCCAGGGGGATGGCGGTGGAACGCAGCTGCTCCGCGGAGCGGTTGAGCCATCGGCGGAACTGGCCCGGGTCGTTGTAGTCCACGGACATGGCCGACAGCGGACGGTTTAACAGGGCGGCGTGGGTGTCCCGTGCGTAGGCGACGCCCGGCCCGAACCGGTCCGTCGGGTCGAAGACATGGATGTCCGCGGCGAACTCCCGGCTGTCCGCGGAGAGTTCACGAGCGCAGGCGGCCAGGAAGGCGGTTCCGGCGGCACCACCGCCTATGACGGCGATGACGGGGCGAGATGTCACAGAAGTCTCCAGCAAATCATGAAAACAGCAGGTCGGCGATCGCGACGGCGCGCCACGGGCGGCCCTCCCGATCAAGGCCGGTGGGGGCCGGTGGGTTCCATGAAGCAAGGAGTACGGGGGTGTTCGCGGACGGTCGCGTCGGCCCGTTCAAGGCCGCTTGCTGCACCGGTCGCTGCCGCCCAGACGAAGAGATGGCGGCGCACCCCGCCCGACGTTGTCATCCGCACACGTCATTGGGTGCCGCCGTTCCAGGAACGGCGGCACCCGGTGGCTCTCCCCCGGAACCGGTGCACGGTATCGGCCAGGCGGGCGACCGGCCGATGTGGCTGATTCTAGGCAGCTGATCGTCGATCGCCATCCGAAATTGGCGGTCCAGGTGGCTCAAAAATGGCATTACATCGGTTCCACGCCACTTATGGCCAAATACCGCCGCAGGGACGATAGTTGACTATCCGAGTGGAACCTGGGCTTCCGTACGGTGGGGTCTCTCCGGCCGCCGCGGGCCCTTTCGGTAAGGACTCACCCTCGCTCCCGCCGGCGCTCCTCTTCGTCGGTCCGGTGGGTGCGCGGGTCCAGCGGAGCGAGTACGCCCAGGCGTTCCTCGATCCGCTGTGCCGCGTCCAGGCACCGGTCCTCGCGGTACATCCCCGCCACGACCTGGACGCCCTGCGGCAGGCCGGCGGCGAGACCGGTGGGCACGGCCACGGCCGGCACTCCCACGTACGTCGTCGCGGTCAGCAGTCGCATCGGCGACATCATCGCGTCGCGCTCCTCAGGGGTCCGCGGTATCACCGGTTCCGGTGCCGGCTGTGTGGACACCGGTCCGAGCAGCAGCGGGCAGTGCTCGAAGAAGCGGGCCCAGGCGCGCTGGACGCCGAGGCGGACGCCGGTCTGCCGGAGGTACTCCTTCAGGTCGACGGCCGGGTGGCGTTGGGTGTCCAGTTCGATATGGCGGGCGCTGTCGTCGGTGAGCAGCCGCCTGAGCACGGGCCAGGCCAGGGTGAACTCGGTGCGCAGGAGCGCGCCGTAGCCGTCGAGGGCGTCCTGCAGCCGTGGCACCTCGACCTCCTCGACCGGGTGCCCGGCGTCCTCCAGGGCGGCGGCCGCCGCCTCGATCGCCGCGCGCACGTCCGGGTGGACGTCGCCCATGCCGCCGGGGTCGGTCACCACGCCGACCCGCACCGGCGCTTCCGGCCGCGGTCCGTACAGCGGCGCCGGGACCGCCCGCGGGTCCTGCGGGTCGGTGCCCGCCAGCACCTCGTATGCCGCCCGCAGGTCCGCCACCGACCGGGCCAGCGGCCCGTCCACGGGGAAGAGCTGGTGGCCGAGGACCGGCTCCTGATCGCTCATCCGGTGATCGGCCGGGAACCGCCCGTAGCTCGGCTTCAGCCCCGCGACGCCGTTGAACGTCGCCGGGTTGCGCACCGACCCGCCGGAGTCGTTGCCCAGGCCCAGCGGCGCCATGCCGGTCGCCACCGCCACCGCGTCGCCGCCGCTGGTGCCGCCGGGAGTGCGCCGCGGGTCCCACGGGTTGACGGTGTCCCCGAACAGCTGGCTGACCGTGTGCACTCCGGCGATCGCCAGGTCGGGCATGTTGGTGCGGCCGACCGGAATCGCCCCGGCGGCGCGCAGCCGGCGCACCGGGGGAGCGTCCGACGGTGCCACCCAGTCGCGGAAGTACGGCACGCCGTGTGTGGTCGCCGATCCGGCGACGTGGATGTTCTCCTTCACCGTGAACGGCACCCCGGCCAGCGGGCCCGGCCGCTCCCCGGCGGCCCGGCGCCGGTCGGCCTCCCGCGCCGCCTGCCGGGCACTGTCCTCCAACAGCCGGGTCACCGCGTTCACCTGCGGGTTCACCGCGGCGATCCGCTCCAGGTGCGCGTCGACGGCCTCCGCCGCGGACACCTCTCCCCGAGCCACCAGCTCCGCCAGCTCCGACGCTTGCAGCGCCCACAGTTCCGTTGTTGTCCCCATCGGGTCCTCCCTTTCACTCAGGCAGTGACAATGGAGATTGAAGATACAGACCTGTATTTGGATACGGCAATGTATATCTGGTGGGGGTGCGCCGTAGGATGCCGTTGTGACACCCGAACGCAAGCGCCTGACCCGCGAAGAGAGCCGACAGCAGACCCGCGGCCGCCTGCTGGACGCCGCCGCCGAGCTGTTCACCGAACGTGGTGTCAACGGCACCTCCGTCGAGCAGATCGCCGAGCGCGCCGGCTACACCCGCGGCGCCTTCTACGGGAACTTCGAGGACAAGAACGCCCTCGTCGCCGAGCTGCTCCAGCACCGCACCCGCCGCGAACAGGAGGAAGTCCGCACCCTCACCCAGGACGCCACCTCCTTCGCCGAGGCCCTCGACAAGCTCCGGGCCTGGAACCGCGACCGCGCCCGGCACCTGCCCGCATGGCTCGCCCTGCGCATGGAGCTCGTCCTGCACGCGCTGCGCAACGACGAGCTGCGGCCGCTGCTCGCCGAACGTGAACTCCTCGCCCGCGACGCCCATGCCGCCGGCCTGGAGCAGGCGTTCGCCGCCCGCGGGGTCGAGTCCCCCGCAGATCCCGCGTTCCTCGCCCTGATCGTCCATGCCCTGGAGGACGGTCTGCTCATCCAGCGCCTGCTGGCCCCCGCCGGCATCCCGGACGACGTCGTCGTCGACGCCTTCGACCTGCTCCTGCGCTCCTGGACCGCGCTTGCGCAGCATCCGGCCGGGGAGGGCGAGGGTCGGGATCCGGCGTCACGGCGGGCCTGACCGTCACGGCGGGCCCGACCGTCGCGGGACGGGGCCGGGGTGACGGCGGGGATTCAGACCTCCCACTCGGCGGTCTCGTCGGCGGAGGTCCCCTTGTCGGCGGAGGTGCGCTTGTCAGCGGAGGTGCGCTTGTCGGCGGAGGTGCGCTTGGCGGGCGCGGACTTCGGGCCGCTCATCGTGGCGCAGGCAGGATGACGGTGAAGGTGCTGCCCTCGCCCGGTGCGGTGCGTACCGTCACCGTGCCGCCGTGTGCTTCGGCGATCGACTTGACGATGCTCAGGCCGAGGCCGGTGCCGCCGGCGGCCGGATCGCGGGACTCCTCGCCACGGTAGAAGCGTTCGAAGATGCGCTCCGCGATCTCTGGGGGCATACCGGGGCCCTGGTCACAGACCGTCAGCTCCACCGTGTCGCCGGGCAGCGCACGCGCGCCCACCGATATCGGCGTGCCCGGCGGGGTGTAGCGCAGCGCGTTGCTCAGGAGGTTCTGCAGCACCTGCCGGAGCCGGTCCTCGTCGCCGCAGGCGAAGACCTCGCCCTGCACCTCGACGGTGACCGGCTTGCCGGGGTCGCGGACCCGGGCATCGCCGACGGCGTCATCGGCGAGCGCGCCGAGGTCGACCGGTGCGCCGGCGAGCGGGCGGCCCTGGTCGAGCCGGGCGAGCAGCAGCAGCTCTTCGACCGTGGCATGCATCCGGGCCGCCTCGCCCTCGATGCGCAGCATCGCCCGCTCGATGAGTGCGGGATCCTGGGCCAGACCGTGCAGATGCAGCTGCGCCCAGCCGCGGATCGTGGTCAGCGGGGTGCGCAGTTCATGCGAGGCGTTGGCCACGAACTGCCGTAGCTGTTCCTCGGACCGCTGCCGTTCGTCGAACGCCCGGTTGAGGGCGGTGGCGACCTCTCCCACCTCGGAGTGGCGCCGGGCGACCTCGATGCGCTGGTCGATGTCGCCGTCGGCGACGGCCTTCGCGGTGGCGGCCATGTCGCGCAACGGCCGCAGGCCCACGCGGAGTACGCCGCGGCTGAGGAACACGATGCCCCCGAGCGCGGCCAGCGTGGCGGCGGCATCGGCGCCGATCAGCCAGTAGACGACGTCCTCCGCCGGCTGGAGGCTCTTGGCGACCACGACCGTGCTGAACCGCTGGGGCGGTGTGCCGGGCGCGGGCCGGACCGTGGCGGACGGGCCGACGGAGAAGCTCAGGACGCGGTAACGCGGTACGGGCGCTGCCTTCGCCGACAGGGTGAGGGGCCGGTCGGCGAAGCTGTCCGGGACCGGTGCCGGCAGGTCGGGGCGGGCTCGGAGCTGCCCGTTGAGGTCACGTGACGGGGTCTGGGCGACCACCCGGCCGCGGTCGTCGACCAGCGCGATGTACAGGCCATCGGGAATGAGGGAGTTGAGGCCGGCCGAGTTGACCGGTGCCGCTCGGTCGCTCATCCGGTGCTGCACGGTGTCGCGGGCCTTGGCGAGCGTCGCGTCGGCGACATCGATGAGGTTGAGGCGCAGTCCGATCAGCGACACCGCATTGACGGCCACCATGCCCCCGGCCGCCAGCAGGACGACCCCGACCATCAGCCGCGCCCGCAAGGAGCCACGCCAGGCGGCGGCCACCTCAGTCGCCTCCGGGCAGGCGCAGGCTGTAGCCGAACCCGCGCATCGTGTGGATCAGGGCGGGGGCCTGGGCGTCCACCTTCGCCCTCAGCCGGGACACCAGCTTCTCGACGACGCCCGCTCCGAAGCGGTGCTGCCAGACGTGGTCCATGATCTGGTCCTTCGACATCACCTGGTCGGCATTGATCAGCAGGTAACGCAGCAGTTTGTACTCGGTCGGTGACAGCGCGATCAGCCGGTCCCCGCGATGTACCCGCCTGCTCCGCTCGTCCACGCTCAAGTCGGCGAAACGCAGCATCGGGCTCTCCTCCGCGGACCGGCCGGCGCGCCGCAACAAGGCGTGCACCCTGGCCAGCAGTTCGGGAAGGCTGAAGGGCTTGGTGAGGTAGTCGTCCGCGCCCATGGCGAAGCCCGTCACCCGGTCCTCGACGGAATCCCGCGCGGTCAGGAACAGCACCGGCAGCCGCGCCCCGTTCTCCACCAGCCGCCGGCACACGGTGAAGCCGTCCATGTCGGGCAACATGACGTCCAGCACCAGCAGGTCCGGGGGCTGTGCCTCGTACGCGCTCAGGGCCGTCGCGCCGCAGCCCGCGGTCGCCACCGTGTAGCCCGCGAGGCCCAAGGTGGTCTCCAGCAGCTCCGCCATCCGCGGGTCGTCGTCCACGACAAGCAGCCGTTGCCCGGTTCCCCGGGGCAACGGTGCGCCACTCGTCGGCGAGGCGGGGGGCATGGCGGGCACCAATCGGTCACGGAGTCTGCGACGACAACGAGTCGCCCCGGCCGCCGGTTCCCCGGCCCCGGCCCCCGGGGCGTGGCAGATGTTCCCCCGGCCCGCGGCGGCTGTCAGGAAACGGTCAGGTTGCTGACCGCGACGGGTCAGCGAGGGCGGTTTCTCTTGAGCCACGACACCGGAACGAGCACCGTCCGAGCGCCGCCCGAGCGCCGCCCGAACACCGTCCGCCGAGAAGCCTGGAGATCCTGTGGACCCTGCCGCACATGAGGAAGCCGGCGGTGTGGATGCCGTTCAGGCCGCCGTGCGGAGCCGGCTGCGCGGCACCGTGATCGATATCGCGCCCGTCTTCGGATTCACCCTGACCTTCGCCCTCACCCATCGGCTCGGCGTCGCGCTGACGCTCGCCTTCACGGCCGGGGCCGGGGTCTTCGCCTACCGGCTGGTACGCAAGGAGCCCGTGGGGCGGGCGCTGGGAATCCTCGGCCTGGTCTGTGTCCAGGGCGCGTTGGCCGCACGGACCGGGCAGGCCACCAGCTTCTTCCTCCCGCACCTGGTGCTGCACTGCGTGATGGCCGTGGCGGCGCCGGTGCTGATCCTGCTCGGGTGGCCGCCGATGGGGCTGATGGTGGGGCTGCTCACGGGCGAGCGGACCGCGTGGCGCCGCTGTGCGGTGCGCCGCCGGGCCTTCGCCAGGGGCAGCCTCGTCCTCTTCGCCGGGAACGTCCTGATGCTGGCCGTCCAGCTCCCGCTGTTCCTGTCCGGCCAGGCCGTCGCCCTCGGCTCGGTCGATGTCTTCGGGCCTCTCGTCTTCGCGCTCGGCGCACTGCTGGGCTGGCGCGTCTACCGGCGTGCCGTCGGCGCGCACCGCTGCGACGCCCCCCTCCCCGCGAACGCCGACCTGAGCGCCGGCCCGGCACACCCCACCGGACCCGAACACCCCACCGGCCCCGAACATCCCACCGGCCCGGCACACCCCACCAGCCCCGCACGTCCCACTGGCCCGGCGCACCTCACGGGCCGCGCGCACCTCACCGACCCGGCGCACCTCACCGGCCCGGCACACCCCATGGAAAGGACCGTTCGATGACCGACGCCCAGCCCACCACCCGGCCCCGGCCCGACGCCCGGCCCCAGCCCACCGTGCGGACCTGCCCGTTCAGCCCGCCGGAGGAGTACCGGACGCTGCGCGAAGAGGCCCCGATCACGCCGGTGACCTTCCCGGACACTACGACCGGCTGGCTGGTCACCCGGCATGCGGACGTACGGACGATGCTGGCCGATCCGCGGTTCGGTGCCAATCGCCGCCCGGCGCGGGCCGCAGCCGTGCCCGCCGGTACACCGGTGCCGCCGCCTCCGCCGGGGATGTTCATCATGATGGACGCCCCGGAGCACACCCGGATCCGCCGGCTGCTCACCGGCCAGTTCACGGTGCGCCGGATGCGGCAGCTGGTGCCCGCGGTGGAGCGGATCGTTTCCGAGCACCTGGACGCCATGGCGTCCGCCGAGCAGCCGGTCGACCTGGTCCAGGCCTTCGCGCTGCCCATTCCCTCGCTGGTGATCTGCGAGCTGCTCGGGGTGCCGTACGAGGACCGTGCGGACTTCCAGCGGAATTCGAGCACCATGCTCCGGCTGGACGCGAGCATGGAGGAGGCCCAGCAGGCCCACCAGGCGATGAACCGGCACATCCACGAACTGGTCCTCGCCAAGCGCGCCCACCCCACCGACGACATCCTCAGCGGCCTGGTGCAGGAGGGCAGTCTCACCGACGAGGAAATGGCCGGTGTCGGGGCGCTGTTGCTGCTCGCCGGGCACGAGACCACGGCGAACATGATCGCGCTGGGCACCATGTGCCTGCTGGGCAACCCCGACCAACTGGCGGCGCTGCGCGCGGACGCCTCGCTGTGGGACAACGCCGTCGAGGAGCTCCTCCGTTACTTGACGATCATTCAGTTCGGCCTGCGTCGCGTGGCGCGGGAGGACCTGGAGCTGGACGGCCACCACATCGCGGCCGGCACCACGGTGCTCGCCTCCCTGGCGTCGGGGAACCGTGACGCGTCGCAGTTCACCGGCGACCCCGACCAGTTGGACGTGCACCGGCCCTACAGCCCGCACCTGGCTTTCGGGCACGGCGTCCACCAGTGCATCGGCCAGCAACTGGCCCGGGTGGAGATGAAGGCCGCGCTGTCCGCCCTTCTCGACCGGTTCCCCTCCCTGCGGCTGGCCGTACCGGCGGAGCAGGTGCCGATGCGCGACGACATGCTCATCTACGGCGTCCACGAACTGCCCGTGACCTGGTAGCCGGCGCCACGGCTGCCACGCGACACCACATCCACAGAAGAAGAGGAATCCCGATGAAGGTCATCATCGACGAGGACAAGTGCGTCGGCGCAGGTCAGTGCGTGCTGGCAGCCGAAGAGGTCTTCGACCAGCGGGAGGACGACGGCATCGTCGTCCTCCTGGACGCCCTCCCGTCCGAGAAGCTGCACTCCTCGGTGGAGGACGCCGCCGCCCGTTGCCCGGCGCTGGCCATCGAGGTGCTGAAGTAGTGCCTGCGAAGGAACGGATCGTCGTGGTGGGCGCCTCGGCAGCGGGGCTCACCGCGGCCGAGGCCCTCCGCCGCGAGGGTTTCGCCGGGACGCTGACCATGGTCGGGGAGGAACCCCGGGTGCCCTACGACCGGCCGCCGCTGTCCAAGCAGGTCCTGGCCGGTGACCGGGAGCCGGAGACGACCGTGCTGCGCCAGGACGCGGACCTCGGGCGCCTGAACGCCGAACTGCGCCTGGGCTGCCGGGCGACCGGGGTGGATACGACGGACCGCACCGTCACCCTGGAGGACGGGGACCGGCTGCGCTACGACGGCCTGGTCATCGCGACGGGGCTGCGGCCCCGCCGGCTGCCCTTCGGCCACGACCTGGCCGGGGTACACGTCCTGCGCACGCTCGACGACGCCCTGACGCTGCGTGCGCAGTTGCTGGGCGGCCCGCGGGTCGTGGTGATCGGCGCCGGATTCCTCGGCAGCGAGATCGCCGCTACCGCACGGGGGCTGGGCCTGGACGTCACGCTCGTCGATATCGCGCCCACCCCGCTGTCCGGGCAAGTCGGCCCCTGGGTGGGCAACTTGGTGGCCGGCCTGCACCAGGACCACGGGGTCCGGCTGCGGATGGGCCGCGGCGTCGCCGGCCTGACCGGCGGGAACGGCCGGGTCACCGAGGTGGTGCTCGACGACGGCGACCGGCTCCCCGCCGAGGTGGTCGTGGTCGCGATCGGCTCGGTGCCGGCCACCGACTGGCTGGCGGGCTCCGCGATCCCCCTGGGGGACGGGGTGCTCTGCGACAGCCACTGCCGGGCCGCGCCCGGGGTCTATGCGGCAGGAGACGTCGCCAATTGGCCGGACCCGGTCACCGGCGACCGCGTCCGTCTCGAACAACGCACCAACGCCACCACCCAGGCGCTCGCCGTCGCCAGGAACCTCCTCGCCGGGCCCGGGGGCGCAGCGCCCTACGCACCGGTCCCGTTCGGCTGGACCGACCAGTACGACGCCAAGATCCAGTTCCACGGCCGGTGTCCCGTGGATGCCCGGGGCACCTGTGTCGAGGGCGATCCGCAGACGGGCAGGTTCGTCGCGCTCTACCAGGAGGGCGGCCGGGTGGTGGGCGTACTCGGCTGGAACAGCGCACGCGCCCTGCACGCGTACCGCGGCCGCATCGGCGAGCGGGCGCCGGAGTAACGGGGGCAGGCGGGGGCGGAGTGAGCCGAGGGGAGGAGAAGGGGGGAGGGGAGGAGAGGGGAGAGTGGGGAAAGGGGGGCGTTCCTGAGGGGTGGCCGAAGGGGTGGCCCGGCGGGCGGATCGGGGATGCGCCCGTAGGGGTGGACGGCCGGGCGGACCGCCGGGTGGACGGCCGGGTGAACCGGAGGGGGAAGCGGCCGACGGGAGAGGGGTTTTGACGGGCCGGAAGGGGCGTACCGGCGTAAGTTCACCGGCATGGTGACTTCGATGACGCACGAGGACTACGAGCGGCGGATGGACCGGGCGGGCCGGGCCGCCGCCGATGCCGGGCTGGCCGGACTGATCGTGACGCCGGGTCCGGATCTGGTGTGGCTGTGCGGCTACCGGCCGCCCGCGGCCACCGAGCGGCTGACCGCCCTGGTGATCGAGCCGGGGCGGCGCTCGCGGCTGCTGGTGCCCGTATTGGAGTATCCGGACGCGGAGCGTTCGCCCGGGGCTCAGGTGATGGAGGTGTCGGGGTGGACCGACGGCTCGGAACCGTATGCGGAGGTGGCCAAGTGGGTGGATCCGCAAGGGCGTTACGGGGTGTCCGACGCGACGTGGGCGTTGCATCTGCTGGGGCTCCAGCGGTGGCTGCCGGGGACCGCCTACAGCGCGCTGACGGAGGCGCTGCCGATGCTGCGCGCCGTCAAGGACGCCCATGAGGTGGCGCGGCTGGCCGCGGCCGGCGCCGCCGCGGATGCGACGTACGAGGAGATCCTCGGGGTGCGCTTCGGCGGCCGGCGGGAGCAGGAGGTGGCGGCGGACCTGGCGCGGCTGCTGACCGAGCACGGGCACAGCCAGGTGGATTTCACGGTCGTCGGGTCGGGCCCCAACGGCGCCAATCCGCACCACGAGGCCGGTGAACGGGTCATCGAGGACGGCGACATGGTCGTGCTCGACTTCGGTGGTCTCAAGGACGGGTACGGTTCCGACACCTCGCGGACGGTGCACGTCGGGGAGCCGGGCGCCGAGGAGCGCAAGGTGCACGACATCGTGCGGGAGGCGCAGCAGGCGGCGTTCGAGGCGGTGCGGCCGGGCGTCGCGTGCCAGGACATCGACCGGGTGGCCAGGAAGGTCATCAAGGCTGCCGGGTACGGCGAGTACTTCATCCACCGCACCGGCCACGGCATCGGGGTGACCACGCACGAGCCGCCGTATCTGGTGGAGGGGGAGCATCTGCCGTTGGTGCCCGGGATGTGCTTCTCGATCGAGCCGGGGATCTATCTGCCGGGGCGGTTCGGGGTCCGTATCGAGGACATCGTGACGTGTACGGAGTCGGGCGGGCGGCGGCTGAACGGGACGGCCCGGGAGCTGGCGGTGGTGCGGTAGGGCCCCGGCCGCTTCGGCCGGGGCGGCTGCGGTCGGGGCGGCTGCGGTCGGGGAGCGCCGCGGCAGGGGCCTACCGTCGCGGGCTGCCGGGCATTTCCGCAGGTCAGGCGCGTTGTCAGTGGCGTGGTTCACGATGGGGTGTGCAGGCGTGGACCGGAACGGCGGACGGGCTCGGACGGCAGGAAGGCGGTGGCCCTGTGGCAGGGCGCGGTAAGGAGACGCTGCGGGCGGTGCGGCGGCCGGAGGTGCGGCTGCCGGAGCTGGCGGCGTACGACGGCGGGGAGCTGGAGGCCGAGGGGGATTACGACGGGCTGGAGTTCACGGACGCCGACTGGGCCGGGCAGTCGGCGCGCGGCGCGCGCTTCCTGGACTGCGCACTGCGGCACTGCGCGCTCGACGAGACCGTGCTCAGCCGGGCGCGGATCATCGACAGCGTGCTGAGCGGTGTACGCGGGGTCGGCACGGACCTTTCCCAGGCGTCCCTGCGCGATGTGGAGGTGGCGGACGCCCGGCTCGGCGGGACGCAGCTGCACGGTGCGGTGCTGCAGCGCGTCGTGGTGCGCGGCGGGAAGATCGATTTCCCGAATCTGCGGAAGGCGAAGCTGCGGGACGTCGCCTTCGAGGGCTGTGTGCTGGTCGAGGCGGACTTCGCGGGGGCGGAGCTGGAGCGGGTGACGTTCGACGACTGCACACTGGCGCGGGTGGACTTCTCCGAGGCGCGGATGAAGGACGTCGATCTGCGGGGGGCGGCCGCGCTGGATATCGCGCGCGGGATCGACCGGTTGTCGGGCGCGGTGATCAGCGCGCCCCAACTGCTCGATCTGGCACCGGCGTTCGCGGCCCAGATTGGGGTGCGGGTGGAGTGAGGCGGCTGGCCGGCCAGGCGCTCAGACGCGGGGGAAGCGGGCCTGGAGGTCCCAGATGGCCGGGTTGTCGTCGAGGCCGTCGTGCATATCGGTGAGGTCGGCGATCAGGTCGTGCAGGAAGTCGCGGGCCTCGCGGCGCAGTGCGGAGTGGTTGAAGGTGAGCGGGGCCTCATCGGCCGGCATCCAGTCGGCGTCGACGTCCACCCATCCGAAGCGGCGCTCGAAGAAGATCCGGTCCGCGGACTCGGTGAAGTCCAGCTCGGCGTGGACGGGGCGGGCGGAGCGGTTGCCCCGGGGATCGGTGTCGAGCTGCTCGACGATGTCGCACAGCGCCCAGGCGAAGTCGAGGACCGGTACCCAGCCCCAGGCCGTGGACAGCTCGCGGTCCGTCTTCGTGTCGGCGAGGTAGACATCGCCGCAGAAGAGGTCGTGGCGCAGCGTGCGCACGTCCGCGCTCCGGTAGTCCGTCTGCGGCGGGTCCGGGAAGCGGCGGGAGAGGGAGTAGCCGACGTCGATCACGTCTTGATGGTGTCACGCCGGTGCGACGCGGAGACGCCCGCACCGGTCGGACGGAGAGACGCCCCCGCCCGCCCGTGCCCGGCCCGCCCGTGCCCCGCCCGCCTGCGGTCCGCCCGCCGCCCGCGCCGCGGCCAGCGCATCGGCGACGCCCCGGCCGGCCACCCGCATCGCGTCCAGCGCCGCATCCGTCTTGATCTCCACCATGGGGGTTACCTCCCGCTCGCCGCCTCCCGCACCGCGGCGGCGACAGCGAGGGGCGGTATTTATTTACCGGTATTAGTATCACGGGCATGGTGCGAACTCCACTGACCCCTTGGGAACGCGAACGCGGTGAGCGGCTCGGCGCGCTGCTGCGCAGGGCGCGCGGCGAGCGGAGCATGGTCGAGGTCGCGGCGGCGGCCGGACTGTCCGCCGAGACGCTGCGGAAGATCGAGACCGGCCGGGCGCCGACCCCGGCGTTCTTCACGGTCGCCGCGCTGGCCGGCACGCTAGGGCTGTCACTGGACGAGGTCGCCGTGCTGGCCTCGCCCTCCGAGGAGGCCGAGGCCGAGGCCGCGGTCGCCTGAGCGGGACCGCAGAGAGGGAGGGTACGGAGGTCGCGGTCGCCTGAGCGGGACCGCGGAGGCGGAGGGCACGGAGGTCGCGGTCGCCCGAGCGGGGCCACACAGCGCACCCCGCCCACCCCGCGCACCCCGCCCACCACGGTTCCCCGACCCTCGGCCCCCCGGCCCCCCTGACCGCCGTCCCCCCCCGACCCCCGATTCCCGCCCCCCGAAACACGCCGAGGGCCGGCCCCCGTGGGGAACCGGCCCTCCGTTTGCGCTGACCCGGCCGCGCCGGGTGCAGGCGTGGCTCAGACGTTGACGCCGAAGTCCTGCGCGATGCCGACGAGGCCCGAGGCGTAGCCCTGGCCCACCGCGCGGAACTTCCACTCCGCGCCGTTGCGGTACAGCTCGCCGAAGACCATGGCGGTCTCGGTGGCCGCGTCCTCGCTGAGGTCGTAGCGGGCGATCTCGGTGCCACCGGCCTGGTTGATGATGCGGATGAAGGCGTTCCGCACCTGGCCGAAGTTCTGGCTGCGGTTCTCGGCGTCGTAGATCGAGACCGGGAAGACGATCTTGTCGATGTCCGCCGGCAGCGCCGCCAGGTTGATGTTGATCTGCTCGTCGTCGCCCTCGCCCTGGCCGGTGACGTTGTCGCCGGTGTGCACGATCGACTGGTCGGGCGTGGCCTTGTTGTTGAAGAAGACGAAGTGCTGGTCGGAGTAGACCTTGCCGCTCGGGTTGACCGCGATCGCGCTGGCGTCGAGGTCGAAGTCCGTGCCGGTGGTGGTCCGGACGTCCCAGCCGAGGCCCACCGTGACGGCGGTCAGGCCCGGTGCCTCCTTGGTGAGGGAGACGTTGCCGCCCTTGGACAGGCTTACAGCCATGGGATGTCCCTTTCCTTGTCGACTCGTCGAAGCGTCGGGCTCCGTACTGCGGACGAAGCTACCGTCACCCACCACAACGCCATCAGGGGACCGGGAGGTTCCAGCACTCTTTACTTTCTTTGCCGAATCCTGATGGTGGATGTGCCGCAACGGACCAGGAAAAGTGGGTGACGGGTCCCGTGGCGCGCGAGATCATAGGACTCATGTCCGGGCCCCATGTCATCCGCGGTGCGGTCGTCCTTCCCGAGGCCGAGCTCGTCTGGCGGTTCTCGCGTTCCTCGGGTCCGGGCGGCCAGCACGTCAACACCAGCGACAGCCAGGTCGAGCTGCGCTTCGACCTCGGCAGGACGCAGGCGCTGCCGCCGGTGTGGAAGGAGCGCGCCCTGGAGCGGCTGGCGGGCCGGCTGACCGACGGCGTGCTGTCCGTACGGGCCTCCGAGCACCGCTCGCAGTGGCGCAACCGCGAGACCGCCGCCGTCCGGCTGGCCGCGCTGTTGGCCGAGGCCACCGCACCACCGCCCAAGCCGCGCCGTAAGTCGCGGATCCCACGGGGCATCAATGAGCGGCGGCTGCGGGAGAAGAAGCAGCGCGGCGACACCAAGCGCGGCCGCTCGGGCCGCGACTGGGGCTGACCGGCCCGCAGGCGCGGCCCCCGGCCGCCCTCGCCGTCTCGACCGTCCCGGCTGTCTCGACCGTCCCGGCTGTCTCGACCGTCCCGGCTGTCTCGACCGTCCCGGCTGTCTCGACCGTCCCGGCCGTCTCGACCGTCCCGGCTGTCTCGACCGTCCCGGCCGTCCCGGCCGTCCCGGCCGTCCCCCGGTCACCCCGCCCCTCACCCCAACTGCCGGTACTTCCCCCGGAAGTACGTCAGCGGCCCGTCGTCGTCGTTGGAGACCGACGTGGCCAGGACGCGCGCGATGACCAGAGTGTGATCGCCGGCCATGACCCGCTGCTCGGTGCGGCACTCCATGGTGGCGAGGGCCCCGCCGATGAGCGGGGCGCCGGACACCTCGCCCCGTACGGACGAAAGATCCTCGAAGAGCAGCCGGTCGCTGATGCGCCCCTTCATCGCGAACCGCCCGGCAATCTGCCGCTGATGCCCCGAGAGCACCGATACGGCCCAGAGCGGCTGCAGCTCCAGCAGGTCGTCCATCCGTGAATCGTTGCGAACGCTCACCATGACGAGCGGCGGGTCGAGGGAGACCGACAGGAATGCGGTGGCGGTCATGCCGACGTCATCGCCGTGCGGCCCGCCGTCGGGGTCGTGGGCGGTGATCAGCACCACGCCTGCGGCGAGGCGGGACAGGGCGGCGCGGAATTCGTCGTCACTCACTCCAACAGAATGCGGGATGGGCGCATCGTCCGGTGTGGAACTGAGGGTGACGACGGGTGCGGAAGGGGCGGTGGGCCCGGAGGCCGCCGTATCGGCAGGGCTTTTCGTGAACACGCCATAAACGCTAACTTCGTCGGCCCCCGCCGCGCATCGGGCCCGGGGACCAGCCGCGTCCTAGGTCTGACGACGGAAGTCCGGAACACTCGGAAATTTGCGTTCAGCAAGTGTAGAAAGAGTGAAGGCGCGCTTCCGTGGCGGGTTTATGGAAGATCGTCAAACATCCTTCAGGCTTTGTGACTTGAGTCACAGGAGGCGCTAATTGTTGACCCTGTGTACCGAGTGAACAGCTCACTGTGATTCAGTGAGCGTGGAATCGGACGACAAAGAATCGTGGAGTTTGCTGTCGAGGTCTCAGGGAGAGCGAGCGATGGAGACCGAGTCGGAGCCATACGTCCGTCTTGCGACCCTGCGGCAGCTGCACCAAGTGGTCGCCGAGCTGAATACCGCGCGTAGTCTCGCGGACACCTTGCAGACGGTCGCCGACGGCGCGATCAAAGGGCTCGGCTATGAGCTGGCCGCGGTCAATCTGGTCCGCCCCGACGGCGATCTCGTGGTCGCCGCGGTCGCCGGCAGCGCGGGCGCCGAGGCGCTGATGGCCGGGCGGGCCGGCTCCCGCACCTCCTGGGAGCGCCGGCTGGCCATGGGCGAGCGCTGGGGCGACCTCGTCTTCATCCCGCACACCGAGGGCTGGGTGCTCGACGACGACGACGTACCGCAGTGGCACACGGCCGGACCCGCGCCCCGCTTCCCCGACGAGTGGCACTCCATGGACCGCCTCTTCGCGCCCATGTACACCACGGCCAACGGCGGCGGCGAGCTGCTCGGGGTGATCTCCGTCGACCGGCCGCGCAACGGCCGGCGGCCCGGCGCCTGGGGCCAGGAAGCCCTGCAGATGTACGCCTTCCAGTCCGCCATCGCGATCAGCAACGCCCGGCTGCGGGCGAACATGCAGCGCGCCCTGGTCCGGCTGGAGCGCGACCAGCAGGCACTGCGCGCCAGCGAGGAGAGCTTCCGGCAGGCCTTCGAGTACGCGCCGAGCGGCATGGCCGTGGCCGAAATGGGCGGCGACCAGCACGGGCGGCTGCTCCGCACCAACGACGCGCTGTGCCGGCTGCTGGGCCGCCCGGCCTCCGGGATGCGCCGCTACTCCTTCTCCGACCTGGTCCACCCCGAGGACATCGGCACGCTGCTGCGCACCTCCGCCGAGGGCGGCCGCGCCGAGCTCCGGCTGGCCCGCCGGGACGGCACCTACGTGTGGGTCTCGCTGCGCAACTCCGTCGTCGCCGACACCACCGACGGCCCCCGCTTCCTGCTCACCCACGTCGAGGACATCGAGGAGCGCAAGCGGCACGAGCTGCAGCTCGCGCACCGCGCCAGCCACGATTCACTGACCGGACTGCCCAACAGCGCGGAGCTGCGGGCCCGGCTCGGTGCCCGGCTGTGCTCCCGCGCGCCCGGCTCGATGGCGGACGCCTACGCCTCCTCGCGCGTCCTGCACACCGATCCCCATGAGGCGCACGGCTTCCGGCCGGACGGCAAGGAGCCCTTCGACGGACTCGACGGTTTCGAGGGCGGGCCCCCGGCCCCGTTCGACCACCACGTCCATCTCGTCGCCCCCGCGGACGGGCCGGCCGACGACGGCTCCAAGGGGCTCGCGGTCCTCTTCTGCGATCTCGACGGCTTCAAGTCGATCAACGACCGCTTCGGGCACAACACCGGCGATGCGGTGCTGATCGAGGTCGCCCGCCGGCTCACCAGCGGCGTCCGGGACGGCGACACGGTCGCCCGGCTCGGCGGCGACGAATTCGTGGTGCTCGCCGACGGCCTCGGCACCGCCGACGCCCAGGATCTCGCGGTCCGGCTGCGGAACGCGATCATCCCGCCGATCCGGGTGGAGGGCCGGGCGGTCCGGGTGGGCGCTAGCTTCGGCATCGGCTGGGCGAGCTGCGGGATGACGGCCGAGGAAGTGCTGGAGTCGGCCGATCAGCGGATGTACGTCGAAAAGCGCTCCCGCTCGAAGGCGAACCGACGGGCGGCGGGGTGAGCCACGGGCGCAGCAGCCGGTGCCGGCGGCCGGCCGGGTCGCCGGCGCCGCCCGCCCCGCCCGGGCCGGATGCCGCCGCCCGCCTCGCCGGCGCCGCCCGCCCCGCCCGGGCCGGATGCCGCGTATCTCACACCCGGCACCCTGCGGCCTCCGCACCAGCAGTTCACCGATCCGTAGCGATCTTGTGGCCCTTCGGGCTCGGTGTGCGCATGCCCTGAGGGGGTAGGCTGCGCCGATGCGGCGCGGCGCCGCCGGGGGCCCGCCAGACAGATCGCGCAGCAGATGACAGCGCACGCGGGAAGACGCGTCCAGACGCGCACAGATCGCTTGGGAGTGACACGGAATGACGGCCGGCAACAACGGCGCGGACACGCCGGAGAACGACGACCCGTTCGGCTACCTCTACCGCTCGGAAGGCGGCGAGGGCGGCGCACCGGGCCCGTCGGGCGACGGCGCGGCGGCGCGGCAGCCGGGTGTCCCGCGTACCTCCTACAACCAGGTGCGGGCGGTCGGCCAGCGCCAGTACGGACAGCAGGCCCCGCAGCAGGTCACGTACGGGCAGCAGAACGCCCACTACGCCGCGCCGGAAACGCTGCCCGGCGGCGACCGTACGCGTTCCGCCGCCCCGGGCAACGGCGGCGGTGGCCAGGAGCCGCGGCGCGGCCGCAACGGCCTGCTGATCGGCGCCGTCTCGGTGGTCGCGGTGGTCTGCATAGGCATCGGCGTGGCGATGCTCACCAACAACAAGGGCTCCCAGGACGACGCCGCGGGCAAGCCGGGGCCGTCGGCCGGTGACACGGTGCGCCCGGGTGACAAGCCCGAGAAGCCCGCTCCCGGCAAGCTGCCCCAGGAGGACGCGGGCAGCCTGCGGCTCGACGGCGGGGCGAGCACGGCCAAGGATGTGCCCGGCGCCCGTTCGGCCGGCGGGACGTATGTGGCGGGCATGAACACCCCCGGCGCGTCGGCCACGTGGAGTGTCGATGTGCCCCGGTCCGGCGACTACACGCTCTTCGTCGGCTACGGCGTGCCGGGCAAGGACGCCGATTCCTCGCTGACCATCAACGGCCAGCCGCGCTCGACGAAGCTGAACATGGAGAACTTCGCCGGGGCGAAGGAGGGCGCGTGGGACAAGGGCTGGACCCGCACCTTCGCCTGGATCCAGCTGAACAAGGGCACGAACACCATAAAGATCTCGTGCGAGCAGGGAAACAACTGCGACTTCAACCTGGACAAGGTCAGTCTCAAGGCGGGCCAGGTCAAGCGCTGACGGCCGGGCCGGCGCCGGTCCGGTGAGCAGCAGGTGAGCACCAGCGGTGTGCCGCGGGGAGAACGATCCCCGCGGCACACCGCTTGTCGTCCGGCTGCAGTCCGGCTGCAGTCCGGCTGCAGGGGTGCGGCGCGCTGCGCTCAGCGGGCCGGCCCGGACGGGGAGTGCTCGCTCGTCACCACCACACGCGTCAGCAGCTCGTCATATGTCGCCGCATCGAACTCGCCCGCCGCCGGGGCCCGTACGGTTGCCGCGGACAGGGCTACCGCGCGGGCCAGCCGGTCCGGCCAGGGCAGCTCCTCCACCAGCCCCGACAGCAGACCGGCCACCGCCGAGTCGCCGGCACCCGTCGGGTTGCCGGCGATCCGCTGTGGCGGCGCGGCCTGCCAGGTGCCGTCGGCGGTCACCGCGAGCATGCCGGCCGGGCCCAGCGAGGCGGCCACCGCATGGGCGCCGCGGCGGCGGGCGTCGCGGGCGGCGCGCAGTGGTTCGGTGCTGCCGGTGAGGGCGGCCAGTTCGTCGGCGTTGGGCTTGGCGAGGTCGGGGCGGGCGGCCAGGCCCCGGCGCAGCGGTTCGCCGCTGGTGTCCAGCAGGACCGGCACGCCGGCGCTGCGCGCGGCCCGGGTGAGCCGGGCGTAGACGTCGACCGGAACGCCCGGCGGCAGGCTGCCGCACAGCGCCACCGCCCGTGCCTCGCCCAGCAGTTCGCGGTAGGTGCCGAGGAAGGTGTCCCATTCGGCGGGGGAGACGGTCGGGCCCGGCTCGTTGAGCTGGGTGGTGTCGCCGCTGCCCGCATCGACGACGGCGACGGTGCGGCGGGTGGCGCCGCCGACCGGGACCAGTGCATCGGTGACCTCGGTCTCGGCGAGCAGCGCGCGCAGCGCCTCGCCGGTGCCGCCGCCCGCGAAGCCGGTGGCGACCGTGCGGTGGCCGAGGGCGGCCAGCACCCGGGCGACGTTCAGGCCCTTGCCGCCGGGGCGTTCGGACACTTCGGTGATCCGGTTCGTGGCGTGGGGATGGAGCCGGGGAACGCGGTAGGTGATGTCCAGGGCGGCGTTCAGCGTGACCGTGAGGATCATGGTCGCCCCTCCGGGCAGTCATGGCCGGGCGGCCGGGCGTCGGGCCACCGCGCGCGGCCGTGGCATACGGACAAGTGCGCGAGCGATCATGCCATCGCTGGTGGTCGTTGGCCCAGACCCGGTCCCGCTTCCGGAGGCCCGTGGGCCGGCCGGAGGGGCGGCCGGCCGTGCGGCTGTCCGCCGCCGTACGGGGCGTCAGACGCCCGCCGGGCGCACCACCCACTCGCCCCGGCGCATGACTCCCACCAGGTCGTATGCCGCATCCAGCACCACCAGGTCGGCATCCTTGCCGGTCTGCAGGGAGCCGGTCCGGTCGTCGATGCCCAGGAGGCGGGCCGGGGTGGCCGAAAGCGCCTGTACGGCCTGATCGACCGTCAGGCCGTCGAGGGTGACCGCGCGGCGGAAGGCCCGGTCCAGGGTGAGGGTGGAGCCGGCGATCGAACCGGCGGTGGGGCCTTCGCTGATCCGCGCGACGCCGTCCTTGACCTCGACCTGCATCGGGCCGAGCGGATACATCCCGTCGTTCATCCCGGCCGCGCCCATGGCGTCGGTGATGAACGCGACCCGTCCGGCGCCGGCCTCACGGACCGCCAGCTGCAGGATCGCCGGGTGCAGATGGGCGCCGTCGTTGATGAGCTCGACGGTGATCCGCTCGTCCTCCAGGAGGGCGGCGACCGGGCCCGGCGCGCGGTGGCCCAGCGGGGGCATCGCGTTGAAGAGGTGGGTGGCGACGGTGGCGCCGGCCTCGATGGCCCGGCGCGTGGCCTCGTAGCCGGAATCGGTGTGGCCGATGGCGGCGATCACCCCGGCGTCGGCGAGCAGCCGTACGGACTCCAGGCCGCCGGGCAGTTCGGGCGCGACGGTCATCATCGACGCGGTGCCGTGCGCGGCGTCGATCAGCTTGCGGACGTCGGCCGGGTCCGGATCGCGCAGCAGCTCCGGCTGGTGGGCGCCGCAGCGCTGCGCGGAGATGAACGGGCCCTCGAAGTGGATGCCGGCCAGTTCGCCCTGCTGGACCAGCTCGGCGAGCACCGCGGCCTGCCGGGCGAGGTCGGCCAGTTCGCCGGTGACGGTGGAGGCGACCATCGAGGTGGTGCCGTGCCTGCGGTGGGTCTCGGCCACCGTCATGCACTCCTCGGGGTCGGCGGACGAGAACGAGCCGCCGCCTCCGCCGTGGACGTGCACATCGACGAAGCCGGGGACGATGAGGTGGTCCGAAAGGTCCACCACCCGTCCGGCCGCCGCCTCCTCCGGGTCGAGGTCACGGCTGTGGACATCGCCGATCCGGCCGCCCTCGACGGTGATCCGGCCGCGCTCGACGACGCCGGACGGCCGGGCGATCCGGGCGCCGGTCAGAACGGTGCGCCCGGCGTCCGAGGGCCGCTGCGCAAACGGTTGCTGTGCCATCAGGCGGTTACCTCCGTGGAGAGAAGATCCCAGGCGAGCAGGCCTGCGCCCAGGCACCCGGCGGCGTCCCCCAGGGCCGCCGGAACGATCGAGGGGAGCCGCTGGAACGTAACGCGGCGGCGGACCGCTTCCCGCAGAGGCGTGAACAGCGTGTCGCCCGCCTCGGCGAGCCCGCCGCCGATGATCAGGGTCTGCGGGTCGAGCAGGGTCAGACCGGTGACCAGGCCGTCGGCGAGGGCGTCCACGGCGCTGTGCCAGACGGCGCGGGCCCGTTCGTCGCCGGACTCCACGGCCTTGGCCGCGTCCGCCGCGCCGGCCTGCGGATCCTTGCAGACCGCCGCCCAGTCACGGCCGACCGCGGCGGCCGAGGCCACCGTCTCCAGACAGCCGCGCTGACCGCAGCCGCAGACGCGTCCGCCGGGCCGTACGACGATGTGGCCGATCTCGCCCGCGCTGCCGTGCGCTCCGGCCTCGATCCGGCCGTCGATGCCGATGGCGCCCGCGATCCCCGTGCCCAGCGGGACGAACAGGAACCGGTCGGCGTCCCGCCCGGCGCCGATCCGGCCTTCGGCCAGGCCGCCGGTGCGGACATCGTGGCCGAGGGCGACCGGCACCCCGCCGAGCCGCTCGGACAGCAGCGCCCGCATCGGTACGTCCCGCCAGCCGAGGTTCGCGGCGTAGACGGCGGTGCCGGAGCGCTCGTCGACGATCCCGGGGACGGCGACCCCGGCCGCCGCGGCGGGGACGCCGAAGCGGGCCGCGCCGAGGTCACGCAGCTCGGCGGCGAAGCCGAGGATGGCCTCGACGACCGCGTCGGGGCCCCGCTCGCGGCCGGTGGGGCGCCGTGCCTCGTACAGCAGCACGGGGGGACCGGCGGAGGTCCCCCCGGCAGGTGTCGTGTCCACCCCTACGAGGGCGGCCTTCATCCCGGTGCCGCCCACATCAAGGGCGATGACGTGTCTCACGGGAACAGTTTTGCGCGAACCGGGCTGAAAGGTCTAGTCCACTCACCGGGTGGATCACCCGCGGATCCTCCGGGTGGCTCACGCGTGGCTCCTCCGGGCGGATCACCCGGGGGGAACCGCCCGAAGGCCCGAAGGCCTGCGCCTCCGCGAAACGGGGGGTGGTGTAGACCTTGTAAAGGCCGCGGGGGAGACTCGGTAGCGGACGCGGGCACGACCCGCTGTCATGCCGTTGGAGGGGGACCCCTGAGACGGTGGGGCGGATGCCCCGGCAAGCACGGACTTTCAGGACAAAGGGCGGTAAACAGCGGTGCAGCGGCGGTACTTGAGCCTGGCGGCGGTCATCACCACCACCATGACGCTGACTCTTACCGGCTGCGGCAGCGGCTCCGGTAGCGGCGACGACGTCACTCTCAAACTGATCGCGGCGGACTACGGCGACAGCCAGTCCAACAGCTCCCAGCACTACTGGAACGAGCTCGCGCGCGCCTACGAGAAGAAGCACCCCGGCACCAAGATCGATGTCAAGGTCTACAGCTGGACGGACGTCGACAAGAAGGTCGCGGACCTGGTCAAGGCCGGCCACGCACCCGACCTCGCGCAGATCGGCGCCTACGCCGACTACGCCGCCAAGGGCCAGCTCTACGGTGTCGACAAGCTGCTCAACGTCACCACCCAGGCCGACTTCAGCCCCTCCCTCGCGGAGGCCGGCGAATACAAGCGCGTCCAGTACGGCATGCCCTTCGGCGCCAGCACCCGGCGGCTCTTCTACAACAAGAAGCTGTTCACCCAGGCCGGCATCACCTCCCCGCCGCAGAACTGGGACGACATAGCCCACGACGCCCAGCTGCTGAAGGACCACGGGGTCAAGATGCCCTTCGCGCTGCCGCTCGGCCCGGAGGAGACCCAGGCCGAGACGATGCAGTGGATGCTCAGCGGTGGCGGCGGTTACACCGACAGCATCGGCAAGTACACGATCGACTCGCCGGAGAACGTCAAGACCTTCAGCTGGCTGAAGAACAACCTCGTCGGCAAGGGCCTGACCGGCACCGATCCGGCCAAGCTCAACCGCAAGGACGCCTTCCAGGGCTTCGTCGACGGCAAGGTCGGCATGCTCAACGGCCACCCCACCCTGATGAAGCAGGCCGCGGCCAAGGGCATCGACTACGGCAGCGTCGAACTGCCCGGCGCCAACGGCAAGGCCAAGGCCACCATGGGCGTCGCCGACTGGATGATGGCGTTCAAGCAGGGCGGCCACCGCGCCCAGGTCGGCAAGTTCCTCGACTTCGTCTACAGCGACAAGAACGTCGAGAAGTTCTCCGGCGACTACGGCCTGCTGCCGGTCACCACCTCCGCCTCCGAGGCGATGCAGGCCGACGACACGTACACCGAGCTGCACGGCTTCCTCAAGCAGCTCCCCAACGCCGAGTTCTACCCGGCGAACAAGACCTCCTGGCCGCTGATCTCCAAGACGGTCAAGGCGAAGATGGGCGCCGCGGTCGACCCCAGGGGCAACCCGTCCGGGGTGCTCACCGACATCCAGAACACCGCGGACGCGGCGGACAACACCGGCGAATGACGGTGGCGGCGCGGCTGCGCGGACAGGCGGGCGGGCCGGGGCGGGGGCCGAGGCCGGGGTCGGGATCGGAGTCGGGGTCGGGCTCGGCCGGCGGGCCCGGTCCGGCCCGGGCGAGGGGCCGGGCCTGGTCCGACCGTGCGCTTATCGTGGAAGCGTGATGACGGACGGCGCGGGCGGCACGGGCGATATGGAGGCCGTGGGCGGCACGGGCGATGCGGAGGCCGTGGGCGGTCCGGAAGGCGCGGGCGGCACAGGCGGTCCGGCCGGTTCGGGCAGTCCTCCCGGGGCCGGTGCGAGCGCCGCGGGGCTGACCGCCCGGGACGAGGCGGTGCTCGCCGTGGAGCGCCGCTCCTGGCCGGGCCCCGGCCCCAAGGAACGCGCCATCCGCGAACAGCTCGGCATCTCCCCGACCCGCTACTACCAACTCCTCAACGCGCTGCTGGACGACCCCCGGGCGCTCGCCCACGACCCCGTCACGGTCAACCGTCTGCGCCGCGTCCGGGACGCCCGCCGCGCCCGCCGCTGACGCGGGCGCCCGCCGCGCCGTCTAGATGCGCCCGTGCACCCTCCCGGCCCTCGCGGAGGTGCCCCCGCCGCCCGCCGCTCGCCGGTAGGGTCGGCGCCATGGGCAGCCCCCCGAACGCCGCGCCGCACTCCCCGCCGCCACCCGGAGCCGTACCGACCCCGCGCACCCCGGCCGGCCGCGACGGCCTCGCCGCGCTGCTGGCCCACCCGGAACGCGCCGTCATCGCCCTCGACTTCGACGGCACCCTCGCCGATATCGTCCCGGACCCGGAGAAGGCCCGCGCCCATGAGGGCGCCGTCGCCGCCCTCGGCCGCCTGGCGCCCCGGCTGCGCGCCGCCGCGGTGATCACCGGCCGCCCGGCCACCGTCGCGGTCCGCCTCGGCGGCTTCGCCAAGGCGCCGGGCCTGGACCATCTCACCGTCCTCGGCCACTACGGCGCCGAGCGCTGGGAAGCCGCCACCGGCACCGTCCACGCGCCCGCCCCGCCCCCCGGCGTCGCCGCCATACAGGCCGAGCTCCCCGGCGTCCTGGATGCCTCCGGCGTCTGGCACGGCACCTGGGTCGAGACCGCCATCGAGCGCAAGGGCGGCCGCGCCATCGCCGTCCACACCCGCCGCGCCACCGACCCCCAGGGCGCCTTCGACCAGCTGCGCGGCCCGCTCACCGCGCTCGCCGAACGCCACGGCCTGATCGTCGAGCCGGGCCGCCTCGTCCTGGAACTCCGCCCGCCGGGCATGGACAAGGGCGTCGCCCTGGCCGACTGGGTCCGCGAGACCGGTGCCACCACCGTCCTCTACGCCGGTGACGACCTGGGCGATCTGGCGGCCTTCGCCGCCGTCGAAAAGCTGCGCTCCGACGGCCTGGGCGGTGTCCTGGTCTGCAGCGGCAGCAACGAGGTCGCCGAGCTGGCCGACCGCGCCGATCTGGTGGTCGACGGCCCGACCGGAGTCGTCGCACTGCTCGCCGCCCTGGCCGACCGGCTGGACTGAGGGGAGGCACCTGGTGTCCTGAGCCGGAAGTCCTCCGCAGCAGGTCACTGGTCGCCGTCGCCGTCGCCGTCGCCGTCCCCGCTCGCCGTACGCCGCGACTCCTCGACGATCCGCTGCAGAGCCGCCGCGTGCGCCTCCAGCGCCGTCCGCCCGCCGTCGCTGAGGTTCACCCAGGTGCGGGGGCGCTTGCCGACGTACCCCTTGCGCACCTCGACGTACCCGTGCGACTGCAGCGTACTGATCTGTTTGGACAGGGCGGAGGGGGAGAGCCCCGCCGACTCCTTCACCCAGGCGAACTCCGCCCACTGCACGCCCGCGAGCAGCGACACGATCGTCAGCCGGGTGGGGTCGAGGAGTACGGGGTCGAAGTCAGCGTGTGCCATCGAGTGCGCTCGCTCCTGTGCGATGGCCGCCGCGCACGGCGACCGAGAGGAGCGCCCGATGGCAGTGCGGCCCGAACAGGGCCAGGGCGCCGCCGATCACCGCACCCACCGCGGTCCGCCAGTACGGCACGGCGAGGTGCCAGTGCGGTTGCAGCAACTGAACGGCGAGGCCGGCCAGGACCACGGCAAGCAGCGTGAGCAGCGCGTAACGGCGGAAGCGCCCGGAAGTCTCCTGCCTGCGCGTCCGGACGGGCTGACCCAGCAGAGCCGAGCCCTTGCGGGTGTTGAGCAGCGCGACATAGCCGACGCCGAGTGCCCCGTAAGCCGCCGAGGACCAGCCGGCCGCTCCCTCTCCGAAGAAGTCCGGGGCTGCGAAGAGCGCGCCGAACACGACTCCGAACAGTACGTACACCCACCGGGCGTTGGTGGCCGAGCCGTGCGCCTGGTCCCGGTGCCGGTCGATGTCCCTCAGTGCGCGGGCTGCTTCGTCTGCCGAAGGGCGGGGGCCCTTGGGGTCGGATGGCGATGACGCTGACGACATGGCTACCTCCTCGAAAAATACTGGTTGCTCCAGCAGAATCATTTTCCTGAGAGGAAACTAGTTGCCCAGGATTGGTTCGTCAACAGGGCGTCAGCTCCTGGGCCTTGTGGTGTTGCCGCCCGCGATCCAGACGAAACGCCCCGACGGGCACCCGGGGCCGGCCCTTGCGCGGCCCCGCTCGGAACTCCCCGCCGTTCCGGAACGCGACCGGATCGGCATGCCCGCCCGTCAAGACGGCCGTCGCCGACGACCCTTCAGGAGGCGTCCCGCCCCGGGGTCTCCTCCCCCAGCGCCTTCAGCGCCCGCAACTGCTCCAGGAACCACTGCGCCGGCGGCAGCGCCGTGGCGGCAGCGGCCAGCCGCGCCGTGCGCTCGCCGCGTTCCCAGGCCTCCATCGTCAGCGCCTTGTGCAGCGCCCGCGCGGTGTCGCTCACGTCGTACGGATTGACCGTGAGGGCGTCCTCGCCCAGCTCCTCATGGGCGCCGGCCTCCCGGGAGAGCACCAGCGCACAGCCATGGTCGGAGACCACCGGGATCTCCTTCGCTACCAGATTCATCCCGTCCCGGATCGGGTTGACCAGTGCCACATCCGCCAGCCGGTACGCGGCCAGCGAGCGCGCGAAGTCGTCCTTCACATGCAGCACGACCGGTCGCCAACTCTCCGTTCCGTACTCGGTGTTGATCTCCTCGGCGAGCCGTCCGACCTGCGCCGTGTACTCCCGGTAGACGGCCAGGTCCTGCCGCGACGGATAGGCGAAGGCGATGTGCACGACACGCCCGTGCCACGACGGGTGCTCCGCCAGCAGCTCCCGGTAGGCGAGCAGCCCCCGCACGATGTTCTTCGACAGCTCGGTCCGGTCCACCCGGACGACGGTCTTGCGCGCCGTCCCGTCGGGCCCCGTGCCGATCTGCTCCCGCAGGGCGGCCAGCCGCTCGTTGACGTCCGCCTGCTGCGACCGCTCCCGCAGGAACCCGGCGTCCGCCCCGAGCCCGTGCACACCGATCCGGGTGTCGCCCGTGCCGCCGACGACCTCGGTGCAGCAGTCGGCGAACGCGTCCGCCCAGCGACGGGTGAGGAACCCCAGCCGGTCGGCGCCCAGCATCCCCTGCAACACCTGCTCGGCGATGTCGTCCGGCAGCATCCGGAAGTACTCCGGCGGTGCCCATGGCGTGTGCGAGAAATGCGCGATCCGTACGTCGGGCCGCAGCGCCCGCAGCATCCCCGGAACCAAGGACAGGTGGTAGTCCTGCACCAGCACCGCCGCGCCCTCGGCGGCCTCGTCGGCGAGCGCCTGGGCGAAGGCGCGGTTATAGGCCTCATACGACGCCCACTGCGCCCGGAACTCCGCATCGAAGACCGGCTCCAGCGGTGTTTGGTACAGCATGTGGTGGACGAACCACAGCACGGAGTTCGCGATGCCGTTGTAGGCGGCGGCATACACCTCGGCCGGGATATCCAGCATCCGGACGCGCTGCCCGCCGGTGTCACCGGGCTCCAGCGCACCACCCGTCCGCCGTACGGCCTCCCGGTCCCCGTCGCCCAGGGCGGCGCACACCCACACCGCGTCGGTTTCGGGCCCGATGGCCGACAGCCCGGACACCAGCCCGCCCCCGCCCCGCTTGGCGGTGAGCGTGCCGTCCTCCGTCAGGCCGTAGGAGACCGGCCCGCGATTCGACGCGACAAGAACCTCGGCACCCGCTGGGGCCGCACTGCGCTCGGAGACCATGTCGCGACAGTAACCCGCGACAGATCCGCGCAAACGTACGGAAGCGGCCAAGAGGCGCGGGTCCGGGTGGGCTCCTCAGTCGTCTCCCGGTGGGAATGCGTGGACCGGCCACGACGGTTCACCCTCGGCGGGCTCCGGGTGCGCGCAGCCGAGACGATCGCCCCGGCTGCGGTTGATGCGCAACGAGTCGTCCAGCGCATCCGTCAAGCAGCAGGCCAGGAAGCGCAGTTCGGGCGCCGTGGTCGGGGTGTCGCGGAGGAGGGCACGGGCGTGCCTCAGGAGGATCTCGCCGGATGCGAGCTGGGCGTGTTCAACGGCGTTCGCCTGCCGGGTGACGGGGCCGTCTCCCTCGGAGAGCAGGTAGCACGGCTTCCCCTCCGGGCTTGACCAGGGAAGCAGGCGCGGACGCGCAGGAGGCGTCATGGCGACTCCAGTTCTCTAGAGAAGTTGGACCGCTACTCATTGAAGCGAAGTGGATGCATGGCGTCAACTGCTTCTCTAGAGATGCTGGGAGGTGGGGGCGGGCGGTGATGTCGTGGCGCTCGAACAGATCTCTAGGATGTCTAGAGATCGCCAGGAGGGATGCGTCGTCATGGCCGCACAGGAGAGCTCGTCGCCCAAGTACCGCCGGATCGCCGACGCTCTGAAGCGGGCGATCGCGGAGGGGGAGTTCCGGCCCGGAGACCGGCTTCCCGGGGAGAACGAGCTGATGGACCGGCACGGCGTGGCACGGATGACGGCGCGACAGGCGCTCGGTGTGCTCACCTCGGAGGGGCTTGCCGAGGCCCGCAAGGGTGCCGGGGTCTTCGTGCGGGCGTTCCAGCCGATCCGGCGCCGTGGTGTCCCGCGTCTGGCTCGGGAGCAGTGGGGTGAGGGGCGTTCGGTCTGGTCGGCCGATGTGCCCGACCGTGACCTGGTGGTGGACGAGGTCACCGTGGACGAGGAACCGGCAGCCGAAACCGTCGCGGCGCAGCTCGGGACAGAGCCTGGAGGCGCTGTGATCGTGCGGCGCCGCCGGTTCGTGCTCGACGGCAAGCCGGTGCTCCTCTCCACCTCCTATCTTCCCGCCGCCCTTGTCGCGGGCTCGGCAATCACGCAGCCGGACACCGGGGCCGGTGGGACATACGCCCGGCTTGCCGAGCTGGGTGCGGCTCCCGCCCGTTTCAGGGAAGAGGTGCGGTCACGCATGCCGACACCGGAGGAGACCGACCGGCTGCGCCTTCCGGCGGGTACGCCCGTCACTCTCATCAGCCGGATGGCCAGGACGGAAGACGGGCGCACGGTCGAGGTCAACGAGATGATCCTCGACTCGTCCGCCTACGTGCTGGAGTACGACTTCGACGCCTGAGCGCTCACGCCGCGCGAGCGCTCAGGCCGCCCGCCGCTCCGCATACTCCGGGATTTCGGCCATCGGGGGCCGCTCCTCGGTGTCCACGTCCGTCGTACGGGGGACGAAGCCGTCGTCGCCGCGGTCGAACTGGGTGAGGCGGGGGCGTACCAAGTGGCCGCGGGTCAGGCGGAGTTGTGCGGTGCGGTAGATCGCGGCGGCCATCCGGCCGAGCGCCTGGCCGTCCTGGTGGCGGTGTTTGCGGACGCCGACGTCCACCTGGGCGAGGGCGTCGAGGCCGACGGTGTGCAGGGCGTCGACGAGCAGGCCGAGCTCGACGCCGTAGCCGACGGGGAAGGGGAGGCGCTCCAGGAGGGAGCGGCGGGCCGCGTACTCGCCGCCGAGCGGCTGGACGAAGCCGGCCAGCTGCGGCCAGTGGAGATTGAGGAGGGGGCGGGCCACCAGCTCGGTCACCCGGCCGCCCTGCCCGGCCCCGGCGCCCTCGGTGCCGGTCTCCAGGGGGCGGTCGTACATCGCCTTCACGAACTGGACGTCCGGGTCGGTCAGGAGCGGGCCGATGATCCCGGAGACGAAGGCAGCGGAGAATTCGCGCAGGTCGGCGTCGATGAAGCAGACGATGTCGCCGGTGGTGGCCAGCAGGGAGCGCCACAGCACCTCGCCCTTGCCGGGGACGGCGGGCAGCCGCGGCAGGACGCTGTCGCGGGGGACGACCCGGGCGCCGGCCGCCGCGGCGACCTCGGCGGTGCGGTCGGTGGAGCCGGAGTCCAGCACCACCAGCTCATCGACGAGCGGGACCGCGCCGGTCATCAGCTCGGCGCGGATCACCGACACGATCGCCCCGACGGTGGCCTCCTCGTCGAGCGCGGGCAGGACGACGCTGACCGTACGGCCCGTCTGGCGCTTGGCCTCCAGTAGCTGCCCCAGCGGGCGGTCCGCGGCGGACCAGGAGCGGCTGCTCAGCCAGCCCTCCACCTCTTCCAGCACGTCTACGACTCCTCGGTCGCCGCCGGTGGGCGGCCTCTGTGATCCATCTCGCGGTTCGGACGACTATCTCAACCGTCAGTGCCTTCGGTTACAGTCTTGAACAACGCGGATGACCGTCGCATGTCGGGGTCCGCGCCACAAACGCCTGGGTTTCGGCCCAGCGCCATACCGCTCATCCAGAGGGGCAGAGGGATACGGCCCGTTGAAGCCCCGGCAACCCTCCAGCCGGTCTTGCCGCAAGGACGCTGACGTCCCGCGCGCGAGGCTCCCGGCTAGGGAAGGTGCCAAATCCGTCTCGTGGCGAGATTCGTCGCGAGGAAGATGAGGAGAAAGGGCCTCGCCTCCATGGCTGTGCAAGTCACCGAAAACACCCCCACCGTCGCTCTGGGCCCCGCCGCAGCCCTGTCCTGCCGCGAGTGCGGACAGCGCTTCGCGCTCGGCCCGATCTTCGCGTGCCAGGAATGTTTCGGGCCGCTCGAAGTCGCGTACGACCTGCCGAGCGGCGACCCCGAGGGCCTGAAGAAGCAGATCGAGGCCGGTCCGGACAACATCTGGCGCTACGCCCCGCTGCTGCCCGTCCCCGCCGACGTGGCCGACAAGCCCAACCTCAACCCCGGCTTCACCAAGCTCGTCAAGGCCGACCGGCTCGCCGCCGAGCTGGGCGTCACCGGCGGGCTGTACGTCAAGGACGACTCGGGCAACCCGACGCACTCCTTCAAGGACCGCGTCGTGGCGATCGCCGTCGAGGCCGCCCGCGCCTTCGGCTTCACCACCCTGTCCTGCTCCTCCACCGGCAACCTCGCCGGTGCGGTCGGTGCCGCGGCGCGCCGCGCGGGCTTCCAGTCCTGCGTGTTCATCCCGCACGACCTGGAGGCCGGCAAGGTCGTCATGGCCGCGGTCTACGGCGGTGACCTGGTAGGCATCGAGGGCAACTACGACGACGTCAACCGCTTCTGCTCGGAGCTCATCGGCGACCCGCTGGGCGAGGGCTGGGGCTTCGTCAACGTCAATCTGCGCCCCTACTACGGCGAGGGTTCCAAAACCCTCGCGTACGAGATCTGCGAGCAGCTGGGCTGGCGGCTCCCGGACCAGATCGTCATCCCGATCGCGTCCGGCTCGCAGCTCACGAAGATCGACAAGGGCCTCAAGGAGCTGATCGCCCTCGGCCTGGTCGAGGACAAGCCGTACAAGATCTTCGGCGCCCAGGCGGAGGGCTGCTCGCCGGTGTCCACGGCCTTCAAGGCCGGGCACGACGTGGTGCGCCCGCAGAAGCCGAAGACCATCGCCAAGTCGCTGGCGATCGGCAACCCGGCCGACGGCCCGTACGTGCTCGACATCGCCCGCCGCACGGGCGGTGCCGTCGAGGACGTCAACGACGAGCAGGTCGTGGACGCGATCAAGCTGCTGGCCAGGACGGAAGGCATCTTCGCGGAGACCGCGGGCGGGGTGACCGTCGGCGTGACCAAGAAGCTGATCGAGGACGGTGTGCTGGACCCGTCCCTGACGACCGTCGTCCTGAACACCGGCGACGGCCTCAAGACGCTGGACGCGGTCGCCCCGACCTCCGGGCCCACGGCCACGATCCGTCCGGACCTGGACGCGTTCCGCGCGGCCGGCCTGGCTCGCTGAGGCCGCCGGCCCCGTCCGCGCACGGGGCCGCGCCACCATCCGCCACGAGGCCGCCGGCCCGTCCGCCACGAGGCCGGGCCACCGTCCCCGAACTCGTACTCCGCAATACCCGGAAGGCAGAACCATGAGCGTGAAGGTCCGCATCCCCACCATCCTCCGCACGTACACCGGCGGCCAGGCCGAGGTCGCCGCCCAGGGCGCGACCCTCTCCGAGGTGATCGCCGACCTGGAGCAGAACCACCAGGGCATCGCGGCCCGTGTGCTGGACGACGCCGGCAAGCTGCGCCGCTTCGTGAACGTCTACGTCAACGACGACGATGTGCGCTTCGAGCAGGGCCTGGAGACGCCGACCCCGGACGGTGCGGGCGTTTCGATCATTCCCGCGGTGGCCGGAGGCTGCTGATTTGCGCCAATTCTTGGCCTGCTTGACCGGAATTGCCCCGTCCGCCAGAAAGCGGACGGGGCAATTCCATGTTGTGAAAGGAGATACCATTGAGGTGATACCCCTCCGCTATAGCGCGTGCGTGTGCCGAACGCATATGAGATCGCGATCAGTTGTGTCCAAAGTGTGGGCAACATTTGTCGCTTAGGTGAGCTATGCCCGGCCCGACTTGCCCGGGAGAACCGGGATTTCACCGCATATTGCCGATTCTCCGGCCCCAGATTTCTCGTCCGATTGACCTGTTGCGCTGGGCATCTGTGCAGATACATTCAGCGGCGGTCGACGCGTTCCGGCGCACACCCCACAGGGCTTTCGCGGGGTGAGGTCTGACCCGGGTCCGCGGAGTGCGGTCCTGCGCAAGGGCCAGTAATAGGGGAGTTAGGCATGGCTCAGGGCACCGTCAAGTGGTTCAACGCGGAGAAGGGGTACGGCTTCATCGCGGTCGACGGTGGTGCGGATGTTTTCGTCCACTACAGCGCGATCCAGATGGACGGTTACCGCACCCTTGAGGAGGGTCAGCGAGTCGAGTTCGAGATCTCGCAGGGCCAGAAGGGGCCGCAGGCGGACATGGTCCGGGTGGCCGGCTGAGGCGCCGACCGACTGCTGCGTAGTGAAGGCCCGTACCCGTGAAGGGTGCGGGCCTTCTGCTGTCTGCTGCCCGATCCCCGATGCCCGATCCCCGATGCCCGATGCCGCTGTCGGCGGACGGCGGACGGTGGACGGCCGGGCAGGCGGGTCGGCCCCGGGTGGCCTGCGCTCACCTGTCATCCACCCGTCACTCCGGCGCCACCCCGATAGGGGGCATCTTCGAAGCCGCCTTGCACTCAAGGGGTGCGAGTGCTAATCATTGCGTTAGCACTCTCCCAGTGAGAGTGACAAAGAAGGACCGGGTCGGTGAGGCCCGTGGGCCGGTGGGGCAAGGAACCACACAGGTCTGCAGGTCGTCCGTCGCGGGCGCCAGCGCGGTCCGGAGAAATCCTTCCCCAAGCTCTCAACTGCGTTCGAGCAGGGGAGACCCCATTAGTCCGGGAGGACCACTTCACATGGCCAAGATCATCGCGTTCGACGAGGAGGCACGGCGCGGTCTCGAGCGCGGGATGAACCAGCTCGCCGACGCCGTCAAGGTCACCCTCGGCCCCAAGGGCCGCAACGTCGTCCTCGAGAAGAAGTGGGGCGCCCCCACGATCACCAACGATGGTGTATCCATCGCCAAGGAGATCGAGCTCGAGGACCCGTACGAGAAGATCGGCGCCGAGCTGGTCAAGGAGGTCGCGAAGAAGACGGACGACGTCGCCGGTGACGGCACGACGACCGCGACCGTCCTGGCCCAGGCTCTGGTCCGCGAGGGCCTGCGCAACGTCGCCGCCGGCGCCAACCCGATGGCCCTCAAGCGCGGCATCGAGCGTGCCGTCGAGGCCGTCTCCGCCGCCCTGCTGGAGCAGGCCAAGGACGTGGAGACCAAGGAGCAGATCGCTTCGACCGCCTCCATCTCCGCCGCTGACACCCAGATCGGCGAGCTGATCGCCGAGGCCATGGACAAGGTCGGCAAGGAAGGCGTCATCACCGTCGAGGAGTCCCAGACCTTCGGTCTGGAGCTGGAACTCACCGAGGGTATGCGCTTCGACAAGGGCTACATCTCGGCGTACTTCGCGACCGACATGGAGCGCATGGAAGCCGCGCTCGACGACCCGTACATCCTGATCGTCAACTCGAAGATCAGCAACGTGAAGGACCTGCTCCCGCTCCTGGAGAAGGTCATGCAGTCGGGCAAGCCGCTGCTGATCATCGCCGAGGACGTCGAGGGCGAGGCCCTGTCGACCCTGGTCGTCAACAAGATCCGTGGCACCTTCAAGTCCGTCGCCGTCAAGGCCCCGGGCTTCGGTGACCGCCGCAAGGCCATGCTCGGCGACATCGCCATCCTCACCGGTGGCACCGTCATCTCCGAGGAGGTCGGCCTCAAGCTGGAGAACGCCGGTCTCGAACTGCTCGGCCGCGCCCGCAAGGTCGTCATCACCAAGGACGAGACCACCATCGTCGACGGTGCCGGCGACAGCGAGCAGGTCCAGGGCCGGGTCAACCAGATCCGCGCCGAGATCGAGAACAGCGACTCGGACTACGACCGCGAGAAGCTCCAGGAGCGTCTGGCGAAGCTGGCCGGCGGCGTGGCCGTCATCAAGGCCGGTGCCGCCACCGAGGTCGAGCTCAAGGAGCGCAAGCACCGCATCGAGGACGCCGTTCGCAACGCGAAGGCGGCCGTCGAAGAGGGCATCGTCGCCGGCGGTGGCGTGGCCCTGCTCCAGGCTTCCTCGGTCTTCGAGAAGCTCGACCTGGACGGCGACGAGGCCACCGGCGCCAACGCCGTGAAGCTCGCGCTGGAGGCCCCGCTCAAGCAGATCTCCGTCAACGGCGGCCTTGAGGGCGGCGTTGTGGTGGAGAAGGTGCGCAACCTGCCCGTGGGTCACGGCCTCAACGCCGCGACCGGCGACTACGTCGACATGATCGCCGAGGGCATCATCGACCCGGCGAAGGTCACGCGCTCCGCGCTGCAGAACGCCGCCTCCATCGCGGCGCTGTTCCTCACCACCGAGGCCGTCATCGCCGACAAGCCGGAGAAGGCCGCTGCCGGCGGCGCTCCGGGCGGCATGCCGGGCGGTGACATGGACTTCTGATCCCTCGCGGATCAGACACCGGTCCTCCCGGACCGCACGTCCAGACGTACGTCGGGGCGGCACCCTCCTCCCAGGGGGTGCCGCCCCGGCGGCGTTTCCACGGGTGCCTCCGGCCGGTGCGGTTCAAGGGCGGAGGGCCGTGGTCCTGGCTCAGGTGCCCACGGTCGGGCCATATGAGGGGTCCGGTGTGCTCCTCCGCGGCCGGCGCGAGCATCGCCGGATGTGGTGGGAGACCGGGAGCGACGGGCAGCCTCAGCCTCAGCTGCGAGCCAGGCCGCTCAGGTCCTCGTGGCCTACTCCCGGTGCGCTCAGCGCCAGCCAGCCGTGGCCCCGTATCTGCGTGTCGGCGCCGATACGGGTGGGGTCCACCGACAGCTGGCGGCAAGCGGTGGTGGCGTCCGCTGTGCCCGCGTTGGGCTCGGCCTCGTCACACTCCGCATCGAAGTGCACATCGTCGACGAGCAGGTCTTCCCACGGCAGTGGCTCACCGACCCACTCGGGAACGTCCTCGCGCGCGTACCGGCGCCGGATGCGTCCCTGCTCGGCGACCACCCAGATGTTTGATCCACCCGCTGTGTCCTCGAAGAACATCTGGGCTTCGCCGCACTGGGCGCTCAGCCGTTCCACCGCGCTCATCCAGTCGTCCCAGTCGATGCCGACCGCGTCCTCCAGGTTCCCGGTGATCAGTCGCCAGCCGTCGAGTTCCGGCGTGACGAACACCGGTACTGCTCCTGGCCGGTAGGGCAACTGTGCTACGTCCGCCCCTTCGCTGAGTGTCACAGGGAAGCGGTCGTGCAGGTCCAAAGCCGTGAACAGGCCCTCATAGCGCTCGCCCGGCACCGCGTACCACCAGCTGTCCGAGAGAACCGGAGAGGGCTTCTCGTAGCAGGACTTGAGGAGAGCCCGACGTGCCAGCAGCATCCGGTCGTGCTCGCTCAGACGGTCGGTGAATCCGGCTTCCAGCAGGGCGTCAAGCCTGTTCTCGATCATGAGCCAGGAGCATAGGGCGACAGGATGTCGCCGCCGGTCCGGGGTGTGTGCCGCAGACCGGATCGAGTCGCCGACCCCGTTGCGCGCCGTCGGCCCCGCATGCCGCGGCCTCTGCTTACGCCGTGGCCCCAGCGGCCCCGGTCGCCCCTATGGCGCGCCGTAGGGCCGCGCCTGTTCCGTGGGCCGTGCCCGCTTCGTGGTGCCCCTATCGACGGCGGACGATGAGGCAGCCCGCGAGGCACAGGGCCCCCGCCACGGACAGCAGCACGGCGCCGCAGAGGGTGGCCGGTGCGGGCGGGGCATCGCGGTCGAGGGTGCTTTCGAAGACGGCGTGGACCACCAGGACATGGCCGTGCGTCGCGGGCAGCGGCGGGAATGGGGGCGGTGTCTCGCCCCACAGGATCAGTCCCACCCCGCCTACGGTCAGTACGAGAGCCGTGAGGGCCACGATCAGCCTGGCGCGCCAGGGGCGCTGTAATCGGATCAGCATGGCGTCGACCCTACTGACTGCCACTGACTGCCGCGCCACGGTGCGGCAGGATCACGGTCGGCCGGCGGCGGCCCCACTGCGGCTGGGTGCCGGTGGCCGTGCGACCGCGCGCAAATGCTGCACGCGGGCACGGACTCGGGCGGCCGTCGCCTCCGCCGCACGACGCCGCCGGTCGTCCGGTGGAGCCTCGCCCCGGCAGGGGCCGCAGACACCCCCGGGGAGCGCGGCGGGCCGCCCGGGGGCACGGCAGACGGTGCACTCCATGATCCGGAGGGGACCGGATGACGGCCCTCGGGCCGGGTCGCCCGCACCCGGCTCGGCGGCTTCGGGCGGCATCTTGGTGAGCAGCCGGGAGCGGGCGAGTCGGCCCGGGTGGTGGATGTGCGGCGGCAGCCCGGAGGTCAGGGCGGACAGGAGCTGGTCGCGGGTCGCGCCGCGCGCCAGCCATTCCTCCGCGAATGCTTCGAGGGACGCGCAGTCGTCAGCGGACAGCGTCATACGGGGTTCGGCGCGGCCGAGGGCGGCGAGGGCGGCGTAGCCGGGGGACTGCCGTTGACGGGTGCGGACGTGGACGTGTGGGCTCTGCGGGTGTGGCGGATCGGCGGTGGGAGGCGGGGTGTCACCGGCGTCACCGGCGTCACCGGCGGCGTCGGCGTCGTCGGTCATCGGGACGTTCCCGGCGCATAAGGCCATCCACCAGGAGTCGTCCCGTGCCGTACGCGAGAAGTACGTACGCGTCACCCAGAGCGGGCTGCCGCCGTCACTCGTGTGTGTCTCGGCGACCCGCCGCAGATGACCGGCCTCCGAGAGGCGGCGGAGCGCGGTCCGCAGGGCGCACTGCCCGTAGTCCGGCAACACCTTGGCCAGCGTCTTCACGGAGATGTCGGCACCCTCGGGCAGCCGGTCGAGGTAGGCGGCGATGGATGCCTCGCGGCGGGGGAGGTGTGCGAAGTCGCCGGGGCGGGAGGGGCGTTGTGCGGGCGCTTCGCGCTTGCCGTAGCCGGGGCGGGCGGAGGGGTGGTTGTGGTGGGGGAGTGCGGGGGCGCACGGGACGGCGTTAAAGTTGTCGTCAGCCATGAGATCGGTCCTAGTTCGATCTTGGTGGTCAGACCCCGGTCGGTGTTGGTAGCACCTGCCGGGGTTGTTTGTTGCTGGGCACGCTAGACCGGCGCGGTGTGGTGTCGCAAGCCGGTCACGGAATGTCATCCGCGCTGGTACGTGCGGGAGTTGGCGGCTCGGGGGAGGGCGGGTGGGTGTTCTTCCGACCACCCGTTCCTTGGAAAGAGGGCTCGGGGTCCGCGGCTTGAGCCCCGGACCCCGAGTGCCGTCAGGCGCCCTACAGGGAACTGGACTTGATGCCCTCGATGAACGCCGCCCAGGCCGGTGCCCGGAACGCGAGCGCCGGACCGTCCGGGTCTTTGGAGTCCCGGACGGGCACGATGCCGGGGTGGTCGTCGGAGACTTCGAGGCAGTCGCCGCCGCTGCCGTCGCTGTGGGTGGACTTCCGCCAGGTGGCGACTTCGAGGCAGTTTCCGCCGCTGCCGCCGCTGTAGCTGGACTTGTGCCAAGTCGCGATTTCGAGGCAGTCGCCGCCGCTGCCGCCGCTGTAGCTGGACTTGTGCCACGTGGCGGTGCTCAGGTCGTACTCACTACTCACGGTCATGTGCCTCCGCCGCTGACTCGATCAGGGCCAGTGACGCTTCTGGTGACAATGCGCTGGCTCCCACGAAATCGTAGGCCAGTTCGTACTGCGCCACCCTTGCTGGATCGTCCAGCAATCGCCCTGTGCCTAGACCGTCAAGGTACGCGAGCGGTGGCGCGTCAGTGAACGCCATTAATTTCAGGGAGCCTTCCAACGCCGCATGGGCACCCGCCGAGAACGGCAACACCTGCACGATGACCCGGTGCTTCCGGATCAGCTCCACCACGTGCCACAGCGCCTCCGCCATCACCGCCGGGCCGCCGGTCGTGCGGCGCAGCACAGCCTCGTCCAGCACCACCCACAACAACGGGGTCGTTGGATGGTCGAGGAGGCGCGTGCGTTCGAGTCGTGCCGTGACCGTTTCCTCGATCACGTCCTCCGGCGCCGTCGGCTGGTACGCGCGGCAAACCGCCCACGCGTAGGCCTTGGTCTGCAGCAGTCCTGGGATCAGCTGCGGGGCGTACTGTCTGATCGATGTGGCGATGGCTTCCGCCTCCGCCGCCTCCGCGAAGTGGTCCGGGTACTTGGACTTCGTCGCGGCCTCGCAGTTGCGGGTGAAGTAGCCGTCCGTCCCGAGGATCTCATCGATCTTCACGGCGAATTCCAGCTGCATCCGCCGTGTCCCCGCCTCCAGCTGGCCGATGAACGACCCGCTGACGAAGAGGGGCTTGCCGAGTTCTTCCTGGGTGAGACCGGCCTCTTCGCGCTTGTGGCGTAACTCTGCGCCGAGCATGGCGCGGGGGGACGAGGACGGGTCGAGGGGTTTGGGTCCGGGCATCGCAGCAACTCCCTGTTACACACGATCGGTTGTTGGGTCTGCGCCTCTATGCAGGCTAGACCCGTAGTGGCCACGCTGTGTACGCAATGGCAACACTCAGTGTGGAAGGTGATGAGGCGAATGCTGACGGCGCGTGAGCGGATGCGGCAGGCCGAGGGCGTCACGGAAGAACTGGACACCGCGCTCCGGGCGGCGGGGATCACCCTGCCGTCCCTCGGTGTCGACCCGGTGTCGTGCACGAGCGGCCATCTGGCGCCGCTGGTCGAGCTGGGGCGCTGCAATCTGGACACGGCCCGGCGGCTCGCCGGCGTACTGGCGGACTACGCCCGGACCGCCGCACCGGGACACGGTGAGGAGGAGCGGCGGCCGTGATGCCGGTGCCGGTGCCGGTGCCCGGAAGCTTTGCGGTGGACGGGCGGGACGGCCGCGTCGGTGTGGTCGTGGGCCTGGGCGTCGGCCACGAGGGGCCGATCGTGCAGCTCCGTCCGCCCGGGGGCGGCGTGCCGTGGGACTGCCCGCCGCACGCGCTGTCCGCCGCCCCGCCGTCCGCCGTACTGGCGGCCCGGGTCAGAGAGCTGAACTGGCAGAGCCGGATGCCGTGAGGGGTGGGCCGCGCCGGCTTCGCCCTCCTGCGAAAACGCGTCCTGTTCGCGCCTGAGGGTGTGCGCGGCGGGTTCGTGCGACGGATGACGGTCCCACGCAATGTAGGTCGGCTGTCGGTGACGGACAGGGTTCTGTCGGCGGGGTGTAGGTGGCCGCTGGGAACGTGAGGCGTGGGCGGGACCAGTTGTGAAGGTGCAATCCCATCCCCCTCCATCCCCCTCCATCCGCCTATCCCCCCATCCGCCTATCCCCCATCCGCCTATCCCCCCATCCCTCCACCCCATCCCCTCCAGATCGCTGCGAACGTCAGGAGCCTGCCATGCCCTCCGCACTCAAGACCCCGTCGTGGGACGTTCACCGGCTGCCTCCTGCTGAGGGCAAGAGCTTCCTGGTCACCGGCGGCAACGCGGGCATCGGGTACTTCGTCGCCGAGCAGCTCGCCGGCACCGGGGCCACGGTCGTTCTCGGCAGCCGCGATGAGGCGAAGGCCAAAGCTGCGATTGCTTCGATCGGTTCCCGCGTCCCCGGTGCCAAGGTGCGACATCTGCGTCTGGACCTGGCCGATGTCACCTCGCTCAAGGCGTCCGTGGACGCGCTCCGGCTGGACCGTCTCGACGCGGTCGTCCACAACGCCGGCGTGGCGCTCGACCATCCACCACGCCGCGAAACCAAGGACGGTCACGAGCTGATGTTCGCCACCAACCACCTCGGGCACTTCGCACTGACAAGATGGCTTGCCCCCCTGCTCATGGCCACTCCCAAGAGCCGGATCGTCACCACCGGCAGCTTCGCGGCCAAGTCCGAACGCCTGGACCTCGACGATCTGCACAGCACACACGACTACCAGCCCAAGCGCACCTACGGGCGGTCGAAGCTGGCTCAGATGATCTTCGGCTTCGAACTTGACCGCCGTCTGCGCGCTGCGGGCAGCACGACGCTGAGCGTGGTCGTCCATCCCGGCGGTGCGCTCGACTCGCTCACCCCCTCGCGCCCGCTGGTTCATGACCGGACCACGGGCGAGCGGTTGCGCGGCCTACCGCTCGGCCTTCTCGTCCAAGGCAAGGAAGCCGGCGCGTGGCCCGCCGTTCGGGCCACGCTCGACCCGGACGTACGCGGCGGGCAGCTGTGGGGACCTCGCGTGTTCGGGCTACGCGGTAAGCCCATGATCGAACCCGTCTGGAGCCATCTGGCCGACACCACGACCGCGGCGCGCCTATGGGCGGCCAGCTGCGACCTGACCGGCGGCGATCTGGCGCTTGCCCCACACGACTAGGTTCGGGCCGCGGCCCGGCGTGTGGACGGCCGCGTTGTGCGCCAGGGCGGTGATCCGTGCGGATGGATGTACGGCTGACGGTCGTACGGTCGGCTGCCGGGCGTGTGGTCCGTTGTCGGTTGTTGGTTGCCGGTGTGCGGGCCGTGGGGGTGTGCGGAGTGTGGTCGGCGTGCGGGGTGCCGTTTCGCGTCAGTGCTGTACACGGCGGGGAGCGGGGGTGGACGGCTCGGGGCGTGCGGCTTGATCCGCGGGTCACGGGTGGCTATCCGCGGTGCCGTAGCCCGGCCCCGAGCATGGCGTGGGGTGACGACGGTGGGGCGAGAGGCTGGGGTCAGGACGCCTCGGCAACTCCCTGTTACACACGATCGGTTGTTGGATCGGCGTCTCTCTGCAGGCTGGGCCGGTAGCCGCCACGCTGTGTGCACGACGGGGTACCCAGCGTGGAAGGTGATGAGGCGAATGTTGACGGCGCGTGATCGGGTACGGCAGGCCGAGGGCGTCATGGCGGAACTGCACACCGCACTCCAGGCAGTGGGGGTCACCCTTCCTTCCCTCTGCGTCGACCCGGTGTCGTGCGCGAGCAGCGTCATGGCGCCCCTGGTCGAGCTGGGGCGCTGCAATCTCGACACCGCCCAGCGGCTGGCCGAGGTCTTGGCGGACTACGCCAAGACCGTCGCCCCCGGGCACGGCCTGGAGGAGGGGCAGCCGTGAAGTTGTCGTCCGGCAGCTATGCGGTGGACGGGCGGGACGGGCGCGTCGGCCGGGTCGTGGGCCGCCAGGGGCCGTTGGTGCAGCTCCGCGAGCCCGGCGGTGGCCGGCCGTGGACCTGCCCGCCGCACTTACTGCGTCCCGCCCCGCCGTCCGCCGTACTGGCGGCCCGCCTCAGAGAGCTCAACTGGGAGAGCCGGATGATCCCCTGAGGAAGGACTGGGGTGTTCGTCTCACGCCACCGCCACCGCCAACGCCAACACCAACGCCAACACCAACGGCAATACCGACCCGGGGCACGGCCTCAGCGTGTCCCGAGGCCGGCCGGCGCGCCCGGTGCGGTGGGCGTGTCCGGTGTGGTTGGCGTGGTCGGGCTTCCGGTGGTTGCGGGATCGGTGGTCTGCGAGGGGTGGGGAGCGGTGGCGGTGGCGTCGGGATCTTTGCGGGTCGCGTTCAGGTCCGTCCGCTGTTGTTTGCTGAGGCCGAAGAAATAGGTGGCGAGGAAGCCGGTGACATAACCGACGGCCAGGCCCAGGGCGTAGACGACGAGGGTGGTGGTGACGGGCTGGTTTCCCTTGACCAGAGGGAAGAGGGCCCAGCCGGAGGGGCCGATGGCGGTGGAGCCGACGGCGTCGCCGAGCTGGTTGAAGAGGCCGATGAAGCCGCCGCCGCATGCGCCGCCGAGGCAGGCGGTGATGAAAGGGCGGCCCAGAGGGAGCGAGACGCCGTAGATCAGGGGTTCGCCGACGCCCAGGAAACCTGCGGGGAGGGCGGACTTGATGGTCGTACGGATCGAGCGGTTGCGGGGGAGGCGGAGGTAGACGGCGATGGCGGCGCCGACCTGGCCTGCGCCCGCCATGGCGAGGATCGGGAGCAGGACCGTATAGCCCTGCTGCTCGATGAGGGTGGTGTGGAGGGGGATGAGGGCCTGGTGGAGGCCGAGCATGACGAGGGGGAGGAAGAGGCCGCCCAGGACGAAGCCGGCGAAGGCCCCGCCGTGGGCCAGCAGCCAGTTGGCGAAGGTTCCCATGGCGGTGGAGACCTCGCCCGCGACGTACATCAGGCCGAAGATCGTGACCAGGCCCGTGACCAGGACGGTCAGGGTGGGGGTGAGAAGCACATCCAGTGCCTCGGGGACCTGGACCCTTCCCCACGCTCCCGATTTCGCCCGGCCGGGGAAGACCCCATGGCGGCAGCACTTCTCCACCTGGACGGCGAGCAGCGCCGCGGCGAGTGCGCCGAGTACTCCGCCCTGGCCCGGTGCGAGCTTCTGGCCGAAGGCCGTGACGTGGGCGATGCCCGGGAAGACGATGATCGCGGCGACCGCGCCGCCGAGGATCGGTGTGCCGCCGAACTCCTTGGCGGTGTGGTAGCCGACGAAGACGGCGATGAGGGACATAAAGCCGGAGGCGATGGCGGCCAGCGCCGGGACGGCGGACGGCAGCCAGCCGAGGTTGGTCAGCAGGCCGTTGATCCCGGCGACGATGCCGCAGCCGATCAGCGCCGGGATCAGCGGGACGAAGATATTGGCGATCCGGCGCAGGAACAGCTTCACCGGGGTGGCGTTCCGGGACTTCTGCCGGGCCTTGAGGGCGGCGCCCTGGGCGGCCAGCTCCTCGGCGGTGGTGAGGGCGGGGTGGTGCGGGGCCGTGGGGGTGCCGGTGGGGGTGGCGGCGTCGGGGGTGGGTTCCTCCGGCGCGGAGGGTGGGGTGGCGGCCCGGAGGCCGTCGGTAGGCGCCACGGCCTTCGGCGCCACGGCCTTCGGAGCCACGGCCTTCGGTTCCGGGGGTGGGTCCGTGGTGCGGGCCTGTTCGACCAGGCGCTCGAACTCGGGGGTGACCCGGGCAACCGTTCCGGGGCCCAGCACGATCTGGTACGTGTCGTCCTCGACCACGCCCATGACGGCCGGGAGCGCCTTGAGGGCTTCGTCCTGGACCAGGGAGCGGTCCTGGACGCCGAGGCGGAGCCGGGTCATGCAGTGGGCGATGGAGGTGAGGTTCCTGGCGCCGCCGACGAGCGGGAGGATCGCGGCGGCGGTGGCGAGGTTCTTGTCTTCGGGCATATGCGGTGCCTTGCTGTGGAGACGAACCAGGGGCTGTGGAGACGAACCAGGGGCAGGGGGCCAGGGGCAGGGGTGGGGAAATGGGGGCGGGGCCGGCGGGGCCCCGCAGGTCTCAGCGGTCCTTGGCGGCCTGGAGGGCTTCGCGCAGATGGCCGTTGGCGGCGTCGAGAAGGCGGGCGGCGGTGGGGCCGTCGACATCGCCGAGGAGGGTGAGGATGGCGTTCTTCACCTCGCCGTCCGTGTTGCCGAGCGCCGTCTCGATCTCCAGGTCGGTGGCGCCGGTGGCCAGCGCGACGATACGGCGTGAGCGGGCCCGCAGCTTTTCGTTGGAGGCGCGGACGTCCACCATCAGATTCCCGTAGGTCTTGCCCAGGCGGATCATGGTGAGGGTCGAGAGCATGTTGAGCACCAGCTTTTGGGCGGTGCCCGCCTTGAGCCGGGTGGAGCCGGTCAGCAGCTCCGGGCCGACCACGATCTCGATGCCGTGCTCGGCGGCCGCGGCCAGCGCCGAATCGGCGTTGCAGGACAGGCCGATGGTCAGGGCGCCCAGCTCGCGGGCGTACTCGACGGCCCCGATCGCGTACGGCGTGCGTCCGGAGGCGGAGATGCCGACGACGGTGTCCCTGTCGGTCAGGCCGATCCCGGTCAGATCCTCGACGGCGAACTTCGTGCTGTCCTCGGCGCCCTCGACAGCGGTGACCATCGCGGACGGCCCGCCCGCGATCAGCCCGAGGACCTCGGCGGGGTCGGTGTTGAAGGTCGGCGGGCATTCGCTGGCGTCCAGCACCCCGAGGCGGCCGGCCGTACCGGCGCCTGCGTAGATCAGCCGGCCGCCGCGGGCCATGCGCGCGGCGGTGGCGTCGATGGCGGCGGCGATCTCGGGGAGTCGCCGGGCGACCGCGGCGGGGACGGTGGCGTCCTCGTCGTTCATCGTGCGGGCGATGTCCAGGGTGGAGCGGCGGTCGATGTCCGCGAGGTCGGGCCGGAACGCTTCGGTGGTGAGGGTGTCCAACTGGGCGCGCAGATGGGCGTAGTCGGCGGTGGAGGTCATGGCAACGATGGCTCTTTTCGGGTCGGGCTCGTGGGGGGGCGGTGCTTTCTTCGGCTGCGCTGCCGCGTCGCGGGGCTGCTGTGACGCCCGCGCCGCCGTCGCGGCACGGGCCCACAGCGGCGGGGCAGCGTGAGGTCAGCGCTGGTTGTGGCGGGGTGAGTGGCGGTGGGCGAGGGCCTCGTAGGAGGCGGAGAGCGCCGGGGCCGCGGTCTCGTACGTACGCTGCGCGACCCCTATGAACAGGCAGTCCACGACCAGCAGCTGGCTCGTCCTGGACGACATCGCGGCCGGTCGCAGCTCGCTCTCGCGGGCCGTGGACGTGGTGAGGATGTAGTCGGCGTAGGAGGCGATCTCGCCGTCCGGACGGCCGGTGATGGCGATGGTGGTCGCGCCGTGGTCGAAGGCCACCCGCAGCGGCTCTATGACATCGGTGGTCCGCCCGGAGTGCGTGATCGCGATGGCGACGTCACCGGTCCGCATCTGCACCGCGTTCGTCACGGCCAGATGCGGGTCCGCGTGCGCATGCGCGATCAGGCCGATGCGCAGCAGCTTCTGGGCGAGATCCTGGCCGACGAGGTTGGAGGCCCCGATGCCGTACACATCGATGCGGCGGGCCCCGGCGAGCGCGGCGACGGCGGCTTCGAGCTGGGTGACGTCCAGTGCCGCGGCGGTGTCGGCCAGGCACTGCTGTTCCTCCTGCGCCAGCTTCGCGACGACCTCCACGAGGGAGTCGTCGACCGCTATGTCGGCGGTCACCGCGGGCGCGCCGCCGGCCGCCTGCTGCGCGGCGAGCGCGGCGAGGGCGAGCCGCAGGTCGCGATAGCCCGGGTAGCCGAGCAGCCGGGACGTCCGTACGACGGTGGCTTCGCTGGTGCCCGTGCGCTCCGCGAGGCCGGTGACGGTGAGGGCGGCACAGCCGGCCGGGTCGCTCGCGACGGTCTCGGCGACCCGCTGCATGGAGCGGGTCATCGTCGGGGCGAGGGTGCGGACCTTGGCGGCCAGTGCGGCGGGGGCGGGTGGGGCCGGGGCCGGTCGGGTCTCGACGGCCGCGTCCTTGAAAGTTTCCTTCACGCTACTGCTCACGCTTGAAAAGTAATTTCATCGACGCGCGGCGTCAATACCCTCAGTGAGCGCTGTGGACAGAGCGCATGATCCGCCCGGGGTGCGCGGGTGATGCGTGCCGGGGCTGTGGACAACTCCTTCGCCGGTGGGTGGCCGGGGGACAATGGGCAGCATGGAGCTGGAACAGGCATTGCATGCCGCGCGGGCGCTGGTGCTCGCCGACCTGATGGCGGATGAGGTGGCCGACGCCGACATCGTCTCGCTCGTGGAGGACGCGGTCGTCCACCGCCGGTGGTGGGTGGAGCAATGGCCTGAAGGCGCGGCATTCGTCGCGGGACTGATAGCGCAGGACGTCCAGGACGCCCTGCTGGACCGGTACGGCCGCTGGCCGCTGTGCCCCGTGTGCACGGAGTCGGGCGATCCCCATGCGCTCGACGTCGAACCGGAGTTGGGGCCCGACCCGCATTGGGTCTGTCCCAAGACGGCGGTCGCCGTGGCCCGGGTCGGACGGCTCGGCGCTTCCCTGGAGGGCTGAGGTGGCGGATGGTCCGAGGTGGTGGATGGTGCGAGGTGGATGGTGCGAGGTGGCGGAAGGTGCGAGGTGGTGGATGGTGCGGCGGGCTGACGCAGTGATCCGGCCGGAGGGCTGACGTGGCGGTCTATATCGATCCCCCCACCTGGCCCGGGCACGGCCGGATGTGGTCGCACCTGGTCAGCGATCACTCCTTCGACGAACTGCACATCTTCGCGGCGGGGATCGGCGCGCCCCGGCGGGCGTTCGAGCGCGACCACTACGACCTGCCGGCGGAGCGGTACGGCGATGCGGTCCGTGCCGGAGCCGTGGAAGTCGGCAGCAAGGAGCTGCTGCGCCGCCTGACGGCCGCGGGGCTGCGCCGCCCCAAGAACCGGCCGGCGCCGCGGACGTGAGGCCCGCCGGGGGGTGGGTGAGGCGCGTTTTGGTCATTGGGCGACTCGTGTCCGGTGGGCCTTGGCCCGCTGGGAGCCGTCCCGGGCGGGACGTCGAAGGGGAGAGGACGCCGCAGGTTAGCCCGCAGCCCGTGGAGCAGCCCCCCCCGTGGAGCAGCCCCCCCGTGGAGCAGCCCCCCCCGTGGAGCAGCCCCCCCGTGGAGCCGCCCCCCCCCGTGGAGCAGCCCCCCCCGTGGAGCAGCCCCCCCCGTGGAGCAGCCCCCCGTGGAGCCGCCCCCCGTGGAGCCGCCCCCCCGTGGAGCAGCCCCCCCGTAGAGCCGCCCCCCCCGTACAGCCGCTCCTGGCAGAGCCCGCTGCGGCGCGTCGTAGCGGGGGCGTGACGGTGTGCCGCCGGACGATGGGCCTGACCGCGCGCCGGATGGAAGCCGTATGGGAAGGGGACAGCCATGTCCGTCAGCGAACCGGGTCGGGAGCCGGCCACCGATCTCGACCCCGACTACAGCAGTGAGGACGCCACGGCGACCGGATGGCCCACGGCCGTCGGCGGTATGACCGAGGCGGAGATCTTCTGGCTCACCACCGTCCGGCCCGACGGGCGCCCGCATGTCACCCCGCTGCTCGCCGTCTGGTCGGACGGTGCCCTCCACTTCTGCACCGGCCCCGGCGAACGCAAGGCCAAGAACCTCGAAACCAACGCGCACTGCGTGCTGACCACCTCGACGGCCGGCGGCAACGATCTGCATGCCGGGCTCGATGTGGTGGTCGAGGGCGACGCGGTGCAGGTCAGCGACGAGCCGACACTGCGCCGGCTGGCCGGTCTCTACACCGAGAAGTACGGCAGCGACTGGCATTTCGACGTCCGCGACGGCGCGTTCCAGGGGCAGGGCGGCCGGGCCGTGGTCTTCCGCGTCGAGCCGGTCACGGCCTTCGGGTTCGGGCGGGGAGAGACGTACAGCCAGACGCGGTGGCGGTTCGACGGCGGGGCGTAGGGCCGGAGTGGGGGAGCCGGGGTGAGCCGGGGTGGGCCGGGGCGGGGCGCCGTCTCAGGGGCTCGGTGCCGCCCTACCGGGATCCCCGGCCTCTGCTGTTTCTGCTGCTGCTGCCGCGTGGTCACCGCCGTGGTCACCGCCGTGGTCACCACTGTCTCCGCTGCCTCCGCTGTCTCCGCTGCCTTGTGTGCCGCCGTTGCCGGAGTGGCGGCTGCCGAGGAGGCGATCACCCGTGAGCTGCCTGTCCTGCGGTGGAGCCGGAAGGCGAGGGCGGTGGCGCCGACGGCTGCCAGCGCGCCTGCCACCTGGCCCAAGCCGAAGGCGGCGAGCAGCGCGATCAGGGTCGTCCGGCGCGGAAGCCGGAGCGTTGCGGCGGCGAACCCGCCTGAACGTCGCAGGTCGGAGGCACACAAGGGACGAGTTTCTGGAAGCTTGGGCGGCTCGGCCGGCGGCTCGGGCGCCGAGAGTCCGCGGGAGGAGCTGCGGGACTTGGCTGGTGCCTTGGGTATCGACTTGCCGGAGTGAACGGGCATCGAGGCCCCCCACCTGGCGCGGTGGAGGGCCTCTTCGTTTGGTCGCCTGGGCGCCTCCACAGTCACTGGCGGACCTTCTGCAGGCCCGGCAGTCTTCCTGGCTGTGGTTCACCCGGTCCCTCCATGTCCGAGAGGGAATGCCTCTGACGGCCTTGGGGCTTTGTCAGATGGTGATGACGGCGCCGTGGGCAGTCGTGGGCTGGTAGTTGGAGCTGCCCGCGTAGGTGGCCGTGTATCCGCCGTTGAGGATGATCAGCGGCAGCGCCAGGATGGCGGGGCAGACTGCCACTCCCTGTGCGTTGGTGAGGGCGGTGCACAGTGTGATGCTGCCGGTGGTGAAGGTGACGGGCTGGCCCGCGAGGGGCTGTCCGGTGTCGAGGTCGGTCAGCGTCGCGGTCAGAATCCCTGCGTAGGGGTGCGGCGGGAAGACCTGGACCACCGCGGGGGTGGCGGTCAGCTGGGTGCGGTCACGGGTGTACGTGAACGGGATGCTCGCGCTGCCCCCGGGGGTGTTGACGGTGACCGTGACGGTTCCGGACGCGTGCGGGGGCAGGGTCGCAATGATCTCGTTGTCGGAGACGACGGTGAAGGGCACCGGAGTGCCGTTGACGGTGACGCTGGTCGCGCCGGTCAGGCCGGTGCCGCTGATGGCCACCTGGGTGCTGGCGCCGGCCGGGCCGCTGGTGGGGAAGATCCCGGTGACGGTCGGAGCCTGGGTGACGTAGGTGTAGTTGGTGGCGCTGATGGCCGTTCCGCCGGGGGTGGTGACGGTGACGGGGCCGCTCGCGGGTGCGTGCGGTGCCGTGATGGCGACGATGGTCGTGTCGTTGAGCACCTGGAAGCTCGTGGCGGGGGCTCCGGCGATGCTGACCGCGGTGGCGCCGGTGAACCCGGTTCCGGTGATGGTGACTTGGGTGCCGCCGGTGGTGCTGCCGGAGGCGGGGGTGAAGCCGCTGATCGTCGGGGCCGGGGTGACGTAGGTGTAGGTCACCGGTCCGGTGGCGGTGCCGCCGGGGGTGGTGACGGACACCAGGCCGGTAGCGGGTGCGTGCGGCGCGGTGATCGCGGAGATGTGGGTGTCGTCGACGACCTGGAAGCTGGTGACCGGGGTTCCGGCGATGCTCACGGCGGTCGCGCCGGTGAAGTTGGTGCCCGTGATGACGACGAGCGTGCCTCCGGAGGTGGTGCCGGAGGCGGGGCTGATGCTGGTGATCGTGGGCGCGGGGACGACGAAGGTGAAGCTGCCGCCCGTTCCGGTACCCAGGGGCACGGTCACGCTCGCCTGGACGGTACCGGCGGCGTGTGCCGGTGTGGTCGCCGTGATGGTGTTGTCGTCGACCACGACGAAGCCGGCGACGGGGGTGGAGTTGAGCGTGACGGCGGTCGCGCCGGTGAAGCCGCTGCCGGTGATCGTGATCGGGTCGCCGCCGAGGGTCGAGCCGGACGCCGGGGTGATGCTGGTGATGATCGGCCGGATCTGCAGGACGCTGACGTTGTTGCTTCCGTTGTTGGTGACGTAGAGGAAGTTGCCGTCCGGGGTCACCGCGTCCCGGGAGGGCTGGGTGCCCACGGCCAGGGTGGTGAGGATCGTGTTGGTGCCGGTGTCGATCACGCTGACGTTGTTCGTGCCGAAGTTCACCACGAACACCCGGGTGCCGTCCGGGCTCACTGCCACACCGGCCGGGGTCCCGAAGCCGGGGATGGTGGTGACGACGCTCGGCGGGCCGGTGGTGGTGTCGATGACGCTGACGGTGCTGGAGCCGTTGTTCGCCACGTAGGCGAAGTTGCCGTCAGGGGTGAACGCCACGCCGATCGGGGTGCTGCCGACGGCGACGGTCGCCGTCACCAGGTTCGTGCCGGTGTCGATGACGCTGACCGTGCCGCTACCGGAGTTGGTGACGTAGACGGTCAGGCCGTCGGGGCTCACCGCCACGCCGTTCGGCAAGCTGCCGACGGTGATGGTGGCCACCGACAGGTTCGTGCTGGTGTCGATGACGCTGACCGTGCCGCTGCCGTGATTCGCCACGTAGGCGAAGGCACCGTTCGGAGTGATGTCGACCTCGAACGGGTTGGCGCCGACGGTGATGGGAGGACCGGTGATCGTGTTGGTGCCGGTGTCGATGACACTGACGGTGTTGCTGTTGCCGTTGGTGACGTAGACGAAGCTGCCGTTCGGTGTGATCGCCACATCGATCGGCCCGTTCAGGCCCGTGACGGTGGCGGTCACCAGGTTCGTGGCGGTGTCGATGACGCTGACCGTGGAGGCTCCGTTGTTCGCCACGTAGGCGAAGCTGCCGTCCGGAGTGATCGCCACCCCGATCGGCCCGGTTCCCACCGGCACCAGGGCATTGGCGAGCAGCATCACCCCTGCTAGCCGGCCCTGTAGCGGAAGCGTTCCGCAGGGGACGGCTCCCCGCGAGAGCAGTGCGGCGACAGCCGCCGCCTGTGTCTCTCGTCCTAACTGGCTCATCGGTGTCGCCCCCGCACCGGCAGCGAGTGACGCGAGTGCCTGTGCGGAAGTCCAACTATCTGTCGTATCCATGACAGCTCCTTCGAATCAGGGGCCGTCAACCACCCGGGCCATCACGTCTGCCGCAGCCCAACGGGTGGTGAGTCTCCTCAGAGGGGGCGCCAATACGGCAGCCGGACCGGGAAGTCACGTTCTTCCACGGAACGGCCGTCCACCCCCGGTGAGGGATGGGCGGCCCGCCGGATTTCACTCCCAGCAGTAAGGCACTTGTCGGCAGACCTCGTCTATGCGGCCGATCACATGCGACCCGGATGGCGGAGCGTGCGAAACCGACGCCGGCCTCCTTCCAACCTGGGCGTGGTGCGACGGCTGAGGGGTGGCCCTGAAGTCCGACCAAAGGCGAGATGATCTTGTCGCGGTTGGCCCGATCACGAGGTCGAAGACACCTTGGACAGCCCGGCCACGGGCGCCACAGCATCCGGCAGTCCGACTGCGACGGCGTAGCGGGCCTGCCCGCTGACACAAGGAGATCGTGCGGCACCAGGTGTGCTGTCCGGACAGGTTGGTGACGCTGAGCGCACCGCACCCCCGTGGTGCTGGAGGGGGAGACGCCCTCTGAAGCCCTACGCCCCGCGCAGCAGATCCAGCTCCGTAATGAGGTTGCGGCGGGCGAGGTGTTCCCAGCGGTCGTAGCCGCGGGGGGTCCGGAACAGGCGGGGCAGGGAAAGGAGTTGGGACAGTATGGCGGAGCGGCCGGCGAGGAAGTCGGGGTCGGGGACGAAGGCGTACTCGGCACGGACCGCGGCGGCGTAGGCCGCGTACTCGTCGGGGGAGCCGGCGAGTACGGCGAGGTCGGCATCGCACAGCACCTCGCCGTCGGGGTCGTCGGGCGCCGGGTCATGGGTGACGGTGAGCCGCACCAGGCGGGCGACCTCGGCCGTGCGGGCCGGGCCGATGCCCAGCTCGGGCAGTGCGCGTTCGGCGAGGGCCGCGCTGCGCTCCTCGTTCTCGGAGCGGTCCGGGCGGTAGACGGCGTCGTGGAACCAGGCCGCCAACTGGACGGTGGGCACGTCGTCGGCGTGCTGTGCCAGTTCGTCGATGCGGTAGAGGACCGCGGTCAGATGGTCGACGGTGTGGTAGCGGCGTTGTGGTTCGCGCCAACGGGACAGGAGGTTGTCCGCGTACGGGGCGGGGTCGGGTGCCGTGGGGTTCTTGGTGCCGCGGGCCTTGGCGACGGTCACGGCCCATCGCTGCCGCAGCTCCTGCGCCGGGTCGGTGGTGTCTGCCGTACGGGACACGGAGGTCATGCTCGCCATTGTGCCTCGCGCGCCCGGAAACCGGGGCGGAGGGCGATTGACCGGTCAGGTCTGGGGCTCGGTCAGGTGTGGGGCTCGGTCAAGTCTGGGGCTCGGTCAGGTGTGGGGCCCGGTCAGGTATGGGGCTCGGTCAGGTCTGGGGCTCGTCGTGGCACGAGAGGGCGTCGATCATCTCGACGCTCGGCTTGTGGTTGTTCTCCCCTTTGGGGTCGGCCTTGGGAATGGGCCACAGGGGCGTGGAGAAGTCCTGGTTCCAGGTGTCGTTGGTGACGTAGTCCCGGAGGGCGCCACGCAGCTTCGGGCAGTCCTGGCGGTGGCCCTTGGCCATGGCCGATGCCGTAGTGGTTGGCGGAGCCGTAGGTGAGCCCCGGGGCGACCTTGAGATCTCGGTTCTCCTGGTGAAGCCGTAGAGGATCACAGCCCGGAGAGTGCGCCCGGAGTGCGTACTGACCGGCCGGTCCGCCCGGCTGGGTGCTTCCGGCGATGACCACGTTAGGTGTACGGGTAAGGCGTACGGGCGGATTCCGGTCGTGGCGGTGCCGGGGTGGCCCCGGGGTGCCGGGTGGCCCGTAGTCTGGGATATTGGACTAGACCTGTTGCCTGGTGCCGGGGCGGTCCGTCTCGTCACGTCGTCATCGAAGGATGGGGTCATATGAACAAGCGCGCGCTCCTGGAGGTGATCGCGCTCGGCCCGCAGGACGCGGTCGCCGCCCAGGCCGGCGGGGCCGACCGCCTGGAGCTGGTCACGGACATGGCGGCCGACGGGCTCACCCCGCCCCGCGCGGCGTTCGCGGCGATCCGGGCGGCCGTCGACCTTCCGCTGCGGGTGATGCTGCGGTCCGCCGCCGGCTTCGCGGCCGGTGACGTGACGGCGCTGTGCGAGGAGGCCGCGGCGCTGCGGGCGGAGGGTGCCGAGGAGTTCGTCCTCGGCTTTCTGACGTCGGACGGGCGGCCGGATCTCGATGCGGTGGCGGCGCTGGCCGAGGTGATCGACGGCTGCCGGTGGACCTTCCACCGGGCCATCGACCGGGCCGCCGACCGCGACGCGCTGCGCAAGGAGCTGTCGGCGGCGGCCGGCACTGCCGGGCTCGACACCTATCTGACGGCCGGTGCCGCGCAGGGCGTCGACGCGGGGGTGCCGACGCTGCTGGCCGAGCACGCGCGTACCGCAGCGGATGAGCCCGGGTACGCGCCGCGGATCCTGATCGGCGGCGGGCTCGGGCTCGGTCATCTGCCTGTGCTGCGTGCGGCCGGTCTCGACGCGTTCCACATCGGGGGCGCCGCCCGGCCCGCCGGCTGGTCGGCACCGGTGGATGCGGCGGCGGTACGGACCTGGCGGGAGGCGCTGGACCAGCCCGTCGCGCAGCGGGTCTGAGCCGTCGCGCAGCGGGTCTGCGTCGTCGCACACCGGGGCGGGCTGCGTCGCCGATCGGCGGGTCTGCGTCGTCGCACACCGGGGCGGGCTGCGTCGTCGACCGGCGGGTTTGAGCCGTCGATCGGCAGGGCTGCGTCGTCGACCGGCGGGCTTAAGCCGTCGACCGGCGGACCCGGGGTGCAGGCGCGCCGGGCGGGCGCACGCGCGCCCTCGGGCTCCCCGTTCGCCAGCTTCCTCAACTCCCGCCGCCGTGCCACTGTGTGACAGGTGTCACGGCAGCGGGACCAGGGGGAGGGTGACGCGGCATGACCGGCATCGGAATGCAGCCGCTCGGTGGCGACGATCCGCAGCAGCTGGGCGTCTACCGGCTGTTGGGGCGACTCGGCTCGGGCGGTATGGGGCGGATCTATCTGGCGCGGTCCACGGTGGACGGCTCGCTCGTCGCGGTCAAGACGCTGCTGGCCGAGGGCCTCGTCAGCGCAACCGACCGGCGGCGGTTCGCTCGCGAGGTGACGCTGGCCCGGCGGATCGACAGTGCCTTCACGGCCCGGGTGCGCGGAGCCGCCCCGGACGCCGAGCGCCCCTGGATGGCCATCGAGTACATACCGGCGCCTGCGCTGTCCGAACTCGTCCGCAGCGAGGGACGGCTGCCGGGCTCGGCGGTGCGGTGGATCGCGGCCGGCACCGCGCAGGCCCTGGTGATCCTGCACGACGCGGGCATCGTCCACCGGGACGTCAAACCCCAGAACATCCTGCTGCCGCTGGCCGGGCCCCGCTTGATCGACTTCGGCATCTCGCACGCCAACGACATCACGCGTACCTCGCTGACGCTGGGCACCATCGCCTTCACCTCGCCGGAACAGGCGCGCGCCGAGCCCTCCACCACGGCGTCCGATGTGTACTCGCTGGGCGCCACGCTCTTTCACCTCGCCGTCGGCCGCCCGCCCTACCCCGATACCGCTGACACGATCCGGCTGCTGACCCTCGTGCAGCGCGGCGCACTCGATCTGACGGGGTTGCCCAAGGAACTCGCCCCGCTGATCCGCCCCTGCCTGGCCGCCGTTCCGGACGAACGGCCGGAACCCGCCGACGTACTGCGCCAGTTCCTGGAGGAACTCGACCGGGCACCCACCTCGCCGCGCGGCGAGCGCTGGCTGCCGCCGCGGTGGACCGCGCTGATCGCGGCGTACGAGGCCCAGGGGCGCGCGTTACGCGAGAACGGGGGCGGGGAGGGAGCGGACGGGCTCACGGTCGATCAGCGGACGCGGCAGGTGCCGCCGCCGGGGCCCACCCGGGTCTACACCGAGGAGCGGGCCGCGCGAAAGGAGCAGGAGGAAGGGGAGCGCGCCGAGCGGGAACGTGTCGAGCGGGAACTCGCCGAGCAGGAGCGTGCCGAGCGGGAGCGCAAGGCGCGTGCGGCCCGGGAGCGCAGGGAGGCGGAGGACCGCCGGCGTGCGGCGGCCAGGGCGCGGGCGACCGCGGAGAACGAGAAGAAGCAGCGCCGCGCACGCGAGGAGCGGGAGCAGCAACAGCGCGCCGAACAGGCGCGGAAAGCGGAGAGGGAAAAGAGGGAGCAGAGGGAACAGGGGGGACAGAGGGGACAGAGGGAGCGGCAGGAGAAGCAGAAGCAGGGCGAGAAGCGGGCGCGGGCCTCGGGGCAGGCGGGCGCGGGCTCCTCGTCCCGGCCGCCGTCCCGCCCGAAGCCCGGTGCGACGGCCCCGTCCCCGTCCGCGTCCCCGTCCCCGTCCCCGTCCCGATCCCCGTCCACATCCCGGTCGCAGTCCTCGCCCTCGCCCTCGCCCTCGTCCTCGTCCGCTGCGCAGAAGGTCGACTCCTCGTCGGGCTGCTTCTGGGCCGTGATCGTGGCCATCGCGTTCGTGGTCTTCATCTGGAAGCCCTGGGACGGCAGCGACACCGCGGGTTCGGTGAGCAGCGGCAGCTCCAGCAGTGGGACCTCCAGCAGTACGTCGAGCGGTACGTACACCAGCGGCGGGCTCGGCTCCGCCACGACAGCCGGTACGTACACGAGCGGCGGGACCGGCTCCACGTCGACGACCGGCACCTCTTCGGGCACGGGCAGCACCTCTACAGGCACGGGCGGCAGTTCCACGAACGGCACTTCCACAAGCGGCACTTCCACAAGCGGCGAGACCGCATCCGCGCCCACGACTCCCGCGTCCCGCACCCCCAGCGCGGCCGACCGCGCCTTTGCTTCCGTACGGAGCGGCGACTGCCTCGACGCGTACCAGAACGGCTACGGCAGGTGGAGCCGGTCGGCGCCCGAGCAGGTCGGCTGTGGTGCGGCCAACGCCTATCTGCGGGTGCTGAGGGTGACCCGGCCCGGGGGCAGCTGCGCGTCCGGCGGGGGGCGCGGCGGCTGGTGGCACACGAGTGCCGATGGCGGGTCCACAAACCTGTGTGTGGAGCGGCAGTTCCGCACGGGTCAGTGCTTCCTGGCCAAGGCCGCGGGGGGCCAACCCGGCCCCGCGAACCTCCTCACCGCGTGGAGCTGCAGCGCCGGTCAGGTGCCCCGGGAGTTCAGTTACCTCATGCAGGTCACGGCCGTCCTGCCGTCCGCGGCGGGCACGAATGCCTGTCCGGCCGATCCGGGCCACTACCGCTACTCGTGGAATGTCTACGACGGACGGACCATGATCTGCGCCAAGGTCGCCTGACGCTGCCCCGGCCGGCCAGCCGGCCGGCCGCCGCTGCCGTTCCCGTCGTCGGCCGCCCCCCGCCGTCCGGCCCTCAGCGGCCGGCCAGCTGTTCCGGCAGTGCCGCCGCATGGACCACCGTCAGGCCGGACACCGGCCGGGTCAGGCAGACGTACAGGCGGCGCAGGCCGGTGCGTTCGTCCGGTTCGCCGTCGACGATGGCGGCCGGCTCCTCCAGGACGACGTAGTCGTACTCCAGTCCCTTGGCGAGGGTGGCGGGCACCAGCGTCAGCCGGGCCTCGGCCGAGGTCTCCTCGCCGGGAGCCAGGCAGGCCATGCCCGCTGCTTCCAGGGCCGTGCGCAGCGTCGGAATACGGGCCTCCGCGGCGATCAGGCCGATCGAGCCCTCCTTCGTCAGCGCATCGTCGCAGGCCGCGAGGGTGGCGGCGGTCAGGTCCGCCGGTTCGACCGGGCGGATCTCGAAGTCGCCCGCCGACTCGCGGATGGAGGTGGCCTCCGTCAGATCGGGGGCGATGGCGGGCAGCAGCCGGGACGCGTAGGCGATGACCTCGCGCGGTACGCGGAAGCCCTGGGTGAGTTCCTCGACGGCCGAGCCGGGCTTGCCCAGGTGGGCCAGGGCCTCTTCCCAGGTGTGGGTTGCCCAGGGGGTGGTGCCCTGGGCGATATCGCCGAGGATGGTCGCGGAGCCCGTCGTGCAGCGGCGGCCGACCGCGCGGTACTGCATGGGGGAGAGATCCTGCGCCTCGTCGAGGACCACATGGCCGAGGGAGTGGGTGCGCGCGACCAGGTCCATCGCCTCGTCGATCAACACCGCGTCCGCGGAAGACCACTTGGCGCTCTTCACACTGCGGGCCGGCTTGGTCCACAGGATCGTCTTCTGCTCCTCGGGCGTCAGGATTCCCTCGGCCTGCTCGGCCAGGAACTCCGCGTCGCCCAGCAGCCGCAGCACCAGCTTTGCCGGGTCGACCGGCGGCCAGACCGCCTTGACCGCGGCTTTCACGGCGGGGTTACGGGCCACCGCGTCCTGTACCCGGTCGTCCGGGGCCTCTCCCGCCTGCTCCATCCGCACCAGCACGGAGTGTGCGATCCGCTGGGGCAACGCCTCGCGGGCGGCTCCGTAGCGGATGTCGCGGTCCATCAACTGCTGTACGAGCTCTTCGAGTTCGTAAGCCGGTACGCGCCAGCGGCGGGAGCCGCGGACGACCACGCAGGGCTCCTGCGGCATGGTGATGTGCGAGCGGACCGCCCGTCGCAGTACCTCCGCCATGCGTGCGTCGCCCTTGACCGTCGCGGCGGCGGCCTCGTCCGTGCCGCGCACGTCCACATGGCCGACCAGGTCGTCGACCGTGGCCTGCTTGACCTCCAGCTCGCCCAGCGTCGGCAGCACCTGTTCGATGTAGTGGAGGAACGAGCGGTTCGGGCCGATGACGAGGGTGCCGGCGCGGGCCAGCCGCTCGCGGTGCGCGTACAGCAGATACGCGACACGGTGCAGGCCGACCGCCGTCTTACCGGTGCCCGGCGCCCCCTGTACGCAGACCGAGCCGCCGATGCCGGCGCGCACGATCTCGTCCTGCTCCGGCTGGATCGTGGCGACGATGTCCCGCATGGGGCCGACGCGCGGGCGCTCGATCTCGGTCTGGAGGAGCCGGCTGGTCTGTTCCGCCTCCGTGGGGTCGGTGAGGTGCTCGTCCTCGTAGGCGGTCAACTCGCCGGCCGTGTAACCAAAGCGGCGGCGCAGTCCGAGGTTCATCGGGTCCTTCTTGGAGGCCCGGTAGAACGGCTGGGAGACGGGCGCGCGCCAGTCGATGACCATGGGGTCGCCGTCGGCGTCGTGGACGTGCCGCCGCCCGATGTAGAAGTTCTCTCCCGTGGCGCCTTCGGCAAGGTCGACGCCGGGGGCGTGGAGATAGTCGAGGCGGCCGAAGAAGAGCGGGGTGTGGGAGAGGTCGGCGAGCGCCTTGATCCGGGCGTCGAGCTCGCCCTGGAGGACCTCGGCGTTGACCCAGTTCGCGGTGACATCGGCGATGTTCAGCGCCTCGGCGTCCTCGCGCATGGCACGCAGTGCCGCGCGGGAGGCGGCCAGATGGGACTTTTCCCGCTGGAGGGGGTCGGGGTCGGGGTCGGGGTCGGGGACGGCGTCGGGGTGGTGGTCGGGTGACGGGGGATGGCTTTCGGCGCGGAGCGTCGGCGTTGAGGGGTGGTGGTCGGGTGACGGGGGATGGCTTTCGGCGCGGAGCGTCGGCGATGAGGGGTGGTGGTCGGGTGACGGGTGGGCGTGCGAGGGCACGGCGTTGCCTCCGTGGCGGGTACTTCGGCGGGCGCGCCAGGGCGAGCGGGCGCGGCGGGCCGGTGTCGGTGCGTAGCGCGGGTCAGGCGGTGCGCGGGTCAGCGGCGTGAAGCGAAGAACCGTCCGGTTTCCGACCGGTCGGCGGCACTCCTCGACGGGAGGCAGGCAGACGCGCGATTGTAGTCAGCGGCTCAGAACGGCGCCAACGGATTTCCGGCGGCATTGCGGCGGTCGTTTCGGGGCGAACGAACCCTGAGGGCGCCGTAGGCCTCCCGTAGGGGGGCGAGTGGGTCTGGAGACTGACGTCCGGCCCCAGGGATGGACCTATGGACCGATGTGCTGCAATCGCGTGAATTTCATCATGGAGACATGAGCAGCGCAGCGATTCCCCCAGGTTCTGTCCACCCGATCTCTGTCCACCCGGTCAAGGGCGCCACGGCCCTCGGCGCGGACCCCGGACGCGGTGCGGCCCCCGTCCACGAGCACCGCTATGCCGTGGGCAACGCACTCCGCGCGATCAAGGTCTTCGCCACGGCCACCTTCAGCGTCGTCGTCATGGGCGAGTACGCGGACGAAGCACGAACGCCTGATACCACGAACGCCCGGCACGACAACGGCGACGCCACGACCACCTGACGCCACACCCACCTGACGCCACACCCACCTGACGCCACACCCACCTGACTCCACGAACACCCGACTTCACGAACACCCGACTTCACGAACACCCGACTCCGCCCCACCCGACTCCGCCCCACCTCGCTCCGCCCCACCCGAGTCGCCATCCGGCTGTCCGGAAACCGTTACGGCCCGTCGGTCTCGATCCACTAGCGTCGCCGAAGAGAGCGCACGCAGGGCTACGGGGAGGGGACAACTGGTGTCTGCCGGCGGCAGGACGCGGACGTGGAGACGGACCTGGGGGCAGGGCATGGCCCGCCCCGGCGGCCTGGCGATCGCAGTGGTGCTGCTCATGGCCTCACTCGCCGGACTATGGCTGCTGTACCAGGTCCTGCCGCTGCCGATGTCCGACATAGCGGTCTACCGTGCCGAGGGCCAGGCAGCCTCGGTGGGCGGTGATCTCTACGGCTTCACGGTCACCAAGTGGGCACTTCCGGCCACCTATCCGCCCTTCGCGGCCGTGCTCTTCATACCGACCACCTGGCTCTCGCTCGGCACTCTCCAAGTCGTGGTCGTGTTCGTCAACGCGGCCCTCCTCGCGCTGCTGATCCATCTCTCCTGCAAGGCAGCCGGCCTGCGCAAGGCTGCCTGCACCGCGCCCGTCATCCTCGCCACCACCGCGCTCGCCCTCTGGCTGGAGCCGGTCTTCCAGACCTTTGTCTTCGGCCAGGTCAACCTCGCACTGACCTGCCTGGTCCTGTGGGACCTCTCCCGTCCGGACGGCGCCCGCTTCAAGGGGTTCGCCACCGGCATCGCGGCGGGCATCAAACTCACGCCCGCGATCTTCGGCGTCTATCTCCTCGTCACCGGCCGGGTGAAGGCCGCCTTCACCGTCCTCGGCGGGTTCCTGGCCTCGGCGCTGCTGGGCTGGCTGGTCCTGCCCGCTGCCAGCATCGAGTACTGGACGCAGCGGATGTTCGAGACCGGCCGGGTCGGCAAGGTCTGGATCGTCGACAACCAGTCCCTCCAGGGCCTGATCACCCGCGTGCTGCACCAGCCCGAGCCCGGCCTCCTCTGGGCGGTGCCCGCGCTGCTGACCGCCGCGGCGGGGCTCTACACCGCCCGCCGGGTGTATCTGCGGCGCGGTCTGGACAGCTGGGGTGTGCTGTGTACGGCGATCACGGCGCTGCTGGTCTCGCCGATCAGCTGGTCCCACCACTGGGTCTGGTGTGTGCCGCTGCTCATCGCGCTCGCCGCCCGTACCCGGCGCAGCCCGTGGCGCAGGGTGCTGCTGGCCGCCGTCACCCTCGCCTTCGCCGCCCGCACGATGTGGATCATCCCGCACACCGGCGATCTCGACCTGCACTTCGCGTGGTGGCAGCAGCCGTTCGCGGCCCCGTATCCGCTGCTCGGTCTCGCCCTGCTGGCGGCCGTGGTCCGGTGGACGCGGAAGCCCTCCGGCACCCCCGCCGCAGCGGTCGGCCGCCTCCCGGCGCCGCGCGCCGAGCAGCAGCTGCCCAGCGCGGCCCCCAGCGGGGCCCGGGCGGTCTGAGCCGGACCCCACCCACCGGCGGCAGCGACGCCCGCCGTCGCGCCGCCGGCCCTCCCGGCGCCCGCGCCCGCCACGGCGCCGCCCGGCTCAGACGCCCCGTCCGCCGAGGCCGTGGCGCCGCCCGGCTCAGACGTCCTCGTCCGCCGCCAGCAGCTCATTCGCGTCCACGATGCGGTACGCATAGCCCTGCTCGGCCAGGAAGCGCTGGCGGTGGGCCGCGAAGTCCTGGTCGATGGTGTCGCGCGCGACGACCGAATAGAACCGCGCCTCGTGCCCGTCCGCCTTGGGACGCAGCACCCGGCCCAGCCGCTGGGCCTCCTCCTGGCGCGAGCCGAAGGTGCCGGACACCTGGATCGCGACCGTGGCCTCCGGAAGGTCGATCGAGAAGTTCGCGACCTTCGAGACGACGAGCACCGAGATCTCGCCCTCCCGGAAGGCGCCGAAGAGTTTCTCGCGCTGTGCGTTGGTGGTCTCGCCCTTGATCACCGGCGCGTCCAGATGCTCGCCCAGCTCGTCCAGCTGGTCGATGTACTGCCCGATGACCAGCGTCTGTTCGCCCTGGTGGCGCCGGACCAGCGCCTCGGTCACGTGCTGCTTGCTGGCGGTGGTCGCACAGAAGCGGTACTTCTCCTCGGTCTCGGCGGTCGCATACGCCAGCCGCTCCGAGTCGGTCAGATTGACCCGCACCTCGACACAGTCCGCGGGGGCGATGTACCCCTGCGCCTCGATCTCCTTCCAGGGCGCGTCGAAGCGCTTGGGCCCGATGAGGGAGAAGACATCCGACTCCCGGCCGTCCTCGCGCACCAGTGTCGCGGTCAGCCCCAGCCGCCGCCGCGCCTGCAGATCCGCGGTGAACTTGAAGACCGGTGCGGGCAGCAGGTGCACCTCGTCATAGATGACCAGACCCCAGTCCCGGGAGTCGAACAGCTCCAGGTGCGGGTAGACGCCCTTCCGCTTGGTCGTCAGCACCTGGTACGTGGCGATGGTGACCGGCCGGATCTCCTTCCTCGTCCCGCTGTACTCGCCGATCTCTTCCTCGGTGAGCGAGGTCCGCTTCACCAGCTCGTGCTTCCACTGCCGGGCCGAGACCGTATTCGTCACCAGGATCAGCGTGGTCGCCTTGGCCTGCGCCATCGCGCCCGCCCCGACCAGCGTCTTGCCCGCGCCGCACGGCAGCACGACCACACCCGAGCCGCCGTGCCAGAAGCCCTCGACCGCCTGCTGCTGATACGGCCGCAGCGCCCAGCCGTTCTCGTCCAGCTCGATCGGATGCGCCTCGCCGTCGACATAGCCGGCCAGGTCCTCGGCCGGCCAGCCCAGCTTGAGCAGCGTCTGCTTGATCTGCCCGCGCTCCGAGGGGTGCACCACGACCGAATCCGGGTCCAGCCGCGCCCCGACCAGCGGCTGCACCTTCTTCGAGCGCAGGATCTCCTCCAGCACCGGGCGGTCGGTGGTGCTCAGCACCAGGCCGTGTGCGGGGTGTTTGGTGAGCGTCAGCCGCCCGTAGCGGGACATCGTCTCGGCGATGTCGACGAGCAGCGCATGCGGCACCGGGTACCGCGAGAACTGCACCAGCGCATCGACGACCTGCTCGGCGTCGTGCCCGGCCGCCCGCGCGTTCCACAGCCCGAGCGGCGTCACCCGGTAGGTATGGATGTGCTCCGGCGCCCGCTCCAGCTCGGCAAAGGGCGCGATGGCCCGCCGGCAGGCGTCCGCCAGCTCATGGTCCACCTCCAGCAGCAGCGTCTTGTCGCTCTGGACGATGAGGGGTCCGTTCACGCGCCTCGCCTTTCACTCCCGGCCGTCGGCCGCTGGGACCGGCCGCCAGACCTCGACCGTTGATCACGGCCACAGCCTGCGGCCGCAGACCTCGACCGCACATACGGCCAAACGTCCAGTGTGCCGCATTGCGCAGCGGTCGTCAGCGAGGGAAGGGCGGCCCCTCCTCCAGGGCCCCCGGGCCGAGGCGTCCGCCGTGCTCCCGCCAGGCCCGTCGCCCGCCCCTCAGACCGAGTCGTCCGCCAGCTCCGCCACTCCCGTGATCCGGTGCAGCGGATAGGTGCGCACCTCGTCGGAGGTGTGGTCGTAGGCCGTCACAAAGCCGCCTTCGACGCGTACCGGCGCGATGACGCGCTGGCTGGCGGCGCCGTCGGCGTTGACGTAACCGATCCACAGGGCGGAGTGGGTCAGCACCGCGGCCTGCATGGTGGCAAGGGTCTCGGCGGAGGTGGTGCGGGGGAGCGCGCCGGGGGCGGCCGGAGTGGGGGCGTGGACGGGCTTGCGTTCCGCGGTGGCGGCGAGGTCGCCGGCGCGGATGGCACGTACCGCCGCGGTGAGCAGGGTCGGGTCGGGGGACGGCGGGCCGTCGGGCACCGGGGTGGGGGCGGTGCGCGGCGGGGTGCGGTGGGTGTCGGCGCGGGCGATCAGTACGTCACCGGCGGCGGACTCGGCGGCCGGGGCGTAGCCCATCGCGCGGAGGCCGTCGAGGAGTTGGTCGGGGGCGGTCTGGGCGGCGAGCACGGTCGGGGCGAGCCGGCGCAGCCGGAGGGTGGCGGCGCGGCGGTCGGCGAGGATCTCGGAGAGCAGCGCGTCATCGTCGCAGCGGACGTAGGCGGTGGCCGCGCCGATCCGCAGTCGGCCGTGCTTACGGGCCACATCGTCGATGAGGTAGGCGAGTGGCTGGGGGACCGGGGTGCGGGAGTGGGTGGTGAGGAAGTCCTGCAGCTCGGCGGCCGAGCGGCCGGCGTCCAGGGCGCGGCGTACGGAGGCGGGGGTGAAGCGGTAGACCGTCGCGCCGCCCTTGGACTCGATGTCGGCGAGCACGCCGAGCGCCTCGGCGAGCGGGCGGTGCAGCGGGCCGGGGGCGACGGCGGTCAGGTCCGCCTGGAGGAGGACGTGGTCGACGGGTTCGGGGAGGAGGGGGGCGAGGAGGGCGGCGGCCCGGGTCGCGGCGGCGTCGGTGTCCGCGGGGGAGGGGGCCGCGGCGGACGCGGGGGAGGCGGCCGCGGCGGACTGCGAGGTGGTGTCGGTCAGTGCGCGGCCGTGGGCGGAGAGTGCGCCGCGGCCCGTCACACCGAGCAACTCGGCCTCGGTCAGCGTCCATTGAGCCAGACGCGAGCGGAGGTCGTCGGCGGGGGCGGGAGCGGAGCCGCCCGGGACGGCGGGGCCGGAAGCGGTGCCGGTGGGTCCGGGCGGCGGCGCGCCGCCATCGACGGCAGCCCCTGCCGTGGCCGGATTCCGACCCGTGGCCGGTGCCGGGACCTGACCCACCGGTGATGCCGGTGCCTGGCCCGCGGCCCCGCCGCTGCGCAGCGGACGCTCCCACTGCAGCCGGGAGCGGACCGCCGCCGCCGGTACGGAGGTGCCGGGCGGCAGGCCGGCGAGGAGGGTGAGGGCGCGGCGGCGGACCTCGGGGGCGGGCGAGCGGTCGAGGTGCGGGCCGAGGGCGGCCAGCGCCCGGCCCTTGGCGTCGGCGGTGCCGACGACCCCCGCGGTGCGGGTCGCGGAGAGCCAGCCGGCGGCCAGCACGGCCCAGCGCTCGTGGTCGGGCAGCTGCAGCCACTCCTCGGCGGCCGGGGTGGCCGCGAACCGCTCATCGGCCTCGCCGTCGGAGGCGATCAGCCCGGCCCCGTAGGCGAGTTCGAGCCAGAAGGCGGCGAGCTGCTCGGTGGTGTCCAGGGCGGCGGCGGTGCGCTTGAGGTCGCGGACGCTCATCCCGCCGGCGCGCAGGACGCCAGGACCGCCCAGGTCCCACTCCTTGAGCAGCTCCTCGACGGTTGCCAGCGCGGTGAACGCCTGGCTCGCGGCGGCGTTGTCCACAAGCTGTGGATCGCGTTCCGTGGCCGGGGAGAGCGCGGGCGGGACCGGCTCGGGGGTGTGATGGGCGCGCCCGGCGCGCAGATGGAGCGCCGCCTCCCGCGGCAGCACGACATTGCGGGCGCCCGTCGCGATCAGCAGACCCCGGTCCAGCAGCCACTGCAGATGCGGGGCCGGGCGGTCGGTGACCCCGCCGTACGGCGGGCCCCACAGCAGCTTGTCGAGGACGGCGACGGATGCGGCGGGCGCGGTGTCCAGCAGCGCCGCCATCCGGGCGCGGTCGGAGAAGAGCCCGGAGAGCGCGGCGACCGCGGTGACCGGATCGTGGGTGGTGGGCAGCCCGGCCGCCGCGATGATCTCCTGCAGCCGCCCCGGCGACATACCGGCCGAGGCCTCGGCGACGGTCGGCCCCAGACCGGTCGGCGACGGATGCGCGGCGCTGGGGCTGAGCAGCTCACGGGCCGTACGCACCAGCCGCAGCCGGTCGTCCGGGCCCCATACCAGCGCCTGCGCCCGCAGCTCGGCCACCGCCCGGGGCAGCTCGGCGGCGACCGCCGGGTCCCCGGCGTCCCCGCCCATCAGCGCGCCCAGCGTGTCGTACGGGCACGGGTCGGGCGCCACCGCCAGCGCCTCGGCGGTCTGCAGCACGAACCGGTCGAGCCGCTCCACCGCGCGGACGACCGACGCGCGGGTCCCGGCCCGGGTGGCGAGCTGGGTGACGTCGCCCGGCACCGGATTGAGCAGGTCGGGCCGTGCCCGCAGCAGCCCGACGAGCCCGCTGTCGGTGCGGGTCCTGAGCTCCTCGGCGAGGGTGCGGGGGGTACCGGTCATTCGTCCTACGTTAGCCGGGCGAGGCCGGACGGGGCACCGAGCGGTGGCACGGTATCCACGGAACGCCGCCACGCCACGCGTACGCCACCCCGCCACACCACGCCTGCAGCCGCCCGCCCGCCCGCGTACGCATCCCGGGCGCGCCCCGCGTACGCCACCTTGCCCCGACCCCCGCGGCCTCCGGCCCGGCAGGCGGCCGAGGCGGTACCGTCGGGGCAGCAACCAGCGGACGCCGCAGGGGATTTCGTGGGGATCGAGAGCGATCAGCTCGTCTATGACTATCTGAGCCGGGTGGGCGACCTGGCCCAGCAGCGGGGACTGCCCTCCGCCACGCGCATGCGGCTGGTCACCGGGCTCCGGGCCGAGATAGACGGACAGCAAACCGATTCGGTATCCGGTGTGCAGCGGATTCTGGCGCGGCTGGGGACGCCGGAGGCGGTGGTCGCGGCCGCGGGGAGCGCGGACGACCGGGTGCCGGGCGCGTCCTGGGGCGGCCCGGAGCCGCGGCACGGCCCGGAGCCGCGGTCGGGACCGGAGGCCGGGAGGGTCACGGGAGCCGGAGTCACGGGAGCCGGTCCCTCCGTACCGCTCGGCCCGACGCCCGCGGAGCCGTCGCAGCCCGCCGTGCCCGCCCGCCCGTGGGCCGCGGCGCGCGAGAAGCTCACCGGCCTGGCCTGGCGCGGCGGGCCGACCGGCAAGCCGCCCGCGAACGGCAAGGACGCCCCGTACGGCAAGGACGCCCCGTTCGGCACGGTGCCCGCCCCGCGCGACGGCGGGCCGGACACCGCGCCCCCGTCCGTCGGCCTGCCGCCGCATCTGGCCGGCCTGGACGAGCTGGGCGACGACGGTGACGCGCCCGACTGGTGGCGGGTGGAGCCGGCACCGTTCGGGCCGGGCGAGACCGTTCCGGGGTTCGTCGGCGGGATCGAGATCCCGGAGATATGGGACCGGCCGAAGAGCGACCCGGTGCCGATGACGAAGGACGGGGCCGGGGGAGCCGAGGAGCAGGGCGCGGACGAGGACGGCGCGGCGCCGGCGGAACGTCCGCTGCGGCGGCTGGTCCGGCGGGTGCTCGGCCGGCGGCGCGGCGCCGGGGCCGGTGCGGCGCCCGTGGCCGAAGCCGGGGAAGACGCCGTGGTGGTGGCGGCGCGGGCGCCGCTCAGCCCGGTGCTGACGCTGGCCGTGCTGCTGCTGGTGGCCGGTGCGGCGCTGGGGGCGTGGCTCGCGCTGGCGGGCGGCTGGGGGCTCGCCTACGTCTCACGGCGGCTGAGCCGGGCCGAGGCCAAGTTCGCGGCGCTCGGCGTGCCGGGGACCGTCGTCGGCGGTCTGGTGGTGTGGCTGTGGGGCCGGTTCGACGGACGCTGGGGCGAGCCGATCGCACAGGGGCGGCTGGGGCAGGAGATGCTCGACGGACTGCCGGGAGTGGTGCGGGTGGCGGCGGTCGCCTCGGCGCTGTTCCTGGTGTGGCGGATGCGCCGGGTGCCGCGGTGAGGAGGCAGGACCACCAGGGTCCTCGCCCCGCCGGCCGGAGCGAGCCAGGAGCGCCCGGCCGGGGCGAGCCAGGAGCGCCCGGCCGGAGCGAGCCAGGGGCCTCCGGCCGGGACGAGCCAGGGGCCGCCCCCTCCTCCCGGCCGGGGCGTGGCCGCAGGCACAATGGCAGGCATGGCTGCGCACCCTCTGACGGTCGGCTTTGACCTCGACATGACGCTGATCGACTCCCGCCCGGGCATCAAGGCCGCGTATCAGGAGCTCTCGGCCAGGACCGGCACCGTGATCGACGCCGACCTCGCGGTGAGCCGGCTGGGGCCCCCGCTGGAGGAGGAGATCCGCCAGTGGTTCCCCGAGGAGCGGGTGGCGGAGATCGCCGGGCTCTACCGCGCGCTGTACCCGGAGTACGCGATCGCCGCGACGCCCGCCCTGCCCGGCGCCCGGGAGGCCATCGACGCGGTACACACGGCGGGCGGCCGGGCGATCGTGGTGACGGCGAAGTACGAGCCCAACGCCAAGCTCCACCTGGAACACCTCGGCCTCGACGTGGACGCCCTCTTCGGCTCCCTGTGGGCGGAGCGCAAGGCCGAGGCCCTGCGCACGCAGCATGCGCCGGTCTACGTCGGCGATCACACCGGCGACGTCGTGGGGGCGCACACCGCGGGCGCGCTGTCCGTGGCGGTCGCCACCGGCCCGTGCGACGCCACGGAGTTGCGCAACGCCGGTGCCGAGGTGGTGCTCGCCGATCTGACGGAGTTTCCGTCCTGGCTGGAGCGCTATGTGGCCGAGGGCGCGGACGGCGGCGACGGCGCCGCCACCTGACGGCGCTGAGCGGTGGCGGAACGGATCACTCCGGCTGCCGCGATGAGGAAACCGAGCCCCATCAGCATGCACAGCCAGTAGAAGACGGACGGCAGCGGTTCGGTCCCGAGGAACAGCGGCAGCACCGTCGCGAGAGTGGCCACTGCGCCAACTAGGAACATGATCGCGCCGATTCGGACCAGCAGATCCCCGGCCTGGGGAGTTTCGTCAGACACCTGACCAGGGTAAGTCCGGGCGAGAAGCACCGAGGATCCACCCGGCGGCGTCTTGTCACCGGCCTTGGGACCATTAGCCTGGGTGATGGCGGGTCCTGCGGCCCGCTGCACTGCTTTCCAGCCCCTCCCCACTCTCGGCTTCGCTTGAGCGGGGGGACACCCACCCCGCAGTCTCCGCAGTAGACCCGGCTCCAGATTTCAACGTTTCTTTCCAACGAGTACGAGGACGAGGACAGACGTGCCTACCGGCAAGGTCAAGTGGTTCAACAGTGAGAAGGGCTTCGGCTTTCTCTCCCGCGATGACGGCGGTGACGTCTTCGTGCACTCGTCGGTGCTGCCCGACGGCGTAGCCGCACTCAAGCCTGGCCAGCGCGTCGAATTCGGCGTCGTCGCGGGCCAGCGCGGCGATCAGGCGCTGACCGTGACGCTCCTCGACCCCGCACCCTCGGTGGCCGCGGCGCAGCGCCGCAAGCCCGATGAACTCGCCTCGATCGTCCAGGACCTGACCACGCTGCTGGAGAACGTCACCCAGCAACTGGAGCGCGGCCGCTACCCGGACAAGGTGCACGGCGCGAAGATCGCCGGCATGCTGCGCGCCGTCGCCGACCAACTGGACGTCTGAGCACGCCCGCTCGCGGGCGGCCGACCCCGGCCGTCACACGCGGCACACCTCACACACAGCACGTCCTTCACACACAGCACACTTCAGACGCGGCACACCTCAAACGCTGCGTATTTCACACGAAGTGCAACGCATCGCGGCCGAGGGGCGGAACCAGCCCCTCGGCCGCGGCGCGGGTGAGCAGTCCGCGCACCGCGGCGTAGCCGTCCTCGCCGAGGTCGGCGGTGAATTCGTTGACGTACAGCCCGATGTGCTGGTCGGCGACCTTCGGATCCATCTCCTGGGCGTGCTCCAGGACGTACGGCCGGGAGACCTCGGGGTCGTCCCAGGCCATCAGCACGGAGCTGCGGACCGCCGCCGCGAGCTCGCGCAACGCCTGCTCGCCCAGCGACCGCTTGGCGATGATCGCGCCGAGCGGGATCGGCAGGCCGGTGGTGAGCTCCCAGTGCTCGCCCATGTCGGCCAGGCGGACCAGGCCGTAATTCTGGTACGTGAAGCGCGCCTCGTGAATGACCAGGCCCGCGTCGACCTTGCCGTCGCGCACGGCCGGCATGATCTCGTGGAACGGCAGCACCACGATCTCCCCGACCCCGCCCGGCACCTCGGCCGCCGCCCACAGCCGGAACAGCAGATACGCGGTGGACCGCTCACTGGGCACCGCGACCGTCTTGCCCGCCAGATCCGCGGCCGGCCCCTGCTCCCTGGTCAGTACCAGCGGCCCGCAGCCGCGCCCCAGTGCCCCGCCGCAGGGCAGCAGCGCATAGTCGTCGAGCACCCACGGCAGCACCGCGTACGACACCTTCAGCACATCGAACTCACCGCGCTCGGCCATGCCGTTGGTGATATCGATATCGGCGAAGGTGACCGCCAGCTCCGGCGCGCCCGGGACACGGCCGTGCGCCAGCGCATCGAAGACGAAGGTGTCGTTCGGGCACGGCGAGTACGCGATGTTCAGCGGCCGGGTCACGGGGCCCTCCTCGGGGATGTGGGGGTCCCCCGCGTGAGCGAAGTCGAGCGTGGGGGAGGATCCGGAGCGGCAGCCGGAGCCGGTCCGGTGGCGGCCGTCAGCGCTCCGGGAAGCGTACGGAAGGCACCGGTCAGGGCGGTGAGGGCGGGGCCGATGCGCCAGGCGGCGCGGTCGCGCGGGCCGACGGCGTTGGAGACCGTACGGATCTCCAGCACCGGCACACCGTGCGCGGCGGCCGCCTCGGCGACCCCGAAGCCCTCCATCGCCTCGGCCAGCACCCCCGGGTGACGCTCCGCCAGCTCGGCGGCGCGGTCCGCGCTGCCGGTGACCGTGGAGACGGTCACGACGGTGCCGGATGCCGCACCGGCCGCCGCGGCGACGGCCGTGACCAGCGCCGGGTCGGGGCGGTGCGCCACCGTCCCGAAGCCGAGTTCGGTGACCGGGGTGAAGCCGTCGGGGGTCTCGGCGCCCAGGTCGGCCGCGACGATCGCGTCCGCGACCACCACGGAGCCCAGGGCCGCGCCGGATGCGGCGAAGCCGCCGCCGATACCGGCCGAGACGACCAGGTCGTACGGCGCTCCGGCGAGCGCGGCGGCGGTCAGTGCGGTGGCCGTACCGGCGGCCGCGGCGGCCGGGCCGACACCGGCGGCCAGTACATCGAGCGCCACCGGCGAACCCGCCGCACACCGCAGCGCGTACCCGCCGGGCAGGGCCGCCTCGTCGCAGGGCCCTGCCGCGGCAGCCACCGCATCGCGTTCGGCGGCCACCGCCGTGACGACCAGGACCCGCATCGAACGGCCCTCCCGCCTCAGCTGTCTCAGTCCTTCTGCTTCAGGGTGAAGTGCCACAGGGTCTTGGGGCCGTCGCTGCCGCTCAGCTCCGCGACCTGGAGGGTGACGTTCTTGGAGTACGAGGCCTGGCCGGTCTGCGGGTTCTGCTGCATGAAGAGGCTGTCCGCGTCGAAGCTGCGGTACGTCTGCTTGCTGGGCTCGCGCATGACGGGGCCGGCACCGATGACGATCCAGCCGGACTTGGCGACCTCCGGGTCGACGCCGACGCGCACCTTCTCACCGGGGTGGACGGTGATCGTCTTGCCGCCCTTCTTGGTGATGCAGGCGGTGACGGCCTTCTTGGAGAGGACCTTGCCCTCGCCGTCGCAGCCGGGGGTGGCCTCGGCCTGCACCGTCGTCGAACCGACGGTCACGGTCGCGAGCGACGTCGGCTTCTCGCAGGCGGAGAGGGTGAGGAGACCCAGGGACACGGCACCGATGGCGGCAGCGGCACGGCGGCCCTTGCCCCAGGAGATCAACGCAGCGGTCATACGGGCAGGCTATCTGGCGCCCCAGCTCACGCCACGCCCGGGTACGGCGTGCCGCGTTGCCCGTCGGACGTCAGGCCACCCGGGGGGCCGGCGTACCGCCCCGCCGGGCCGCGCCCAGCAGTCCGCGTACGGCCAGCACGACGCCCAGCGCCACCAGCCCCGCGGCCACCGACATCCCCACCGTGCCGATCAGCGGCAGCGCAATCCCGATCGCGCCGCCCACCACCCACGACATCTGCAGCGCCGTCTCGGACCGGGCGAACGCGGAGGTGCGCACCCCCTCCGGCACATCGCGCTGGATCATCGCGTCCAGCGACAGCTTCGCCAGCGCCTGGCACAGCCCCGCGACGGCCGCTGCCGCGGGGACCACGACCACCGCCAGCACCGGGTAGAACACCGCGGCAAGCACCGTCGCGCACAGCGCCAGCCCCAGCATCGCCGCGATGATCGGCTCCGGTCCGCGGGCCTTGAGCCAGGCGCCGACCGCCGTCCCCAGCGCGTTTCCGGTACCGGCGGCCACCACCACCAGCCCCAGCGAGGCCGCCGGACCCAGCCCGCCCAGCGGATGTTCGCGCAGCATGAAGGCCAGGAAGAACGTCAGGAAACCGGAGAGCGCCCGCAGAGCGGCATTGGCCTGCAGACCGTGCAGCACCGACGGGCCGACCGTACGCAGGCCCGGCTTGCGCTTGGCGCCCGCCGCCGACCGCGCCGACGCCTCCCGGGACGCCAGCCGGGCCCGGCCCTCGCCCTTCGCCGAGTCGACCTTGTGCGGCAGGGAGAACGACAGGACCGTCCCGGCGGCGAATACGGCACACGCCCCGTACAGCGGCCAGGCCGGCCCGAGCAGTTGCAGCCCGGCCCCCGCCGGCGCCGCCACCCCGGTCGCCAGCAGCCCCGCGAGCGTCACCCGCGAATTGGCCTTGACCAGCGAGATCCGCGGGGGCAGCAGCCGCGGCACCACCGCGCTGCGGACCACGCCGTACGCCTTGGACGCCACCAGCACCCCCAGCGCCGCCGGATACAGCTGCAGCCCGCCGGTCGCCACCGCGCCCGACATCGTCACCGCCAGCAGCGCCCGGGCCAGCATGGCGCCCGCCATCGCCGCCCGGCGGCCGTGCGGCACCCGGTCCAGCAGGGGCCCGATCACCGGCGCGAGCAGGGCGAACGGGGCCATCGTCACCGCCAGATACAGCGCCACCCGGCCCCGTGCCTGGTCCGTCGGCACCGCGAAGAACACCGTCGAGGCCAGCGCGATGGTGATCATGACGTCGCCCGCGGAGTTCACCGCATGCAGTTCGATCAGCTTGCCCAGACCCGACTCGCCCGCGCCGTGCGCATGCGTGGCGCGCCGCAGCCCCCGCGCCGCGCCGGTGAAGGGTCTGTGCAGCGCACGGCCCAGAACCCGGCCCGCCCGGCGGGTCCGGCCGGCCCCGTATCCGCCCCGGGTCGAGGCGCGCGACACCTGCGACGACTTCCCTGAGGTCCTGGACACCCTCGACACCTTCGACGCCCTTGCGGCAGCCACCTGGTCATAGTGCCCCAACTCGCCCAGGAGAGGGCACTTTCTCCACATTGGCGCGCGAGGCGTACCCGCCCGCGGTCGCCGGTGCTGACATTTGCCCTCCCACCGAGGGGTCGTACACCGTTGAAGGGGTAGCGTGTGTAGCGCGCCACCGGCGGTCGTTCTTGGCCGCGTGCCTCCGCGCGATCCCGCAGAATGGGATGCAAGAGGTGCGCTCGACCGAAACGACCGGGCGCGGACGTCGACGCGGTCCTCTGGTCCGCTCCGCCCGCCCCGGTACCGCCGGTCGTCCGGACAGGACAAGGACAGCTACGGCTGGCGCACTCGTGAGACGGCGTAGAAGAGAGAATCGATTCTTGTGAGTGCTGCGATGCGAAGCCGTACCCCTGACCGCCTGTGCGCCGAGGCGGTCGACCTTGCCCGGGAGGCGGCGGAGGAAGCCGCACTGCCCGGCATGGTCGGCGAGCACATCGATGCGGTGGCCGACGGAGACCGCGTCGTCACCCACCTCTTCGCCTGCAACGAGCCCGGCTACCGCGGGTGGCGCTGGGCCGTGACGGTCGCCCGGGCCTCCCGCGCCAAGGTCGTCACGCTCGACGAGGCGGTCCTGCTGCCCGGCCCCGACGCGCTGCTCGCACCGGAGTGGGTGCCGTGGAGCGAGCGGCTGCGCCCCGGCGACATGGGCCCCGGCGATCTGCTGCCCACCGAGGCCGACGACCTGCGCCTGGAGCCCGGTTACACCGGCGAGGACGCCCCGCCGCCGAACTCCCCCCTCGCCGAGGGCATGGCCGCCGACGTCGCCGATTCCGAGGAAGCGGACGTCGTCCCCGGCTCGCCCGCGATCCAGCCCGCCCCCGAGCGCGGCAGCATCGCGGCGGTCGCCGAGGAACTGGGCATGCGCCGCGCCCGGGTGCTCTCCCGTTACGGCCTGCACACCGCCGCCGACCGCTGGGAAGAGGCCTTCGGGGCCAAGACCCCCATGGCCCAGGCGGCCCCCGCCACCTGCGTGACCTGCGGCTTCCTCACTCTGCTCCCCGGCTCCCTGGGCCAGGCCTTCGGCGTCTGCGCCAATGAGTTCTCCCCGGCGGACGGCCGGGTCGTCTCCCTCGCGTACGGGTGCGGTGCGCACTCCGAGGCCGCCGTGATGCCGAAACCGCCGCGGCCGGCCGCGCCGGTGGTCGACGAGACGGTGGTCGAGCCGTTGTCGCTGCGTCCGGAGCGGGACGGGGGGTCGGTCGAGGAGACCGGGCCCGCCGAGGAGCTGGGTCACAGCTAGGCGCGGGGCGCGCGGGGCGCGCTGGCGCGCTGGGCCCCCGGCCCCACGTTGTTTTCTGCGGCGCCGTTTCGCGTTTCGCCTCCGGCGGGGGTGGTGTTTGGGCGGGGGCCGCTTGCTGTTCGTGGTGGGTGCCGGTGGCGGGCCTCCGGGGCCTGTGTGGTGGACTGCTTCGCTTTACGTCCACCACACAGGCCCCTCCGGCCCACCACCTCCCGCCCGGGACGGCGACCCCCGCCCGGTGGGGGTGAAGTTCTTAAAAGCCAGAAGCTCGACCGCGTCGTGGCGTAGCCGATGCTTGGGGTCTTTGGTTTTTTCCTGCTTCCCCACCGGAGTGGGGCCCACAACCCACCCCGGAGGCCCCGAACCCGCCACCCACCACAAACCCGGGGCCCACCCCAAATACCCCCTCCCGCCGAAGGCGGGGACCCCTCCCGCCGAAGGCGGGACAGGCACGGCGCCGCACAGGCAATCGTGGGGCGATACCGTCGGGCCACCGACACACGCTTAGGGAGACGGACAGTGACAGCTACGTCGTTGGTGCGAGGCGCAGCCGGAGACCCGTTCGGGACGGCCCGATTGCGGCGTGGCGTGCTGGATGCCTGGGCCACCTCGCCGGCCCGGTTCCGGGAGGATGCCAACGCCGAGGAGGACCTGGCGCTCGGCGGCTACCGCGACCGGCTCGCCGTGGAACTGGCGCAGAACGCGGCCGATGCGGCGGCCCGGGCCGGCGTCCCCGGCCGGCTGCGGCTGACCCTGCACGCGGCGAACGGCGACGCGCCCGCCGTACTCGTCGCCTCCAACACCGGCGCCCCGCTGGACGCCACCGGCGTCGAGTCGCTGTCGACGCTGCGGGCGTCCGCGAAGCGGGAGGCCAGTGTGTCGGCCGGTGCGGTCGGCCGGTTCGGTGTGGGCTTTGCCGCGGTGCTGTCCGTGAGCGATGAGCCGGCGCTGGTGGGCCGTACCGGCGGTGTGCGCTGGTCGCTGGCCGAGGCGCGGGTGATGGCGGAGGAGGTCGCGGCGCACAGCCCCGGTCTGGGCGGTGAGTTGCGCCGGCGCGACGGTCATGTACCGCTGTTGCGGCTGCCGCTGCCCGCGGAGGGCGGGGCGCCCGAGGGGTACGACACCGCCGTCGTGCTGCCGCTGCGGGACGTCGCGGCGCAGGATCTCGCCGAGCGGCTGCTGGACGGGATCGATGCGGCGCTGTTGCTGACCCTGCCGGGGCTGTCCGAGGTCGTGATCGAGACGCCCGAGCACGTACGGGAGTTGCGGCGGAGCCAGGACGGCCCCTACGTCCTGATCGAGGACAGTGAGCGCGGCGCCACCCGCTGGCGGGTGGCGAGCGACGGCGGTCCGCTGGATCCGGCGCTGCTGGCGGACCGGCCGGTCGAGGAGCGGCTGCGGCCGGCCTGGTCGGTGACCTGGGCGGTGCCGGCGGACGGCGAGGGCGCACCGGCGCAGCCGGGAACGGCGGCGGTGGTGCATGCGCCGACGCCGACGGACGAGCCGCTGGGGCTGCCCGCGCTGCTGATCGCCTCGTTCCCGCTGGAGCCGACCCGGCGGCATGTCGCGCCGGGCCCGCTGACGGACTTCCTGGTGGAGCGGGCGGCCGCGGCCTATGCGACGCTGCTGGGCGACTGGCAGCCGGTGTCCGTCGGCACCCTCGACCTGGTGCCCGGGCCGCTGGGCAAGGGCGGCCTGGACGGTGAGCTGCGCCGGCAGGTGCTGGAACTGCTGCCGCGGGTGCGGTTCCTGCCGAGCGCGGGTGCGCCCGGTGGCCGGCCCGCCGAGCCGGAGGCGCCGGCCGCGGGCGAGTGGGACGAGGACGACGGCGGGGTGGACCGCTTCGTCCTGCGCCCGGTGGACGCCGAGCTGGTGGAGGGCGCGGGCGCGGCGACGGTCTCGGTCCTGGCCGAACTGTTCCCGAGCCTGCTGCCGGCCGGCCTCGAACGCCGTCCGGAGCTGCGGGCGCTGGGCGTGGCCCGGGTGGGGCTCGGCGAGATGGTGGACCGGCTGGCCGGCGTCGAACGCGCGCCCGGCTGGTGGTGGCGGCTCTATGACGCGCTGGCCGGCACCGACCCGGACCGGCTCAGCGGGCTGCCGGTGCCGCTGGCGGGCACCGCGGGCCAGGGGCCCGGCGGCGGCAGCGGTGTACGGACCACGATCGGGCCGCGCCAGGTGCTGCTGCCGCTGCCCGGCGGCCATGACGAGGACGCCGCGGCCCGGCACCGTACGCTCGCCCGGCTCGGGCTGAAGGTGGCCCACCCCGAGGCGGTGCACCCGCTGCTGGAGAAGCTGGGCGCCACCCCGGCCGCGCCGCGCGCCGTACTGACCACGCCCCAGGTGCGCGCGGCCGTGGCGAACTCGCTGGACGCGGACGAGGACGCCTACGACGTCTTCGCCGACGAGATCGAGGGCGGGCCGGGAGCCCCGCTGGGCGCCGACGAACTGGCGGAGACGGTGCTCGGGCTGGTCCGGGACGCCAACCTCGCACCGGGCGACGAGCCCTGGCTCGGGGCGCTCGCCCTGCCCGACGAGGACGGCGAACTGGCGCCCGCGGGTGAGCTGGTGTACCCGGGCAGCGCCTTCGAGCGGGTCATCCGGGAGGGTGAACTCGCGGCCTGTGAGGGCGATTTGACCGACCGCTGGGGGGAGCAGCCGCTGACGGCCGTGGGCGTCATGGCCGACTTCGCGCTCGTCCGGGCCACCGATGTCGTACTCGACCCGGACGAACTGGAGCCCCGGGAAGGGGACTTCGCCGAGCCGGACGACGTCGGCCTGCTGGACGCGGTGGACGTCTGGTGCGAGGACATCCTCGATGCGCTGCCGGAGACCCCCGTACCGCCGGTCGTGACCGAACTGGTCGCGGTGCGCGACCTCGATCTGGTCGACGACGACGCCTGGCCTCAGGTGCTGGCCATGCTCTCCCGCCCGCCCCTGCGCGACGCCCTGACCGCACCGGTGCGGGTACTGCTCCCCGACGGCACCACCGAATCCGTGCGCCCGTACACCGCCTGGTGGCTGCGCGGGCACCCGGTGCTCGACGGCCGCCGGCCGGCCGGTCTGCGCTCGGCGGGCGGCGATCCGCTGCTGGCCGGGCTGTACGAGTCCGCGGACGCGGGCGAGGTCGATGCGCAGGTGCTGCGGGCCCTCGGCGTACGCACGTCCGTCGCCGCCCTCCTGGACGAGCCGGGCGGTGCGGCGGAGCTGTTGACCCGCCTCGCGGACCCGGAGCTGCCCGTCGGTGCCGCCCCACTCCATGCGATCTACGGCCTGCTGGCGGACCTGGACCCCGATCAGGTGACGCTGCCCGACGAGCTGCGGGTCGTGCTCGACGAGGAGGTGCGGGTGGTGGACGCGGCGGATGCGGTGGTCGCCGACGCACCGGATCTGGTGCCGCTGGCATCCGGCCGCGCGTTGCTGCCGGTGCGCCCGGCCCGCGCCGCCGAACTGGCGGAGCTGCTGCAGGTCCGCCGGCTGAGCGAGGCGGTCGCCGCCGAGGTCCGCTCCGAGGGCGTACGCCACGAGGTGCCGGAGGCCGTCCGCGTGCTGCTCGGCGCCGCCACCCCCGAGGCGTACGTGGAGCACGAGGAGTTGCTCGTCGACGGCCCCGGTGGCCCCACCGAGCTGGACTGGCGCCGGACGCCGGACGGCACCGTGCACGCCGCGACCCTGGAGGGCGTGGCCGCGGGCCTGGCCTGGGCGGCCGGCCAGTGGCCCCGCCGCTTCGAGGTCGCCGCCCTCCTGGAAGACCCGGACCGGGGGGAGGAACTGGCGCGGGCGCGGTGGTTCGACTGACCGAGGGCGGCAAGGGCGCTGCCCAGGGGCATTGCGTGTTGCGGGTCGGTCCGTTTCGTGCCCCTCGGGCGCCTCGTATATGACGTATCGCCATGCCTCGCTGTGAGGCGGGCCGCCCCTCCTGTGCCGGGGGGCGGCTTGACGACGTCAAGGAACACGTGATGAGCCTGCCCGCAATCGCCACCACCGAAGTTCTGATCGCCGGAGCCGGGCCCACCGGCCTCGTGCTCGCCTGCGACCTCGCCCGGCGCGGGATCGCCTGCCGCGTCGTGGAGAGGGAGAGCCGGAGCTTTCCCGGCTCACGCGGCTCCGGCCTCCAGCCGCGCAGCCTGGAGGTCTTCGACGACCTGGGCGTCATCGACGCGATACGGGCGGCAGGCGGCCCCGTCCAGCGCCTGCAGAGCTGGGACGGCACCACACGTGTCGCCGAGTGGGACACGGTCGAGCGCTCCGAGCCCTCGCCCCACGTCCCGTACGGCGAGCTGTGGATGCTCCCGCAGTGGCGCACCGTCGAGATCCTCCGGGCGCGCCTCGAAGAGCTGGGCGGAAGCATCGAGTTCGACTGCGAGCTGACCGGCTTCGAGCAGGACGCGGACGGGGTGACGGCGCGGCTGCGCGGTCCTGACGGCACCGAGTCGGCCGTACGGGCCGGCTATCTGGTCGCGGCCGATGGCGGACGCAGCACGGTCCGCAAGGCCCTCGGGGTGGGCTTCCCCGTCACCGATATCGTCACCGACCCGACGCTGATCGCGGACGTCCTCATCGACGGATTCGACCGCGCGCACTGGCACGTGTGGCCCACCGCACCGGGCGGGCGCGTCGCGCTCCGCCCGCTCGAAGGGGCGGACCTCTTCCAGTTGCTCGCCCACTTCGGCGGCGCGGGCCCGGACTTCACGCCCGACGCCACTCCCGAGGCGGTCCAGCGGCTGCTCGTGGAGCGCACCGGCCACGAGGACGTGCGGGTGCACGAGGTGGGGTGGTCCTCGGTGCTGCGCATCAAGGCCGGGGCCGCCGACCGCTTCCGCGTCGGCCGCGTCCTGCTCGCGGGCGATGCCGCGCACATTCACTCTCCTACGGGCGGCCAGGGCCTCAACACCAGCATCCAGGACGCGTACAACCTCGGCTGGAAGCTCGGCGCCGCGCTGCGCGGTGCGTCCGATGCGCTCCTCGACACCTACGAGGCCGAGCGGCGGCCGGTCGCGCAGCAGGTGCTCGCCCTCACCACCCAGGTCTTCGAGCAGGACCGCGTGGACACCGACCGCGGCTTCTCCCGGCGCGGCGTCGAGACCTTCCAACTGGGCCTCGGCTACCGGGAGAGCCCCCTGACCCGCGAGTGCCGCGAGGGCCTGGCCGACGACGCACTGCGCGCCGGAGACCGCGCCCCCGACGCCCCCTGTGGGCCCATCCGTCTCTTCGACCTCTTCCGCGGCCCGCATGCCACGCTCCTCGCCTTCGGCGGGACCGACGCCCCGGCCTCCGAGCGCTACCAGCGGGTCCGGGTCGGCCGCCCCGGCGAGCAGGCCGACGTCATCGACGTGGACGGGCACGCACACAAGGCGTACGGGGACCGGGGACTCTTTCTCGTACGGCCCGACGGGTATGTGGCGCTCGCGACGGAGGACCCGGCGGACCTGGCCTCGTACGAGGTCCACTAGCAAGGCCCGGCGAGAGGTCCGACGCCACACCCTCACCCGCGCCGGGGCGACGTCACGGCGCGGACCGCGGCGTCAGTTCGAGCGGAAGCGCTTGACCAGGCTCCAGATGACGACGATCGCGGAGAGGGCGAGGAGGGGCCACACCCACCAGTCGAAGGTGCCGTCGCCGGTGCCGCCGTAGTGGCTGCCGGTGTGGTGGTAGTGGCGATGCGAGCTCGCCAGCACCTTGTGGGCCAGGTCCCCGTGGAGTGTCATGGGGCTGGAGCGTAGTACGGCGGCAGCGACCGGGGTATCGGCCGGGCAGGTTCTCTTCGGCCCGTCGCGCCGCCCGCGGAGCGGGGCGGCGCACGTGCCTCCTCAGGCCGGCTGTGGCGACGGCCGGCCGGGAGCCGGGCGGTTCTGCCGTCAGCGGCCCGGGATGCTGCCGCCGCCGTCCACGCACAGGGTCTGTCCGGTGATGAAACCCGCGTCGTCGCCGAGGAGGAAGCAGATGGCGGCGGCGATCTCCTCGGGGCGGCCCAGCCTGCGCAGGGGGATGGTCTGCAGTACCCGGGCCTCCGCATCGCTTCCGACCGGGCGGGTCCGGCGGAACAGCTCGGTGTCGACCGGGCCCGGGGCGACCGCGTTGACGGTGACCGCGTGTTCGGCCAGTTCCAGTGCCCAGGTCCGGGTCAGGCCCACCAGGGCGCTCTTCGCAGCGGAGTAGCTGCTGCGGTCGCGTGCGCCGAAGACGGCCCGGCTCGCCACGTTGATGATCCGGCCCCGGCCCTGCTCCCGCATGCCGCCGACGAATGCCTGGGCGACCTGCACCGCGGCACGCACGTTCAGGTCGAAGACCGTCTGCAGGTTCGTGGTGCTGACCTCGCTCAGCGGTTCGGGCAGTGCGATGCCGACGTTGTTGACCACTGCGTGCACCTGGTGGTCCCGCGCCAGCGTCTGCATCACCTGTCGGGTCTGCTCCTCGTCGGCCAGATCGCAGGGCGTGAGCAGACCGGGGAAATCCGTCGTCGGGGCAGCGCGGGCAATGCCCAGCACCTGGGCGCCCTCGGCGGCGAGCCGGTGGCTGACGGCCAGGCCGATTCCTCGGGTGGCTCCGGTGACCAGCACGGTCCTTCCCTGCATCGGACGCTCCGTTCTGAGTAGGTGCACGGCATTGCACCGTATGCCGGGTGAACAGCGCGGTGGGCTTGTTTCGGCCTGTTCCGGCGCAGGGGGAAGCGGTGGGGCAGGTTCTCCGCCGCCCCTCGCGCCGGCCGCGGGCGAGGCCCCCGCGGCGCTCGCTCAGCCGGACCGGAACCGCCGCTTCACGAACACCCAGGCGACCCCGAGCACGGTGCCGAGCGGGATCATCCACCACGCGCCGCCGAACGAGACGCCGGGGGAGTGGGTGCCGTAGTGACTGCCGTAATGGCTGGTGTAGTGGCTGATGGAGTGGCTGGAGTGGTGCGAGCGGGCCAGTAGTTCGACGGCGCGGGAGCCCGGGTGAAATGTCATGGACATGGACTCTAGGGGAGGCCGGGCGGTCGGGAGGCCGGGCGGTCGGCGGGATGCAGGGGCGGCCGCGGTCGACGGGCCTGTTCGGTGCCCCGGTTCGCCGGCGGGCCGGTGGGGCGGCCCGGTCTCCCGGGGGCCGGACCGCCCCACCGGGCCGTTCGTCAGGCCGGGAAGCGCCGGCCCACCCAGCGCCAGGTGATCTCCAGCAGCACCGCCGCCACCACCGCGATGGCGACGGCCGTCCACGGCATCGTCGTCCCGACCAGGCGCAGGTCGAAGAACGTCTGCAGCCAGGGGGTGGCGAGTACGGCGAGGAAGGCCAGGCCCATCGCCAGGATCAGGGCGATCCGCCACCAGGTGTAGGGGCGGGCGATGATCGCCAGTACCCACATCGCGGCGAGGAAGAGCGTCAGGGTGGCCGCGCTGGTCTCGGCGGGCAGGGCGGCCGGGCCGGTGTAGTAGCCGCGGGCGAGCAGGTAGGTGGTGAAGGCGGCGAGGCCCGTGATCAGGCCCGAGGGCACGGCGTAGCGCATCACCCGGCGGACGAAGTGCGGCCTGGCGCGCTCCTTGTTGGGGGCCAGGGCGAGGAAGAACGCGGGGATGCCGATGGTCAGGGTGGAGAGCAGGGTCAGATGCCGCGGCAGGTACGGGTAGGGGATCTGGCAGCAGGCCACCAGGATCGCCAGCAGGACGGAGTAGACGGTTTTGGTGAGGAAGAGGGTGGCGACACGGGTGATGTTGCCGATGACCCGGCGGCCCTCGGCGACGACCGAGGGGAGCGTGGCGAAGCTGTTGTCGAGCAGGACGATCTGGGCGACGGCGCGGGTGGCCTCGGAGCCGGAGCCCATGGCGACGCCGATGTCGGCGTCCTTGAGGGCGAGTACGTCATTGACGCCGTCGCCGGTCATCGCGACGGTGTGACCGCGCAACTGGAGGGCCGCGACCAACTCCCGCTTCTGCTGTGGGGTGACCCGGCCGAAGACCGCGGCCTTTTCGACCGCGGCCGCCATGGCGTCGCGGTCGCCGGGCAGTTCGCGCGCGTCCACCGGGTCGCCCGCGCCCGGCAGCTCCAGTTTGCCGGCCACCGCGCCCACCGACACCGCGTTGTCGCCGGAGATCACCTTGGCCGCGACGTCCTGCCCCGCGAAGTAGCCCAGGGTGTCGGAGGCGTCCGGGCGCAGCCGCTGCTCCAGGATCACCAGCGCGGTGGGTCGCAGGCCGCGGGTGACCTCGGGGTCGTCCAGCTCCCGTTCGGTGCGGGCCAGCAGGAGTACCCGCAGGCCCTGGGCGTTGAGGCCGTCGATCTCGGTGAGGCGGTGGTCGCCGGGCGGCAGCAGGACGTCCGGGGCGCCGAGCAGCCAGGTGCTGCTCTCGCCGTCCGGGCCGTTGAGGGCGGTGCCGCTGTATTTGCGGGCGGAGGAGAACGGCAGCGCCCGGGTGCAGCGCCAGGCGTCGTCCGCCGGATACGCCTCGATGATCGCCTGGAGGGAGGCATTGGGCCGTGGATCGCATTCCCCCAGTGCGCCCAGCACCTGCTCGATGTGCGTCTCGTCGCCGTCGAGGGACCGCAGCCCGTTGACGTCCATCCCGCCCTCGGTCAGCGTGCCGGTCTTGTCCAGGCACACCACGTCGACCCGGGCCAGCCCCTCGATGGCGGGCAGCTCCTGGACCAGGCACTTCTTACGGCCGAGCCGGATGACACCGATCGCGAAGGCGACCGAGGTGAGCAGTACCAGGCCCTCGGGGATCATCGGCACGATGCCGGCGACCATCCGGCGGATGGCCTCGTCGCCCGGCAGGCCGAGGGTGAGCAGATGGCTGAGGACGAGGCCGATCGCGGTCGGGATCATCATCCAGGTCACGTACTTGAGGATCCGGCTGATGCCGCTGCGCAGTTCGGAGTGGACCAGGGTGAAACGGCTGGCCTCCTCGGCGAGCTGGGCCGCATACGCCTGCCGGCCGACCTTGGTGGCGGTGAAGGCGCCGCTGCCCGCGACGACGAAGCTGCCGGACATCGTCGGGTCACGGGGCTTCTTGAGGACCGGGTCGGCCTCGCCGGTCAGCAGGGATTCGTCGATCTCCAGGCCGTCGGACTCCAGCACCTCGCCGTCGACGATGACCTTGTCGCCGGGCCCGAGTTCGATGACGTCGCCGAGGACCACTTCGGAGGTGGGGATCTCGGCGGCGGCCCCGGCGCGCCGGACGGTCGGCCGCGCCTCGCCGATGACCGCCAGGCTGTCCAGGGTCTTCTTGGCGCGCAGTTCCTGGACGATGCCGATGCCGGTGTTGGCGACGATGACGAAGCCGAACAGGCCGTCCTGGATCGGGCCGACGATCAGGATGATCACGAAGAGCACGCCGATGATCGCGTTGAAGCGGGTGAAGACGTTGGCGCGGACGATCTCGGCGGCCGAGCGGGAGGACCGTACGGGGACGTCGTTGACCTCGCCCCGGGCGACCCGCTCCGCGACCTCGGTGGCGGTCAGGCCGGGGTTGACCGGTTCCTGAGCGGTCCGCCGGGCCGGCTCGCGGCCCGGTCCGGAGTGCTCGGGTTCGGCGCTGGCCCGCTCCGTCATGCCCTCGACGTTACGGGCGGAAGGGGCAAATCACCCGCTGGCCGGGTGGGGCGGGGTGGTGTGCCCTCAGAGCTGGTCGGCGGGCGGGCCGGCCGTCGCGGCGGCGCGCTTGATCGCGGTGTCCCGGGCCCGTACGTACCAGATGCCCACCAGTCCGAGGCCGGCGCCGGCCAGGCAGGTCCACACCCACCAGCTGTGGCCGTGGTCGGCGAACCAGCCGTAGAAGGGGAGCTGGCCGAGGAAGAGCACGAACCAGATGATGGTGCCGCCGGTGATCGTGCCGACGACGGGGCCCTCAAGAGGCGCCGGGGCCTCGCGCAGTTCGGACTTCTTCCACATGGTGGCCAGCTTACGGGGAGGGGGTGCGGGCGCCGCGGGCGGCGGTGGGCCGGGCCGGAAACCCGGTGGGTGACCTGCCCGGTCCTTGCGCCACAAGGGTCTACGCGCGGAGATAGCGATCAGCGCATTGTTTATTCATACTGAACCTTTCTGGATACGGCTGGTTTAGTTCGTCTATTCATCCAACCTGCTCCGGTTGTTTCCTGTTTCTGTACGTGTTTCTGTACGTGTTCCGGGCCCCCGGGCCCCCACGCCTGCCCAGGCCCGTCCGACTGAGGTCCCCGCATGCCCCCCTCGGCCACCACGCCGGTCGACACCCTCAAAGACCCCGGCCCCAAGCCCCCCAAGAACGGCTTCGACCGCTTCTTCAAGATTTCCGAGCGGGGGTCGACGGTCGGTCGTGAGCTCCGCGGCGGCCTGGCGACGTTCTTCGCGATGGCCTACATCATCGTGCTGAATCCGATCATTCTCGGCTCCGGAGTCGATAAGTTCGGCCATCATCTCGACAATGCCCAGCTGGTCACCGCCACCGCGCTGATGGCCGGTCTGAGCACCGTGCTGATGGGCGTCGTCGGCAATGTCCCGATCGCCATCGCCGCGGGCCTGGGCATCAACGCCGTGGTGTCCCTGCAGCTCGCCCCCAAGATGAGCTGGCCGGATGCGATGGGCATGGTCGTGCTCGCCGGTCTGGTGCTGATGGTCCTGGTCGCCTCGGGCCTGCGGCAGCGGGTGATGGACGCGATCCCCAACGGGCTGCGGCGGGCCATCGCCATCGGTATCGGCCTGTTCATCTCGCTGATCGGTCTGGTCGACGCCGGCTTCGTCACGCGTAACCCGGACGCCGCGCACACCACCGTGCCGATGAGCCTGGGGCAGGGCGGCCAGCTCAAGGGCTGGCCGGTGCTGGTCTTCGTCCTCGGCCTGGTGCTGATGTTCGTGCTGGTCGTGCGGAAGGTCAGGGGCGCGATCCTGATCGGCATGGTCACCATGGCCGTGGTCGCGATCGTCATCAATGCGCTGGTGCAGATCCCGGACGCGGCCTGGGGCCTGGCGGTCCCCAACGTGCCGGACAAGGTCATCGGCACCCCGGACTTCGGTCTGATCGGTCAGATCAGTCTCTTCGGCGGCTTCAAGGAAGTCGGTGTGCTGACCGGCTGCCTGTTCGTCTTCACCGTGCTGCTCTCCGGCTTCTTCGACGCGATGGGCACCATCATCGGCGTCGGCGAGGAGGCCGGTCTGCTGAACAACGAGACCGGCCAGCTGCCGAACATGGGCCGGATCCTCATGGTCGACGGCATCGCGGTCGCGGGCGGCGGCTTCGGCTCCGCCTCCGCCAACACCTGCTTCGTGGAGTCCACGGCGGGTGTCGGCGAGGGCGCCCGCACCGGTCTCGCGAACCTGATGACCGGTGGCCTCTTCCTGCTCGCGCTGGTCTTCACGCCGGTGGCGACCGTCGTCCCCTCGCAGGCCGCGACGCCCGCCCTGCTGGTCGTCGGCTTCCTGATCATGGCCTCGAACGTCCGGGACATCGACTGGGGCGACTTCACCATCGGCATCCCCGCGTTCCTGACGATGGTCTCGATGCCGTTCACCTACAGCATCACCAACGGCATCGGCATCGGCGTCCTGGCCTTCATCCTGCTGCGCACGGCGACCGGCCGCGTCAAGGAGATCCCCTGGCTGCTGAACGTGGTCGGCCTCTGCTTCCTGGTCTACTTCCTGCTCGACCCGATCGAGCAGGCGCTCGGGGTCAAGTAGCGGGCCGGCGCGCCCCCAGCTTCTCCCCCAGCTTCTCCGTCTCGTCGAGAGACGACTGGAAGCGCTCGTCGAAATCCTCGCGAATGAGCGTCCGGACCACATAGTCCCGGACGCTCATTCCGCGTTTTGCGGCGTGCTGCCGTATGCGGTCCAGCAGTTCCTCGTCCACGCGCAGGCTGAGCACTTGCGATCCCATACGGACACGGTCCCGTCCGTACGCGGCCAGGTGTGTCGCTTTCGGCCGCGCCCTCACCCATATGGGTGAGGTCCGACGGGCGGCATCCCTTGGCTTTCTTTAGAAAGGGTAATGAGTTACGCTAAAGACCATGCCGGAACAGTCCCGCCCCCAGCCTGACGGCCGGGAGGCGCCCCCAGACGACGCGGCCGCGGTGAACGCTCTGCGGTCCGCCGTGATGCGCCTGTCGCGCCGACTCAAGCACCAGCGGGTCGACGAATCGCTGAGCCCGACCGAGATGTCGGTGCTCGGCACCCTCTTCCGCTGCGGCAGCGCCACCCCCGGCGAACTGGCCCGCAAGGAACATGTGCAGCCGCCGTCGATGACCCGCATCGTGGCCATGCTGGAGGCCAAGGGGCTGGTCCGGCTCGAACCGCACCCCGACGACCGCCGCCAGAAGGTCGTCACCCAGACCGAACAGGCCGAGGCGATGCTCGAGGAGAGCCGCCGTAGGCGCAACGCCTGGCTCGCCGAGCTGGCCTCCGGGCTGGACGAGGACGAGTGGGCGAAGGTGCGGGCCGCCGCGCCCGTGCTGGAGAAGCTCGCACAGCTGTAGACACCCGAGGCCGAGGAGGCGAACCCACTTTGAGTACGGGATCCGGAGCACACTCCGCCCCCGCACCGAACTCCCCACACGACACGGTTTCCGACGACGCGACCGCGACCCTTCCGGGCCCCGCCCCGGACGTCGCCACAGGCCCCGCCGCCACACCGCGCAAGGGCACGTTCAGCTCGCTCCGCATACGTAACTACCGCCTCTTCGCCACCGGCCAGATGGTGTCCAACACGGGCACCTGGATGCAGCGCATCGCCCAGGACTGGCTGGTGCTCAGCCTCACCGGCTCATCCGGCGCGGTCGGCATCACCACCGCGCTGCAGTTCCTGCCGATGCTGCTCTTCGGGCTCTACGGCGGCGTCATCGCCGACCGCTTCGCCAAGCGCAAGCTGCTCCTGTTCACCCAGTCTGCGATGGGCCTGACCGGCCTCGCCCTCGCCGTGCTCACGCTGAGCGGCCAGGTGCAGGTCTGGCACGTCTACCTGGTCGCCTTCGTCCTCGGCCTGGTCACCGTCCTCGACAACCCGTCCCGGCAGGCCTTCGTCTCCGAGATGGTCGGCCAGGACGAGCTGCGCAACGCCGTCAGCCTGAACTCCGCCAACTTCCAGTCCGCGCGGCTGATCGGTCCTGCCGTCGCCGGTGTCCTGATCACCGCCTTCGGCAGCGGCTGGGCCTTCCTGCTCAACGGCCTCTCGTTCATCGCCCCGCTCGCCGGCCTGCTGATGATGCGGACCGCCGAACTCCACAAGGTCGACCGGGTCCCGCGCAGCAAGGGCCAGCTGCGGGAGGGGCTGCGGTATGTGTCGGGGCGTCCCGACCTGATCTGGCCCATCGTCCTGGTCGGCTTCATCGGGACCTTCGGCTTCAACTTCCCGATCTGGCTGACCGCGTTCGTCTACCACGTCTACCACCAGGGCGCCGGCACCTACTCGCTGTTCAACGGGCTGATGGCGGCGGGCTCACTGATCGGCGCACTGCTCGCCGCCCGCCGCGCCGGCTCCCGGCTGCGGCTGCTCGTCGGGGCGGCGATCTTCTTCGGCGCACTGGAGATCGCCGCCGCGCTCGCCCCGTCGTTCTGGGTCTTCGCGGCGCTCCTCGCCCCGATCGGCATGGTCGGCCTGACGATCAACGTCACCGCCAATTCGAGTATCCAGATGGCCACCGATCCGCTGATGCGCGGCCGGGTGATGAGCCTGTTCATGATGGTCTTCGTGGGCGGCACCCCGCTGGGCGCACCGTTGGTCGGCTGGATCACCGACGCCTTCGGCCCCCGGATCGGTTTCCTGGCCGGCGGCCTGGTCTCCATGGTGTCCGCGGCCGTCATCGGCCTGATCCTCGCCAGGGTGGGCGGCCTGCGCCTGAAGATCGATCTGCGCCGGGGCCGACAGCACCTCGCGTTTGTGCCCAGGGTCTCCGCCGCCTCTGCCGCTGCCTCCGCGGAGAAGGGCTTGGCTCCGGTGGCGTAGGGGGTGGGGGAGCGGTGGGGCAGGGCCCGGGGGTGCGGTGGCGCAGGGCCGGGCCCCCGCCGGGTCGCCCCCCCGACCCGCGCGGCCTGCCCGGCCCGTGCGGCTTGCCCGGCCCGTGCGGCTTGCCCGGCCCGCCCGGCCCGTGCGGCCCGTGCGGCCTGCCCGCCCGTGCGGCACGCTTCCGGGCCGATCCGTCGGACGGTGCGAGCCCTGCGCCACACTGACCGCATGAGACTCTTCGCCGCCGTCCTGCCGCCCGCTCCCGCGATCGAGGAACTGGCCGCCGAGGCAGCGCAGTTGAAGGAGCTGCCGGACGCCGGCCGGCTGCGGTGGACCGGTCGGGACAGCTGGCACTTCACCCTTGCCTTCTACGGTGAGGTGCCCGAGGAGATCGTCCCCGACCTGCGGGAACGCCTGGGTCGCGCCGCCGGTCGCCGCGATTCCTACCCGCTGCGGATCGCCGGCGGCGGCCGCTTCTCGGACCGGGTGGTGTGGGCCGGGGCCGACGGCGACCGGCCCGCCATGCGCACGCTCGCGGGCGCGGCGTCGGCAGCGGGCCGCCGGGCCGGCGTGGCCATGGAGGAGGAGCGCCGCCCGTACACCCCCCACCTCACCCTCGCCCGGAACCGCGTCCCGGGTCTGGACCTGCGCCCGTACGCGGCCGCCCTGAAGGATTTCGCCGGTGCCCCTTGGACGGTCGAGGCCCTGGCCCTGGTGCGCAGCCATCCGCCCGTCCCCGGTGTGGCGGGCAAGCAGCCCCGCTACGAAACGGTGGGGTCCTGGCCCCTGTGCCGCTGAACGGCAGCCCGGCCCCGGGCCGGGCAGTCCACGGGCCCCGGGGCCGGGCGGTCCACGGGCCGCTGAAACGCGCGGCCCCGTCCCGGTTACGCTCAAGGGGTGGACCCCAAAACCCGTAACCGGATCATGTCCGGCCTGCTCGCCGTCCTGCTCATCGTCGTGGTCGTGGCGGCGGCGCTGCACTGAGCGATGCCGCGGCCGCTGCCGCGCGCCCGGCAGCCGGCCTGACCGGCCGCCGGGCGCGCGTCCCGCTCACCAGGCGAAGGCCTCCGGGCTCGGGCCGGGGCCGGGGAAGATCTCGTCGAGCGAGGCGAGGAGATCGTCCGGGAGGGTCAGTTCGACGGCGCGCAGCGCGGAGGCGAGCTGGTCCGTCGTGCGGGGGCCGACGATCGGGCCGGTGACGCCGGGACGGGTCAGGAGCCAGGCCAGGGCGACCTCGCCGGGCTCCAGGCCTTGCTTGTCGAGCAGGTCCTCATAGGCTTCGATCCGGGCACGGATCGCGGAGTTGGCGAGGGCATCGGCCGAGCGGCCGACGACCGAGCGGCCCGCGCCGCCCTCGCGCTCCTTGCGCAGGGCCCCGCCCAGCAGCCCGCCGTGCAGCGGCGACCACGGGATGACGCCCAGGCCGTAGCCCTGGGCGGCCGGGATGACCTCCATCTCGGCACGCCGCTCGGCGAGGTTGTAGAGGCACTGCTCGCTGACCAGGCCCAGCGAACCGCGGCGGGCGGCCGTCTCGTTGGCGCGGGCGATGTGCCAGCCCGCGTGGTTGGACGAGCCGGCGTAGAGGATCTTTCCCTGCTGGACGAGGACGTCGACGGCCTGCCAGATCTCGTCCCAGGGGGTGTCCCGGTCGACGTGGTGGAACTGGTAGAGGTCGATGTAGTCGGTGCCCAGCCGCTTGAGGCTGGCCTCCACCGAGCGCCGGATGTTGACCGCGGAGAGCTTGTCGTGGTTGGGCCAGACCTTGTCGCCCTCCGGCGCCATGTTGGCGTAGCCCTTGGTGCCCAGCACGGTCTTGTCCCGCCGGCCGCCGCCCTTGGCGAACCAACTGCCGACGATCTCCTCGGTACGGCCCTTGTCGGCGCCGAATCCGTAGACATTGGCGGTGTCGAAGAAGTTGACGCCCGCGCCCTGCGCCGCGTCCATGATGGTGTGACTGTCGGCCTCGTTCGTCTGAGGCCCGAAGTTCATCGTCCCGAGGACGAGTCGGCTGACCTTGAGTCCGGTGCGTCCGAGCTGCGTGTACTTCATGGTGGTCCAGCCAACGCCTTCGAGAGCACTCGAAGCAAGGACCGTGAGGGGTGGCGGGCGGACTCTTCGTGGTTCCCGGACCGGGCCGGGCGCTCCACGGGAGGTGCGCTGCCTCAGTGAGCCGACAGCACCCCGTACGCCGCCCCGATCCCCCACGCCTGATGCATCGCCCCGGCGAACGCCCCCGCGAGCAGTTGCTCCCCCCACTCCGAGGGATGTGTCCCGTCGTAGGTGGCGCGATCGATCTCCCAGCCGTCCGGCTCGGAGGCCAGCAGCAACGGCGAGCCGGGGGTGGAGAGGTCGGCGACGGCCTTGGCCAGCAGCTCGTTGAAGCGCTCGCACTCCGCGCCGAATGCGGTGTCCGCCGTCGCCCGCACGTTGGGTATCACCGGCATCAGCACCGCCCTCAGGTGCGGCGCCGCGGCCCGTGCCTGCGCCACGAACTCCCGCACGTTCTCCGCGGTCTGCTCGGCGTTCGTATAGAAGCCGAGGTCGATCAGGCCGAGCGAGACCAGCAGGGTGTCGGCGTCGTACCGGCGCACCATGTCACCGATCAGCGGCGCCATGTGCAGCCAGCCCTCGCCCCAGCCGGCGAGGTGGCGGCGGGCCTCCTCGGGGAAGTGGGGGTCGGCGTAGGCGGTGGAGGTGGGGGCGCCGGTGGCCGGGTCGTGGAGCGTGTGGCGTGGTCCGACGATGCGGTACGGGCCGTCGGACGTCGCGTTCAGGTGCTGCCACATCCGGTAGCGCCAGGTGAAATCGCCGGTGCTTCCAATGGTCATCGAGTCACCGACGAACATGATCCTCATCCGGCCATGATGACCGAGTTCCCCTACTGCTCGGTACGTGACGCTGGACACGCCCCGCTCCCCGGCGCGGTGCGGCCGGGGCCGGCGCGGTGCGGGCGGCGGCGAGGAGGCCGGTGACTTGCGCCCACGTCCGGTGGCCCGGGATGGCAGTCTGTGCCCATGCGTTCGCTTCTGTGCGCGGCCGGTGCCGCGGGAATCCTGTGGTCGGCGGCCGTGGCGCCCGCCGCCGCCGACGAGCCCGACGGCTTCACCATCGGCGATCCCCGGATCACCGAGTCCAGCGGCCTGGCCGCCAGCCGGGCGCACCCCGGGATCTACTGGACCCACAACGACAGCGACGACGGCCCGTACGTCTACGCCGTCGACGGCCGCTCCGGCCGTACGGTCGCCAGGATCACCCTGCGCGGCATCGGCAAGCCGCGCGATGTCGAGGCCATCTCGATCGGCCCGGACGGCAACATCTACGTCGGCGACATCGGCGACAACCTCGGCGGGACGTGGAACCACGTCTGGATCTACCGCTTCCCCGAACCGAAGAAGCTGCGCGACGCGACGGTGACGGCGACTCAGTTCGATGTGAAGTACGCGGACGGGCCGCGGGACGCCGAAGCGCTGATGGTGCACCCCAAGACCGGCCGAGTCTATATCGCCAGCAAGAAGCAGGACGGCGGTGGCGCCCTCTACGCGGGCCCGCAGCGGCTCACCACCTCCGGTACCAATGTCTTCCGCAAGGTCGCGCCCATCGATCTGTGGGTGACCGACGGCGCGTTCTCCCCCGACGGCAGCCGTCTGGTGCTGCGCAGCTACTTCGGCGCCCGGATCTACCGCTGGCAGGACGGCCGTCCCAAGGACCTCGGCAGTGTGGGCGTACCGGTCCAACAGCAGGGCGAATCGGTCAGCTTCACCCCCGACGGCCGCACCCTGATGTACGGCTCGGAGGGCAGCGACAGCGAGGTCGAACCGGTCGGCCTGAGCGACGCGCAACTGCCGGACTCGGCGAAGGACGACCCGGCGAACGGCGACGGCGCCAACGGCCAGGGCGGGAAGGGGAGCCAGGGGACGGACCTGGACCCCGGCTTCATCAAGGGGGCGATGGTCCTCGCGGTGGCCACGGCGCTGGTCGTCGGGCTGCGCAGGCTGCTGCGGCGGCGGTAGGGCGGTGGGGCGGTGGCCGCGAGGCGCGGCCGGGGCTATGTCCCGAGCCCGGTCCCCTCCGCCGGTCGCTCCCCGTCCGCTTCGCCCCCGGTCAGCCGCAGCTCGTAATGCAGGGTCCGCTCCTTCTTCAGCCGGTGCACCAGCGGCACGAACAGGCCGTGGATCAGGGGGTACTTCCGGGTCAGGGAACGCTCGGCCCGCCGGTACTCCCGGGTCTGCGGGTCCAGCAGCCGCACCCGCGCCGGGACGGTGGTCCCGGTGGGGCGGCCCCGCCAGGTGGAGGCGCAGATCTCCACCTCGGGGAAGTTCCGCATCCGCTTGGCCTTCCAGGCGCTGCCGTACGTACGGATGTAGGCGTGGTCACCGTCGACGGCGATATTGACCGGCGTGCCGACGCCGGTGCCGTCCCGCTTGTACGTGGTCAGCACGATCGTCCCTTGCCGCTCGAAGGGGGCGAGGCCGGGGCTCGGGGGGTTGGTCATGGCTCCCATACAGGCATATCCGGCCTGTTTCGTCACCTCATGGTGCGTCCGTTCGGGCGGTGCGGGCGGCGATCAGCGCCGCGATGCCGTCCAGGAGCGCGGTCGGGCCCAGCTCGAAGACAGAGGTGCCGTCACCGGCGAACGAGTCCTCGTCCAGGGCGGCGAGGGCGGGGTAGCGGCCGCTCGGCATCACCTTGGACAGCACCGGCTCCTGGGACTGCCAGAAGTCCGCGTTGCTGACGCCGGTCCTCTTCTCGGCGAGGGCGGAGTCGAGCTCGGTGCGGGCGATGCCGGTGAGGAAGCCGCCGAAGGTCACCCGAGAGGCCCCACGGGCAGGGTCCCGCCGTCGAGGAGACCGCGAGCCACCTCCCGGGGAGCCGTCCGCCCCCCGCGCATCAACTCCGCTCTCCGGGACGGCTGTCGGATGCCGGGTGAAGGCCGTTGTCAGTGGCTGTGGCTACGGTCTGCGGCATGGACGTACGAGGGAAGTCGATCGTGCTCATCGGCCGCTTCTACGGCTTGCGCCAGGACGAGGCGCAGCGGCGGCTGGAGGAGCTGGGTGCCCGGGTGAGGGGTTCGGTGACCAGCCGGACGGATCTGGTGTTCGTGGACAGCCTCCACTACAACGAGGGGGGAAAGCTCCGGGAGGCACGGAGGCGCAACCTCCCGATATTCGACGACACGGCGCTACGGGCCCTGCTCGCCGACGAGGACGCCTCCGACCGCGGCGCGCCTCGGGCCGGGGCGGTTTCGGAGCTGCTGGCCCTGCGGACGCGGCTGCTGAAGCTGGAGCGCGAGCAGGGCATCACCGAGGAGCACCGCGCCGCCACGCGAGAGGTCCGCAAGAGGGAGGGCACGGAGCTTCGCCATCCGTACGGCCACCAGGCAGAGATCAACGATTACGCCCTCAGCCCCTGCGGCCGCTACCTGGCCACCGGCACCTTGATCGGCGACGACTACGGCGGCACCCTGCAGATCTGGGAAACGGCCACCGGACGCTGCGTCAATGCCATCGGTATCGAGGGCGGCGTCGGCCGGCCCGGCTACGAGCGCAGCATCCAGTGGTCGGCCGACAGCCGACGCATCGGCCTCGCGTACCACACCGACCACGTCGGTGTCTTCGACCCGTTCAGCCCCTTCCTCGGTTCGGTCACCCTCGCCAAGTGCCTGGTCACGGACGGCGCGCCCCGGCCGGTGTCCTGGGCGTTGGCGCCCGACGGGAGACGGGTCTTCGTGAATTCCGGGACTCCGTGCGAGGTGGGCGGCTGCATCGTCCCCCTCGACAGCGGCGAGCTGCACTGGACGTCCCGTGACGCCCCGCCCGCGCACCCGTTCCTGCTGGCCGGCAGGCTCCGGGAGGATCTGCGGACCGCGGAGACGGCCGCGCCCGACGACGTCACGCTCCAGGCCGGCGGCTGGGTCCGCTGGTCACGGGACGGCACCCGGTTGCAGGCGCAGGGCGAGAACAGGGGCCGCGCGGAGGCCTTCGTCATCGACGTCTCGTCCGGGCAGGTGAGCTGGCTGGCCGGGATCGGCGAACTCGCCGCGTGGAGCCCGGATGACCGGCTGCTGGTGCACTGCGACCAGGGGCTGCGCTTCCTCGACGCGGTGACCGGCAAGCCGAACGGGAAGGGGGCCGGGCACCAAGGCGTTTCGGCGCTGCAATGGGGCATGCAGGGCGAGGTGCCGCGGCTGGCGGCCCTGGTGGGCGAGGGCAACGCCGCCGGGACACAGCCAGGCGTCCTCATCTATGACGAGGACCGGTTCCGCTACCGCCTCGACGTCACACCGGTGGAAGAGGGCATGGTCTACGCCGATTCCTGGGCCTGGGCCCCGTCCGGCGACGCGGGAGCCTGGCTCACGGCCGACGGGCGGGTGGAGGTGTGGTCGCTGGACGGGGACGAGCCGCAGCGGCTGCGCACCTCGGACGTCCCGCCCGAGACCGGTGTGCTGCTGTGGGGCGCCGACGATGTCCTGGTCGCGATGAGCCCCACCACCCTGCGGTTCCTCCGGGCCGGATCCGGCGAGATCCTCGGCGACTTCACTTTTCTCCACCAACCGCGGGTCCCGAAGCCGTTGGGCAGCAACTACTGGTTTTTCGCGAGCAGGCAGTTCGCGCCGGATGACGGGACATGGTGCGCGGTGTTCGATGAGGGGCTGGTGATCGCTCCGGACGGCCGGGGGAGGGAGTCGTTGGACGAGGTTCTCGCCTGGACGGTGGAGCAGCGTCTGGCCTGGCCGGTGCGCTGGGGCGAGCTCGATGTCGTACGGGACGCCCGGAGCGCGGGAATGGCTCTCGGGGACGCGCCGGACGGCGTGTGGCTGCGTGAATACTGGGACTCGATCCAGTGACTCACGCTACTGGGGCGGTCTTTCGGGCCACCCCGGTGCGGCAGCGCACAGGCCCCGGCGGCTGCCCGCCGGGGCCTGTGGTGGCGCATGATGCGTGGTGCGTGGTGCGTGGTGCCGTCGGCCGGTTACAGCTTGCCGATCACATGGTCGATGCAGGCCGTCAGGGCCTCGACGTCCGACGGGTCGATCGCCGGGAACATCGCGATCCGCAGCTGGTTGCGGCCGAGCTTGCGGTACGGCTCGGTGTCGACGATGCCGTTGGCGCGCAGGGCCTTGGCGACGGCCGTGGCGTCGATGTCGTCATCGAAGTCGATGGTGCCGATGACCTGCGAGCGCTTGGCCGGGTCGGTGACGAACGGGGTGGCGTACTTGGAGTCCTCGGCCCAGCCGTAGAGGGTGCGCGAGGAGGTGGCGGTGCGGCGGACCGCCCAGTCCAGGCCGCCCTGGCCGTTGATCCACTCCAGCTGCTCGTTGAGCAGGAAGAGGGTGGACAGCGCCGGGGTGTTGTACGTCTGGTTCTTGAGGGAGTTGTCGATCGCCGTGGGCAGCGAGAAGAACTCCGGGATGTGGCGGCCGGACGCGTGGATGGCGCGGGCGCGCTCCAGGGCGGCGGGGGAGAAGGCCGCCAGCCACAGACCGCCGTCGGAGGCGAACGACTTCTGCGGGGCGAAGTAGTAGACGTCGGTCTCGGCGATGTCCACGGGCAGGCCGCCGGCGCCGGAGGTGGCGTCGACCAGGACCAGCGCGCCCTCGTCGGCGCCCGCGACCCGCTTGATGGGGGCGGCGACACCGGTGGAGGTCTCGTTGTGGGTGAAACCGTAGACGTCCACGCCCGCCTCCGCCTCCGGGTCCGGGTGGCTGCCCGGGTCGGCGGAGAGGACGGTGGGCTCGTCCAGCCACGGCGCCAGCTTGGCGGCCTTGGCGAACTTCGAGGAGAACTCACCGAAGCTGAGGTGCTGGGACTTGCGCTCGATCAGGCCGTGCGTCGCGATGTCCCAGAACGCGGTGGAGCCGCCGTTGCCGAGCACGACCTCGTAGCCCTCGGGGAGCTGGAAGAGGTCGCGTACGCCGTCGCGCACCGTGCCGACCAGGTTCTTGACCGGGGCCTGGCGGTGGGACGTGCCGAGAAGAGAGCTACCGGTGGCGGCGAGGGCGCCGAGCGCCTCCGTACGCACCTTGGAGGGGCCCGCGCCGAAGCGTCCGTCGGCGGGCTTGATGTCAGCGGGAATCTGGATATCAGCCACGGGGGAAGCCTAATCCGTCGTGCTGCGGGGTTCGGCTGCGCGTCCAGCGGATGAGATGCCCGTTGTTCGTACGGTGGACGGTTCCGGAGCCCGGACGGGCGTCACCCGGTGGTGGGGCGGTCGTCCGCGTAGACGGCGGTGAGGGCGGCCGCGGCCTCGGCCATCACCCGGCGGGCCTCGGGCGGGTCGAGCACTTCGAGGGAGTCGCCGAACTGGAGCAGTTGACGGACGGCGCCGAGGACCGGGTAGGCCAGCTCGATGACGGCCCAGTCGTTCCCTGCGAGGGTTCCCCTCTCGGTCCCGGCGTCTTGGTCGTCCCCGGCGTCCCCGGCGTCCCCGGCGTCCTCGCCGTCCCCGGCGTCCCCGGCGTCCTCGCCGTCCCCGGAGTTCTCGCCGTCACCCGTACGGGGTGGCCCGGTCAGCGCCCCGCCCAGGATCCGTACGGCGAGGTCGAGCCGGTCGCGGCGAATCCGGGCGGTCACCCTGACCTCCGCGGGCCGGTCCTCGACCCGGCGCCGCAGTTGCTGCCAGACCCCGGCAAGGTCGACTCCGGCGCGGCGCCGTACGGGGGCGTCGGTGAGGGCCGCCGAGGCCACCCGGTCGGCGCGGAAGAGCTGTGGCCTGCCGCGCCGGTCCGCGACGAGGTACCAGGTTCCGGCCTTGGCCACCAGCCCGTACGGGTCGACGGTGTACGTCCGCAGCCGGGTCTCGCCGCTGTGGCGGTACCGGATGCGCAGCCGCCGGTCGGTGAAGACGGCGGTGTGGAGTTCGTCCAGGTCGACGGCGGGGCGCGGGCCGCTCATCCACCTGTCCGGGTCGACCAGGATGCGGCTGCCGGCCAGCTCCGCGGCCGGCCGGTGCGGGGCGGGCAGCGCCGCCATCACCTTGCGCAGCGCCGAGCCGAGCGCCTCGTCCAGACCGAGGGCGGTGTGTGCGCCCTGCGCGGCCAGGATGAACAGGGCGCGCGCCTCGTCGGTGGTCATCCCCGTGACGTCCGTACGGAAGCCGGGCAGCAGCGCGATCCCGCCGTGCCGGCCGCGTTCGGCATAGACCGGCACCCCGGCCGCCGACAGCGACTCGATATCGCGGTAGACGGTCCGGGGGGAGACCTCCAGCCGCTCGGCGAGCTCCCCGGCCGGCACCCGGCCGCGGGTCTGGAGGAGCAGCAGGATCGAGAGCAGCCGGTCCGATTTCACAGGCGAAGTTATATATGACGGCGGGTGTCAAGTTATCGCGGCAGGGTGCGCGGCATGGAGATCAACGACCCCGCACGGACGCACCACGCCCACGCCTACGCCCATGCCCCCGCCCCCGCCCCCGCACTCGACCCCGCCGCCGTCCGCACCCTGGTAGGGGAGTCCCGGGGCCCCGTCCTCGTCCCCGGCGACGACGGCTACGACGCCGAACGGTCCGGGTTTCAGCGGGCGTACCGGCACCGGCCGGCCGTGCTCGTCGGCGCGGAATGCGCCGGGGACGTCGTCGCCGCGGTGCGCTTCGCCCGCGCCCAGGGCCTGCCGGTCGCCGTCCAGGCCACCGGGCACGGGCTGTCCGCGGCCACCGACGGCGGGCTGCTGATCAGTACCCGGCGGATGTCCGGGGTGCGGGTGGACGCGGCGGCCGGCACCGCGCGGGTCGAGGCGGGCGCCGTCTGGGGACAGGTCGTCGAGGCGGCGACCCCGTACGGGCTCGCGCCGCTCAACGGCTCCTCCCCGGGCGTCGGCGTCATCTCGTACACCCTCGGGGGCGGCGTCGGGGTGCTGGCCCGTACGTATGGCTTCGCCGCCGACCAGGTGCGGTCCGTCGACCTCGTCACCGCCGACGCCCGGCTGCGGCACGTCACCGCGGATACCGATCCCGAGCTGTTCCGGGCGCTGCTCGGCGGTGGCCACGGCCTGGGGGTGGTGACCGCGATGGAGTTCGGGCTGATGCCGGTGGCACGGCTGTACGGCGGGCAGCTGATGTTCGGCGGCGAGCAGATCGAGGCGGTGCTGACGGCGTATCTGGACTGGACCGCGACCGTCCCGGAGGAGCTGACCTCGTCGCTCGCGCTGATCGATTACCCGGACCTCCCGCAGTTGCCCGAGTCGCTGCGCGGCCGCTATCTCGCGCACATCCGGATCGCCTACACGGGCAGCGCCGCGGAGGGCGAGCGGCTGGTGGCGCCGCTGCGGGCGGTGGGGCCGCGGGTGAGCGACGACCTGCGCGAGATGCCGTATGCCGAGTCGCACACCATTCACCGCGACCCGAGCGATCCGCATGCCTACGACGGCGACAACGCGCTGCTCAGCGGGCTGGACGCGGCCGCGCTGCACCGGGTGGCGGGGCTGACCGGGCCGGACGCGCCGACGATGTGCGTGGTCCAGCTCAACCATCTCGGGGGCGCGATGGCCACACGGGGCGCCTCGGCCGGCGCCGTCGGCCACCGGGACGCCCGGTATGCGCTGCGGCTGCTGTCCGGGCTGGCGGTCCCCGCGGGCGACGGGGCCGGCAGCGACGGGCCCGGCAGCGACGAGGCCGATGCCGCCCTCGCGACCGTACGGGCGCTGCACGCCGAGACGCTGGCGGCCGTCGCGCCCTGGCGGCTCGGCCGGAGCGTGAACTTCCTCTTCGGCGGGCACGGGGGCCGCCCGGACGCCGAAGAGGTGGCGCGCAGTGTGCACGACTCCGGCGAACACCGGCGGCTGGCCCGGCTCAAGGACCGCCACGACCCGGAGAACGTCTTCCGCTTCCACCCGACCGGGGCCGCCACGGCCGGGGCCGCCACGGCCGGGGCCGCCACGGCCGGCCGGACACCGGTCGCCGCCCCCGTCTCCGGCTGACGGCCGCCCTCTCCGGCCGACCGCCGAGACCCGGCCCCGCCTGAGGGCCGTGACTCGCCCCGGCTGACGGTCGGGAATTGCCCCGACGATCGGGCCTGCCGATGCCCCATGAACCCGCCCCAGTGGGCAGGCTGGAGACATGGCTGATCGTACGGAGACGGAGAAGCGGAACCTGGAGAAGGAGTTGGCGGCCGCGGTGCGGGGGGAGGTCTCGTTCGCCGCGGCCGACCGGGCGCTGATGACGATGGATGCGTCCAATTACCGGCGGGTGCCCAGGGCGGTGGTCGCGCCCCGGGACGCCGAGGATGTCGCGGCGGCGCTGCGGGTGTGCCGGGAGCACGGGGTGCCGGTGGTGCCGCGCGGTGGCGGGACCAGTATCGCCGGGCAGGCGACCGGCGTCGGTGTGGTGCTGGACTTCACCCGGCACATGCGGCGCATCGTGTCGCTGGACCCCGCCGCCCGTACCGCCGTCGTCCAGCCCGGCGTCATCCTCGACGACCTGCGGACGGCGGCCGGAGCGCACGGACTGACCTTCGGCCCCGACCCCTCCACCCACAGCCGCTGCACCCTCGGCGGCATGATCGGCAACAACTCCTGCGGCTCGCACTCGGTGGCCTGGGGCACCACCGCCGACAGCGTCCGCGAACTGGAGCTGCTGACCTACGGCGGCGAACAGGTCCGGGCCGGTCGCGGCACGGGCCCCACCGGCGCCCCCACCGGCCTCCCGCCACGGCTGCGGGACGGCATCAAGGACCTGGTGGACGCGGAGTTGGCGCTGCTGCGCACCGGCTACCCCGACCTCCCCCGCCGGATCTCCGGCTACGCCCTGGACGCGCTGCTGCCGGAAGCGGGCACCGACCTCGCCCGTGCCCTCACCGGCAGCGAGGGCACCCTCGGCGTGCTGACCGAGGCGACCGTACGCCTGGTGGAGACACCGGCCGCGCGGGCCCTGGCCGTCCTCGGCTACCCCGACGAGAGCGCCGCCGCCGAGGCCGCCCACACCCTCCTTCCGCACCAGCCGATGACCGTCGAGGGGATGGCCGCCGACCTCGTGGGCAGCGCGGCCGGGCTGCCCAAGGGCGGCGCCTGGCTGTTCGTCGAGATGGGCGGCGCGAGTCCCGGCGAGGCGACGGCACGGGCCGAGGCGCTCTGCCGGGCGGCGGCCGCGGACGGCGCCACCGACCACACCCTCGTCACCGACCCGGCCGGCCAGCGCGCCCTGTGGCGGATCCGCGAGGACGCCTCCGGCACCGCGACCCGGCTGTCCGACGGCAGTGAAGCCTGGCCCGGTTGGGAGGACTGTGCCGTCCCCCCGGCCCGGCTCGGCCCGTATCTGCGGGACTTCCGCGCCCTGCTGACCCAGCACGGTCTGCGCGGTACGCCCTACGGCCACTTCGGCGACGGCTGCATCCACATCCGCATCGACTTCGATCTGCTGACCGCGCCCGGCATCCGCCGCTTCCGGGAGTTCTCCTACGACCTGGGCGAACTGGTGGTGGCGCACGGCGGCTCGCTCTCCGGCGAACACGGCGACGGACAGGCCCGCGCCGAACTGCTCCCGAAGATGTACGGCCCGGAGCTCGTCGGCCTCTTCGAACGCTTCAAGTCGCTGTGGGACCCGGCCGCGGGGCTCAACCCGGGCATGCTCGTACGCCCCGCACGCCTCGACGAGAACCTCCGCTTCGAGCCGCTGCCCAAGCGCCCGGTCCCGGTCGAGTTCGGCTACCCGCACGACGGCGGGGACTTCTCCGCGGCCGTACGGCGCTGCGTCGGCGTCGCCAAGTGCCGTAATGCCGCCACCGGTCCGGGCTCGACGGACGTGATGTGCCCGTCCTTCCGGGCGACCGGGGAGGAGCAGCACTCCACCCGGGGCCGGGCCCGGCTGCTGCACGAGATGCTGGCCGGTGAGGTGATCACGGACGGCTGGCGGTCGCCGGAGGTACGTGACGCGCTCGACCTGTGCCTGTCCTGCAAGGGCTGCCGCAGCGACTGCCCCGTAGGGGTCGACATGGCCACCTACAAGGCGGAGTTCCTGCACCACCACTACGAGGGCCGGCTGCGTCCCGCCGCGCACTACTCCATGGGCCGCCTCCCCCAGTGGCTGCGCGCCGCGGCCCCCGCCGCACCCGCCCTCAACGTCCTCGCCCGTACACCGCTGGCCGCCGTCGGCAAACGCCTCGGCGGGATCGCGCCCGAGCGCCCGATCCCCCGACTGGCCACCGAGACCTTCACCCGCTGGTGGTGGCGCCGCCGCAAGACGGCGGCCCCCGGGGCACCTTCCGAGGCGGCCCCCGCGGCACCTTCCGAGGCCGACCCCGCGGCACCTTCCGGCCGCACGGTCATCCTCTGGCCCGACACCTTCACCAACCACCTCTCCCCGGAGGTCGGCCGCTCCGCCGTACGCGTCCTGGAGGCCGCCGGACTGCGTCCCCTCCTGCCACCGACCGCGCCCCTGCGTCCGGCCGGAGCACTTCCGCTGCCGCGCCGCCACCGCCCCCTGTGCTGCGGCCTGACCTATGTCTCCACGGGCCAGCTCGACCAGGCCCGTACAGAGATGCGCCGCACGGTCGAGATCCTGAGCCCCCTCCTCCGTGACGGCCGCCCCCTGGTCGTCCTCGAACCCAGCTGCGCCGCCGCCCTCCGCACGGACCTCCCGGAACTGCTGCCCGACGACCCCCGGGCCGCCCGACTGGCCCGCTCCGTACGGACCTTCGCGCAGGCCCTGGAGGAGCTGGCCCCCGACTGGCAGCCCCCGCGCATCGACCGCCCCGTCGCCGGCCAGACCCACTGCCATCAGCACGCGGTCCTGGGCGACGCCGCCGACCGCCGCCTGCGGGAACGCGTCGGCCTCACCGGCCAGTTGACGGGCGGTTGCTGCGGACTGGCCGGCAACTTCGGCTTCGAGAGCGGCCATTACGAGGTGTCCGTGGCCTGCGCGGAGGACCAGCTCCTGCCCGCGGTCAGGGAAGCCCCCGAGGGGACGGAGGTCCTCGCGGACGGGTTCTCCTGCCGGACCCAGCTCGATCAGCTGGGCGACCGCCCGGGCCGGCATCTGGCGGAGGTGCTGGCCGAGGCGTTGGGGAAGGAGTCGCGGGAGGAATCGGGGGAGAAGCCAGGGAAGGGATCGGGGAAGGGATCGGGGAAGGAATGGGGGGAGGAATTGGGGGAGGAGGGCACTTGAGGTGACGGGCAGGGGGGCGCTCCGCGGCCGAGGCGGACGGAGCGGAGCGACTCTCCCCTGTTGAGCCGCTCCGTCCGTCTCTTTCGGTGAGGGGACCGCCGCAACGGGCGGTCAGTTCCGTCAACGGCCGCTGCGGTGGCGGCCGTTACCCGTGCACCGCCGACGGGGCGGGCTCCTCGCCCGTCCCCGATTCCGCAACCCCTCGATCTTGCGGCACTACGGGTGTCCGGCGGAACCCCGGCCCTGATGAGGGTTCACGGCCGATTGATAACGTCCTTGCATGACGGAGGACGGGCGGGGCACGGAGGGGCGGGGCACGGACGAGCGGGGCACGGACGAGCGGGGCACGGACGAGCGGGGCACGGACGAGCGGGGCACGGACGAGCGGGGCACGGACGAGCCGGGGGCACCCGGGCACGCCGACGCTCCGTGGACGGCGCCACGGCAGGCCCCGAGTGTCCAGCAGCTGGAGTCGTTCCTGATGCTGGCTGAGGAGCTGCACTTCGGCCGGGCAGCGGCCCGGCTGTTCGTGACACAGCCCGCGCTGAGCCGCCAACTGCGAGCGCTTGAAGAGCGGTTGGACGTCGTACTGCTGCAGCGATCCCGGCGTCATGTCGAGATCACCCCGGCGGGAGCGGCGCTGTTACCGGAGGCGCGCGCCGTGGTGGAGGCGATGGCCGGGCTCTGCCGGGCCGCCGACTCCCACGCCCGGCAGATCGAGGGCCGGCTGGTGATCGGTTCCATCGGTGCCGAGGCCGCGATGCCGTACGCCCGGGCCGTCCTCGACGAGCTGCACGCACGCCATCCGCGGCTGCGCACCAGCGTCCGTGGCCTCGATCTGGAGTCCCACTTCGACGCGCTGGAGCGCGGCGAGGTCGATGTGCTGTTCCTGCGCCCGCCGGTGCCGCCCGGTATCGAGACGCTGACCCTGGCCACCGAGCCCCGGGTGGCGTGCCTCCCGTCCGACGACCCCCTGGCCGGCCGGGGCGAGGTGACGCTGGCCGAACTGTCCGGGCGCACCGTTGTGGACGTCCCGCCGCAGTGTCCCCGGGTGTGGTGGCGGTTCTGGGTGGTCGACCCGCGCCCGGACGGCTCGCCCGTGCGGTACGGGCCGGTGGTTCCCGACATGGAGGCGCTGCTGCTCGCCGTCTCCCGAGGCCAGGCCATGGCCTTCCTCCCCGCCGCCGCCCGTCGCTTCTTCCCCCGGCCCGGCATCAGTTTCGTCGCGGTGCCGGACCTGCCGCCCTGCACCGCGGCCCTGGCCTGGGTGGCGAGAAACCGCACCCTGCCCACGGTGGCCGCCATTCGCGGGGCCGCCGTGACGGTGCTGCGGGGCGCGCCGGCGACGTGGTGAAGGCGATGCGGTGAAGGCGATGCGGTGAAGCCGATGCCGTGAGGGCGGTGTCGTGAGGGCGGTGTCGTGACGGCGGTGTCGTGACGGCGATGCGGTGAAGGCGATGCGGTGAAGGCGATGCCGTGACGGCGATGCCGTGAGGGCAATGCAACCCGAGGAACGGCGTGGGCTCGCGCTACCGGGCGGCGAACGCCGACCGCATCCGCCTGCCGTTCACGATCACGACGACACCGAGCAAGAGCACTCCGCACACGCCCTGTTCGGCCTTCAGCCACACCGGAAAGGCGCCGGGCAGCGCGACGATCACCGCGATGGCCACCAGCATGACGCCGGACGCCAGCCGCAGCCGCAGATAGGACCGGCTGTGGCCACGGCCCGTCCGCACCGCGAACGAGACCATGAGCAGGGAGGTCGCGACGACGATGGACGCGCGCACCCACACGGCATCGGTCACCAGGCCGGGATGGTGACGCAGCAGGATGACGGCGAGGAGCGTGAGCCCGCTGACCAAGGCGTAGCCGCCGACGAGCAGCTTGGTGCCGCGCAGCGCCCGCCGGAGGTGCGGAGGGCGCGAGTCCCCGCCGGTCGGCTCGACGGCGTGCGGCATCGGGGTGTTCATGCTGATCCCTTTCTGATCCGGGTGTACGGCTGCGCCCGGCCGACGTGAACGGCCCGAGTCCGGCACGGCATGACGCGCATGGCGACCGGATACGGCGTGGTCATGCCCACGGGAAAGTGCCGGTGGGCCCACGGGAAAGTGCCGGTGGGGCCCGCGGGAACGTGCCGGTGGAGCCGGGTGGCCGCGCGAGCCGCAACGGGCGTAGCAGGCGAAGCGGGTGAAACAGGCGTAGCAGGCGTAGCGGTGCCGGCTCGTGCCGCGCGGACGGCCGGTTCCATGGTCGCTCCCGCCCACCGCCGCTTCCTCGTTCACACGGACGAGAGCCGCCCCCGGCCGTCCTCAGGGGCCTCCCGGGGCCGCCCCGTAGTGGGACCCCTGATGGCGCCGGATGAGCTCGGAAGGGGAGGGGAGCCGGGAAGCCGGGAAGCCGGGAAGTCGGGAAACCGGGGAGCCGGGAAACCGGGGAGCCGGGAAACCGGGAAGCCGGGAAACCGGGAAACCGGGAAGCCGGGGGTCCGGGTACGAACGGGCAAAGGGCCGCCCCCTCGCGCCTGCCCCTGTCAGGCACCCCTGCCCAACAGCCGCTCCAGGACGGGCCCGAGCCGTTCGGACGCGCTCTCCCCGGCCCGCCAGCCGATGAAGCCGTCGGGGCGCACCAGGAGGGCACCACCTGCCGGGATCTCCGGCATGGCGACGGTGTGCACGGGCAGTCCGAGGCGCCCGGCGGCCTCGTCCCAGGCCGTGTCCCCGGGGCCGGTCAGCAGGGTGAACCGGGAGCGGATCAGATCGAGGGTCGAGAGCCCTTCGCCGATCCAGTGGTGCGGCACCCGCGAGCCGGGGGAGCCGTCCAGGGCCAGGGCGATGTCCTCGGTGGAGGGCAGTTCCGGCTCGGGATCGATGACCGCGGCCGAGGAGTAGCGGTAACCCGCGTGCACGAGAGGTGCGTTGAGCACTCCGGCGGCGGCCCTCGCACGGGCCGCCGCCGGCCCGTGCCCCCAGTGCAGCCCGGGGTCCGACAGCCGCAGCACCGCCTGGTCCAGGGCGAGCCGGGCCACCGGACGGCGTTCGGCGTCATAGCTGTCGAGCAGCGCGGTGCCGGCCGTGCCGCGGAGCACCAGGGCAAGTTTCCACGCCAGATTGTGTGCGTCGGCGACCCCGGTGTTCAGCCCGAAGGCGCCCAGCGGCGGTACCACGTGCGCGGCGTCGCCGACCAGGAACGCCCGGCCGTCGCGGAAACGGTCGGCGAGCAGGCCGCGCATCCGCCAGTGCAGGGTACTGACGATCTCGACGTCGAGACCGGGGGCGCCCAGGGCGGTCCGGATCAGCTCCGGGGTGGGCTCCTGGGAGCGGGAGGTGTGGAAGACCCACTCCTTGGCCCCGTCGATGGTGACGAGCATGCCGGTGGCCTCGGGGTGGGTGATGTCGCAGAGGGCGAACGGCCGTCCGCCCAGCAGCGGTTCGAGGTCGGCGCGGAAGAGTATGTTGGCGTTCGGCTCGCCCAGATCGCCGGGGCCGGAGGTGGCGATACCGAGGGCTTGCCGAACCGCACTGCGGGCGCCGTCCGCGGCGATGAGATAGTCGGCGGTGACCGTCCGGCCGTCGGAGAGCCGTGCGCTGACCCCTGTGCCGTCCTGGGTGAAGGATTCCAGGGCGACACCGAATTCCACGACCGCGCCGCGCTCCCGGGCGGCCGGGAGCAGGACGGCATCGAGGCGGTTCTGCGGGCAGGTGCCGCGCAGCGATCCGGGGGTCCAGGGCACGTCCGCGGTGGCCAGGTTCCGGGCCGGTCCGAGCGGCCTGGCCGGCAGACCGGCCGCGGCCAGGGTCTCCGCGCTGATCTTGCCCAGGCTGCCGGCCGATGCGTCGACCGCCACCGCGTTCACCGCATCGGCTAATTGGACCTCGCGCAGCAGCTCCACGGTTCGTCCGCCCAGCCCGGTGGCACGCGGGTGGACCCGGGGACCGTCCTCCCGCTCGACCAGATGGACCCGGACGCCGTGATGCGCCAGGAACACAGCCGCACTCAGCCCGACCGAACCCCCACCACTGATGAGCACTTCGGCCCGCGCATCCGTCGTCACGTCGTCTGCCCGTACTTCCGTCATTCTTCATCCCCTCCCCGAGTGGGAACAATGTGCCCGATGATGGGAACACTGTAGCCACAAGGTTAGGATGAGCACCGTGGCAGACGAGAAAAACGGCCCTGAGCTGGTCTGGAGCCGGGAGCCGCGGACCCCCAGGCGGCCGGCGATGACGATCGGGCGGATCGTCGAGGTCTCGCTTGCACTCGCGGACGCCGAGGGCTTGGACGCGCTGTCCATGCGGCGGGTCGCCACCGCACTCGGCTCCGGCACCACCTCGCTCTACCGCCATGTGGCGAGCCGGGACGAGCTGCTGGAGCTGATGATCGACGCGGCCCAGGGCGAGGACGTGCCGCCGCCGCTCTCCGGTGACTGGCGCGCCGACCTGCGGGCCGCCGCCTGCCGCCACCGCGCCGTTCTGCTGCGGCACCCCTGGCTGAGCGGGGTGATGTCCACCCGCCCGGTGCTCGGCCCCAACATGCTGCGCCAGATCGACACCGCCCTGGGCGCCGCCTCCGCCCTGACCGACGACATCTCACTGGCCTCGAACACCGTCGACGTCGTCATGCAGTACGTCTTCGGCGCGGTCTCCCGCGAACTCGCCGAACAGGAGGCGCAGCGCCGCACCGGCCAGACCGACGAACAGTGGCGGAAGAGCGTCGGCACCTACGTCCACGAGGTCATCGCCGCCGGCCGCCACCCCCGGTTCGCCCGCCGCGTCCTGGAGGCCCGGGACCACACCTTCCAGGAAATCTTCGACTTCGGCCTCGACTCCCTCCTCGACGGAATCGCTGCCCGCGCGAACGGCCCTGACGTGCGGCCCTGACCCTGACCCGGGCCCCTGATCCAGCCAGGGCGTCGCGGCCCCGCCTACGGGAAGCCGTCCGCCGCCGTCAGGGCCGCCCCGAACCCCGCCGCCGCCTCGGCACGGACCAGGCGTCCCCGGCGCGCCGTCGGCGAGGGGCAGAAAGAGGACCGGGCTGGCCGACCACTCCCACCACACCCCGGCGCAGTGGAGCGCAAGCCCGCACGGCTCACCTCGCTGGAGTGCGGCCACGGCCCCCACCTGCCTCGGGCTGCCCAACTCGCCCAATACGCACTGCCGCTCGTCCCCGGGGAGACCGGCAGCCATCTTCCGCGCGTCCGCGCCCATCAGCCGGACCGCACGTACGGGGCTGTGTGTGGCGAGCGCCGTCCAGGAAGCCTGGCGATTCGCGCGGACGGACCGGTACACGAACCGCTCGCACCAGAAGCCGGGTGTGAGCAGAACCGATGCTGCCCCGCGCGTACATGCTGCTTCCCGGACACGCGGGACCTGAGGGGAGGCTTCGGTACGGGCCTGGGCGCACGGGGGCCGAAGGGAAGTCGAGGTACGGGCGTGGTCGTCCGGTCGCGCCACGAATGCGTAGGTGCACCCGTCCGTGTCAACTGCCCTGAACATGAAAGGGATTCCGGCCACCAGGCCGTCCCGCGCCCACCGGTATCCGGCCGCATCCTCCAGCCACGCATGCACCACACCGTCGTACGGGGCACCTAACTGCTGTGCCACATGCCCCGCCCGCATCCGGATCCAGCCCAGCGCCCGGCCCGGCGAGTGCGACGTCCAACCGCCGAGGTCGATCGAGGAGCCATCCGGATAACGGGCCGTGGCCTCCGCCCGGTAGGTCACGGGCCTCGGGGGCGTCAGAGGCCGAGCGGTGCCGGTGGCTCTCACCGTGCCGCCGGGCTGTTCGATAGCGTACGGAGAATCGCACTGTCTCCCGAAGACACCCGCGTACGGCTCACCAGCTTGCTGAAGGAGAACCGGTGACCACATTCAGGTTTTACAAGTCCAGCTACAGCGGTTCGCAGGGCGAGTGCGTGGAAGTGGCGCGCAACGTCCCGCAGGTGACGGCCATACGCGACAGCAAGTACCCCGCCGGCCCATATATCGTCCTCGGTGCGGGTGCTTGGTCCTCGTTCATGGAAGCGCTCAAGACGGACGACTCGGCAGTTCTCTGAGACCGTTCGGCCAGCCAGCTGGCGGGCAGGAGGGCACGCGAACGACGGCAAGTGCCCGGACCAAGCTCTTGGCCGGGGCACTTGCCGTCGTTCGTGGCCTCAGCGCAATGTCTCAAGTGCCTTCAGGATGAGGGTCCGCGCCTCCGCGCCGTGCACGGCCATGCTGTTCAGCTGCTCGAACGCCTTCAGGTACAGGGCGACTTCGGAGGGCTGGGTGATGTTCACCTTTGCGGACACCAGCTCGATCGACACGAGGTTGTCGTCGTACATGTGCAACGTTTCGCGCGGCCACTGCACCCGCTCGCGCGTCGCCATCGGGATGATCCCGAGCGACACGGACGGCAGGGCGTCGGCCGTCAGCAGGTAGGCCAACTGGGCAGCCATCACCTCCCTGTCTCCGAGCTGGTGGTGCAGTACCGCTTCTTCGATGAGCAGAGAAAATTGGCGTTCCGGGTCATGGATGACGCGGGAGCGTTCGACTCGGGCCCGCGCGGCCTCCGCACTGTCATCGAAGGAGAGCTCCTGAAAGGCGGCGACTGTGCGCAGCACTGCGGCCGCATAACCCTCGGTCTGCAACAAGCCGGGCATGAGGGTGGAGGAGTAGATACGGAACAGCTGGGTCTCTTGGAATAGCTGGACCAAAGTGTTCTGGAGTGGCTTCAGTCCGTCGCGTACCTTGTGGCGCCACTCGGTGTACGTCGACTCGGAGTTCGGCGACTTCCGCATTGTGTGCTTCCTTCTGCGTCCAGTAGGGGGCGTCATGGAGAGCAGAGCGATCGGCGGGCTCTGTTGATCACGTTCTGTGCGTCGGTGCCGTAGACAGCAGACTTCCGGAGCGTGTTCCACACATTCAGGTACAGGGCGATGCTGTCTGCGTCCTCCAGCCACAATTCTGCGTGCCAGTCCTCGGTAACTGCCAGCCGGTTGTCCAGCACGTAGAAGCCGTTGGCCGTAGGAATCTTGAGCGATGCACTGAAGGGCACAATCCCTAGCTCTACCGTGTCCAGGCCGATCACACCTGCAAGACGGTCAAGCTGGGCGGCGAGTGCTGAGGGAGGGCAGATCCGAGCGTGCAGCGCCGCCTCCCACATAATGATGCGGAACTTCCTGCCGGGCTGGTACAGCAGTTCTTGGCGCCGCATTCTAGCTCGTACAGCTTCGTCCGTGTCGCGCGGAGAATTCTGGAGTTGCGCGTAGCGGGTGAAAATGTGCCGTGCGTATTCGGCCGTCTGAAGCATTCCTTCGATGATGGATTCTTGCCAGCCGAGTATGACCTTGGTCCGCGCAATTTCGGTGTTCCAGTTTTCTTGCACTGGGCGATGGCCCGAGGCAAGTTGGCGTCGCCACGACCGGATCTGTGATTCGAAACCTTGTAGACGTGCGTACAGCTCGGCGAATGCCTCGGGCTGTTCAGTGGCGTCTACCCATGCTCGAAGGTCTTCCGGGCTGGCGGTCTGCTTCCCGTTTTCCAGCTTGTAGATCTTTGAGTGTGCCCAGCCGAGACATTGTGCCAGCTGGGGTCCGGTGAGCCGGCCTCCGGGGCGCGAGATGCGGAGTTCGCGCAGGCGCACTCCGAGCGCGGCTCGCGCTTGTTGGTAGTCCGTGCTCACCGGGTACGACTCACTCCTCGGTTGTGGCTACCAGCGCCGCGAACTCTTCGTAGGGGGAGGAGTGATGGATCGCGGCATCACGTACCTGGGCGTACCGCATCACTTCCGCGGGATTCGTGATCACTTCGACGTGAAGGAGGATGTCGGCCTCGTCGAAGTGCAGTAGTGCGATGAACCTCGAGTCGAAGATCCAGAAGTCTTCGGTGGGTAGTTGAAGCCGCTCGGCGTCGGTGCGCCACAGGTTGCGCATGTCCTCTCCTGTGGCTGCGTTGCGCCTCGCATTGTCGAGTAGGTACAGCTGACCGGTAGTTGGAGGATTGTCGACGATGCGCACTCGGCCGACGCGTTTACCGGCCGTCGTCTGTGCACGCATGTTTCTGCACCATTCGTCATCGGGATCCCATGCCACGGTGCCCGTCTCGACGAACTCGCGGTAAGTCTCGTCCTCGCGGTCGGAGGCGTAGCCCTGGCGGGTCTCCAAACGCCATGCCGAGTGTTCGAACGTCTTGAAGAGTTGGGCGAACTCGTCCAGGTCAATGATCTCGGGCACGCGCGCGATCTCCTTGGGGCCGAAATTGACGAGTAACTCCGGCGGCACGACCACTGCGGTCTCGCCGTCGTGCAAGTGCCGGAGTTGTCCGAGGTCTTCGGGGTGGGAGAGCGGCTTACCTTGCACGATCCACTCGCCCGTGTCCAAGTCCTCGTGCAGGGCAGGGCAGCCGCCGCTCCCACTGTTGGTGCCGTTGAAACGCAGTCGCCGTGCCATGGCTGTCTCCCTCGTGCCGGGGCTGTGAGCCTCCAGCATCACTGCGTCTCGGACCCTCACACCACAGCTTGCACTCGGTCGTGTGAGAACAGGCGAGAACAATCAGCCATTCTTCGAGAACATCCGAGAACATTGCGTGGTGGTGACTTCTCCCGCTTTCTAACGTCCTGCTCATGACCGCATCCACACGCGCAGCAGTGTCGGAACCCGTCGAGGTGACCGAATGAGCAGTCCCACGAGCACGTCCACGACGCACAGGTGCCCCGAGTGCGATGACCTCGCGCGCGGCCGGAAGCAGGCCGCGGTGGCCCGGGATCTCAGCAGGGTGATCGACTTCGATGTCCTCATCGCACGCCATCGCGCGCGGCACCGGCCGAAGCCGTGAAGGGGCAGAGGATCCGCAAACCGCACCGCGCTTACGGGGTTGAACCCGTCACGGAACCGGGTGGGTCGTAGCTGAAGCGGCCCGTCGGTAGGACGCGTTCCGTCAGACCCGCGGCGGCTCTACGAAAACTCCCGCCCCGGCCGCCATTCCCTGGCAGGACACGGCCGGAGCGGGCGGGCCCATGAAGGGCCTTCGCAAGTGCACGACGGCGCGCGGACCGACCGCGCGGCGACTTTGCACCCGAGGAGAGCACCATGCGATACCACCTCGATCCGGTCAAGTACGGCGGCGATGAGGACGACAACCAGGGCGGCAACCCCAACGGAGGCTGTGGCGACGGCCAAGGATGCGGCCGCAAGTAGCCCGTGGGCCGGGCGGCCCTCGTCCCGCTACCCGGGCGTGGGCCGCCCGTTCGGATCAGTGCAGGCAAGACCGTGCAAGCAAGGCGTTCGCAGTAGGGAGAGAGATGCCTGGACCCCACCACCACGCCTACGTCTGGCTCGGCAGTGGCGATGTGCTCGTGAAGCCGGGCGACGCTCACCGGCGCCCGGACCACTCGGAGTTCCGCTCCGCCCAGGTGATGCCGCTGGAGTGCGCGGACTGGCTGCTGAAGCCGGCCTCGCGGATCGAGGCGACGTTCGACGAACCGAAGGAGGGGGCCGACTGGTACGCGGGGCAACTCGCCCAGTACGCCGGTCTTTTCGTCGGCTCGTACCCGGAGGACTTGTCGCACGAGGCGTCCGTACGGGCGCTGTCATCCGGTGAGGACCGGGTCGGCGGGTGGTGGGTGACCGGCGGTCGTTTTCTCTCGCTCAACCTGATCGCGTGCAGTCCGCATCGGGTACGGCCGGATTACGCATGCCCGGGGCGGTAGTCCGGGAACCTGCGGGGCGCGGTAGTCCGGGAAGCAAGACGGAGCGGGAGGGGCAGTGGTCGGGCGGGCGCGCAGGGGGCGCTGGTCCGGCTGACCGGGCACGGCGTTCGTGCGGTCGTCGTCATCCACCCGGGCCGCGCCAGATGTTGCTGAAGGCCTCCTCGTCGATGGCTCGCCGCTGGCGCTCGAATTCCAGCTCGTTCACCGCGTCGGTGACGGCGGCGAGCACGGTCTCGACCGCGGCGTCGTCCACGTTCGCGGGTTCCTCCGTCCGGTCGCCGCGGATTTTGAGGGTCGCCGCAAGGCCGTCGAGGACGGGCTCGCCCGCGGTCCAGCGGCTGGCCGCCCCGCGGCGTGCGGGCGTGTCGGCCAGCGTCATCTGGCCGCCGGACCGGAAGGGGATCCAACGGCTGCGGGGCTGCCGAGTGAGCTGTCCTTCCGCCTCAAAAGCGGTCAGGTAGGCCGTGGACAGGCCGCGGCCTCTGCGCCACAGCCAGTCGTCGACGGACTCGTACGGCGGTTGCTGGTCGAGTGACGACGCGGCCTCGTCCATGAGGCGGTCGGCCACGGACGGCCGGTAGCCCGGCACGATGCGGTCGCCGTCCAGGCTGACGGCTTGCGCCTCCAGGAGGTCGATCAGCTCGGCTCCCGCGAGCGCGAGCGACAGATTGCCGCGCTCCAGAGTGCGACTGGATTCCAGGTCCATGGCGACGAACAACAGGTCCCGCGGTGTGGTCATGAAGGGCTCCGCGTCAGGGCATCAGGAGCATGCTCGGGCATCCGGAGCGGAGCGATGCCTCGGCATGGAGAGTGATGCGTCGTTGAGTAACCGGCCCGGTATCCGGTGTGGCGCCGGGTGGGTCTCTCCGCCCGCCGGTGAGCGTTCCTCCTACGAGCTTATGGAGCGAAGGCGGTGGCTGCATCCCATGGGGAGCCGGGATTCGGGCCGCAGCGGTCGGCGCCTCCTCAGCCGGTGCCGGTGCCTGCGCGCCACGCGTCGCCGCCCGCCGCCCTCCCGATGACCTCGTGGGCCAGTCTGACCAGGTCCGGGATCCGCGGGTGCCCCGGGCCGTCGCGCCAGGCGATGACCACCGGGACGGGCGGGGCGTCGGTCAGGGGGACGTAGGCCATGGACGGGTGGGGGTGCATGTCGGCGGTGGCGGAGGTGGTGACGCCCACGGCGCGGCCGCCGGTGATGGCGGCCAGCCAGTCGTCGGTGTTGCCGATGGTGATCGTGGAGGCGGGGCGGGCCGGTGCGGGCCACAGGTCGAGGGTGGTGGTGCCGGAGACGGTGTTGAGGGCGATGGTGCGGTCCGTCAGCTCGGTGAGGGAGAGGGCGGTGCGGTGGGCCAGCGGGTCGTCGGCGGGGAGGCCGGCGACCCGGGGCTCGGTGGTGAGCTGGTCGGTGATCAGGCCGGGGGCGCGGACCTCGCCGCGCAGCAGGGCCGCGTCCACATCGCCGCGGGCGAGACCGGCCGTGCGGTCGTCGATGCGGAGGAGTTCGAGCGGGGTTGCCGGGTGCTCCTCGTGCCAGCGGCGCAGCAGTGCGGTGGTGTCCGTACCGGCGGCCGACCAGGCGTGGCCCAGGCGCAGCGGCCAGGCGGTGTGGGGTGCGTGGCCGAGGGCCCGGTCGAAGGCGGTCACCGCGATCGCGGCCTGGTCGCGGAAGGAGAGGCCGTCGGGGGTGAGCGCGAGGTGGTGGGTGGAGCGGTCGACGAGGCGGAGGCCCAGTTCCTGTTCCAGCTGGCGCAGGGTGCGGGAGACGGCCGGCTGGGTCAGGTGCAGGCGCTCGGCGGCACGGGTGATGCTCAGGGTGTCGGCGATGGCGAGAAAGCAGCGGAAATGACGCAGCTCGATGCTCATGCGTGGGGAGCATAACAACAGGGGAAAAGGCATTTCACGGACCGGAAGAAGGCCCCGTAGCGTGGTGGCGTGAATGCATCGTCCGAGAGCTCCGATGGCCGTATCCCTGCCGCTCCCGTCCACACCGTGTCCGGCGGTGACGACGGGGGGATTCCGCACCCCGTGCCGCCCTCGCCCGAGGTGCTGACGGCGGAGGCCCAGGCCGGGGCCGCCGGGACCGCCGGGGCGTCGGGTGCGCGCGGGCGGCTCGTGTCGGTGGCGCTGGTCATCGGCGGGATCGTCTCGCTGCAGTTCGGCTCGTCGGTGGCGGTGCTGCTGTTCCCGCGGGCCGGTGCGCTGGGCGTGGTCACCCTGCGGCTGGTCGTCGCCTCGCTGGTGCTGCTGGTCGTCTGCCGTCCCAAGCTGCGCGGCCACTCGCGGGGTGACTGGGCCACGGTGCTCGCCTTCGGCGTCGCACTGGCCGGGATGAACTCGCTCTTCTACCAGGCGATCGACCGCATCCCGCTGGGGGCCGCGGTCACCTTGGAGTTCCTCGGGCCGCTGATCCTGTCGGTGGCGACCTCGCGCAGGCTGCTGAGCCTGGTGTGGGCGGCGCTGGCTCTCGGCGGTGTGGTGCTGCTGGGGCGCGAGGGTTTCGACGGACTGAACCTCACCGGGGCGGCGTTCGCGCTGGCGGCCGGTGGCCTGTGGGCCGCCTACATCCTGCTGTCCGCCCGTACGGGACAGCGCTTCCCGCAGGCGGACGGGCTGGCGCTGGCGATGACCGTCGCGGCGCTGCTCAGCCTGCCGTTCGGCATTGCCAGCGCGGGCGCCGCCCTGCTGAACCCGGTCACGGTGGGGCTGGGCGCCGCGGTCGCCCTGATGTCGTCCGTCCTGCCCTACACCCTGGAACTGCTCGCCCTGCGCAAGCTCCCGGCCTCCGGCTTCGCGGTGATGATGAGCCTGGAGCCGGCCGCCGCGGCCACCGCCGGGTTCCTCGTCCTGCACCAGGCGCTGGGCTGGGCCGAGGTGGTGGCGATCGGGCTGGTCGTGGTCGCGAGTGTGGGGGCGGTACGGAGCGCGGGGGCCGGCTCGCACTGAGGGCGGGGGCGGGGCGGGTTCGCACTGAGCGCGGCCGTGCGCCGCGAGGCTTCCTGATCCGGTGTGAGCTGCGGTGCCAGCCACTCTTCGCTCACCTTTCGTTCAGTGCGAAGGCCTACGGCGGTGACCAACGGCCCAGGTGGGGGCCGGACACACGATCGAGTGATACGTCACCGGCCACCGGCCGTGGGGTCCGGCCGAGCACGCCGAAACGCCTGCTTCCGGCCGTGGCCGCCGCGCATGATGTGGGTCGTGCTGAACGCCATCCGTCCTCACTCCACCCATCCTCACCGTAGGGCGGCAACCCTGTTCTTCCGCTGCGCCACCGACTCCCCGGCCGGCCCTCGAAAGCGGCTGGACAAAGCCGTCGGACCGGCAGAGTGCAGGGGCACCTGCACCAAGGACAGATGCAAGACCTGAGGCCTCCCGCCGCTTGGCTGCCCTCCTGGAAGCGGCCGCCGATGCCGCGGGCGCCCCCGTGGAGATCCTGGAGGCCATCAACCTCGTCGTGCCCGACGGTCTGCTGATCCCCGACATCGCCGTCTGCGACGCTGATGCCGCAGCCGACGCTGACCCCACCGTGCCCGCGCACGACGTGCTCCTCGTCGTGGAAATCGCCTCGCCGTCCACCCGGGTCACCGACCGCAAAATGAAGCCGGCTCTCTACGCCGCGGCGGGGATCGCCCACTACTGGCGCTTGGAGCTGGAGCCCGCACCGCGCCTCTACCTCGGCGAGCTGGAGAACGGCGGCTACCTCGACCGCCTCGTCCAGGCCACGGAGACGACCGCCGTCGAACGGCCCTTCCCGATCGACATCGACCCCGGTGCCCTCGCCCGCCGCCGTGCTCCTGAGCAGTAGGCGGCACTCGGCGGCGGCGGTGGTGGGCGGACCACCGGATTGTCCGCTGCTCGGGGTGACCGGCTGGTAGAAGTCCGCCGACCGAGGCGCCGGGCTGACAGCGGCCGGGGACGCCCGCACATGCGTCCCCGGCGACTGCACATGCGTCCCCGGCGCCCGCGGCCCCAGGGCGCAGTTGGCTCTTGAGCGGCACGGATAATCGGCACGCAGGCGAAGCGGCGGCGTGCCCGTGTTTCCTCCAGTGATTGTCAGCCTGATCGCTGAATTGCCCACCGAACCGTCGGGCGGGCCGCAGATGCCCGAAAGCCGCCGCCCGCAGGACAGATGGCGTGCCGGCTTGAACCGTGCAGGAAGCCCTACTCCCGTGCCCTGTGGATAGCGCCACGCCAAAGGAGGCCGTGTAGCGAGTTGTTCAGTGCTCTCGGCCTGACGTCGGCCGGCAGTTGTTGCCCGTCTGCGTGTATCGGGTCGGCCGGTCGAGGCTTCCGGGGCTTGTCCAGCTTGTCCAGCTTGTCCAGCTTGTTCAGCTCGTTCGGCTCGTCCAGCTCGTCCAGCTCGTCCAGCTCGTTCGGCTCGTTCGGCTCGTCCAGTCCGTCTAGGCAGTTTCTTTTGGATCGTCTGACGTTGGACCGATGTGCCGTTGACGAACGTGCAGTTGACGCGGATCAAGACGTGGTTGCCAGACCGGATGAAGATCATTCTGCAGGAAGTCCTTGGTCCCGCCATGTCTCAAAGGCATGTATGGAACAGAAAATCATGCAGGCGTGCTTGATTGTTTCTGCCGGCGCTGCCACGCTCGATGCGCACCGCACCCGCACCACACCGCACCCGCACCACACCGACGGGCCGCCGCCCTGTGCCGCGGCCGTCGTCGTATGCCAACACGCTCTGCCGTTACGGCAGTCGCGTCGATGAGGGGAGTGTCGCGTGTCCGATCCCGGCGCCGTACTGGCCGATCTCAGGGCGGAGAGCGAGGAGTTGGACGCGCTGGTCGCCGGGCTGCCGGCGGAGCGCTGGGCGGCGCCGACGCCCGCCGAGGGGTGGACCGTCGCCCATCAGATCGCCCATCTCGCCTGGACCGACCGGCAGGCCCTGCTCTCGGCCACCGACCCGGAGGGGTTCGCGCGGGCCGCGCAGGAGGCGTTGGCCTCGCCACTGACCTTTGTCGACGAGGCTGCCGAGGCGGGGGCGAAGGTGCCGCCCGCCGAGTTGCTTGCCGGCTGGCGCGACGACCGCGAAGAGCTGCTGCGGGTGCTCGCCGCCCGTCCGGCGGGCGAGAAGCTGCCCTGGTACGGCCCGCCGATGAGCGTCGCCTCGATGGCCACCGCCCGCCTGATGGAGACCTGGGCGCACGGCCAGGACGTGGCCGATGCGCTGGGTGTCACCCGCCGGCCCACCGCCCGGCTGCGGCATATCGCCCGGATCGGGGTGCGGACCCGTAACTTCGCCTATGCGACGCATCAACTCGCCCCGCCCGACGAGGAGTTCAGGGTCGAGCTGCGGGGGCCGGACGGCACGGTGTGGGAGTACGGGCCTGCGGAAGCCGGGCAGCGGGTGACCGGGGACGCGCTGGAGTTCTGTCTGCTGGTGACCCAGCGGGCACACCGTGCCGACCTGCCGTCCCTGCGGGCCGAAGGGGCGGACGCGCAGCGGTGGCTGGAGATCGCCCAGGCCTTCGCGGGCCCGCCGGGCAAGGGCCGGGAGCCGTCAGGGGAGGGCGTCACCTCATGACCGACGGCAGCCCCGCACACGGCACGCCCCCCACCACAACCACCCCGACCCCGCCCCCCTGCCCCCTGGGCGCCGACCCCGCCACCCTCCGCATCGGCAACGCCTCCGGTTTCTACGGCGACCGCTTCGATGCGCTGCGCGAGATGCTGACCGGCGGCCCCCTGGACGTCCTGACCGGCGACTACCTCGCCGAGCTGACCATGCTGATCCTCGGCCGGGACCGTCTGAAGGACCCCACGCGCGGCTACGCCAGGACCTTCCTGCGGCAGCTGGAGGACGGGCTCGGGCTGGCCGTCGAGCGCGGGGTGCGGATCGTCGCCAACGCGGGTGGGCTGAATCCGGCCGGACTCGCCGATGCCGTACGGGAGTTGGCGGACAAGGTCGGGGTGTCCGTGAGCGTGGCGCATGTGGAGGGCGATGATCTGCTGGCGCGCGGGGGGTGGGGCGAAGGGGTACTGACCGCCAACGCCTACCTGGGCGGCGGGGGGATCGCGGCGTGTCTGCGGGCCGGTGCGGATGTGGTGGTGACCGGGCGGGTCACCGATGCCGCGCTGGTCAGCGGCGCGGCCCAGGCGCACTTCGGCTGGCGGCCCGAGGAGCTGGACCAGTTGGCCGGGGCGGTGGTCGCCGGGCACGTCCTCGAATGCGGCGCCCAGGCCACGGGCGGCAACTACTCCTTCTTCGGTGACCACGACCTGCTGCGGCCCGGCTTCCCGCTCGCCGAGATCGCCGCCGACGGCAGCTCGGTGATCACCAAGCACCCGGGGACCGGCGGCGCGGTCACCACCGGTACGGTCACCGCCCAACTGCTGTACGAGACGTCCGGCGCCCGCTATGCCGGTCCCGATGTGACGGCGCGGCTGGACACCGTACGGCTGGCGGAGGACGGGCCGGACCGGGTGCGGATCAGCGGGGTGCGCGGCGAGGCGCCGCCGCCGACCCTCAAGACCGGGCTGACCCGCCTCGGCGGCTGGCGCAACGAGGTCACCTTCGTCCTGACCGGGCTGGACGTGACGGCCAAGGCCGTGCTGGTCCGCCGGCAGATGGAGGCGGCCTTCGACGCGGCGGGCAACCGGCCGGCCGAGGTGCGCTGGACGCTGGCCCGCACCGACCACGACGACGCGGAGGTCCAGGAGGAGGCGAGCGCGCTGCTGCGGCTGGTGGTGCGGGACGCCGACCAGGACGCGGTGGGACGGGTGGTCAGCGGCGCCGCCGTCGAACTGGCGCTGGCCAGTTACCCCGGCTTCCACGTCACCGCGCCGCCCGGTAAGGGCACCCCGTACGGGGTCTTCGAGGCGGTGGCGGTGGACGCGGCCGAGGTGCCGCATGCGGCCGTACTGGCGGACGGCACCCGGATCGGCATCCGACCCGCCTCCGATACACGGGAGGTGAGAAGACCGCCCGATGCGGAGCTCCCCGAGCCGCTGCCCGCCGGGGCCACCCGGCGCGGGCCGCTCGGCCGGGTCGCCGGTGCCCGCAGCGGCGACAAGGGCGGCTCGGCGAATGTCGGGGTGTGGGCCCGGACCGACCAGGCCTGGCGCTGGCTGGCGCACGAGCTGACCGTCGAGCGGTTCCGGCACCTGCTCCCCGAGACCGCCGACCTGCCGGTCGACCGGCACGTACTGCCGAATCTGCGCGCGCTCAACTTCGTCGTCGACGGGCTGCTCGGCGAGGGCGTCGCGGCCCAGGCCCGGTTCGATCCGCAGGCCAAGGCCGTGGGGGAGTGGCTGCGTGCGCGGCACATGGACATACCGGAGGTGTTGTTTTGACCGTGCTCGCAACCGGGCTCGATACGGCGGGCGCCGAGTACGCGGAGCGCCGGGAGGCGATGCTCGCGAAGCTCGCGGAGGTCGAGGCCGAACATGCCAAGGCGACCGCGGGCGGCGGGGAGAAGTACGTTGCCCGGCACCGCAAGCGCGGCAAGCTGCTCGCCCGGGAGCGGATCGAGCTGCTCGTCGACCCCGATACGCCGTTCCTGGAGCTGTCGCCGCTCGCGGCCTGGGGCAGCGACTACCAGGTCGGTGCCTCGGTGGTCACCGGTATCGGCACCGTCGAGGGCGTGGAGTGCCTGATCACCGCCAACGACCCGACGGTGCGCGGCGGCGCCAGCAACCCCTGGTCGCTGAAGAAGGCGCTGCGGGCCAACGAGATCGCCTTCGCCAACCGCCTGCCGGTGATCTCGCTGGTCGAATCCGGCGGCGCCGATCTGCCCAGCCAGAAGGAGATCTTCATCCCGGGCGGGGCGCTGTTCCGCGACCTCACCCGGCTGTCCGCGGCCGGCATTCCGACCGTGGCCGTGGTCTTCGGCAACTCGACCGCGGGCGGCGCGTACGTCCCGGGGATGTCCGACCACGTGATCATGGTCAAGGAGCGCGCGAAGGTGTTCCTGGGCGGGCCGCCGCTGGTGAAGATGGCGACCGGCGAGGAGAGCGACGACGAGTCGCTGGGCGGCGCCGAGATGCACGCCCGCACCTCCGGGCTCGCGGACTACTTCGCGGTGGACGAGCCGGACGCGCTGCGCCAGGCCCGGCGGGTGGTCGCCCGCCTCAACTGGCGCAAGCCGCAGCCCGATCCGGGACCCGCGGCGCCACCCGCGTACGACGAGGAGGAGCTGCTCGGCATCGTCCCCGGCGACCTCAAGGCACCGTTCGACCCGCGCGAGGTCATCGCCCGGATCGTGGACGGCTCGGACTTCGACGAGTTCAAACCGCTCTACGGGCCGAGCCTGGCGACCGGCTGGGCCGAGCTGCACGGCTACCCGGTCGGCATCCTCGCCAACGCCCAGGGCGTGCTCTTCAGCGCGGAGTCCCAGAAGGCCGCCCAGTTCATCCAGTTGGCCAACCAGCGCGACATCCCCCTCCTCTTCCTCCACAACACCACCGGCTACATGGTCGGCAAGGAGTACGAGCAGGGCGGCATCATCAAACACGGCGCGATGATGATCAACGCGGTGTCGAACTCGAAGGTCCCGCACCTGTCCGTCCTCATGGGCGCCTCGTACGGCGCCGGGCACTACGGCATGTGCGGCCGCGCCTTCGACCCCCGGTTCCTGTTCGCCTGGCCGAGCGCCAAGTCGGCCGTCATGGGACCGCAGCAACTGGCCGGCGTGCTCTCGATCGTCGCCCGCGCCTCGGCCGCGGCCAAGGGGCAGCCCTACGACGACGAGGCGGACGCCGGCCTGCGCGCCATGGTCGAGCAGCAGATCGAGTCGGAGTCGCTGCCGATGTTCCTGTCGGGGCGGCTCTACGACGACGGTGTCATCGACCCGCGCGACACCCGGACCGTCCTCGGCCTGTGTCTGTCCGCCCTCCACAACGCGCCGGTCGAGGGCGCGCGGGGCGGCTTCGGCGTCTTCCGGATGTGAGGCAGAAGTGATCCGTTCCCTCCTTGTCGCCAACCGCGGCGAAATAGCCCGGCGGGTCTTCCGCACGTGCCGCGAGCTGGGCATCTCCACCGTCGCCGTGCACTCGGACGCGGACGCGCGCGCCCCGCACGTCCGCGAGGCGGATACCGCCGTACGGCTCCCGGGCGACGCCCCGGCCGACACCTATCTGCGCGGCGATCTGCTGGTGCGGGCCGCGCAGTCCGCGGGCGCCGACGCGGTCCACCCCGGCTATGGCTTCCTCTCCGAGAACGCCGCCTTCGCCGCGGCGGTGGCCGAAGCGGGCCTGGCCTGGATCGGACCGCCACCCGCGGCCATCGAGGCCATGGCCTCCAAGACCCGGGCCAAGGAACTGATGGCCGACGCCGGGGTACCGCTGCTGGCCCCCGTCGACCCCGGACAGGCCACCGGGGCCGATCTGCCGCTGCTGGTGAAGGCGGCGGCGGGCGGCGGCGGCCGCGGTATGCGCGTGGTCACCGAACTGGCCGCGCTCGAAGGGGAGTTGAAGGCGGCGGCAGCCGAGGCGGCGTCCGCGTTCGGGGACGGGGAGGTGTTCGTCGAGCCGTATGTGGTGGGCGGGCGCCATGTCGAGGTGCAGATCCTCGCCGATGCGCACGGGACGGTCTGGACGCTCGGTACCCGCGACTGTTCCCTCCAGCGCCGCCACCAGAAGGTCATCGAGGAGGCCCCGGCCCCCGGACTGTCCGACGAGCTGCGCACCACCCTCCACCGGGCCGCGGAGCAGGCCGCCCGCGCCATCGGCTACCGGGGCGCGGGCACCGTGGAATTCCTGGTCTCCACGGACGGGCGGGCCCACTTCCTGGAGATGAACACCCGCCTCCAGGTCGAACACCCGGTCACCGAGGCGGTCCACGGCCTCGATCTGGTCGCCCTCCAGCTGAGCATCGCCGAGGGCCGCCCCCTGGACGCCGAGCCGCCGCGGCCGCACGGGCACGCCGTGGAGGCGCGGCTGTACGCGGAGGACCCGGCGGCCGGGTGGCAGCCGCAGACCGGCACCCTGCACCGCCTGGAGCTGCCCGACGGCGTCCGCCTGGACTCCGGGGTGACCGGCGGCGACACCATCGGCGTCCACTACGACCCGATGCTCGCCAAGGTCATCGCCTGGGCGCCCAGCCGGGACGCGGCCGTAAGGAAACTCGCGGGCGCCCTGGAGCGGGCCCGTATCCACGGCCCGGTCACCAACCGCGACCTGCTCGTACGCTCCCTGCGCCACCCGGAGTTCACCGACCCCGCAGCGCTGGACACCGGCTTCTACGACCGCAACCTGCCCGCGCTGACCCAGGCCGCCGACGGCGGGGCGGGCATCTTCGCGCTCGCCGCGGCCCTCGCCGACGCCCACGGCCGCTCCCGCTTCGGGGGCTTCCGCAACGTCCCCTCCGGACCGCAGGCCAAGACCTACGCCTGCGCGGGCACCGGCCCTGGCACCGGCACCGGCAGTGGCACCGGCACCGGCACCGCGTACGAAATCCGCTACCGCCTCGGCCGGGACGGGCTGTCGGCCGAGGGCTTCCCGGGCGTCCGGCTGCTCGCCCTGGGGCCGGACGAGGTGGTGCTCGAAGTCGACGGCCTGCGACGGCCGTTCGCGGTCGCCCGCTACGGCGACCGGGTCCACGTCGACGCGCCCCCCGCTCCCGGCGCGGGCACCACCGCACCCGCCTCCTACGCCTTCACCGTGCTGCCCCGCTTCCCCGACCCCACGGCCCGTACGGAGCCCGGCTCACTGCTGGCGCCGATGCCCGGCACGGTCGTACGGATCGCGGAGGGCCTTGCCGAGGGCGACCGGGTCGAGGCGGGCCAGTCCTTGCTGTGGCTGGAGGCGATGAAGATGGAACACAAGATCACCGCACCGGCCGCCGGCACCCTCACCGCACTGCCCGTCCGCACCGGACAGCAGGTCGAGGTGGGGGCGCTGCTGGCCGTCGTGGCCGAGACCGCCGCGGCGGCCGAGAAGGCCGCGACCGAGGAGGCCGGGGCGAACGCCGGCTGACGAGGCGACCCGGGCCGCCTCCCGTCCCGCCGTCCCCCCCCGCCTCCCTCCGTACGCGCACCACCCGCACCACCCGCACCACCCGCACCACCCACACCTCACCCGCACCTCACTCGCCTCACCCACCGCACACAAGGAGCCGTCATGAGCAGTGCCATGAGCAACCCTGTGATCGAGACCGAGGAACAGCGCGCCCTGCGCGACGCCGTCGCCGCACTCGGCAAGCGCTACGGCCGCGACTACGTCACCCGTGTGGTGGCCGAGGGTACGCACACCGACGAACTGTGGGCGGAGGCCGCCAAGCTGGGCTACCTCGGCGTCAACCTCCCCGAGGAGTACGGCGGGGGAGGCGGCGGCATCGTCGAACTCTCCCTCGTCCTGGAGGAACTGGGGGCGGCCGGCTGCCCGCTGCTGATGATGGTCGTCTCGCCCGCCATCTGCGGCACGGTCATCGCCCGGTTCGGCACCGAGGAGCAGAAGCGGAGCTGGCTGCCCGGCCTCGCCGACGGCTCCCGCAAGATGGCCTTCGGCATCACCGAGCCGGACGCCGGGTCCAACTCGCACCGCATCACGACCACCGCCCGCAAGGACGGTACGGACTGGGTCCTCAACGGCCGCAAGGTCTTCATCTCGGGCGTCGACATCGCCGATGCGACCCTGATCGTCGGCCGCACCGAGGACGCCCGCACCGGCCGCCTCAAGCCCTGCCTGTTCATCGTCCCGCGCGACACCCCCGGCTTCGGCCGCAGCCCGATCGCCATGGAACTGGCCGCCCCGGAGAAGCAGTTCGAACTGACCCTGGACGAGGTCCGGCTGCCCGCCGAGGCGCTGGTCGGCGACGAGGACGCCGGACTCCTCCAGCTCTTCGCGGGCCTCAACCCGGAGCGGATCATGACCGCCGCCTTCGCCCTGGGAATGGGCCGCTACGCCCTCGACCGGGCCCTCGACTACGCCCGCACCCGCCAGGTGTGGAAGGAGCCCATCGGCGCCCACCAGGCCATCGCCCACCCCCTCGCCCAGGCCCATATCGAGCTGGAACTCGCCCGGTTGATGATGCAGAAGGCGGCGCACCTCTACGACGCGGGCGACGACATGGGCGCGGGCGAGGCCGCCAACATGGCCAAGTACGCGGCGGCCGAGGCCGCGGTCCACGCCGTCGACCAGGCCGTCCACACCCTCGGCGGCAACGGCCTCACCCAGGAGTACGGCCTCGCCTCCCTGGTCACCGCCGCCCGGGTGGCACGGATCGCCCCGGTCAGCCGCGAAATGATCCTCAACTTCATCTCGCACCAGTCACTGGGGCTGCCCAAGTCGTACTGAGCACGCCATGCTGCCCGTGCCGGCCGACTGGCAGCCGCAGACCGGCCGACTGACAGCCGCAGACCGGCCGACTGGCAGCCGCAGACCGGCCGACTGGCAGCCGCAGACCGGCCGACCGGGCGGACCCGTAGCCGCCCCGCCCCGCCGTACCCACCGTCGAAGGGAAAGGCCCCGGCATGGTGTTCCACGTCTTCCACAGCGAGTACGCCGACGTCGCGCCCGTAGAACTGCCGATCCACGAGGCCGTCCTCGGGCGGGCGGCGGAGTACGGCGACCGGCCCGCCCTGATCGACGGCCTCGACGGCACCACTCTCGGCTACGACCGGCTGGACCACGTCACCCGCCGGCTCGCGGCCGCCCTCACCGCGGCCGGGGTCCGCAAGGGCGAGGTACTGGCCCTGCACAGCCCGAACAGCGTGCTCTTCCCCGTCGTCTTCTACGCGGCCTCGCGCTGCGGAGCGGCGGTCACCACCGTCCATCCACTCGCCACCGAGGGCGAGTTCGCCAAGCAGCTCGCAGACTCCGGGGCCCGCTGGATCGTGACCGTATCGGCCCTGCTGGACACCGCGCGCGCCGCCGCACAGCAGGCCGGCGGCATCGCCGAGATCCTCGTCTGCGACCGGGCCGAGGGCCACCGCTCGGTCCAGGACCTCCTCACCTGCACCGACCCGGAACCGTCCGTCACCCTCGACCCGGCCGACGACCTGGCCGTCCTGCCCTACTCCTCCGGCACCACCGGCACCCCCAAGGGCGTGATGCTCACCCACCGCAGCATCGCCACCAACCTCGCCCAGCTCACCCCGCTGGTCTCCAACGGCCCGGACGACCGGGTGCTGGCGGTGCTGCCCTTCTTCCACATCTACGGGCTGACCGCCCTGATGAACGCCCCGCTGCGCAACGGCGCCACCGTCGTGGTGCTGCCCCGCTTCGATCTGCGGCAGTTCCTCGCCGCGATCGAGAAACACCGCATCACGGCCGTCTACGTCGCGCCCCCGATCGTGCTCGCCCTCGCCAAACACCCCCTGGTCGCCGACTACGACCTCTCCTCCCTGCGCTACCTCGTCTCCGCCGCCGCGCCCCTGGACGCCGAGCTGGCGGCGGCCTGCTCCCGGCGGCTCGGCCTGCCACCGGTCCTGCAGGCCTACGGGATGACCGAACTCTCGCCCGGCACCCACGTCGTGCCCCTCGACGCGCCGAACCCGCCGCCCGGCGCCGTCGGCAAGCTGATCCCCAACACCGAGATGCGCCTGGTGTCCCTGGAGACCGGCGAGGACGTGCCGCCGGGGGAGAGCGGCGAGATCCTCATCCGCGGCCCGCAGGTCATGAAGGGCTATCTGGGACGGCCCGCCGAAACCGACGCGATGATCGACCCCGACGGCTGGCTGCACACCGGCGACGTCGGGCGGGCGGACGACGACGGCTGGCTGTATGTCGTCGACCGCGTCAAGGAGTTGATCAAATACAAGGGCTATCAGGTCGCCCCCGCCGATCTCGAAGCGCTGCTGCTCGGGCACGATGCCATCGCCGACGCGGCGGTCATCGGCGTCGTGGACGCGGACGGCAACGAGGTGCCCAAGGCGTTCGTGGTCCGGCAGCGGGGGGCCCACCTGAGCGAGGACGAGGTCATCGCGTACGTTGCCGACCAGGTCGCCCCCTACAAGAAAGTGCGCCGCGTGGAATTCCTGGAGAGCGTGCCGCGCGCCACCACCGGAAAGATCCTGCGGCGCGAACTGCGCGCCAGGGAAAGGAGCTCGACGCCCCGATGACCGACGCACCCGCCACCACCCTGGTCCCGCGCTCCCACGAGCACGGCATCACCACCCTCACCCTGGACTCCCCGCACAACCGCAACGCCCTCTCCGCCCGCCTGGTGGCCGAACTGCACCAGGCACTCGCGGACGCCGCGGCCGACGACGCCACCCGCGCCGTCGTGCTCACCCACACCGGCGGCACGTTCTGCGCCGGTGCGGACCTCTCCGAGGCCACCTCGGGCGCGGCAACGGACGGGCCGTTGGGCCTGGCCCGGCTGCTGCGCGCCCTCGTGGCGCTGCCCAAACCGGTCGTCGCCCGGGTCACCGGGCACGTCCGGGCCGGGGGCCTCGGCCTGCTCGGCGCCTGCGACATCTCCGTGGCCGGCCCGGACACCACCTTCGCGTTCACCGAGGCCCGCCTCGGCCTCGCCCCCGCCGTCATCTCCCTGCCGCTGCTGCCGAGGCTGGACCCGCGCGCCGCGGGCCGCTACTACCTGACCGGCGAGAAGTTCGGCGCGGCGGAGGCGGCCAGGATCGGCCTGGTCACCCTCGCGGCCGACGATGTCGACACCGGCCTCGCCCCCGTACTGGACGGGCTGCGCAAGGGCTCACCGCAGGGCCTGGCCGAGTCGAAGAAGCTGGTCACCGCCGAGGTGCTGGCCGCCTTCGACCGCGACACCGAGGCGCTCGCCGAACAGTCCGCGCGGCTCTTCGGCTCCGCCGAGGCCCGCGAGGGCATGACCGCCTTCCTGGAACGGCGGGCCCCGGCATGGGCGCGCTGACCCCGGCCCGCGGCCCCAAACAGCCCCAGCAGGAACGCAGCCGCGCCACCCGCCTCAAACTGCTGGAGGCCGCCGTCTCCTGTCTGGCCGAGCGGGGCTGGAGCGGCAGCACGGTCTCCGTGGTCGCCGAGCGCGCAGGCGTCTCGCGGGGCGCCGCCCAGCACCACTTCCGCACCCGCGAGGACCTCTTCACCGCGGCCGTCGAACATGTCGCCGAAAAGCGCCAGGGCGCGGTCAAGGCGGTCGCCCACAACCTGCCGCCGGCCGGCTCCGTCGCCCGCACCTGGATCATCGTCGAGGAGCTCGTCGGCCTCTACACGGGGCCGCTGTTCCGCGCCGCGCTGCACCTGTGGGTGGCCGCCTCCGACGAGGAGCAGCTACGCGAGCGGGTCACCGCCCTGGAGGCCAGGGTCGGCCGGGAGGCGCACCGTACGGCGGTGGCGCTGCTGGACGCCGACGAAGCGGTGCCCGGCGTACGGGAAACCGTCCAGGGGCTGCTCGACATGGCCCGGGGCCTGGGACTCGCCAACCTGCTGACCGATGACACGGCCCGTCGCGACCGGGTGGTCGAGCAATGGGCCAAGCTCATCGACGCCGAACTGGGCGGGGCCGGGTAGGGGCCCTCCCACGTTTTCGGCTTTCCCGCCGGTCCGCTGCGCTTTGCTTGGCCCCGTTTTTGGCTTTCCCGCCGTTTCGCCTGGCGGCGGGCGGGTCCGCTGCGCGGGGCGGGTCCGCTGCGCGGGGCTGTTGGGGTGCGGTGACGGGCCTGCGCGGGTGGGGTGCCGGACTGCTTCGCTTTACGTCCGGCACCCCACCCGCTCCGGCCCGTCCCCTCCCGTTGGGGG